>CANGNF010000013.1 GCA_947455205.1 Acetobacteraceae bacterium | reverse complement strand
GCTTCCACCAGCTTGATGCGGTGCTCGTCGCGGCCGGACAGGTTCAGGTAGCCCAGCGTCACCGCGTCAACCGGGAAGAAGCCGCAGGTGGCGCCGTATTCCGGGGCCATGTTGGCGATGGTGGCACGGTCCGCCAGCGCCAGGTCGTTCAGGCCGGCGCCGTAGAACTCGACGAACTTGCCGACAACGCCCTTCTTGCGCAGCATCTGCGTCACGGTCAGCACCAGGTCGGTGGCGGTCACGCCCTCGCGCAGCTTGCCGGTCAGCTTGAAGCCGATGACATCCGGGATGAGCATGGCGATCGGCTGGCCCAGCATGGCGGCTTCCGCCTCGATGCCGCCCACGCCCCAGCCCAGCACGCCCAGGCCGTTCACCATGGTGGTGTGGCTGTCGGTGCCGTAGCAGCTGTCCGGGTACACATAGGTGTCGCCGGCATCGGTCGTGGTCCAGGCCACCTGGGCCAGGTATTCCAGGTTCACCTGGTGGCAGATGCCGGTGCCCGGCGGCACGACGCGGAAGTTGTTGAAGGCGCTCTGGCCCCAGCGCAGGAACTCATAGCGCTCGCCATTGCGCTCGAACTCGACATCCACGTTCTTCTGCAGCGCGTCGGCGGAACCCGAGAAGTCCACCATGACGGAGTGGTCGATGACCAGGTCAACCGGCAGCAGCGGGTTCACCTTGCGCGGGTCACCACCCAGCTTGATGATGCCGTCGCGCATGGCGGCGAGATCGACCACCGCCGGCACGCCCGTGAAGTCCTGCAGCAGGATGCGCGAGGGCCGGAACGGCACTTCCTTCTCGGAATGGCCGGCGGGCAGCCAGCCGGCAATCGCCTTGGCGTCGTCCGTGGTGTAGCTGCGGCCGTCTTCGTAGCGCAGCACGTTCTCCAGCAGCACCTTCAGGCTGTGCGGCAGGCGGGTGATGTCGCCGATCGCCTTCGCGGCCTCGGGCAGGCTGAAATAGTTGTAGGTCTTGCCGTCCACCACCAGGGTCCGGCGGGTCTTCAACGTATCCTGCCCGATCATCCGCATCTGCCAAAACCTTTCTCAGCGTTGCGCCCAGGCCGGGCGCCAGATAAGCGGCGTTTAAGCACGCAGGGCCGGCGGGGTCCACGGGGCGGGGGTCGTATCGTGGCGATAGGGTTTTGAGAATGCTGCGCGCCGAGGCCCTGGCCTGCCTGCGCGGGGAACGCGTGGTCTTCGCCGACCTCAGCTTTTCCGTGGCCGCTGGCGATGCCGTGCTGCTGGTGGGCGCCAACGGCGCCGGCAAGTCCAGCCTGCTGCGCGTGCTGGCCGGGCTGCTCTCCCCGCTGGAAGGCCGCCTGCTGTGGGATGGCGCCGAGGCGCTGGCGGACCGCGCCGCCCATGCCCGGCGGCTGCGCTACATCGGCCATGGCGACGCGCTGAAGCCGGCGCTGACCGCGGCCGAGAACCTGGCCTTCTACGCCCGGCTGTGGGGCGGCCAGGTGGCGCCGGCGCTGGCCGCACTGGGCCTGGCGGAGCTGGCCGGGCTGCCCGCCCGGGTGCTGTCCTCCGGCCAGAAGCGCCGGCTGGCGCTGGCCCGGCTGGCGCTGGCGCCGGCGCCGCTCTGGCTGCTGGACGAGCCGACGGTAGGGCTGGACAGCGCCAGTGTGGAGCGCCTGGGCGCGCTGCTGGCAACGCACCGCGCCGCCGGCGGCATGGTGCTGGCCGCCACCCACCTGCCGCTGCCGCTGCCCGGCGCGCGGGAGTTGCGGCTTTGAACGCTCGGTGCGGCCGATGACCGCCTTCCTCGCCCTGCTCGGCCGCGAGTTGCGCCTGGCGCTGCGCCACCCCGCCGATACCCTGGCCGCGGTGATGTTCTTCGTCCTGGTCGCCGCGCTGTTCCCCTTCGGCGTCGGGCCAGAGCCGCAGGCGCTGGCGCGGCTGGCGCCCGGCGCGCTGCTGGCCGCCGCGCTGCTGGCCGCGCTGCTGCCGCTGGACCGGCTGTTCGGCGCCGATGCCGAGGACGGCACGCTGGACCAGTTGCTGCTCTCCGGCCTGGGCCCGGCCGCGGTCTGCGCCGCCAAGGCGCTGGCGCATTGGCTGACCACCGGGCTGCCGCTGATGCTGGCCACGCCCATCGCCTGCGCCATGCTGAACCTGCCGACCGAGGCCTGGAGCGTGGCGGTGCTGGTGCTGGGGCTGGCCGCCGGCTTCCTCTCCCTGCTGGGCACCGCCGGCGCGGCGCTGACGCTGGGCGCCCGGCGCGGTGGCGTGCTGCTGCCGCTGCTGGTGCTGCCGCTGGCCATTCCCGCCGTCATCTTCGGCGCGGCGGGTATCGAGGCCGCCGCCGCCGGGCTTGAAGCGCGCCCCTACCTGCTGCTGCTGGCGGCGCTGCTGGCCGCCGCGCTGCCGCTGGCGCCGCTGGCCGCCGGCGCCGCGCTGCGCGGGGAATGACGCCTGGCCGCCAGAAAAGCATGACATCGTTGGCGCTTGTGGCAACGGCCTGACCAGACCTATCCTGGCTGGAACGAAACGCCTCCCAAGGACCGCGCCATGCTCCGTCGCCTCGCCCTCGCCATCGCCCCCGCCGCGGCCCTCCTGGCCGCCTCGGCCCTGGCGCCGGCCCATGCCCAGCGCTGCGATACGCGCTTCGACTTCGTCAACCAGTCCAGCCGCACGGTGAACGAGTTCTACTTCGACCGTTCGTCCCGCCCGGACTTCACGCGCGACGAACTGGGCCAGAACGTGCTGCCGCCGGGCCGCCAGATGCGCTTCGCCGCCATGTACAGCGAGCCGTATGACATCCGCGCCGTGCTGGATAATGGCCGCCGCTTCGACCTCTACCGCATCAACATCTGCAGCATCACCCGCGTGGTGCTGACCGACCAGGGCCTCTCCGCGAAGTAAGGCCCCTCCCGCCCCCCCCCTTTGGCCAAGCGAACCAGCGGCGCGGCAACCCTGCCGCGCCGTTTTTGCGACCGCGTGCAGCGCGCCGCGGCCGGGCGCTACTCGCCGCGTCGCGGCCGGGCCAGCAGCTGCGCGATCGCCTCCGGCACCGTCACCTCGCCGGCCAGCAGCGCGGCCACGGCGGCGCAGATCGGCAATTCCACCCCGGCCCGCGCCGCCCGCGCCAGCAGCGCCGGGGCGGTCGCCACGCCCTCGGTCACGCCGTGGCGCCCGGCCAGCACCTCTGCCACGCCCTGGCCGCGCCCCAGCGCCAACCCCAGCGAGGTATTGCGCGACCCCGCCCCCGCCGCGGTCAGCAGCAGGTCGCCCAGGCCGGAAAGCCCGGCCGCCGTCTCCGCCCGCCCGCCCAGCGCCACCACCAGGCGGGACAGTTCCGCCAGGCCGCGCGTCACCAGCGCGGCGCGGGCGTTCTCCCCCAGCCCGGCGCCGCTGACCACGCCGGCGGCAATGGCGACAACGTTCTTGGCCGCACCGCCCACCTGCACGCCCATCGGGTCCTCGCTGGCGTAGAGGCGAAAGGCGGGCGTCGCCAGCAGCCGGTCCGCCAGGTCGCGCGGGCCGGCTGCCGCACTGGCCACCACGGCGGCGGCGGGCAGCCCGGCGGCCACCTCATGCGCGAAATTCGGCCCCGACAGTACCCCCAGCGCCAGCCCCGGCCGCGCCTCGGCGCAGACCTCCAGCGGCAGCAGCAGGGAGGCTCGCTCCACCCCCTTGGCGCAGACCAGCAGCGGCGGGGCCTTGGCCGGCAGCGCCGCCAGCACCGGGCGCAGGTGCTGCGCCGGCACCACCAGCAGCGCCAGCGCGGCACCGTCCAGCGCGGCGGCCAGGTCGGCGGTGATGCCCAGCGCCGCCGGCAGCGCCTGGCCCGGCAGGTAGCGCGCATTCTCGCCGGCGGCACGCATGGCCGCGGCCCGCGCCGGGTCGCGCGCCCACAGCGTGGTCACGGCGCCCGCACGCAGCGCCTGCAAAGCGAGGGCCGTGCCCCAAGCTCCAGCGCCCAGCACCGCCACCTTACTCATCGGCAATCCGCAGCATGGCGCTGCCCTCACCCGGCTCGCGGTTGCCCAGCCGGCGCAGCAGCGCGGCCAACATCTCGCCGCCCTCGGCCTCGAACTTCCAGGGCGCGTTCACCACCACCAGGCCGCAGCCATTCAGCCTGGTCGGGTCGGTCGGCTCGCGCAGCCACAGCTCGGCGGCCTGGATATCGCGCACCCCCGTCTCCCGCAGCGCGGTGTGGAAGGCGCGCACCGGCGCCCGATGCTTGATCGGGTACCAGCAGGCCTGCACCGCCGCGCGGAAGCGCTGGCTGACCAGCGCGACGCCGGCGGCCATGCGCTCGAACTCGCCTTCCTGCTCGAAGGGCGGGTCCACCAGCACCAGGCCGCGCTTCTCGGGGAAGGGCGTCAGCCCCTTCAGCGCCTCCCACCCGTTTCGCGGATGCACCGCCACCTGGGCATCGCCGCGGAAGCGAGCCCGCAGCGTGGCGTGGTCCTCGGGGTGCAACTCGCAGGCCAGCAGATGGTCCTGCGGCCGCAGCAGCGCCCGCGTCAGCGCCGGCGAACCCGGATACAGCGCCGGCGCCCCGGCCGCCCGCACCAGCGCCACATAGTCGGCCAGCGCCGGCTCCCCGGCCTCCAGCAGCCGGCCGATGCCGCCCTGCCATTCCCCGGTGCGTTGCGCCTCCGGCGAGGACAGGTCGTAGAGCCCGATGCCCGCATGGGTGTCCAGCACCCGCAGCGGCGTGGCCTTGCGCTGCATCGCCCGCAGCAGCCACACCAGCAGCGCGTGCTTCAGGCAATCGGCGAAGTTGCCGGCATGGAAGGCGTGGCGGTAGTTCATGCTGCGGCGGTAGCGCCGGCAACCCCGACATGCAAGGCTGCGGGCGGAACAAACCCGTGCCGGTGATCGCCCATGCGTCCGCTCGCCCCGCTGCTGGTGCTGATGCTCATCCTGGCCGGCTGCGATGGCGGGCAGCAAGCCACCGCCCCCGCCAATGCCCCCGCCCCGCCGCCCGCGCCCGCGGCGGTCTCCACCCCCGCCGGCCGCGCCATCGAACGCCGGCTGGCGCTGACCCTGCAATTCCCGGAAGGGGCGCTGGCCGGCGCCTTCCAGGCCCATGGCGCCGCCTGCGCCCTGCCGGCCTGCGAGATCATCGAGTCCAGCTACAGCACCAACGCGCCCTATGGCCACCCCGGCGCCCTGCTGCGGCTGCGGGTGCAGCCGGCGGCGCTGGAAGCCCTGCTGGCCAAGGTGACCAGCACCGGCGCCGTCGCCACCCGCAGCGAAACCGCCGAGGACCTGACCGCGCCGACACTGGACGTGACCGCCCGGCTGGAAGCCCAGCGCGCCCTGCGCGAGCGGCTGCGCGCGGTGCTGCAGCGCAACCCGGACATGCCGATCGCCGACCTGCTGGCCTGGGAGCGCGAATTCGCGCGAGTGCAGGGTGAGATCGAAGGCGCCGAAAGCCAGCTGCGCGCGCTGCAACTGCGGACCGGCATGGTCGCGGTGGCCCTGACCTACCGGGCGCAGGAGGCCCAGCCGAGCCGGCCGCACTGGCTGCAACCCATCACCGACCAGCTGCGCGACGCCCACCGCATCCTGGCCCGCAGCGCCGGGGCCATGCTGGGCCTGGCCATCGCGCTGCTGCCCTGGCTGCCGCTGGCCTGGCTGGGCTGGCTCGGCCTGCGCCGCTTCCGCCGCTGGCGCGCCGGGCTGAAGGCCACCACCAGCGCCTGACCATCGCCGCTGGAACCGCCGGCAGCGTGCGGCAGCCGGCCGACCTAGATCCTGATGACCTGGCCCTGGCGCACCTCGGCGGGCAGGCACAGCGCGGCGATGCCGGGCGCCACATCCGCCGGCTGGCGCAGCTGCGTCGGGTCCTCGCCCGGCATGGCATTGGCGCGCAGATGCGTCGCCACCGGACCCGGGTCCGCCAGGTTCACCCGCAGCGCGGTATGCGCCACCTCGGCCGCCCAGGATTGCGCCAGGTATTGCTGCCCGGCCTTGCCGAAGCCGTAGAGGCCCCAGAACGCCCCCGGCGCCGCCGCCACGCTGTCGGTCAGCAGCACCGCGCGCCCGGCCGGCGCCGCGCGCAGCGGCGGGTCGCAGGTCCGCACCAGGCGCCAGCAGGCGGTCAGGTTCACGCCCACCGCTTCCTTCCAGTCGCGCGGCATGATGTGCGCCACCGGGGTCAGCTTGGCCAGCACGCCGGCGGCATGCACCAGCACGTCCAGCCGGCCGAAGCGCTCGACGATGCTGGGGCCGAGCTTGTCGATCTCGGCGTCCTTCTCCAGGTCGAAGGGCAGCAGCGTCGCCGTGCCGCCCAGCGCGCGGATCGCGTCGTCGGTTTCCTCAAGCCCGCCCTGGGTGCGGGCGGTGATCACGCAATGCGCGCCCAGCCGGGCCAACTCCACCGCGACAGCGGCGCCGATGCCGCGCGACGCGCCGGTGACCAGCGCGACGGAACCTTCCAGCGGCCTCATTGCGTGGCGTGCAGCAGGCTGAGCTGGCGCTCGGTATTGTCGCGCGTGTCGGTCAGCGGAATGGCGTAGTCGCCGGTGAAGCAGGCGTCGCAATAGGCCGGCTTGGCCGCGTCCCGCCCCGGCTGGCCCAGCGCGCGATACAGCCCGTCCAGCGAGATGAAGGCCAGGCTGTCCACGCCGATGATCCGCGCCATCTCCTCCAGGTCGTGCTGCGCCGCCAGCAGCTTGCCGCGCTCCGGCGTATCGATCCCGTAGTAGCAGCTGTGCGTCGTGGGCGGGGAGGAGATGCGCATGTGCACCTCCTTCGCGCCCGCCGCGCGCACCATCTCCACGATCTTCTTGCTGGTGGTGCCGCGGACGATGCTGTCATCCACCAGGATGACGCGCTTGCCCTCGATCATCGCCCGGTTGGCGCTGTGCTTCAGCTTGACGCCCAGGTTGCGGATCTGGTCGGTCGGCTCGATGAAGGTGCGGCCGACATAGTGGTTGCGGATGATGCCCAGCTCGAACGGCACCCCCGCCTCGGTCGCGTAGCCCATGGCGGCCGGCACGCCGCTGTCGGGCACCGGCACCACCACGTCGGCGGGCACATGGCTCTCCCGCGCCAGTTCCTGGCCGATCCGCTTGCGCGTCTCATAGACCGGAATGCCCTCCATCACCGAGTCGGGCCGGGCGAAGTAGATGTATTCGAAGATGCAGAACCGGCTGGTGCCGCGGCCGAACGGCTTGATGCTGCGGACGCCGCTGTCGTCGATGATGACGATCTCGCCCGGCTCGATGTCGCGCACGAACTCGGCGCTGACGATCTCCAGCGCGCAGGTCTCGCTGGCCAGCACCCAGGAGACGGGAACGCCCTCCGTGCCGCCGGTGCGGCCCAGCACCAGCGGGCGCACGCCCATAGGGTCGCGCGCGCCCATCAGCGCGCCATTGTGCAGCGCCACCAGGCTGTAGGCGCCCTGCACGCGGCGCAGCGCGTCGATCAGCCGCTCCTCCACCGCCGAATACAGGCTGATCGCCATCAGCTGGATGAACAGCTCCGAGTCGGTGGTGCTCTGGAACAGGCTGCCGCGGCGGACCAGTTCGCGCTTCAGGGCGTGGGCGTTGGTCAGGTTGCCGTTATGCGCCACGGCGAAGCCGCCGAATTCGAAATCCGCGAACAGCGGCTGCACGTTGCGCAGCGCCGTCTCACCGGTGGTGGCGTAGCGGTTGTGGCCCACGGCGGCGCGGCCCGGCAGGCTGGCGATGACCTTGGCGTCGGAGAAATTCTCCCCCACCAGGCCGCGGCCACGATGCGAATGGAACCGCCCGCCCTCGTCCAGCGAGACGATGCCCGCGGCTTCCTGGCCACGGTGCTGCAGGGCATGCAGCCCCAGCGCCGTCAGTGCCGCGGCGTCGGAGACGTTCCAAACCCCGAAGACGCCGCATTCCTCGTGGAATTTGTCGTCATCCCACGGGTGCGTCGAAGCGTCAGCCATGCCAATTCCTCACGTGCGGTTGCGCGCCGGCGGGCGAACCAGGTCTTCCAGGCTGGGCCCTGGCCGCGCCGGCGGCATCAGGACCGAGGGCTGGAACCGTGGCGGCAACCTGGCCACGACCCAATCCGCCCCGGAGGCAACCAGCGGCAGCGACCGCGCGTCGCGCACCACCGGCGGCCAACGATCAACCCCGGGCAGCACCATGCCTGCCAGAATATAGGCGACCACCAGCAGAAACGCACCCCGTGCCAGGCCGAATAGCAGCCCCAACGCGCGGTCGGTGCTGCCCAGCGCCGAGTCCTGCACCCGGCGGGCGACGAAACCGATGACCACCTTCAGCACCACCAGCACGGCCAGGAAGACGCCGGCCACCGCCAGCGCGTCGGCCAGCCAGGGCGGGTCGATGCCGCCCAGCAGCGGCCGCACGAGGGGCTGCAGGGCCAGCCCGGCCAGGACCGCGCCGATCCAGGCCCCCACGCCGAGGACCTCCTCGACGAAGCCGCGCATGAAGGCCAGGGCGGCGGAAACCACCAGCACGGCCACAACGATCAGGTCAGCCCAGGTCATCGGCCGGCGGTATAGCGGCGGGGTAGGGGGGAGTCACTCCCGCTTCCGCTGACCGGCCGGCGATGCCGCTGGCGATGCCGCTACCCCTGGCGCAGCCCGGCCCGGGTGGCGGCGGTGCGGGTGCGCGCCAACTCGGCGGCCAGGAAGGCCCCGAAGCCGTCCGGGCTCTGCTCGGCTGGCTCCGCCACCACGCTGCCAACCTCCTGCAGCCGGCGCTGCGTCTCCGGCAGGGCCAGCACGCGGGACAGCGCCAGGTGCCAGCGCGCCACGATCTCGGCCGGCGGATTGGCGGGCAGCACCAAGCCCAGGAAGGCGGCCTCCCGGTAGCCGGGCACGCCGGCTTCCTCGGCGGTCGGGATATCCGGCGCCAGGGCGGACCGCCGGGCGGCGGCCAGCGCCAGGATCCGCACCTGCGTGTCCCGGTGCAGCGGCAGGGAGGTACTGATCTCGGTGATCCCGGCGTCGATGTTGCCGGCCACCAGGTCCGGCGCCATGGCGCCGCCGCTGCCATAGGGCACGTGCTGCAGTTGCAGGCCGGTCATGGCGTTGAAGGTTTCCAGCGCCAGGTGCGCCGTGCTGCCGACGCCCGAGGACCCCACCGTGACCTGGCCCGGCCGGGCGCGGGCATAGTCCATGAACTCCGCCAGCGTCTTCGGGGCCAGGCCCTTCTTCACCACGATGGTCTGCGGCGTGCGGCAGCACAGGCCGATGAACGAGAAGTCCTTCTGCGGGTCGTAGCCGATATTGGGCTGGATGGTCGGGTTGACCGAAAGCGGCCCGTTGGAGCCGAGCATGACGCTGTAGCCGTCCGGCCGCAGCCGGGCCGCCGCCAGGGCACCGACGCTGCCGCCGGCGCCGGCGCGGTTTTCCACCACCACCGGCTGGCCGAGCTCCGCCGCCAGCGGCGCCGAGAGGATGCGGCTGGTCACATCCGCGTTGCCGCCGGGGGCATAGGGGCAGATGAAGCGGATCGGCCGGTCGGGGAATTCGGCGGCAAGGGCCAGGCGTGGGGCGGCCAGCAGGGGCAGCGCCAGCGCGGCACGGCGGGAAAGGGTCATGGCGGCATCCTCCGGCATCGTTCCGCCGGGTATAGCGCAAAGCGGGCGGCGGGAATGCTGCCGGGCGTGGATTCTGCCGCCAGGGGCGCGCCTCGCATGGGCCGGCATGAATGCCGACCCGCATGAGCCGCCCGCTGCGCCCGAGGCCAACCAGCCCTGCGCGACTGACCCCGGCGGGACGTCCGCCCGGTCTCAGGCCGCCGGCTTGCGCTTCACCGTGCTTTCGGCAAACGGCGCCACTAGGTCGGCCAGGTGGCCAATCTCGGTCAGCTTCAGCCCATCGGTCGGCAGGGGTGCCCGGCCACCGCGCGCCACCCGCCGCGGCAGCACGGCGGCGGCGAAGCCCAGCTTGTGCGCCTCCCGCAGCCTCGCCTCGGACTGGCTGACCTGGCGGACCTCGCCGGAGAGGCCCACCTCGCCGAAATAGACGGTATTGGCCTCGGTCGGCCGGTCGGTGGCGGCGCTGCACAGCGCGGCGGCCACGGCCAGGTCCACCGCCGGCTCGTTCACCCGCAGGCCACCGGCGATGTTCAGGTAGACGTCGTTCTGCCCCAGCGTCATGCCGCAGCGGCTTTCCAGCACCGCCAGCAGCATGGAAAGCCTGGAACTGTCCCACCCCACCACACTGCGCCGCGGCGATCCGCCGGAGGAAGGCGACAACAGCGCCTGCACCTCCACCAGCACCGGCCGGGTGCCCTCGATACCCGCGAAGACCGCGCTGCCGCTGATGTTGCCGCGCCTTTCCGCCAGGAACAGCGCGGAGGGGTTCGGCACCTCCATCAGCCCGCGCTCGGTCATCTCGAAGACGCCGATCTCGTCCGTGGCGCCGAAGCGGTTCTTCACCGCGCGCAGGATGCGGAACTGGTGGCCGCGATCGCCTTCAAAGTACAGCGTCGCATCGACCATGTGTTCCAGCACGCGCGGCCCGGCCAGCGTGCCCTCCTTGGTCACATGCCCCACCAGCACCACGGCGAAGCCACGCGTTTTTGCGAGTCGGATCAACTCCGCCGCGCAGGCCCGCACCTGCGCCACGGTGCCCGGCGCGCTGTCCAGCGCGTCCAGCCACACCGTCTGGATGGAATCGATGATGACCAGCGCGGCGTCGGTCTCGCTTTCCAGGCTGGCGGCGATGTCGCGCAGCGCCGTCGCGGCGGCCAGTTGCAGCGGCGCCTGTTCCAGCCCCAGCCGCCGGGCGCGCAGCCGCACCTGCGCCACGGCCTCTTCGCCCGAGATGTACAGCGCCTTCCGCCCGGATTGCGCCACCCGCGCCGCCGCCTGCAGCAATATGGTGGACTTGCCGATGCCCGGGTCGCCGCCGACCAAAATCGCGCTGGCCGGCACCAACCCGCCACCCAGCACCCGGTCCAGCTCCGCTATGCCCGTGGAAATTCGCGGCGGCGGCTCGGTCTCGCCGGCCAGGCCGACGAACTCCACCCGCCGCCCGCCACCGGCCTTGGCCGCCGGGCCGGGCCCGCGCACCGGGGCGGCGGCTTCCTCGGCCAGGGTGTTCCATTCGCCGCAGGCTTCGCACTTGCCCTGCCACTTCGGGGCAACGGCGCCGCAGCTTTGGCAGACGTAGCGATTTCGGTCCTTGGCCATGCAGTCAGACTGGCACAAACCACGAACATTGCCCAGCGGGATTTACGCCGCCCGCTGCTCCAGCGTCGGCGCGCAATCGGTCAGCGTGGTCCGCCGCATGTCGCGCCGATGCACCGTGTCCTCAAACGCCCGCGCCCGGTGCATGGTGCTGCGGTTGTCCCAGATCACCAGGTCGTTCGTGCGCCACTTGTGGGCGTACACGAACGCCCGCTGCGTCGCGTGCTCCACCAGGTCGCGCACCATGGCCATGGCTTCCGGCGTCGGCACGCCGTCGATCCGGCCGATATGACTGGACAGGTAAAGCGAATGCCGGCTGCTGCCGGGATGGAACCGCACCAGCCGCTGCGGCACCGGGGCGAAGCGCACCCGCTCCTCATCCGTGTAGTCGGTGAAGCCGAGCAGCGCCCGCGAGTAGATCAGGCTGTGCCAGGCCACCATCGGCCGCAACCTGGCCTGCATCGAGGCCGGCAGCGCGTCCCAGGCCGCGCGCATGTCGGCGAACTCGGTATCCGCGCCATCCGGCGGCACCACCCGGCCATGCAGCATGGAATACTTGGCCGGCGTGGCCTTGAAGCTGCTGTCGCTGTGCCACAGCCGGTTGCCCAGGTTGAACATGCGCCGTCGGTCGTCCACGGCCAGCAGGCTGCCATCCACGTCCAGGTTGGAGATATCCGCCATGTTGTGGTGCTTCAGCCGCACCTTGTGCACGTCCACCACGGCGCGGTCCTGCTCCAGCGGGCCCAGCGCCTCGCCGAACGCCATCTGCTGGTCGTCGTCGATCGCCTGGCCGGGCAGCACCAGCACCGCGTAGCGGTCCATCAGCCGGTCGATCTCGGCGCACACTTCCGGCCCCGGGGTCTGGCGCAGGTCCAATCCCGTCACCTCGGCGGCGAACAGGGGGTGCAGCGGCGTTGCGTGCAGCGGCATGGCGGCTCCTCCGGCCTTTCGGCGGATGGTAGCGCCCGCATGCGGCACGCGGTCAAGCGGTGGCGGCCAGCCCCGTCGCGCTGCCCTGCCGTCCCGGGCCAAAGGGCCGCCCCAGCCGATGCAGCAGCGCCTGCGGGGTGCTGTCCAGCCGGCAGCCATGGCGCTGCAGATGCTCGGCCAGCGCCGGCGTCAGCAGCCCGCGGCCATGCGCCAGCTGGTGCAGCGGCAGCGCCTCGCCCCCGGCGAAGCGCAGCAGCACCGGCCCATCATCGGTGATCGCGACCTCCCAGCACTGCGTCGGGTAGGGCGAGAACACCTCCGCCGCGCGCAGCACCAGCGCCTCGGTCGCCGGCCAGAACGGCAGCTTGCGGCCGGGCAGCAGGGAGCCACTGCCCTGGTGCCGCCGCACCCCGCGCCACTCGGCGCCGGCGCCACGCACCGCGCGCCGCATGCTGCCCTCGGCGTCCAGCGCCACCACCAGTTCCTCGGCTTCCTCCGGCGGCAGGTCCAGGGTCAGCGTGGTGCTGAACAGCCGCGGCCCGGTCGGCTCCCGCAGCACCAGCGCATGCACCACCGGCAGCGCGTGCTGGCCGAAGGCGGCCCGCAGCGCCACATGCGCGCGCGGCCGGCGCTGGATCAGCCAGCCCTCGCCCCGCGCCAGCAGCGCCATGCCCTGGGCCAGCGGCAGCCGGCCGCCATGCTGCAGGTGCAGCGTGGTGCCACCCTCCAGCGCCAGCAGCGCCAGGCGCGGGCCACTGCCATGCAGCGGCTCGGCCAGCAGCGGGTAGTGGCTGGGTTCCGCCAACAGCGCGTTCAGCGCAATGGGGGACCGGTTGGCGGCCGGGGCAAAGGCGCGCGGCCCCGCCGCATGCACCGCCAGCAGTTCCGGCACCGGCAGCCCGGCGCCGGCGGCCAGTTGCCGGCACAGCCCGCGGTCGCTCAGCGGCGCCTGCCAGCCCTGGGCCACGCTCTCGCCATGCCAGGCCACAGCGCGGCGGCGGCCCACATGGCGCAGCGTCTCGGCCAGGCTGGTGCCGGGGCGGTCCAGCCCATAGGCCAGGAACTCCTCCGCCGTCAGCCGCCCGGCGCCGTGCCGCGCCAGCAGCAGCCGGCGCCGCGCTTCCACCGCCTCCACCGCCGCCCGCAGCCCACCGCGCAACCGGCCGGGCAGCCCCAGCATGGCGGCCAGCGGCGGCCGCATGGCGGTGGCGCCGTTCATCATCGCACCCTGGCTCATCAGGCGACCCCTCTTCCCGCAGGGGGCGAGAATGCGCGTCACCGCCCTGGTTCGGGGGTCACGAGGGGGCGACGTTGCGCGGCCGTGAAAGCCAGAGCAAGATCCTAGAGCACGAAATGCGCCCGACAGGGCGCATAGTGCTCTAGCGCCGCAACTCCATCTGGATCGGCCCCTCGCGCTCGCCATTGGCGAACTGGTCCACCATGGCGTTGCCGGAATGCCCCAGCGTCGCCGCCGCGCCTTCCCAGACGATGCGGCCCTTGTAGATCATCGCCGCCTGGTCGCCGATGCGCCGGGCACTGGCCATGTCGTGCGTGATGCTCACCGCGGTCGCGCCCAGCTTCTTCACGCAATCCACGATCAGCCCGTCGATCACCGCGCCCATGATCGGGTCGAGGCCCGTGGTCGGCTCATCGAAGAAGATGATGTCCGGCCGCGCCGCGATGGCCCGCGCCAGGGCCACGCGCTTCTGCATCCCGCCGGAAAGCTCCGACGGCGAGAGGTCGCCGACGCTGGCGGCCAGGCCGACCTGGGCCAGCACCTCGGCGGCGCGGTCGCGCGCCTGGGCGCGGCCGATGCGCTTCTGCGCCAGCAACTTGAAGCAGACGTTTTCCCAGACCGGCAGGCTGTCGAACAGCGCGCCATTCTGGAACAGCATGCCGATCCGGTCGCCCAGCGCCTCGCGGTCGCGCCGCGGCAGCCGCAGCACATCGACGCCGTCGATCTCGATCACGCCCTCATCCGGCTCCACCAGCCCCAGGATGGACTTGATGGTGACCGACTTGCCCGAGCCGGACCCGCCCAGGATGACCATGGAGGATTGCGCCGGCACCTCCAGGTCCACGCCGTCCAGCACCACCTTGCCGGCAAAGGCCTTCTTCACCCCGCGCATGCGGATCTTGGGCACGCCGGCCGCCGCCGCCAGCAGGCTCGCCTGGGTCGTGTTGGGGGGTAGGACTTCTGCCCGGCGATTCACCGCTTCGGTGCTCGCCTCCGGCTGCGCTGCGGGTTGCCCCTGGGGCGGATCGTGCGGGCCACTCATTGCGCGAAGAACATCTCGGTCAGCACATAGTCCAGCGCCAGGATCAGGATGGAGCTGGTCACCACCGCCGTGGTGGTCGCCCCGCCCACGCCCTGGGCGCCGCCCTTGCTGTTGTAGCCGCACCAGGTGCCCATCAGCGCCACGATGAAGCCGAAGACCGAGGCCTTCACCAGGCCGGAGACCACGTCGTCGAACTGCAGGAAGTCGAAGGTCGCCTTCAGGTAGGTGGAGGAGACGAAGCCCAGCTTCAGCGTGGCGATCAGCCAGCCGCCCATCACCCCCAGCACATCCGCCACCAGCACCAGCAGCGGCATGGCCAGCGCCCCGGCCAGCAGCCGCGGCGCCACCAGGTACTTCATCGGGTTGGTCGAAAGCGTGGTCAGCGCGTCGATCTGGTCGGTCACCCGCATCGTGCCGATCTCGGCGGCGAAGCTGGCGGAGATGCGCCCGGCCACCATCAAGCCGGCCAGCACCGGGCCAAGTTCCCGCGTGATGCTCAGCACCACCAGGTTGGCGACCGCCCCGGTGGCGTTGAACCGGGCGAAGCCGGTGTAGCTCTGCAGCACCAGCACCATGCCGGTGAACACCGCCGTCAGCGCCACCACGGGCAGGGAGAAATAGGCGATCTCCAGGAACGCCTTCAGGAACAGCCGGCCATAGAAGGGCGGCCGGAACAGGTGGCTCACGGCCTCCAGCGCGAACAGCGCGGCGTTGCCCACCGTGCGGCAGGCGCCCAGCACGCCGCGGCCCACCGCGGCCAGGGGGTTCAGCACCAGGTCCATGCTGGTCAGGCCGGCTGGTACTGGCGGCGGTAGCGGGCGCCCAGGCTGGTCAGGATCTCATAGCCGATGGTGCCGGCGCGCTCCGCCAGCTCGTCCGGCGTGCAGCCGGGTCCGATCAGCGTCAGCGCATCCCCAGGGCGCAGCCCCGGCAGGTCGGTGACGTCGAAGGTGGTGAGATCCATGGACACCCGGCCGATAAGGGGCACGGGCTGGCCCTGGAAACTGGCGATCGCCTTGCCCGACAAGGCCCGAGGGTAGCCATCCGCATAGCCCGCGGCAACCGTCGCAACCCGGGTGGGTCGCTCGGCCACCCAGGTGGCGCCGTAGCCCACGGGGGTACCGGGCGGGATCTCGCGCAGCTGCAGCACCGGTGCCTCCAGCCGCACCACCGGCAGCATCGGGTTAGGCAGGCCCGGCGTGGGGTTCAGGCCGTACAGCGCCGCCCCCGGCCGGGCGAGGTCGGAAGCGAAGCCCGGCCCGAGGAAGATGCCCGACGAGGCCGCCAGGCTGGTCGCCACGCCGGGAAAGCCAGTGCTGGCGGCGGCGAAGCGCCCGGCCTGCATGGCGTTCAGCGGGTGGTCGGGCCGGTCGGCCGAAGCCAGGTGGGTCATCAGCAGCAGCGGCGCCAGTCCGGCCAGCTGGCCCCATTCCGCCGGCGGCACGCCCAGCCGCGCCATGCCGGTATCCAGTTGCAGGATGCCGGGGCGGCCCTGGTGGGCGGCCACGTCGGCCAGGCTGTTCAGCACCGGGGTCAGCCCGGCGGCGCCATCCGCCCCGGCGCCGAAGCCGTTCAGCACCGCCACCAGCGGCCCCGGGCCAAGCGCGGCCCGCAGCGCCAGCCCCTCGGCCAGGTGCGCCACGAAGAAATGCCGGCACCCCGCCGCCGCCAGCGCCCGGCCCACCGGCGCGGCGCCCAGGCCATAGCCGTCGGCCTTCAGCACCCCGGCGCAGGGCGCGCCATGCGCCGCCACCAGCCGCCGCCAATTGCCGACGATGGCGCCCAGGTCGATGCTCAGGACGGCTTCAATAGCCGCCACCATCATGCGTCTGGTCCAGGTCGCCGAAGCGGGTGAAGTCGGCCTCGAAGAACAGGTGGATCGTCCCGGTCGGGCCATGGCGGCTCTTGCCGATGATCAGCTCCGCCTTGTTGTGTGCGCGTTCCATGTCGGCCTGCCACTTGGTCATGGCCTCCTCGAACTTGGCGCCATTGTCGAAGCCCATCTCCTTCGGCGCCCGCTGGCCCAGGTAGTATTCGTCGCGGTAGACGAACATGACCATGTCGGCGTCCTGCTCGATCGAGCCCGATTCGCGCAGGTCGCTCAGCTGCGGCCGCTTGTCCTCGCGCTGCTCGACCGCGCGGGAAAGCTGGGACAGAGCGATGACGGGAACCGAGAGTTCCTTGGCGATCGCCTTCAACCCCTGGGTGATCATGGAGATTTCCAGCACCCGGCTTTCCGGCCGCGTCCCCGCCGCCGGCCGCATCAGCTGCAGGTAGTCCACGATCACCAGGTCCAGCCCCCGCGTCCGCGCCAGCCGGCGGCAGCGCGTCCGCAACGCGGAGACGGTGATCGCCGGCGTGTCGTCGATCACCAGCGGCAGGGTGGACAACTCGCGGCTCACTTCCACGAAGCGGTCGAAGTCGCGCTGGCTGATGTCGCCACGGCGGATGCGGTCGCCGGAAATCCGGCTTTCCTCGGCCAGCAAGCGCGTGGCCAGCTGGTCCGCGCTCATTTCCAGCGAGAAGATCGCGACGCACCCCTTGGCCACCGCGCTCGGCCCACCTTCCTCCTGCGCCTGGCGCACCAGGGCCTTGGCGGCGCCGAACGCCATCTTGGTCGCCAGCGCGGTCTTGCCCATGGCCGGGCGTCCCGCCAGGATCAGCAGGTCGGAGCCATGCATGCCGCCGGTCTTGGCGTCGAAGTCGCGGAGGCCGCTGGGCAGGCCGGAGACGCCGCCCGGCGTGGAGAAGGCCCGCTCGGCATTCTCCACCGCGGCCGTCAGCGCCTTCTCGAAGGTGATGTAGCCGCCTTCGCTGTTGCCCTCGGTCGCCAGGTTGAACAGCTGCTGCTCGGCCGCCTCGATCTGCGACTTGGCGTCGGTCAGTTCCTCGTCGGCGCCGAAGGCGTTGTTGACCAGCGTCTCGCCCACATCGATCAACTGCCGGCGCAGGAAGCTGTCATGGATCAGCCGGCCGTATTCGCCGGCATTGATGATGCCGACCATGGCCGCCAGCAGCTGTGCCAGGTAGGCGGTGCCGCCAACTTCATCCAGCCCGCCGGAATGTTCGAATTCCGGCCGCAGCGTGACCACGTCGGCCAGCTGCCCGGCCTCGACCCGGCGCTGGATGGCCTTGTAGATGCGGCCATGCACCGGGTCGGCGAAGTGCTCGGGCGCCAGGAATTCGGAAACCCGCTCATAGGCGCGGTTATTGGCCAGCAGGGCGCCCAGCAGCGCCTGCTCGGCAGCCAGGTTGCTGGGCGGCAGGCGTTGCGACAGGCCCAGCAGCCCGCCCTCGCCCAGGGCGGACGAGTCAGCAAATGGCGGTACGGTGTTCATCCCCCCTTCTAGCCCACCCGGTCGCCGCTGGCGCCCCCTGTTGCAGGCACACAGCCTGTGGATTGCGGTGGATAACGGGGGCGGATGCGGCCGGCCGGGCAGCCCGGACGCAGCCGGCTGAGACACGGCACCGAAATCAGTCCGCCGTCTCCCGCCGAAAGCCGCCGGTTTCGCCCCGTGGCGGCAAGGTGGCGGCCGCCGCTACGCCGAAACCCGCGCCCGCGCCGCCGCCTCGCCCTCCGCCCGCGCCATGTAGTCGCGCACCAGCGGCACCGCGTCCCGGCCGGGGGCCAGTTGCAACTGGAAGTTCATGTGGTCGGACCGGCGGAAGCACAGTTCGCTGGCCACCAGGTAGAACTCGAACATCCGGCAGAATCGCTCATCGTACAGCGCGGCGATCGCGTCCCGGTTGGCGGCGAAGCGGCGGCGCCAATGGCCGATGGTCTCGGCATAGTGCAGCCGCAGGATCTCCACGTCGGTCAGCCACAGCCCGCTGCGCTCCACCGCCGGCAATACCTCCGACAGCGCCGGGGAATAGCCGCCGGGAAAGATGTACTTCCTGATCCACGGCCCGGTCGCGCCGGGGCCGGACTGGCGGCCGATGCTGTGCACCAGCGCCACGCCATCCGCCGCCAGCGCCCGCTTCACCACGCCGAAGAAGCGGTCGTAGTGGTTCACGCCCACATGCTCGAACATGCCGACCGAGACGATGCGGTCCACCGGCTGGCGCCAGTCGCGGTAGTCCATCAGCTCGAACCGCACCTGGCCGTCCAGCCCGGCCTCGGCGGCGCGCTGCCGGGCCACGCCCAGCTGCTCCTCGCTCAGCGTGATGCCGGTGACGCGTGCGCCCCATTCCCGCGCCAGGTGCAGCGCCATGCCGCCCCAGCCGCAGCCGATGTCCAGCACCTCCAGCCCCGGCCGCACCAGGCACAGCTTGGCGGCGATGTGCCGCAGCTTGGCCTGCTGCGCCGCCTCCAGCGTCTCGCTCCCCTCGCGGAAGTAGGCGCAGGAATACTGCCGGTCCCGGTCCAGCAGCAGGGCGTAGAGCCGGCCGTTCAGGTCGTAGTGGTGCGCCACGTTGCGGCGGGCGCGGCCGGCCGGGTTCAGCTGGTCCCAGCGCCGCCTCAGCAGGCGGGTGGCCTGGCGCAGCGCCTCCACCGCGTGGCCGGCGCCCTCGTGCTGGTTCAGCATCACCAGGTCCAGCAGCTGGTAGAGCTGGCCCTCGCCGGGCACCAGCTCGCCTTCCATGTACAACTCGCCCAGCGCCAGGGCGGGGTTCAGCAGCAGCCGGCGCATCGCCCGATAGCTGCCGATGCTGATCGTGGCCTGCGGCATGTCGCCATTGCCGTAGTGCGCCACCCGGCCGCCCGGGGTGTGCACCGTCAGCGTGCCGCGCTGGATCATCCGGTTCAGGACCGCGTGGAAGAGCATGCGCCCGCTCCCAACATCCCCGATCGGCGCAGCAGACCGCAAAACCGCGGCGGTTTTCAAGATTTTCGTTGTCACATCTGTCCGAAGGCGGCGCAGCGCGCCCCCGGTTCAGCCCGGCCGCCGCGCCAGCGCCCCGCGCAGCGCCAGGGCCAGCGGCACCGCCAGCGCGCACAGCGCCGCCATGGCCCAGAACGCCTGGCCCCCGGCCCGCGCATATAATTGACCGGAGCCGAAGGTCAGCACGCCGAAGGCCAGGCCGATGCCCAGCGAGGCGTGCTGGGTCTGCGCCGTGGCGGCCAGGTGCACCGGCATGCCCGCCAGCACCCGCATGGCGCCCAGGTGCATGGCGCCGAAGGTGGCGGCGTGCAGCAACTGCACCAGGGCCAGCGCCGGCAGCCAGGTGGTCTCGGCCGTCACCGCCCAGCGCAGCACGCCCGCGCCCGTCGCCAGCAGCGCCATGCCCGGCGCGCCCAGCCGGTCCACCAGCGGCTTGCCCCACAGGAACAGCGCCACCTCGGCCACCACGCCTTCCCCCCACAGCAGGCCGATGACACCGGGCGAAAGCCCCGCCGCCTGCCAATGGATGGTACCGAAGGCGTAGTACAAGGCGTGGCTGCCCTGAACGAGGCCCGAGAGCGGCAGCAGCACCCGGAAGGCCGGGTCGCGGAACGGCGCGCGGAAGCCGCCGCCGCCGCGCGCCGCATGTGGGCTGCGCGGCAGCGCCAGCGCAAAGCCCGCGGTGGCCAGCAGGCACAGGCTGAACAGCCAGACCACGGCGAAGGTGCCGAAGGCCGCCACCACCTGCCCGGCGACGACAGCGGCCAGGATGAAGCTGGCCGACCCGGCCGAGCGCGCCCGGCCATAGTCGAACCCCTCTCGCCGCGCCGCCGCCACCGCCAGCGCATCCCCCAGCGGGGCCAACGGCGCCATGCACAGCGCATGGAAGAAGGCGACCACCAACAGCATCCAGAACCCGCTGCCCCAGGCGAAGCCGGTGGTGGTGCAGGCCGCCAGCACCGCGCCGGCGGCCAGCACCAGCCGGGCATCGCCCAGCCGGTCCGCCGCCCGGCCCATGGTGGGAGAGGCGAACAGCCGCACCGCGGAGCCTGTTGCCAGCACGGCGGAAATCTCCCCCGGCGTCAGCCCATGGTCGCGCAGCACCGCCGGAAAGAACGGCATCAGCACGCCCACCGCGGCGAATTGCGCGGCGAACAGCAGGGCGAAGCGGGCGATGGGCGACATGCCGGCCGGGCTTAGCCCAGCGGCCGGGGCGAGTCACTCGGCGGGGGCAGCGGCCAGCGCGGCGCGGATGGCGGCTGCGGGGATGCGGACGGTGTTGGAGCGGTGCCGCCCACCCAGCATGTCGCCGCCCGAAAGGATGACGCAGAGGTCCTTATGGTCGCGCCGCAGATCATGGGTGACAAATTGATCGGCAGCATCACCATGCCGCGCCGCAAAACCGGCCGAGGTGGTGAGGTAGAAATAGGCAAAGTAGCTGAACAGCCCGCTGTCGCTGCTCTGCGTCGTGGCAGGCTGCTGCTCGACCCAGCTGCCGTCCCGGGTCGCCAGCAGCCAGCCTTTCACGGCAACGCGTTGCCTTCGATCATATCCGTCAGCGGCACACACCGAAGCACTCAAGACGACACTGTAGCCAGTGCTCGACGCGAAATCGACAAGGTCTCGTCGCGTCGTCAGTTCCAGCCGCAACGCTGGCAGCACCGCCCCCGGCTGCATATACATGTGGGGGCCGGGGGGCATGTCCGTGACGAACGACATGCCCAGCACGCGCAGATCATCGATGTCCGGCCCTCCCACGGCTGCGCGCAACAGCACGCAACCGGACAGAAGGAGGGAGGCTGCCAACAGGGTCGCGGCGCGCTGGGTGGTCACCATACTCGAGTGATCCGGTCCATGGCCGACAGGCCGTCCGCCCCGCGGGCATCAAGCATGACGCCGAACTGCCTGTGACTGACGGGGGCGTCGATGAAGCGATGGGCGTACGACTCCAGGCCAGCACCATAGTCTCGCCCAAGGCCAGCAATAATGTTCGATCTGTCCCATCGACCGCCGCCCGTCGCATTCACATTGGTCCAGTCGGCAGCCCCAGCGCGAATGGCGCTGTAGAGGTTCGTATCGGGTGCATCTGCCTCACGGCGGACGGGATCGATGGTGACGAGATTGTCTATTTGGCGTCCATCCCGGCCGAGTACAGCCGCAACCGCTGCGGCGGTATCGCCGCCCCAGCTATGGCCTACCAAACTGGTGTAGGTCCCGGCCGGCAGACTATCGATCAACAAGCGTAACCCTTCGGCATCATCATGTGGAAAATAATAAGTATCGATCCCCGGATTGGCGGCGCGGAACTCTGCACTGGGACGAAGCACGTTCTGATTTGCGCCATCCATCGCCCCACCCACGAAGATCACCGTCGGCCGCCCCAGCGGCATGTCCGGCCCAGGCGACCCAACCGGCTCAGCACCGCGGCGCGGTGGCGCTGCATCGTTGGCCGCCTGCGCCACTTCCTGCAGCCGCTGCCAGGCGTCGCTCACCTGCTGCACATAGCTCTCGCGGTCGGGATTGCCGGCTTCCCAATAGCGGTCATCGGCCATCGCCACGCGGATATCGGCCTCCGTGGCCAGGTCGGCGAAGTTCAACTCGGGAGCGGTTTCAGACGTGCCCTTCGCTCCATTCAACGCCGCACTCGTTACCAAATAGCGATCAAAAGACCAAGATAATATTCCTAACCTTCGCACGCCCCGCTTGCCTTCCCGCGCGTCCCGGCCCATGGATGCCGCCCCAGCACCACGGATACCGCCAGCCTCATGTTCGAAGCGCGTGTGAAGGCCGTTCTCGGGCCGACCAATACCGGCAAGACGCACCTGGCCATCACCAGGCTGCTGGCGCATGCCAGCGGCATCATCGGCTTTCCGCTGCGCCTGCTGGCGCGGGAAAACTACGACCGCATGGTGGCGGCCAAGGGTGAACGCTACGTCGCGCTGATCACCGGCGAGGAGAAGATCGCCCCGCCGGAAGCCAGGTGGTTCGCCTGCACGGTGGAGGCCATGCCGCTGGACCGCCGGGTGGAATTCGTCGCGGTGGACGAAATCCAGCTCTGCGCCGACCCGGACCGCGGCCACATCTTCACCGACCGGCTGCTGAACGCCCGCGGCATGGTGGAAACCATGTTCATGGGCGCGGAGACCATCCGCCCGCTGCTGCAGCGCCTGGTGCCGCAGGCGGAGGTGGAAACCCGCCCGCGCCTGAGCCAGCTGACCTATGCCGGCCCGGCCAAGCTGACCCGCCTGCCCGCGCGTTCCGCCGTCGTCGCGTTCTCGGCCGCCGAGGTCTATGCCATTGCCGAGGCGATCCGTCGCAAGCGCGGCGGTTGCGCCGTGGTGATGGGCCGCATGTCGCCCCGCACCCGCAACGCCCAGGTGGCGCTGTATCAGGATCGTGAAGTCGACTTCCTGGTGGCGACGGATGCCATCGGCATGGGGCTGAACATGGATGTGGACCATGTCGCCTTCGCCGCGCTGCAGAAGTTCGACGGCCACCAGCTGCGCGCGCTGAACGCCCAGGAAGCCGCGCAGATCGCCGGCCGCGCCGGGCGCGGCATGCGCGACGGCACCTTCGGCGTGACGGGCGAATGCCCGCCGCTGCCGGATGAGCTGGTCAACAAGATCGAGGGCCATCAGTTCGAGGCGCTGCAGACCCTGGCCTGGCGCAACAGCGAGCTGGACTACACCAGCGTGGACGCCCTGCTGGACAGCCTGGCCGCGCCGCCGCCGGAAGCCGGCCTGGCCAAGGGCAACGACGCCACCGACCACATCACCCTTTCCATGCTGGCGCGCGAGACCGAGATGCGCCAGCTGGCGCAGGGCAAGTCCCGCGTGAAGCTGCTGTGGGAAGCCTGCCAGGTGCCGGACTTCCGCAAGCTGTCGGATGACAGCCACACCCGGCTCTGCGCCCGCATCTTCACCAACCTCGCCACCAAGGGCGTGCTGGAGAGCGATTGGGTCGCCGGTTCGCTGGCGGGCCTGAGCAATGTCGAGGGCGACCTCGACACCCTGATGGCCAGGTTGGCCAATATCCGCGTGTGGTCCTACATCGCCGCCCGCGCCGACTGGTTGAAGGATGCCGCCGAAATGGCCGCAGAAGCCCGCAAGGCGGAGGACGCCGTCTCCGACGCCCTGCATGAACGACTGACCGCCCGCTTCGTGGACCGCCGCGCCGCGCAGCTGATCCGCCGGCTGGAGGAAGGCGAGGAAGACCTGCTTTCCGCCGTGACCCGCAAGGGCGAGGTGCTGGTCGAGGGCCACACCGTCGGCCGGGTGGAGGGCTTCCTGTTCCACCCCGACGCCACCGCCGAGACGGAGGAGGAGCGCAAGCTGGTCCTGCGCGCCGCCCGCCGCGCGCTGCGGGAGGAAATTCCCCGCCGCGTCGCCGGGCTGGAGATGGCCAAGGACGAGGTCTTCACCCTCTCCCCCAACCATCGCGTGCTGTGGGAAGGCCATGAGGTCGCCCGGCTGCGCCCCGGCAGCGAACCCGGCAAGCCGCAGATCGAGGTGCTGGCCAGCGAGTTCCTGGACGGCGCCCAGCGGGAGCGCGTGCGCGCCCGCCTGGCCAAGTGGATCGAGGGCATCCTGGGCAAGGAGCTGGCCGCGATTGCCGCGGTGGAAGCCAAGGCCGAGGCCGACAACACGCTGCGTGGCCCGGCCTTCCTGCTGCGCGAGCAGCTGGGCCTGGCGCCGGGCAACACGGATGGCACGGTCAGCCCGGAGTTGCGGCAGAAGCTGAAGGCCATCGGCATCCGCGCCGGCCGCTACGCGCTGTTCCTGCCGGAGGCGCTGAAGCCCCGCGCCATGGCGCTGCGCGCCCAGCTCTGGGCGCTGAGCCGCAACATCGAGACGCCGGCCCTGCCCAATGCCGGGCTGGTGGCGCTGCAGATCCGCGACGCCCGCGAGGGCGAGGAGAACCCGCCGCCGCCGGTCGGCTGGCCCGCCGGCTTCGCCGAGACCATCGGCTGGCTGCCGGCTGGATCCGTGCTGATCCGGCTGGACGTGGCCGAGCGCATTGCCGGCGAACTCGCCTTCCTGACCCGCCGCGCCCCGGCGCCGCCGCCGCCCGACCTGGCCAGCCGCCTGGGCGTGAAGGGTGACACGCTGGGCCCCGCGCTGACCGCGCTCGGCTTCCGCCTGATGGAGGCGGAGCCGCTGGCCGAGAACATGTACGGCCCGCCGATGCCGGTGCGGATTGCCCAGCCCCGGCCGCAGCGCGGCTACCAGGGCCAGCGCCGCGACCAGCGCGGCCCGGCGCCGCAGCAGCAGGCCCGTGGCCCGCGGCCGGAACGCGCCCCGCGCGAGGCCTGGGTGCCGGAGCCGATGCCGGAAGGCATGTTCGGCCCGCCGGCGCCGCCGCCGCGTGGCCCGCGCCCCGAGCGCAACCGCGGTGGCGAGCGCGGCCCACGCCGCGATGGCCGCACCCCCTACCAGGGCCCCGCCGGCGAACGCCCGGCCGGTGACCGCCCCCAGGGCGAACGCCCGCAAGGCGAGCGCCAGGCCGGCGACCGCCCCTACCGCGACCGCCCGCGTGGCGACCGGCCGCAAGGGGATCGGCCGCAGGGTGAGCGCCCGCAGGGTGAGCGCCCGCAGGGCGACCGCGCCTATACGCCGCGCCCCCAGGGCGACCGTCCCCAGGGGGATCGCCCCTACGGCAACCGCGACCAGGGCCCGCGCGGTCCTCGCGACGGGCAGCGCGACGGCAACCGGGGTGGCGACCGCTACCAGGGCAACCGCAACGAGGCGCCGTCGCGCCCGGTGCAGACCATTGCCATGGTGCTGCCGGATGGCTTCTACGGCCCGCCGCGCCCGCCGGTGGAAAAGCCGTCCCGCCCCGACTACGCCAGCCAGGGCAAGGACCGTGGCCCGCGCCGCGACTTCGGCCGTGGTCCCGGCGGCCCGGGTGGCCCCGGTGGCAACCGCGGCCCGGGTGGCGGCGGCGACCGCCCTTGGTCCAAGCGCCCGGAGGGTGGCCGCGACCGCGACCGCGGCGGCAGTGGTGGCCAGCCGCGCGAGCAGCAGATCCTCGGCCCGGCCAACAGCGACCCGGCGGCGGATTCGCCCTTCGCCATCCTGGCCAGGCTCAAGCTGAAGTAGCGCCTGGGCGTGCCTGGAGACACTGAAGACCGTGACTGGCAGCGGTTGGACAAGTGGCTCTGGTGCGCCAGGCTGGCCAAGGCGCGGGCCGACTGCACCCGCGCGGTGGAACGCGGCGGCTTCCGGGTCAACCGCCAGCCGACCGAAAAGCCGCACGCCAAGCTGCGCCCCGGCGATGTGCTGACCTTTCCCTGGCAGCATCAAGTCAGGGTGTGGCGCGTGCTGGCGCTGGCCGCCAGGCGCGGCCCGCCGGCCGAGGCCCAGGCTCTGTTCGAGGATCTCTCGGCGGCCGATGGCGGATGATCCGCCCTCTCCCGCGCCGGGCACATGCCTGCCGGCACAGGTGACCGCTTGCCTTAACCGCCAAGGCAGGCCATTTGTCGCGCGTATCGCCCGGCCTGAGGGATAGCGTTGTGACCTACGTCGTTCTCGAGAACTGCATCAAGTGCAAGTACATGGACTGCGTCGAGGTTTGTCCGGTGGACTGCTTCTACGTCGGCGAGAACTTCCTGGCGATCCATCCGGACGAATGCATCGACTGCGGCGTCTGCGAGCCGGAATGCCCGGCCGAGGCGATCGTGCCGGACAGCGATGACCGCGCCGCCGAATGGGTGGAACTCAACCGCACGCTGGCGACGCAGTGGCCGAACATCACACGCAAGGGCGAATCGCCGGCCGATGCCGACGAGTGGAAGGACAAGCCGGGCAAGAAGGCCATGCTGAGCATGGCGCCCGGCAAGGCCTGAGGGCCACTCCACCGCCTGTCCCGTTGCCTGAGACGCGATTCACCCGCGTTAACGGGTGATGACTTAGGCCCAAAAACCTGCTATCATTTCAAACTGATGGCACAGCCGGTGGCGCGAGGCTGGTTTGCCCCCTGCATGGGGCGAAGCGCGCGCTGCAACCGGGCCGGCCCTCCGCCGTATGGATATGCCCGGGCTGGTCTGGGCGGGAGCGTCACGCCGCCCCCGCGGCAGCGCTGCCCCGGCAGCAGGAGAGTAGTGCGGTTATGAAATCACCCGCTCAGGCCAAGGGTCCTGCCAAGGCAACGCCGGCCAAGCCCGCCGCTGCCGCCGCCCAAAAGCCAACCAAGCCCACCGCGCAGGCCAAGCAGGTGGCAACCCCGCGCCGGGCCAGCGCACCAGCCACCAAGCCCGCCGCCGCCCCGGCCAAGGCCGCCACCAAGCCAGCCGCCGCCAAGGCCAGCCCTGCCGCCAAGCCCGTCGCCACCGCCAAGTCGGCACCACCCAGGGCGGAGGCAGGGACCAACGCCGGCAAGGCCGCCGCGGTCAAGCCGGCGCCGGCGCCGGCCCCGGCCAAGCCCATCGCCGCCGCCAAGCCCGCGCCCAGCCCGGTCGCGAAGCAGCCGGCGCCCCCGCCTGCCGCCGCCAAGCCGGCAGCCAGCCCCAAGCCGACCCCTGCCGCCGCCGCGGCGTCGGCCGCTCCCTCCTCACCCGTCGCACCCAAGGTAGCTCCCGTTCCCAAATCCGTCGCCCCCAAGGCCGCCCCAGTCCCGAAGCCGCCCGTGACCGCCGCGCCCAGTCCCGCTCCCGCCGCTGCCCCGGCCGCGCCCGCCGTCGCGGCGCCGGCCCCGACGCCGCCGCCCGCCACCGACCGCCCGGTGTCGGATGCGGTGCCGCCGCGCCCGACGCACATCCCGCACAAGATGGGCGGCGCGCCGATGACCACGCCGCGCCTGGCCGCCAAGCCGACCGACTTCAAGGCCGGTGACATGGTGGTCTACCCGACGCATGGCGTCGGCAGTGTCCAGGGCCTGGAGACCGTCAACGCCGCCGGCTACTCCCTCTCGGTGATCGTCGTCACCTTCGAGGAAAACCGCATGACCCTGCGGGTGCCGGTCAACAAGGCGGCGTCCTCGGGCCTGCGGAAGCTGGCCAGCAACGAGGGCATCAAGGAAGCACTGGACACGCTGAAGGGCCGGGCGCGCATCAAGCGCACCATGTGGTCCCGCCGCGCCCAGGAATACGAGGCGAAGATCAACTCCGGCGACCCCGTGGCGATCGCGGAGGTGGTGCGCGACCTGCACCGCAACGCCGGCCAGCCGGACCAGAGCTTCTCTGAGCGGCAGATCTACGAGCAGGCGCTGGATCGCCTGGCGACCGAGGTTGCGGCTATCGACCGCACCGACAAGGTGGCCGCGACCGAGAAGCTGATCCTGTACTTGAAGGGCGGCTGACGCCGCCTCAGAGCACGTCATCCGGGGCAAGCGGGCAGCCATGGCTGCCCGTTTCCAATTGCAGCGTGGCATGGCCGATGCCGAAGCGCTCCCGCAGCCCCGCCCCGGCGGCCAGCAGGAAGCCGTCATCCGGCCCCGCCCCCGGCCGCACTAGGTGCGCGGTCAGCGCCACCTGGGTGGTGCCCAGCGCCCAGATGTGCAGGTCGTGCACCTCCGCCACGCCGGGCAGCCCGGCCAGGAAGCCGCGCACCGCCTCCGGGTCCAGCCCGGGCGGCACCATGTCCATCGCCAGGCTGGCCGAGTCGCGCAGCAGGCCCCAGGTGCCCACCAGGATCACCACCGCCACCACCAGGCCCAGCCCGGGGTCCACCCACAGCCAGCCGGTCGCCCGGATGACCAGCGCCCCCGCCACCACGGCCAGCGACACCGCGGCATCCGCCGCCATGTGCAGGAAGGCGCCGCGGCGGTTCACGTCATGCGCCCGGCCGCGGGCGAACAGCAGCGCCGTGGCGCCGTTCACCACCACGCCTGCGGCGGCCACCCACAGCATCGGCCCGGTCGCCACCGGCGCCGGGTGCAGCAGGCGGTCCACCGCTTCGGCCAAAATGGCGCCCACCGCCACCAGCAGCAGCCCGGCATTGGCCAGCGCGGCCAGGATGGTGCCGCGCTGCCAGCCATAGGTGCGGCGCGGGCTGGGCCGCCGGCGCGCCAGCAGCACCGCCACCCAGGCCAGCACCAGGCCCAGCACGTCCGAAAGGTTGTGCCCGGCGTCGGCGACCAGGGCCATGGAGCCCGCGGCCAGGCCGGCGGCGGCCTCGAAGGCGGTGAAGCCGAGGTTGAGCAGGATCCCCGGCACGAATCCACGCGCCGCCGGGTCCGCGCCGTGCGCGTGGCCGTGGCCGTGGCCGTGGCCGTGGCCGTGCGAATGCCCGTGGGGATGCTGATGGCCATGGGAGCGCTCGCCCCCTTGGCGTGGCCCACCGGCGTGCGCGGGCGCGTGCCCGTCGGCCGGCGCGGGTCGCTCAGCATGCCCATGCCCCGGCCCATCGCCAGGCGCGCGCGCGGCCCCATGGCCGTCGCCATGCCCCGCGTGCCCTTGATGCTGCTGGTCGTCGCCGTGCGGCATGCTGCGCTCCCCCGGTTGCAAACCCCGCCGCCGACCCGGGTTCCCCTCGGGCCGCTGGCCGCTTTCGCAGCCCGGCCATCGCGGCGCGTCGCTTCCCGCGCGCCGCCATGTGGCGCCCGGCGCGCCGCATGGTATAGACGCGCATGGTGAACGACACGGCCCCCATGACCCGACGCCTGCTGACCCCGCTGTTCCTGCTGCTCGGCCTTGCCGTGCTGCCCGGCTGCTCCACCCTGCGCAGCCTGAACCCCTGGGACGGCAACGACCAGGCGCTGGCCTCGGCGCGCACCCCGCGCGACGGCGACCCGACCGTCGACCGCACGCCGGAAGGCCTCTACGCCGCTGGGGTGGAGGCGCTGCAGGCGCGCCGCTTCCAGGCCGCCGTGGACCTGTTCGACCAGGTCGAGCGTGACCACCCCTATTCCGCCTGGGCCACCAACGCCAAGATCATGACGGCGTATGGCGAATACCAGCGCAACCGCTACACTGAGGCAGTGGGTGCGCTGGATCGCTTCATCCAGTTGCACCCGGCGCATCGCGACATCGCCTACGCCTACTACCTGCGCGCGCTCTGCTATTATGAGCAGATCAGCGACGCCCAGCGCGACCAGCGCACCACCGAACAGGCCATGGCGGCGCTGCAGGACGTGGTGAATCGCTTCCCCGAAACCTCCTACGCCCGCGACGCCCGGCTGAAGATCGACCTGGGCCGCGACCACCTGGCGGGCAAGGAGATGAATGTCGGCCGCTTCTACGAGCGCCAGCGGCTGTACTCCGCCGCCATCGGCCGCTTCCGCCGCGTCATCGAGGAATTCCAGACCACCAACCACGTGCCGGAAGCGCTGCACCGGCTGACCGAGATCTACCTGGCCCTGGGCCTGGAGGAGGAGGCGAAGAAGACCGCCTCGGTGCTCGGCCACAACTTCCCGGGCAGCCCCTGGTACCAGGACAGCTACGCGCTGCTGGTGGACGGTGCGCCGGGCGCCGACAGCGGCCGCCCCGGCCTGATGCGCCGCAGCCTGCGCAGCATCGCCTCGCTGTCGCCGTTCTAGGCGGCACACAGGGCATAACGGGAGCGCATGCTCGCCTCGCTCGCCATCCGCGATGTGGTCCTGATCGACCGGCTGGACCTGAGCTTCGGGCCCGGCCTTTCGGTGCTGACCGGCGAGACCGGCGCCGGCAAGTCGATATTGCTGGACAGCCTGGGCCTGGCCTGTGGCCTGCGGGCCGAGGCCGGCATGGTCCGCGCCGGCCAGGCGCAGGCCAGCGTCGCCGCCGGCTTCCTGCCGCCCGCCGGCCACCCCGCCCTGGCGCTGCTGCAGGAACAGGGCATCGAGGCCGATGACGACATGCTGGTGCTGCGCCGCGTGGTGCAGGCGGATGGCCGCAGCCGCGCCTTCGTCAACGACCAGCCCGTCGCCGTTGGCCTGCTGAAGCGCCTGGCCGCCCTGCTGGTGGAAGTCCAGGGCCAGCACGACCAGGTCGGCCTGGCCGACCCCGCCAGCCATGCCGGGTTGCTGGACGCCTTCGCCAACCTGGACGGCCGGCGCAACGCCACCGGCGCCGCCTGGCGGGACTGGCGCGCCGCCGAGCGCAAGCTGGCCGAGGCGCGCGAAGCCATCGCCGCCGCCCAGCGCGACGAGGAGTTCCTGCGCCACGCGGTGGAGGAGCTGACCAGCCTCTCGCCCGAGGAAGGCGAGGAGACCGAGTTGGCGAAGGAACGCCAGCAGCTGCAGCAGGGCGAGCGCCGGGCCGAGCAGATCGCCACCGCGCTGAGCGAGTTGCAGCCGCGCGACCGCCGCAAGGGCGGCCCGGCCGAAGCCATGCGCCAGGCCGCCCGCGCGCTGGAACGCCTGCCCAGCCCGACCAACGAGGAATGCCAGCCGGTGCTGGCCGCGCTGGCCACGGCGCAGGACGCGCTGTCCGACGCCGAAGCCCTGCTGGAGCGCCTGTTGCAGGAAGGCGGGCCGGACCCGCGCCGGCTGGAGAACCTGGAGGAGCGGCTGTTCGGCCTGCGCGCCGCCGCCCGCAAGCACGGCGTGGCGGTGGTGGAGCTGCCGGCGCTGCTGGAGACGCTGCGCGAACGCCTGGGCGCGCTGGATGCCGGCACCGGGCGCGTCGCTCAACTGGAACAGGCGGCTTCCACCGCCCGCGCCAGCTACCTGAAGGCCGCCGCCGCACTCTCGGAAGCGCGCCGTGCCGCCGCCGGCAAGCTGGAGAAGGCCCTTGCGAAAGAGCTGCCGCCGCTGAAGCTGGACCGCGCCCGCCTGGTGGTGGAAGTGGCGGCGAAGGAGGAAGCCGGCTGGGGGCCGGAGGGCCAGGACCGCGTGACCTTCCTGGTCTCCACCAACCCCGGGCAGACGCCGGGGCAGTTGATGAAGATCGCCTCGGGCGGCGAGTTGTCGCGCCTGATGCTGGCGCTGAAAGTTGTCTTGGCGGCCGGCTCGCCGGTGCCCACCCTGGTGTTCGACGAGGTGGATGCCGGCATCGGCGGCGCCACCGCGGCGGCGGTGGGGGAAAGGCTGGAACGCGTGGCGGAACGCTTGCAGGTGCTGGTGGTGACGCATTCGCCGCAGGTGGCGGCACGCGGCGCGGCGCATCTGCGCGTCAGCAAATCGGTCAAGGCCGGCCGCGCCAGCACGCTGGTGGAAGCCCTGCCCAAGGCCGAACGGCGCGAGGAACTGGCGCGCATGCTGGCCGGCGAGCGCGTGACCGAAGCGGCACGCGCCGCGGCCGACAGCCTGCTGACCGGCGGGCTGCTGTGACCGACACGCGGCCGGTCGAGGCGCTGACCGAGGAAGAAGCCGCCGCCGAGCTCGCGCGCCTGGCCGCCGAAATCGCCCACCACGACAAGCTCTACCATGAGCAGGATGCGCCCGCGCTCAGCGACGCCGAGTATGACGCGCTGGTCCGCCGCAACCGCTCGATCGAAGCCCGCTTCCCCGAGCTGATCCGCGAGGACAGCCCCAGCCGCCGCGTCGGCACCGCCCCGGCCGAGGGCTTTTCCAAGCTGAAGCACGGCGTGCCGATGCTCTCGCTCGACAACGCCTTCGCGCCGGAAGACTTTGCCGAGTTCTGCGCCCGCATCCGCCGCTTCCTGGGCCTGAAGGACGACGTGCTGCACTTCGTGGGTGAGCCGAAGATCGACGGCCTCTCGGTCAATCTGACCTATGAGAATGGCCGCTTCACCCGCGGCGCCACGCGCGGCGACGGGGCCGAGGGCGAGGACATCACCGCCAACCTGAAGACGCTGCGCGACCTGCCGCTGCGGCTGAAGGGCGCGCCGGACCGCATCGAGATCCGCGGCGAGGTCTTTTGTGGGAAGCAGGAATTCCTCGCCTTCAACCAGGCGGAGGCCGAGGCGGGACGCCGGATCTACGCCAACCCGCGCAACTTCGCCGCCGGCAGCCTGCGCCAGCTGGACGCCAAGATCACCGCGGCCCGCCCGCTCAAGCTCTTCGCCTACGCCATGGGCGCGGCCAGCAGCGTGCCCGTCGCCTCGCACTGGGAATGGCTGAAGCAGTTGGAAGCCTGGGGCTTCAGCGTGAACCCACTCAGCCAACGGCTGGAAACCGAGGCCGACGCCGCCGCCTTCCAGGCCCGCGTGGGCGCCGAGCGCGCCGGCCTCGCCTATGACATCGACGGCGTGGTCTACAAGCTGGATAGGCTGGACTGGCAGACCCGCCTCGGCTTCGTCGGCCGTGCGCCGCGCTGGGCCATCGCCTGGAAATTCCCCGCCGAGCAGGCCACCACGCGCCTGCTGCGCATCGAAATCCAGGTCGGCCGCACCGGCGCCCTGACGCCGCGCGCCGTCATGGAACCGGTCAATGTCGGCGGCGTCGTCGTGCAGCACGCCACGCTGCACAATGAAGATGAGATTGCCCGCAAGGATGTCCGCGTCGGCGACACCGTGGTGCTGCAACGCGCCGGCGATGTCATCCCGCAGATCGTCTCCGTGGTGCTGGAAAAGCGGGCCGAGGACAGCACCCCCTTCGCCTTCCCCACCCTCTGCCCCGCCTGCAACAGCCACGCGGTGCGCGCGGAGGGCGAGGTGGTCCGTCGCTGCACCGGCGGCCTGATCTGCCCGGCGCAGACCACCCAGCGGCTGCAGCACTTCGTCGCCCGCAACACGTTGGATTTCGAAGGGCTGGGCGAGGAACGCATCCAGGAGCTGTTCGAGCTCGGCTGGCTGCGCTCGCCGGCCGACATCTTCCGCCTGCCCGACCGCGCCGCCGAACTCGGCGCCCGCGAGGGCTGGGGCGAGACCAGCGTCCGCAACCTGCTCCGCGGCATCGAGGCGCGGCGCGCGCCGGCCTTCGACCGCTTCATCTTCGCGCTGGGCATCCGCCGCATCGGCGAGGCCAATGCCAAGCTGCTGGCCCGCCACTACCACTCCCTGCCGGAATGGCGGGAGAAGATGCTCGCCGCCCGCATCATCGGCAGCGAGGCACGGGAAGAACTCGGCAGCATCCAGGGCATCGGGCCCAGCATCGCGCAGGAGCTGGTGGAGTTCTTCGCCGAGCCGCGCAACCTGGCGGCGCTGGACGACCTGGCGCAATTCGTCACGCCGCAACCGGTGGAGATCGCCGCCTCCGACAGCCCCTTCGCCGGCAAGACCGTGGTCTTCACCGGCACGCTGGAGACGATGACGCGCCCGGAAGCCGAGGCCCAGGCCGAACGCCTCGGCGCCAAGGTGACCAAAAGCGTCAGCAAGAAGACCGACTTTTTGATCGTCGGCGCCGATGCCGGCAGCAAGGCCGCCAAGGCCGCCGAACTCGGCGTGACCACCCTCACCGAGGCCGAGTTCCGCAGCCAGGCCAACATGGCGTGACCGCGCCGCGCGGCCCGGATGGGCGCTTCCACAACGTCACGCCGCGGCAAACCCCCGGCACCTCCTGGCGCGCCGTCTGGCATTGGCGCCGCACCCGCCAGCCGCAGCCCTGGCCGGCATGGGTGCAGGACCCGCCGCAGCCGCCGCCGGTGCGGACCGGGGCGCTGAGCGTCACCTTCATCAACCACGCCAGCTTCTACGTGCAGGTCGGCGGCCAGGCCGTGCTGCTGGACCCCATCTGGTCGGCGCGCTGCTCGCCGCTGCCCGGCTTCGGCCCCAAGCGCGTCCGCGCGCCCGGCCAGCAGTTGGAGGCGCTGCCGGGCGTGGACCTGCTGCTGCTCAGCCATTGCCACTACGACCACCTGGACCTGCCGACGCTGCGCCAGGTGCGGCGGCTGTGGCAGCCCGCGGCCGTCACCGGCCTGGGCAATGCGCGCCACCTGGCCAAGGCCGGCATCCCCCACGCGCATGAGCTGGACTGGTGGCAGACGCACCATGCCGGCGGCCTGACCATCACCTATGTCCCGGCGCAGCATTTCTCCGCCCGCACGCCGTGGGACCGCAACCAGGCGCTATGGGGCGGCTTCGTCATCCAGGGTGGCGGGCAGACGCTCTACTTCGCCGCCGACAGCGGCTGGTGCGGCCACTTCGCCGAGATCGCCCAGCGCTTCCCGCATATCGACTGCGCGCTGATCCCGATCGGCGCCTATGAGCCGCGCGGCTTCATGCGCTTCCAGCACATGAACCCGGATGAAGCGGTGCAGGCCCACCTGGCGCTGGGCGCGCGGCGCAGCGTGGGCATGCACTACGGCACCTTCGCCGGCCTCACGGACGAGGCGATCGACGCGCCGGAACGCGACCTGGCCGCGGCGCGCGATAAGCACGGCGTGGCCGCGGACGCCTTCACCACCCTGCCCTTCGGCGCGACGCTGACGCTGTAGCTTCGCCTTAGCGACTGACTCACACCCTTCGGCACCAGCGCCTCGGACGGTCAGGCGCTTCGCCTGCGCGACCGACTCACCCTTCGGCGCCAGCGCCTCGGACGGTCAGGCGCTATTCCGGCCCGAATTCCCGCACCAGCACCGCCAGCCGCTCCCGCGTTTCCGCCAGGTAGGCCGCGTAGTCCGCGGGACCGCGGCCATGCGCCGTCACCCCCGCCGCCGCCAGCCGCGTCAGCACCGCCGGCTCCAGCAGCGTCGCCAGCACCTGCGCCGCCAGCGCCTCGCGCTCGGCTTCCGGCCAGGTTCGCGCGGCGAAGATGCCCTGGCTGCCCTCGGCCTTGAAGGCGGGGAAGCCGGCCTCGGCAGCCGTCGGCATGTCAGGCAGCGCCGGGCTGCGCGCCGGCCCCGGCGTGGTGATCGCCACCACCTGCCCGGCCGCCACCAGCTCCAGCACCGCGCCCTGCGGCGCCAGCAGCATGGCGATCCGCCCGGCGGTCAGATCCACCATCGCCGCCGCGCTGCTGCGGTACGGCACCTTCACCAGCGTCACCCCGGCCTCGCGCTGCAACGCCCGCATGCCCAGGGCGGCGCCCCCCGGCGACGTGTAGTAGCCCAGCTCCCCCGGCTTCTGCCGCGCCAGCGCCATCAGGGCGCCCAGGTCCCGCACGCCCAGCCCGGGCGCCGCCGCCAGCACCAGCGGGTTGGCCGACGTCCCCGCCACCGGCACCAGCTCCGCCACCAGGTCGTAGCCCGGCGGCGTCGAGGGCGGCACCGTCACCAGGTCGCCGAAGCTGTACATCACCGCCTCGCCCGCCCTGGCGCGCAGCAGGGCGTTGGCGGCGACGATCCCCTCGCCGCCGGCGGCATTCTCCACCAGCACCTGCTGGCCGCGCCGCTGGCTGAGATCCTCCGCGATGACCCGCGCCGCCAGGTCCACGGTGGAACCCGGCCCCAGCGAGACGATCATCCGCAGCGGCCGCGGTTGCGCCCGCGCCGGCAGCGCAAGCAGCAGGGGCGCGGCCAACAGGGAGCGGCGAAGCGGGCGCATGGGTAGCCTCCGTCAAAGCGGCGCGCAGGCCTTGGCCAGCCAGGCGGCGGTGGCAGCGTCGCAGAGCGGCGCCACCTCGGCCAGCACCCGTTGATGGTAGGAATCGACCCAGGCGCGCTGGCTTGCCTCCAGCATGGGCAGGTCGATCAGCGCGCGGTCATAGGGTGCCAGCGTCAGCGTCTCGAAGGCCAGGAACGGCTTCACCTGGTCCGGCAGGGTCGGCGCCTCCTGCACCAGCACCAGGTTCTCGATCCGGATGCCGTACTGCCCCGGCAGGTAGTAGCCGGGCTCGTCGCTCAGGATCATCCCCGGCTGCAACGGCACCGGCCTTGCCGCGCGGGAAATGCCCGCGGGGCCTTCATGCACGCTCAAAAAGCTGCCGATGCCGTGGCCGGTGCCGTGGTCGTAGTCCAGCCCGGCCTGCCACAGCGCGGCCCGCGCCAGCACGTCGATATGTGGCCCCGCCACCCCCTTGGGGAAGCGCAGCGTCGCCAGCGCGATATGCCCCAGCAGCACGCGGGTGAACCTCTCCCGCAGCCCCGCCGGCGCCGGGCTGGGGCCGGTCCACAGCGTGCGGGTGATGTCGGTGGTGCCGTCCAGGTACTGCCCGCCGCTGTCCAGCAGGAAGCACTCGTCGGCGTTGATCCGCCGGTCGGTGTCCGGCGTCACCCGGTAATGCACGATCGCGCCATGCTCGCCGGCGCCGGAGATGGCCGGGAAGCTCTCGGCCCGGAACAGAGGTTGCGCCGCCCGGCAGGCCAGCAGCTTCGCCGCCGCCGAAAGCTCGGTCTGCCCGCCCGCCGGCGCCGCGGCGCTGAACCAGGCGAGGAAGGCCGCCATCGCCGCCCCGTCCCTGACATGCGCGGCGCGGGCGCCGTCCTGCTCCACCGGATTCTTGCAGGCGCGCGGCAGGCGGCAGGGGTCCTCGCCGTCGCGCGGCTCGGCGCCGGCCTCGCGCAGCGCCTGGACGAACCAGGCCGGCGTCACCTCGGCATCCAGCCGCACGCGCTCACCTTCCAACGCCGCCAGCGCGGCCGGCAGCTCGGCACGCGGCCGCACCTGCACCTCGTTCCCCAGATGCGCCCGGGTCTCGACCGGCACCTTCACCGGGTCCAGGAACAACTCCACCCGGGCATCCGCGTGCAGCAGCGCGAAGCACAGCGCCAGCGGCGTGTTCTCCAGGTCGGAGCCGCGAATATTCAGCAGCCAGGCCGCGCTGTGCGGGTCGGCCAGCACGGCGGCGGCCTCGCCGGCCTCGCGCAGCGCCTTCGCCGCCTCGGCCCGCTTCTGCGCCGCCTCCACCCCCGCGTATTCCAGCGGATGCGGCACGGCGGCGGCCAGCGGCGGCGCCGGCCGGTCCGCCCAGGCCGCGTCCAGCGGGTTGGCCGCCAGCGGCACCATCTCCACCCCCTCCGGCGAAAGCCGCCGCAGCCCAGCCTCGCTCAACAGCCAGGGGTCGTAGCCCACGCGCAGCCCCGCCGCGTGCTGCTTCAGCCAGGCGCCCGGCGGGTTCTCGGTGATGTGGCGCTGTTCCCAGATGCCGGTGTCGCTCTGCTGCGCCGCCTGGGTGGTGTAGCGGCCATCGGTGAACAGCGCGGCGCGGTCCGCCAGCACCACCGCCAGCCCGGCGCTGCCGGTAAAGCCGGTCAGCCAGGCCAGGCGCTCGCCGGAGGGCGGCACGTATTCGCCCAGGAACTCGTCGGCGCGCGGCACCACGAAGCCATCCACCCCGGCCTCGGCCAGCCGGGCCCGCAGGGCGGCGATTCGCTGCGCCGGGGTCATCGGGCGCTTCCGCTTAGTTGCTCATTCATATTTGCATCCATCCACAGAATTTCATGCGGCACGCGCATGGCTCGGCTGCCGCCTTGGCGTATTGAAACCCCAGCATCAGGGCGTATCTCGCACATGCGAAATGCGCGACGGCCATTCCTGGCCCGTCGAACCCTGAGGATACCGACAATGAGCGCCCGCATCACCAAGGCGGAAGTGGCTTTCCTGTTCCCCACCCTGCGGAATGACGCCGCGGACCGGAACGAGGCGCTGCGTCTGGCCGAGGCCCGCGCGCACCAGGCGGCCGTCATGGCCACCTTCCACCGGCTGGCCGACCGCGTGCTGGGCTGGCCCGCCCGCGCCCGCGCCCGTGCCGAGCTGCGCGCCATGGGCGCGCATGAGCTGGCCGACCTGGGCCTTACCCGCGGCGACATCGACGCCGCCGTCGAAGGCCACCACTGACCCCACGCCGCGCCGGCTCCCCCGCGCCTGACGCATGACGGGCACGGCGTGAACCGCCGTTGCGGCTGCCGCCTTGCCAGGGTGTGATGGTGGCATGAAAGCCGCCATGTGGGCCGTGGTCATTGCCGCGGCCGCCTCCATCAGCCTGGCCCTGGGCATCCGGCAGACCTTCGGGCTGTTCGTGCTGCCGCTGGCCACCGAACAGGGCATCGCTCCGGGCCTGCTTGGCGCCGCCATCGCCCTGCACAACCTGGCCTGGGGCCTGGCGCAGCCGATGGGCGGTGCCATGGGCGACCGCTACGGCGCCGGCCGGGTCATGGCCGTGGGCGGTGCCTGCCTGGCGGCCGGCCTCGGCCTGGTCGCCTTCGCACCCGGCAGCGCCACCGTCGTCATCGGCATCGGCATCCTGACCGGCATCGGCGTGGCCGGCGCCGGCACCGGCGCGGTGCTGGCCGCGGTCGGCCGTGCCGTGCCGCCGGAACGCCGGGGCGAGATGATCGGCCTGGCCAGTGCCGGCGGCTCGCTCGGGCAGGCGGCCATGGTGCCGTTTGCGGACCAGCTGATCGGCGCCTGGGGCGCCACCACCGCGCTGGCCGGGCTGGCGCTGGCGGCGGTGGCGGTCATCCCCATTGCCCGTACCGTGGAATGGCGGCCGACCGCCGCCGCCGCACGCACCGCCGCCGGCCTGGCCGGGCTGCCCGCCCTGGCCCGCCGCGCGCTGGCGGACCGCGACTTTGCCCTGCTGACCGGCGGCTTCTTCGCCTGCGGCTTCCAGCTGGCCTTCCTGACCGTGCACCTGCCCAGCCACCTGACCCTGTGCGGACTGCCCGCCATGGGTGCCATGGCGCTGATGACGGTGGGGCTGTTCAACATTCCCGGCAGCTGGGTCTGCGGCCGGGCCAGCGACTTCATCCGGCCGGAGATCGCGCTGGGCGCCATCTACCTGGTCCGCAGCGTCGCCATCGCGGTGTTTGCCGCGACCGTGCCGACCGAGCTCGGCACCATCATCTTCGCCGCGGTCATGGGCTTCGTCTGGCTCGGCACCATCCCGCTGACCAATGCCGCCATCGCCCGGCGCTTCGGCATGACGGACCTGGGCGCGCTGTATGGCGTCTGCTTCCTCAGCCACCAGGTCGGCGGCTTCCTCGGCGCCGGCAGCGGCGCGCTGCTGATCCAGTACGCCGGCAACTACGACGCCTTCTGGCCGGTCATGGTCGTGGTCGGCGTCAGCGCCACCGCGATGAACTGGATGGCGCGGCCACCAGCCCAGGCAATGGCATGATCGCCCTGCGGGCGAATGGCATGATCGCCCAGCCGGAGCGGACAGCATGATCGCCCTGGCCCGGGCGAATGGCATGACCGCCTTGCCGGTACGGACGCCATGACCGCCCGGGTCATTGCCGTCAGCCTGGATGGCCGGCACCGCTTCTCCAAGCCCAACGCGCTCAGCATCACCCTGCTGGCCGGCCTGGGCGTGGCCGGGGACGCGCATGCCGGCGCCACGGTGAAGCACCGCAGCCGCGTCGCCCGCGACCCCACGGTGCCCAACCTGCGCCAGGTCCACCTGCTGCAGGCCGAGCTGATCGAGGAGCTGGCCGCCAAGGGCTTCACCCTGGCGCCCGGCGACATCGGTGAGAACGTGACGACATCCGGCCTGGACCTGCTGGCGCTGCCCCAGGGCACGCTGCTGCGGCTGGGCCAGGCGGCGCTGCTGCGCGTGACCGGCCTGCGCAACCCCTGCCTGCAGCTTAACAAATTCGCCCCCGGCCTGATGGCGGCAACGCTGGACCGCACGCCCGACGGCAAGCTGGTCCGCAAGGCCGGCATCATGGCCGTGGTGGAACAGGGCGGCGAGGTCCATCCCGGCGACGCCATCGCCGTGACGCTGCCCGAGGGCGCGCGGCGGTCGCTGGAGCCGGTGTAGCGCCCCGGCGGGCCGCGTGCTTGCATGGGGCCAACAGCCAGGAGGAACCAAGCATGTCCCGCCCCGCCCAATTGCGCGCCCTGCTCGCATCCGGCCGCATGGTCGTCGCCCCCGGCGCCTATGACTGCATCACCGGCCGGCTGATCGAACAGGCCGGCTTCTCCTGCATCTACATGACCGGCGCCGGCACCTCGGCGACGCTCGGCTTCCCCGACTACGGCCTGATCACCCAGACCGAGATGACGGCCAATGCCGGCCGCATCGCCCGCGCCACCAAGATCCCGGTCATCGCGGATGCCGATACCGGCTACGGCAACGAGCTGAACGTCTACCGCACCGTGCAGGAATACGAACGCGAGGGCGTCGCCGGCATCCATATCGAGGACCAGGTCACGCCGAAGCGCTGCGGCCACCTGGACGGCAAGGAAGTCATTAGCATCGAGGACTACGCGGCCAAGATCCGCGCCGCCGCCGATGCGCGACAGAACCCCGACTTCCTGATCATCGCCCGCACCGATGCCCGCGCCGTCACCAGCTTCGACGACGCCATCGCCCGCGCCAATGCGGCCATCGAGGCCGGTGCCGACATGGCCTTCGTGGAAGCCATGCAGACCATGGCGGAGCTGGAAGCGGTGCCGAAGCTGGTGCGCGGGCCCTGCATGCTGAACATCGTCCATGGCGGCAAGACGCCGGAGGTGCCGTTGGAGGTGGCGGAGGCCGCCGGCTACAAGCTGACCATCCTGCCGGGCATGCTGCTGCGGACCGTCATCGGCGCCTGCGACGCTGTCCTGCAGGGCATCCAGGCCGGCAAGGGCTACCCAAGCGGCGCGCACATGGGCAAGCCGGCGGAAATCTTCCACCGCATGGGCGCCGACGAGTGGCTGCCCCGCCGCAACAAGTACCGCGATCCCCTCGAGAACAAGGCCGCGGCGGAGTAGCCCCGGTGCGCCCGATCGGCGCCGGCACCCCGGCGGAATGGGACGCGGCCAGCCTGGCCGCCGACCACGGTTGGCTGTTCCAGCTGGACGACGCCGCCCGCGCCGACCTGCTGGCGGCGGTCAAGCGCGCCTACGACCCGGCCCGCCCGCTGTTCAGCTACGCCAGGGAGGAATTCGACCTCGGCCGCGCCGAGGCGCCGATCCGCGCCGCGGTACGCGAGACCTTCGACGGCCGCGGCATCTCCCTGCTGCGCGGCATGCCGCGGGACGGGCTTTCCGAGCAGGAATTCGAGTTCCTGACCTGGGGCATCGGCCTGCACCTCGGCGTCGCCCGGCCGCAGAGCAAGGCCAGCCAGTACATCAGCCAGGTCCGCAACATCGGCACCGACTACCGCAGCCCCACGGGACGCGGCTATTCCAGCAATGCCGAGCTGGACTTCCACACCGACGGCGCCGACCTGATCGTGCTGACCTGCTACAATCAGGCGCGCGCCGGCGGCATGAGCATGTGCAGCTCCTCTCTCACCGCGCACAACATCCTGCTGCGCGAGGCGCCCGAGTTGCTGGAGTTGCTTTACGGCGCCTTCAACTACAGCCGCCAGGCGGAACAGGCACCGGGCGAGGCGCCGCACTTCACCTGCCCGATCTATGGCGTGGCCGAGGACCGGCTGTTCGGCCGCTGGGTCCGCAACCGGGTGGAACAGGCGCAGAAGCTGCCCGGCGTGCCACAGCTGAACGCGCGCCAGCGCGAGGCGCTGGACCTGCTGGACGCCGTGGTGCGTCGCCCCGCGCTGATGTACCCGTTCTTCCTGCAGCCCGGCGACATGCAACTGCTGCACAACCACACCACGCTGCACAGCCGCACCGAATTCGAGGACCACGACGAACCCGAGAAGCGCCGCCTGCTGTACCGGCTGTGGCTGGCCCCGCCGAACAGCCGCCGCCTGCCGCCCGGCTGGGTGGAGCCGTACAAATCCTGCGAACCCGGCGCGGTGCGCGGCGGCATCCGCGGCCAGGACTGGAACGCCGAGAAGCAGGGCTATGAACGCCGCCAGGCCGCCGCGCTGGGCATGACATGGGCGGCCTGAGCCGCCGCGCGCTGGCGGCGCTGCTGGCCAGCGCGGCCGCGGCCCAGGCGCAGGAAGCCTGGCCCAGCCGGCCCATCCGCATCATCGTGCCCTACAGCCCCGGCGGCGGCACCGACCTGGTCACCCGCAGCCTGGCCGAGGCATCGCGCCCGGCCCTCGGCCAGCAGTTGCTGGTGGAGAACCGCCCCGGCGGCAACGGCGTGGTCGGCAGCGACGCCGTCGCCCGCGCGGAACCCGATGGCTACCTGCTGCTGGTGGTCACCAGCGGCCATGTGCCGCTGCGCTACACCGTGCCCAACCTGCCCTTCCACCCCGTGCGGGACTTCACGCCGGTGGTGCTGCTCTCGCGCTTTCCGGTGGTGCTGGTGGCCAGCGCCTCGGCGCCCTTCCAGGACGCGGCCGGCATGGTCGCCTATGCCCGCGCCAACCCCGGCCGCCTGAGCTACGGCACCACCACGGCCGCCAACAGCTTCGCCGGCCAGGACTTCGCACGCCAGGCCGGGTTGGTGATGACGGAAGTGCCCTATCGTGGCGCCGGGCCGATGCTGCCCGACGTCATGGCCGGCCACCTCTCGCTGGCGTATTCCAGCCCGGAATCCGCCCGCGCGCAGATGGGCAGCGGCCGGCTGCGGATCATCGGCATCGCCAATGCGGAACCCTCGCCGCTGCTGCCCGGCGTGCCCAGCCTGGCGCAGGCGGCGGGCCTGGCGGACTACGACCACCCCGGCTGGTACGGCATGTTCGCCCCGCCGGGCCTGCCGGAGGCCATCACCCAGCGCCTGGCCGCCGCCATCATCGGTGCCGCGGCAGACCCCGGCATGCAGGCCCGCCTGCGCGAGATGGGCATGGACGGCCAGGTGGAACCGCCCGCCCGCTTCGCCGCGCTGCTGGCGCGGGAGGACGCCAAATGGGCGCGCGCCGCCGCGCAGGGCCTGTTGCGCGGCGGCTGAACCGCTACACTCCCGGCAAAATCCAGCGGGAGCGAAACATGGAATTCGGTATCCTCGTCACCAGCCACCCGAACCCGGTGGAGGAACCCTATCCGCACCAGGCCGTGCACGCCCGCACCACGGACGAGATCATCCGTGCGGAGGCGCTGGGCTACGACACCGCCTGGATCGCCGAGCACCACTTCAGCACCAACTACGGCATCATGCCGGACTGCTTCGCCTTCATGGCCTACCTGGCGGCGCGGACCACGCGCATCAACCTGGCCGCCGGCGTCATCACCCTGCCGCTGTACGACCCGATCCGCGTGGTGGAGAACACCGCCTTCGTCGATGTGCTGTCCAACGGCCGCGTGCGGCTGGGCATCGGCAGCGGCTACCGGCCCTATGAGTTCGAGGGGCTGGGCAAGGATTTCGACAGCCGCCGCGACATCGTCGAGGAATCCGTGCGGCTGATGTTCGACGCCTTCCATCGCCGGCGCTGGACCCACAAGGGCAAGTACTACCAGGGCGTCGTCGAGGGCCAGTACGAGATGCTGCCGGTGCCGATCCAGCTGCCGCACCCGCCGCTCTACATGGCCGGCGGCACCGACCGTTCCATCGGCTATGCCGGGCGCAACGGCTTCGGCCTGATGCTGAGCACGCTGCCGGGCACCGAGACGCTGGCGGCGCAATGCGCGCTGTACCGCGCCGCGCTCGCCGAGGCACCGGCGCCGCAGCGCCACAACCCCGCCGCCGGCAACATCGACATCGCCCGCATGGTCTATGTGGGGGAAACCGACGCCGAGGCCCGCGCCGATACCGAGGAGCACATCCTGCGCCACATCCTGCATTTCGGCGGCAGCGGCACCAGCGGCTACCTCGGCAGCGTCTCCGAAAAAGGCAGCGCCGTCACCTATGACGACCTGCTGAACACCACGCTGCTGCATGGCAGCGCCGAGACGGTGACCGCCAAGCTGCGCGCGCTGCAGGCCCGCACCGGCATGACCAGCCTGCTGCTGCACTACCCGCCCTACTACGGGCACGAGAAGACCATGAACAGCCTGCGGCTCTTCGCCGAGCGGGTGATCCCCGCCTTCCGGCCGCCGGCGCAGCGCGCGGCGGCCGAATAGGCGCCTCAGCCCAGGCTGATGCCGGCGGCGCGGATCACCTGCTCCACCGGCCCGCGCAGCTTTTCCAGGAAGGCGGAGAAGCCCTCCGGCGTGCTGCCGGACATGATCGCGCCGGCGGCGTCCATCCGCTGGCGCACGCCGGCATCGCGGCAGGCCTCCGCATTGGCGGCGGCCAGCTTGCGGCAGATCTCCATCGGCACGCCCTTCGCGGCGAACAGCCCGTTCCAGTCGTTCATGTCGAAGCCCGGCGCCACCGACTCGCTGATGGTCGGCACATCCGGCAGCGTCGGCACCCGCTGGCTGCTGGTGACGGCCAATATCCGCGCCCGCCCCGCCTGCACCGGCGGACGGATGGAGTTGGTGGTGATCAGCACGCTGTCGATCACGCCGGCGGCGATGTCGCGCGCCGCATCCGCACCGCCACGATACGGCGTGTGCAGCCAGCGCACGCCAACGCGCCGGCCGAATTCCTCGCCCGCCAGGTGCGCCATGCCGGCGGCCGGCGGCGTGCCCCAGCTGACCTTGTTGGGGTTGGCGCGCATGTAGGCGACGAACTCGTGGATGTCCTTGGCCGGGAAGTCGTGCTTCACCGCGATGACCTGCGGAAAGTCGCAGATCTGGCTGACCGGGATGAAGTCCTGCCGGTAGTCGAACGGCGGCGGATGCATCAGCACGGGGTTGGTCAACTGGTTCGCCGCATCCACCAGGAAGGTGTAGCCGTCGCGCGGCGACTGCATGATGGCGCTTTCCGCCACCACCGCATTGCCGCCGGTGCGGTTCTCGATGACGACGGACTGGCCCAGGATCTCCTGGATCTTCTGCCCCACCGCCCGCGCCGCCGTGTCCGCGGCACCACCGGCGGCGAAGGCGACGACGAAGCGAATGGTCCGGCTCGGCCAGGCTTCCTGCGCCAGGGCGGGGGCCGCCAGCGTGGAGGCGAGCAACGCGCGACGACCCAGCATGGTGCTAGCCCTTCAGCTTGAGGATGGCGGTGGCGACGGCGTCGCCCATGGCGTCACAACCCAGCCGCGTCGCGCCGGCTTCCATGATGTCGCCGGTGCGGTAGCCATCGGCCAGCACCTGGCGCACCGCGCGTTCCACCAGCTGCGCCTCGGCCTCCATGCCGCCGGAATGCCGCAGCATCATGGCGGTGGAGAGGATGCTGGCCAGCGGATTGGCCATATCCTTGCCGGTGATGTCCGGCGCCGAGCCATGCACCGGCTCATACAGCCCGCGCCCACCCTCGCCCAGCGAGGCAGACGGCAGCATGCCGATGGAGCCCGTCAGCATCGCGGCGGCATCGGACAGGATGTCGCCGAAGATGTTGCCGGTGACGATCACGTCGAAGTCGCGCGGGCGGCGGATCAGGTGCATCGCCATCGCGTCGACGTATTCGTGCTTCAGCTCCACATCCGGGTAGTCGCGCGACACCTCGATCGCGACTTCGCGCCACAGCTGGCTGGTCTCCAGCACGTTCGCCTTGTCCACGCTGCACAGCTTGCGCCGCCGCATGCGCGCGGCCTTGAAGCCGGCATGCAGCACCCGGCGGATTTCGCCTTCGGTGTAGCGCATGGTGTTGATGCCGACGCGCTGGCCATCGGCATCGCGGCTGACGCCGCGCGGCGTGCCGAAATAGATGTCGCCGGTCAGCTCGCGCAGCACCACTAGGTCCACGCCCTCGATCGCCTCGCGCTTCAGCGTGGAAGCCCCGATGAGTTCCGGGAAGGCGAAGCACGGCCGGAAATTGGCGTAGAGGTCCAGGTGCTTGCGCAGCCGCAGCAGCCCATGCCCACCACGCGATTCCGCCGGGCGCAGGTCGCTCTCATAGGTGCCTGCGGCGCCGAACAGGATCGCATCCGCCTTACCCGCCATCTCCAGCGTGCTGGCCGGCAGCGGGTCGCCGAACTTGTCGTAGGCGGCGTCGCCGATCAGCGCCTCCGCCATCTCGAATTGCGGGCCGCTGTTGGCGGAGACGGCGCGCAGCGCCTTGACCGATTGCGCGGTGACTTCCGGCCCGATGCCATCACCGCCGAGAACAGCTATTTTCAACGCACGTTTTCCCTGCCGAAGCGGCGCTCGAAGGCCGCAATTTCTTCTTCGTAGCTTTGCGTCAGGCCGATCTCGTCCAGCCCTTCCAGCATGCAATGCTTGGCGAAGGGATCAACCTCGAAGCCATGCACGCTGCCATCCGGTGCCGTCACCGTCTGCGCCGGCAGATCCACCTGGATGCGCGCACCGGGGTCGGCCTCCACCTGGGCGATGATCGCCTCGACCACATCGGCCGGCAGCACCACCGGCAGCAGGCCGTTCTTCATGCCGTTGTTGCTGAAGATATCGCCGAAGCTGGGCGCGATGGCGCAGCGGAAGCCGGCATCGAACAACGCCCACACCGCCGCTTCACGCGAGGAACCGCAGGCGAAGTTCTTGCCGGCCACCACGATGCGCGCATTGCGCCACGCCTCGGTGTTCAGCGCGAATTCCGGGTCCTGCTCGCCATCCGGCAGCCGGCGCGCGTCGTGGAACAGGAAGCCGGCGTGGTCCACCTCCCGCGGGCGGCTGAGGAAGCGCGCGGGAATGATCTGGTCGGTGTCGATGTTCGGCCGCGGCAGCGGCACCGCCACGGCGTCGAGGGTCCGGAACGCTTCCATCACGCTTCTCCCGCCAGCAGCCGGCGCACATCCGTGAAGTGGCCGGTGATCGCCGCCGCCGCCGCCATCGCCGGGCTCAGCAGATGCGTGCGCGCCCCCGGCCCCTGGCGGCCCATGAAGTTACGGTTGCTGGTGCTCGCCACGCGCTCGCCCGGCTGCGCGATATCGCCATTGGTGCCCAGGCACATCGAACACCCAGGCTGGCGCCACTCAAAGCCCGCGGCGCGGAAGATGTCGTGCAGCCCCTCGGCCTCGGCCTGGCGCTTCACGCCCTCGCTGCCCGGCACCACCCAGGCGCGCACGCTGCCGGCCACCTTGCGGCCCTTCGCCACGGCGGCGGCGGCACGCATGTCCTCGATCCGGCTGTTGGTGCAACTGCCGATGAACACGCGGTCCACCGCCACCTCACTCAGCGGCGTCCCCGCCTCCAGCCCCATGTACACCAGCATGCGCGCCATCTGCTCGCGCCGCTCGGCATCCACCGCCTTGCTCGGGTCGGGAATGCGGCCATCGATCGGCAGCGCATCCTCCGGCGAATTGCCCCAGGTCACCATCGGCTGAATGGCGCTGCCATCCAGCGAAACCTCGGCATCGAAAACCGCGTCATCAGCACTCGGCAGTGCGCGCCAACGATCCAGCGCCGTATCCCAGGCCGCGCCCTTCGGCGCATGCGGCCGCCCCGCCAGGTACTGGAAAGTGGTGTCGTCCGGCGCCACCATGCCGGCGCGGCCACCGCCCTCGATGCTCATGTTGCACAGCGTCAGCCGGCCTTCCATGGAAAGCCCACGGATCGCGCTGCCGGTGTATTCCAGCACATGCCCGGTCCCGCCAGCGGCGCCGATCTTCGCTATGATGGCCAGGATCACATCCTTGCCCGTCACCTGGTCGCTGAGCGTGCCATCCACGCGAATACGCATGGTCTTCGGCTTGCGCTGCCACAGCGTCTGCGTCGCCAGCACATGCGCCACTTCCGTGCTGCCGATGCCGAAGGCCAGCGCGCCCACCGCACCATGCGTACTGGTATGGCTGTCACCGCACACCAGCAGGATGCCCGGCTGCGAGAGCCCCTGCTCCGGCCCCATCACATGCACGATGCCCTGGCCTTCCGTGCCCAGGCCGAACTGCTTGATGCCGAACTCCCGCGTGTTGCGGTCCAGCTTCTCCACCATCTCGCGATGGCGCGGATCCTCGATCTCCTCCACCTTGCGCGTGCTGGTGGAGACATAGTGGTCGGGCGTGGCGAAGATCCGCTCCGGCGCGCGCGGCTTCAGGCCGCGGTTGCGGATGAAGTCGAAAGCGGTGGCGCCGCCGTCATGCAGCAGGTGGGTGTCCACATACAGCAGCGTCTGGCCGTCATCGCGGTCCAGCACGCGATGCTTCTGCCAGATCTTCTCGAACATGGTCTCGGACATTCAGGCGGCTCCACGCAGCAGCTTGCCGGGCAAGGCCCCGGTCGCAACGCCGTCACGATAGGTGACGACGCCGGTCTTGATGGTCGCAACATAGCCATCGGCGCGCTGCATCAGCCGCTTGCCGCCGGCGGGCAGGTCGGCCACCACATCGGGCCGCCGCAGCCGCAGCTTGTCGAAGTCGATCAGGTTCACGTCCGCCAGCTTGCCCGGCGCCAGCACGCCACGGTCGGTGAAGCCGGCCGCCGCCGCCGTGTCGCTGGTCAGCCGCCGCACCAACTCCTCCAGCGCAAAGCCGCGCCCGCGCCCCCAATGCGCCAGCAAAAAGCTGGGGAAGCTGCCATCGCTGATGAAGCCGACATGCGCGCCGCCATCGCTCAGCCCCATGATGGTGTTGGGGTGGCGCAAGCACTCCTCGCTGGGGTTCAGCGTGTAGTCGGCATAGTTGGTCAGCGCGGTGAAGATGAAGCTGCGGCCCTCATCCGCCAGCAGCATGTCATAGGCCACCTCCGGCGCGGTGCGCCCTTCGCGCGCGGCAATCGCCTCGATGCTCTGCTCCCGCGGCGGCGTGTAGTTCGGCGGGTCCTGGAACAGGAACATCCGCGCATAGCCGATGCGCTGGATCAGCGGGAAGACGCTGTCCTTCACCGGGTCCTCGCTGAGAATGCGCGCGCGCACCGCGGGGTCGCGCATCGCCGCCACCCGCTCCGCCAGCGGAAGATGCGCGATGGCCCGATACGACGCGCAACCGCTGAATGGATTCTGCGTGCCGCGCAGCCCCAGCAATATCCCGATGGGCCGTGGCGGAAACACCGGGCGAATGCTCTTGCCCGCTGCCGCCGCGCCATCGCTCAGCGCCAGCAGTTCCTTCCACACCTCGGTGCGGTCATGCCGCGCGGTCATCGAGAACACGATGGGACGCCCGCTCGCGTCATGGATCCGCTGCATCATCGCGAACTCGCCGGCGGGGTCCGGCTGCAACCAGTCGGAGACGATCTCCATGAAGCCGCGCCCGGCATCCGCCACGCCCTGCGCCAGCCCGGTCAACTCGGCCTCCAGCGCGCGCAGCGTCGGCGTGTAGTCGCCCGCCAGCGTCTTGTGGGAAATCGTCCGGCTGGTGGAAACACCGAACGCCCCGGCCTTCACCGCCTCGGCGGTGATCGCGCGCATCTGCGCGATATCCGCCTGGTTCGCCGGCTCCAGCGCCAGCGCCCGCTCCCCCATCACGAAGACCCGCACCGCCGCATGCGGCAGCAGCGCGCCGAGGTCGATGTCGCGCGGTCGCCGTTCCAGCGCGGTCAGATATTCAGGAAAGCTCTGCCATTGCCAGTCCAGCCCTTCATGCAGGCAGGCGCCGGGCAGGTCTTCCACGCCCTCCATCAACTCCACCAGCTTGTTGCGGTCGGCCGGCTTGCAGGGGGCGAAGCCGACGCCGCAATTGCCCATCACGCCGGTGGTCACGCCATGCCACGCGCTGGGCGCCATGTGGTCATCCCACACCGCCTGGGCATCGTAATGGGTATGGATATCGACGAAGCCCGGCGTCACCAGCAGGCCCTTCGCGTCGATCTCCTCGGTGCCGCGCCCGCTGACCTGGCCGACAGCAACAATGCGCCCGCCGGCGATGGCCACATCGGCCTCACGCGCCGCGGCGCCGGTGCCGTCCATCACGGTACCGCCACGGATAACCAGGTCGGCCTGCATTCTCACCGCTCCTTCCCTCGATTTCCCGCACTCTACGCCCGCCGCGCCCGCTGGCTCAATCCCACGCGCCGTGTAGGATGCGCCCACGGGAAACGGGACAAGGAAGCGGCCATGGCGCCGATCACCACGCTGCGCGACTGGCTGGACCGCCTGGCTTCCACTGACCGCCTGGCTGTGGCCCGCCCCGGCGCGGGCCTGGTGCACCAGGTCGCCGCCATCGCCAACCGGCTGGACGGCCGCAAGGCCAGCCTGTTCCCGCAACCGGGAGGCCACCCCATCCCCGTCGTCTCCGGCCTGACCAGCGACCGCGGCTGGATGGCGGAAGCCATGGGCGTGACACCCGCCGGGCTGCTCGGCCGCTTCCAGCACGCGGCCGCCAACCCGTTGCCCTGCGCCGAGGTAAAGGACGCGCCCTCGCAACAGGTGGTCCACCGCGACGGCATCGACCTGATGAAGCTGCTGCCGATCCCCACGCACAACGAACTCGACAGCGGCGCCTATATCAGCGCCGGCCTCTGCCTCAGCCGCAACCCGCAGAACGGCATCCAGAACGTCGCCATCCACCGCCTGCAGGTCAACGGCCCGGACCGCCTCGGCGTCCTCATCCTGCCGCGCCACACCATGAGCTACCTGCACATGGCCGAGGAAATGGGCCAGGACCTGGAAGTCGCCATCGTCATCGGCGTGGACCCGATCACGCTGCTGGCCAGCCAGGCCATCGCGCCGCTGGACGCGGATGAGCTGGAAATCGCCGGCGCCCTGCACGGCGCGCCCATGCCGGTGGTGAAGTGCCTGACCAACAATGTCCGCGTGCCGGCCCAGGCAGAAATCATCATCGAGGGCCGCGTGCTGCGCGAAGCCCGCGAGGAGGAAGGCCCCTTCGGCGAGTTCCCGCAATACTACGGCGAACGCGCCAAGCGTCACGTCATCCAGGTGGACTGCGTCACCACGCGCCAGGCGCCGATCTTCCACACCATCGTCGGTGGCGGGCTGGAACACCTGCTGCTCGGCGGCATCCCGCGCGAGGCCTCGATGCTCTCGCACCTCAAGCGCAGCTTCCCCAACGTGCTGGACGTGCATCTCGGCCGCGGCGGCGTCATGCGCTACCACCTGGCGGTGCAGATCAAGAAGCGCAGCGAGGGCGAGGCTAAGAACATCATGATGGGCGCCTTCGCCGGCCACTACGACATCAAGCAGGTCGTCGTCGTCGATGAGGACGTTGATATCCACGACCCCACCGAGGTCGAGTGGGCCATCGCCACGCGCTTCCAGGCCGACCGGGACCTGCTGGTCATCGGCAACAGCCAGGGCTCGCGCCTGGACCCTTCCGCCGAGGACGGGCTTGGCGCCAAGATGGGGCTGGACGCCACCAGGCCGCTCGCCGCGCCGCCCTTGAAGTTCAAGCGCATCGCGGTGCCCGGCCAGGCCGAGGTCAGGTTGCAGGACGTGTTGGAGACCGGCGACGCCACGCAGTGGCGCAGCCGGGTTTGAGGGGGGACATGCATTGAGCCAGACACAAATGATGCCCGCCGGCGCGAGCGCCGGACAAAAACCCGCCGGCTGGGGCCAGGGCGGGTTGAGCGGACGCCCGGCTGAACTGCGCCGCCGCTTCCCCACCTTCCGCGAGTTGCAGGAACATGCGGAACGCCGCACGCCCAGCTTCGCCTATTGGTTCGCCGCCGGCGGCGCCGGCGATGGCGCGCCCAACCACAGCCACAACCGCGAAGCGATGGACGCGGTCCGCATCGTGCCGCGCTACGGCGTGGATGTGAGCCAGGTCAACACCACCGCGACGCTGTTCGGCCGCAGCTACGCCATGCCCGTCGGTGTCGCCCCCATGGGCAATATCGGCATGATCTGGCCGGAGATGGACGCCATCCTCGCTGCCGCGGCGCAGAAGGCGCGCATCCCCTACGTCTCCTCCACCGTCGCCAATGTGGGCATGGAACGCCTGGCCTCGCTGGCGCCGGACGTGTTCTGGTACCAGCTCTACGGCGTGCCGCGCGACAACCACCAGATCAGCTTCGACCTGGTCCGCCGCGCCCAGGCCGTCGGCGCGCACGGGCTGATGCTGACGCTGGACGTGCCCGCCCGGCAGAAGCGCGTGCACGACATCCGCAACGGCCTGGTGGTGCCCTTCAAGTTCCGCCCGGATGTGATGCTGGAGATCATGCGCCACCCGCGCTGGGCGCTGCGCTCCCTGCGCCATGGCCAGCCGCGCTTCCCCAACATGGCCAAGTATGTCGGCGACAATGCCGGCGCCCAGGACATCGCCGCCTTCGTGCAGCAGAACATGAACAGCGGCCTGACCTGGGAGGTGATCTCCCGCATCCGCGACATCTGGCAGGGCCCGCTGGTGGTCAAGGGCATCCAGCACCCGGAGGACGCCGAGCTCGCGGTGCAGCTCGGCTGCGATGGCGTGCTGGTCTCCAACCATGGCGGCCGGCAATTCGATGCGGCGCCGGCCAGCATCGACACGCTGCCGGCCATTGCCGCGCAGTTGCAGGGCCGTGCGACGGTGATGCTGGACAGCAGCGTCCGCAGCGGGCTGGACGTGACCCGCGCCCTGGCCGCCGGCGCCGATTTCTGCTTCTCCGGCCGCGCCTTCCTCTGGGCCGTGGCGGCGCTGGGAGAGGAAGGCGGCGACCACCAGACCGCGGCCTTCCTGGAAGAAGTGCGCGGCACCTTCGCCCAATCCGGCGCGCGCACGGTGGAGGAGGCGAAGAACGCCACCATCCTGCACCCCAACGCCATCTGGCTGCAGCAGGGCAACTGAACCATGGCCTGGCATCTCCGCCTGCTGGAAGACACGCTCGTCGCCGGCGCCACGCTCAGCTTCCCGGCGCCTGATGTGTACAACCGCATCTGCTACGTCGCGCATGGCAGCGTCAGCGTCGGCGGCAAGACCTACGCCGACGACAGCGCCTGGCATGGCAAGGGCGCGGCCACGCTCACCGCCGGCCCGCACGGCGCCGCGCTCTGGCGGTTCGAGCTGGTGCATGACGGCCGCGCGGTGATTCCGTGCGAAGGCCGCACGCTGCTGAAGCTGACCACGCCCGTTGCGCTGGCGCCGGAGTTGCTGATGCGCTGCGACAGCGTCGCCTTCCCCGCCGGGGGCTGCGCCTTCCTGCACACCCATCAGGGCCCCGGCATCCGCTGCCTGATCGACGGCGGCATCCGCATCGACACCGATGGCCACAGCACCAGCTACGCCCCCGGCGGCGCCTGGTTCGAGGCCGGGCCGGAACCGGTCTTCGCCCAGGCCGCTGACCGCCCGAGCCGCTTCATTCGCGTGATGGTGTTGCCCGCCGCCCTGCTCGGCAAATCCTCCATCGCCTATGTGCGGGAGGAAGATCGCGCCAAGCCGAAGAGCCAGAGCTACAAGGGGTATGTCGATGCGGCCATCTCGCTGGACTGAGCCGTCCGATCGCCAAAGCGCCGCTGGGCGCGGCGGCGTGAATCGGCCGGCCAGGTTGTCTCGACGCGCGGCGCTGGCGCTGCCCTTCCTGGCCGCCACGGCGCGGGCGCAATCCGCCTGGCCGGACCGCCCGGTGCGCTTCGTCGTGCCCTTCCCGCCCGGCAGCATCAGCGACGCGGTGGCGCGCATCCTGGCGGATCGGCTCGGCCCGGTGCTGGGCCAGCGCGTGGTGGTGGAAAACCGCGGCGGCGCCGGCGGCAATATCGGCACCGCCTATGTCGCGCATGAAGCCGCCGACGGCTACACCTTCGTCATCGCCTCCAGCGGCACGCATGGCAGCAACCCGCCGCTGTACCGCAATGTCGGCTACGACCCGGTGAAGGACTTCGCGCCCGTCATCGGCATGATCCGCGTGCCCAACGTGCTGGTGGTGCGCAACGCGCTGCCGGCGCGCTCGGTGGCGGAGTTCATCGCCCATGCCAAGGCGCAGGACGGCAAGCTCACCTACGGCTCCATCGGCAATGGCAGCAGCCAGCATCTGGCCGGCACGCAGTTTGAGCAGGTGGCCGGCGTGAAGCTGACCCACGTGCCCTATCGCGCCGTGCCGCCGCTGCTGCTGGACATGCAGAGCGACCGGCTGGACGCCAGCTTCCAGCTGGTCCCCAACGTCATCGAGCAGGTGAAGGCCGGGCAGATCCGCGCGCTGGCCGTCACCGTCAACCACCGCGTCGCCGCGCTGGCGGAGGTGCCGACCATGGCGCAGGCCGGCCTGAACGGCTACGAGACCGCCGGCTGGTTCGGCCTGCTGGGCCCTGCCGGCACGCCAGCGCCGATCCTGCAGCGCCTGCACCAAGCCAGCGCAGCCATCCTCACCGCGCCGGAGATGCGCGCCCGGCTGGAAGCCCTGGGCACCGAGCCGATGCCGCTCAGCCCCGAGGAATTCGCCCGCTTCATCGCCGCGGAGTTGCCGCGCTGGGCCGAGATCGTCCGCCGCAGCGGCGCCACGGTGGATTGATGGACAGCCCGGGCGACAAGTGGGTCGGCCAGTCGCTGCCGCGGTTCGAGGACGCGGCGCTGCTGACCGGCCGTGGCCGCTACTTCGATGATTGCGGCACCCCGCCCGGCACGCTGCACGCCGCCATCCTGCGCAGCCCGCACGGCCATGCGCGTATCGAGGGCATCGAGACAGCAGCCGCCCGCGCCCTGCCCGGCGTCGCCGCCATCCTGACCGGCGAGGATATCCGCGCCACCACCACCAGCCTGGTCGTCGGCGTCAAGGCGCCGATGGAATGCTGGCCCATCGCGGTGGAGCGCGTGCGCTATGTCGGCGAGCCCGTGGTCGTGGTGGTCGCCACCGACCGCTACGTCGCGGAAGACGCGCTGGACCTCATCGAGGTGCGCTACGCCCCGCTGCCGGCCGTCACCGACCCCGTCGCCGCGCTCGCCCCCGCAGCGCCGGTGCTGCATGACGGCCTGAAGGGCAACCTCGCCAGCGAACGCCGCTTCCGCTACGGCGACCCCGAAGCCGCCTTCGCCGCCGCCGCGCATCGCGTCCGCATCGATGTCGCCTATCCGCGCAGCGCCTGCACGCCGATAGAATGCTACGGCGTGCTGGCCGAATACGACCCGGGTGAGGACAGCTACGACGTCTTCGCCAACTTCCAGGGCCCGTTCAGCATCCACGCCGTCATCGCCCGCGCGCTGCGCGTGCCCGGCAATCGCCTCCGCCTGCGCACGCCGCCGGACAGCGGCGGCAGCTTCGGCGTCAAGCAGGGCGTCTTCCCCTACATCGTCCTCATCGCCGCGGCGGCCAAGGCCTGTGGCCGCCCGGTGAAGTGGGTGGAGGATCGGCTGGAGCACCTGGCCGCCTCCTCCGTCGCCACCAACCGCGTGACCCGCCTGGAAGCCGCCGTCACCGCCGACGGCATCATCACCGCGCTGGACTGGGACCAGCTGGAGGATTGCGGCGCGCAACTGCGTGCGCCGGAACCGGCGACGCTCTACCGCATGCACGGCAACATGACCGGCGCCTACGCCATCCGCAACGTCGCCATCCGCAACCGCGTGGTGCTGACCAACAAGGCGCCCACCGGGCTGAACCGCGGCTTCGGCGGCCCGCAGGTCTACTTCGCGCTGGAACGCCTGGTGCAGCGCATCGCCATCACGCTGGGCCTGCACCCGCTGGACGTCATCCGCCTCAACCTGGTGCCCACGGCGGCCATGCCCTACCGCACCGCATCCGGCGCGTTGCTGGACAGCGGCGACTACGCGACGGCGCTGGAGACCGCGCTGCGCGACGGCCGCCACGACGAACTGCTCCGCCGCCGTGACGCCGCCCGCGCCCAGGGCCGGCACTACGGCATCGGCTACACCGCCGTGGTGGAACCCAGCGTCTCCAACATGGGCTACATCACCGCCGTGCTGACACCGGCGGAACGCAAGCGCGCCGGCCCGAAGAACGGCGCCCAGGCCACGGCCACCATCCAGTGCGACGCGGTCGGCAGCGTCTCCGTCCATGTCGCCAGCGTGCCGCAGGGCCAGGGCCACCGCACCGTGCTGGCGCAGGTCGTCGCCGACGAACTCGGCCTTCGCCCGCAGGACATCCGCGTGGTCACGGATATCGACACCGCAAAGGACGCCTGGAGCATCGCCAGCGGCAACTACGCCAGCCGCTTCGCCCCCGCCGTCGCCGGCGTCGCCCGCATCGCCGCGCAGCAGCTGCGTGCCCGGCTCACGCGCATCGCCGCGCCGCTGCTGAACGTGCCGCCGGAAGACGTGGTGCTGGCCGGCGGCAAGCTGCACGCCAGCGGCAACGCGGATAACGCCCTGCCCTTCGCCCGCGTCGCCAGCAGCCCGCACTGGGCGCCCGGCACCCTGCCCGCCGAGGACAGCGCGCCGCTGCGCGAGACCGCCTGGTGGACGCCCCCCGAACTCACCGCGCCCAACGAATCCGACGAGGTCAACTCCTCGCTCTGCCACGGCTTCATCTTCGATTTCTGCGGCGTCGAGGTGGACCGCATCACCGGCGAGACACGCATCGACCACTACGTGACGATGCATGACTGCGGCACGGTGCTGCACCCCGGCATGGTCGCCGGCCAGGTCACCGGTGGCTTCGCCCATGCGCTCGGCGCCGCGCTGTATGAGGCGCACAGCTACGCCGATGACGGCAGCCTGCAGACCGGCACCTTCGCCGACTACCTGGTGCCCACCGCCATGGAGGTGCCGGCGCCGATCATCCTGCACCACGAATCCCCCTCGCCCTTCACCCCGCTCGGCGCCAAGGGCGTCGGCGAGGGCAACTGCATGTCCACGCCGGTCTGCATCGCCAATGCCGTCGCCGATGCGCTCGGCCTGCACGACGTCACGCTGCCGCTGCTGCCCGCGACGCTCGCCGCCCATCTGCACGGCGCCGAACCCAACGCACCCGCCGCCGCACCCAAGGGCGAACGCCTGCTGCGTGGCGAAGGCCAGGCCCGCGTCAACGCGCCACGCGAACAGCTCTGGGCGCTGCTGCTCGACCCCGATGCGCTGATGGCCATCGTCCCCGGCGCGCACGGCATCCAGCGCACCAGCCCCACCGACTACACCGCCGAGGTCACGCTGGGCATCGGCCCGGTCAAGGGTCGCTACCGCGTCGCGCTCGCGCTGTCGGACCTCGATGAGCCCAACGCCCTCACCCTCAGCGGCAACGCGGCCGGCGCGCTCGGCTTCGGCCAGGGCCGCGGCCAGGTCACGCTCACCGACGCCAACGGCGCCACCATCATCGCCTACCGCTATGAAGCGGCGGTCGGCGGCAAGGTCGCCAGCATCGCCGGCCGCCTGCTGGATGGCGCCACGCGCGTCGTCATCAGCCAGTTCTTCGCCGCACTCGCCCGCCAGGCGGCGCCGCAAGCGCCATGGTGGCAACGCCTGCTGCAACGCCTGGGCCTGCGCGCATGAAGCCCGCGAAGTTCGACTACGTGCAGGCCGAGGCGCTGGACGAAGCGCTGGCCACGCTGCGTGCCGAAGGCGAAGGCGCGCGCATCATCGCCGGCGGCCAGTCGCTGCTGCCCATGCTGAACATGCGCCTGGCCCGCCCCGCCGTCCTGGTCGATATCATGCACATCGCCGCGCTGGCGGAGGCCACCGCCACCACGGAAACGCTGCGCATCGGCGCCGCCGTCCGCCAGGCCGCCCTGCTCGCGCGCCCCAGCCTGCACCCGCTGCTCGCCGCTGCGCTGCCCTGGGTCGGCCACGCGCAAACCCGCAGCCGCGGCACGCTGTGCGGCAGCGTCGCCCATGCCGACCCCAGCGCGGAGATCCCGCTGGTGCTGCTGGCGTTGCAGGGCGAGATCCTGCTGCGCTCCGCCCGCCGCGCCCGCCGCGTTGCCGCCACGGATTTCTTCACCGGCATGATGCAGACCGCGCGCCATGAAGACGAGATGATCGAGGCCATCACCATCCCGCAGCCACGCACCGGCGAGGGCTACGCCTTCCGCGAGGTCGGTCGCCGCCATGGCGACTTCGCCATCGTCGCCTGCGCCGCCGCCGCGCACGCAACCGGCGTGCGCCTGGCCATCGGCGGCGTCGCCGACCACCCCGCCGCACGCGAGTTGCCGGCCGACAGCGCGCAATGGGACGACGCGTTGGACGCCTTCGCCCACGCGCTCGATGCCCGCGACGACCTGCACGCCACCGCAACCTACCGCCGCCAACTGGTCCGCAAGCTCGGCCGCCAGGTGATGCAGGAGGCCGCCGCATGCCGCGCCTGAGCGCCACGCAACGCCACAGCATCCGCTTCACCCTGAACGGCACGCCGGTGCAGGGCGAGGCAGAGCCGCGCATGCTGCTGACGGATTTCCTGCGCCACGTCCTCGGCGCCACCGGCACGCATGTCGGCTGCGAACACGGCGTCTGCGGCGCCTGCACCGTGCAGGTGGATGGCGCCCTCGCCCGCGCTTGCCTGACGCTAGCGGTGCAGGTGCAGGGCTGCGAGATCCGCACCGTCGAAGGCCTCGCCCCCGCACCTGGTCGCCTCTCGATCCTGCAGGAAGCCTTCCGTCGCCACCACGCGCTGCAATGTGGCTTCTGCACCGCGGGTATCCTGATGTCGCTCGACGCCTTCCTGCGCGCGCAGCCGGATGCCGATGAAGCCGCGCTGCGCGACCTGCTCTCCGGCCATCTCTGCCGCTGCACCGGCTATGCGCCGATCATCGCCGCCGCGCTGGACGCGGCCGCCCGCCTGCGGGAGACCGCCCATGCTTGATCTCGGCACCAGCTTCCTCGCCAGCGTCGAACGCACGCCGCGCGCACTCGCCATCGTGGACGGCGACCTGCGCCTGAGCTACGCCGAATGGTACCCGCGCATCTCCGCCGTCGTAGCCGGCTTGCAGCGGCTTGGCCTGCAACGCGGCGACCACCTGCTGACCGTGCTGCAGAACCGTTGGCAGGCGGCGACGCTGCACTGGGCCTGCCAATTCGCCGGCATTATCATCACGCCGCTCAACTGGCGCGCCAAGGCGGAGGAGATCGACTACGCCATCGCCGATGCCGAAGCGAAGGCCGTGGTGTTCGAAGCCATCTCCGCCGAAGCCACGCGCGCCACCCGCGCAATCCCCCGCATCACGCTGGACGCCGCGCTGCCCGGGGAAGCCAGCTTCGACACGCTGCTCGCCGCCGCGCCGCCCGCGCAGCCGCAGGCCGGCGCGGAAGACTGGTCGGTGATGCTCTACACTTCCGGCACCACCTCTCGCCCCAAGGGCGTGCCGCGCCGCCACCGCGCCGAACGCGCCGCCGCCATCGCGCATGTCGCGCAGAACCTCTACGGCGCCGATGAATGCACGCTCGGCGTCATGCCGCTCTATCACACCATGGGCGTGCGCAGCCTGCTGGCCATGGCCTGCATCGGCGGCGCCTTCATCTGCCAGCCACGCTTCGATGTCGCCGAAGCGTTGCGGCTGATCCAGCGCGAGCGCATCACCAACCTCTACCTCGTTCCCACGGTGTACCACGACGTGCTGCACCACCCCGCCTTCGCCGGCACGGATGTTTCCAGCGTGCGCAAGCTCGGCTTCGCCGGCGCCAGCATGACGGACGGGCTGCTGCGCGACCTCACCGCCGCCTTCAAGCCGGAGCTCTTCGTCAACCACTACGGCAGCAGTGAGATCTACACCTTCACCGTGGACCAGAAGGCGCCGCTGAAGCCAGGCAGCGCCGGCCGCGCCGGCCTCAACCAACGCATCCGCGTCGTACAGCTCGGCACCTCAACACCGGCCGAACCAGGCCAGGAAGGCGAGATCATCGCCACCCTCGCCGGCGATGAAAGCTTCGAGGGCTATTGGCGCCGCCCGGATGCCGACGCGAAGTCGCTGCGCGATGGCTGGTACCACACCGGCGACACCGGCTTCTTCGACGCCGACGGCGACCTCTTCGTCACCGGCCGCGTGGACGACATGATCATCACCGGCGGGGAGAACGTCTCCCCGGTGGAAATCGAATCCTGCCTCTCGCTGCATCAGGCCGTCGCCGAAGTCGCCGTCGTCGGCCTGCCGGATGAGCGTTGGGGCAAGATCGTCGCCGCCTTCATCGCCCGCCGCGCGCCGGTCTCAGAAGCCGAGTTGGACGCGCATTGCCGCGCCGCCGGCCTGGCCAATTTCAAGCGGCCGCGGCGCTATGTCTTCGTGGCCGAGGTGCCACGGTCCCCGGTGGGCAAGCTGCTGCGCCGCAAGCTGGTGGAAGGCGAGTACCGCCCCGCCGAACAGGAGAGTGAGTGATGAGCGCCTTCGACAACCTGGACGGTTTCCGCGTGGAGGTGGCCGGCCCGCGCGCCGACATCATCCTGCATCGCCCGCCGCTGAACGTCATCCACATGCCGCAGCGCGACCAACTGAGAAAGGTGTTCGAGGCGCTGGACGAGGATGACAGCGTGCGCGTCATCGTGTTGCGCGCGGAGGGCGAGCACTTCTCCTCCGGCGGCTACATCATGGGCTTCCTGGAAAGCACGCCGGAAGTCGTCTCCAAGCTGGCCTGGAACATGGCGGCGCCGGCGCGCTGCTCCAAGCCGGTCATCGCCGCCAATCGCGGCTACACCTTCGGCGTCGGCTTCGAGATCAGCCTCGCCTGCGACTTCCGCCTGTGTTCGGAGACGACGCAATACGCGCTGCCGGAACAGCAGCTCGGCCAGATCCCCGGCTCCGGCGGTTCCGCGCGGCTGCAGAAGATCGTCGGCATCACCCGCACCAAGGACATCGTGATGCGCAGCCGCCGCATCCCCGCCAAGCAGGCGCTGGAATGGGGCATCGCCACCGATGTCGTCGCCGACGACCAGTTAGAGGCCACGACCGATGCGCTGGTGAAGGAGCTGCTGCGCTTCGCCCCGCTCGCCCAGCGGACGGCGAAGAAGCTGCTGAACGACACCGAGGACGCATCGCTCTCGATCTCGATCGAGCTCGAAGGCCACGCCTATTCGCGGCTGCGGTCGTCGGAAGACTTCGCCGAGGGCGTCAAGGCGTTCCACGAAAAGCGCAAGCCGAACTGGCAAGGGCGCTAGCTTCCGGGGCGGCGCCCAGCAGCGCCAGGTTGGCGGCGGCGTGGCGGCCTGGTGCCGCGCCCGCCGCCGGCCAACGCGCCACGGCCCAGGCGTAAAGCATGGCCTGCTCACGCTGCTCGGCGGCCAGTTCCTGCGTCGCCACTTCGGCGCGCAGCGCGTCGTCACGGCCCTTCAGCCAGCGCCGCACCGCACGCAGCGGCTGCACCACCTCGGCGCGCCAGTCCCGCACCAGCGCATCCGCCTCGGCCAGCGCCGCCGCGTCCAGCGCCTCTCCCACCCAGCAGCACAGCAGCGCCAGGTTCACGTCCACGCCGTGCTGGTCCTGCAGCGCCAGGCAGGCCGGCATCACCCCGGGCTGCGCGTAGAAATCCAGCGAATACCGCCAGAACGCGTTCATTCCACGAACACCGCGCGCGCCGCCGGGTCCCACTCTATCCGCGCCTTCCGCAGCGATGCTTCCAGCTCCTCACGCGGCATCCGTGCGTAGTCGCACAGCAGCTTCAGGTACAACCCCACGAAGATCGGCCCATGCCCGTCGCTGTAGGCATCGGCGGTGCTGCTCATGCAATGCGCCAGCTCGTGCAGCAGCACCCAGCTGGCCAGTTCCTCCGGCGCCTCAATCGCCAGGCGGGTCGCCCGCGCCACGGTGCGCTTGGCCTTCTTGGTCAGCGGCCGCACCAGCGGCGCCCAACTCAGCCCCTCCTGCACCCAGACATGGTCAACCAGCCCCTGCAGCCGCGCATACGGCACCAGCGACTGGTCGCGCGGCGCCACCTCCCGGTCCTCCCAGGCATAGACCTTGCGCCGCTGCGGGTCGGGCGCGCTCACCTGCGCCCCCGAGGCAGCGCGCCACCGCCGGCGCCGCCCGCCACCGGCCGGTTCAGCCCCACCCGGCCGCCGGCCGCCGCGCCGTGGCCGAAGGCACCGCGGTCGCGCACCGTCACGCTGGAATAGACATTGCGCAGGTTCACCCCCAGCTCGCGGAACTTCTCCTGGATGATTTGCTGCTTCACCAGCACCAGCGCCGTTCCGGTGGACGTCGCCTGCTGCCCGGCCTCGCTGGCCTCGCGCTCGCGCGCCATCTCGTCCAGCCGCTTGCCCACCCGGTCGGCAAAGCCGTAGCGGAAGCTGCGCAGCACCGCCTGCGCCGGCTGCTTCCGCGCCGCATAATCCGTCCCGGCCCGATAGCGCGCCTCCTCGGTCTCCAGCGCCCTTCCGACCACCGCCAGCAGGTACTCGGCCATCTGCACATCCGGCTCCAGCCCGAACAGCACGAAGTCCTGCTTGCCATCGGTCCAGCCGCGGCATTCGCACAGCCGCAGCACCGCCGGAAACACCCAGCGCAGCGCCTGGCGCGCGGTGCCCAGCACCGGGAAGCGCCGCTGCACGCAGGCTTCCTCGCGCAGCTCCACCTCGCCCATGGTCAGGCCATAGACGGCCAGCAGTTCCCCCACCTTGGCGGCGGCGGCCATCGCCTCGGCTTCCGAGCAGCCACGGTCCACGGTCTTGGCGGCAAGGGCGCGGATGCGCGCCTTCACCTTGGCGAGTTCGCTGGTCTGGTTCATGTAAGCGGAGAATAGCGGCGTCCGCCCGAACAGGGCTAGGCTGACCGCATAAAGGGTGGAGCGGGCATGGAAGGCAGTATCCCCAGCAAGGGCATCGGCGTGGCCACGGCCCCCGCCCTGCGCTTCCACCGCTTCGGCGGGCCGGATGTGCTGGCCCTGGAAGACCTGCCCTTTGCCCCGCCCGCGGCCGGGGAGGCGCTGGTCGCCGTCCACGCCGCCTCGATCAACCCGTCCGACGCCAAGAACGTCGCGGGCCGCATGCGCCAGACCGTGCCGCCGCGCACCCCCGGCCGCGACTTCGCCGGCACCGTGGTCGCCGGCCCGGCGGAATGGCTGGGCGCCGAGGTCTGGGGCACCGGCGGCGACCTCGGTTTCACGAAGGACGGCAGCCACGCCCAGCTGCTGTGCCTGCCGGTCGCCGCCCTGGCGCGCAAGCCGGCCAACCTCAGCTTCGCCCAGGCCGGCGCGGTCGGCGTCAACTACGTCACCGCGGCCATCGGCCTGGACTACGCCGCGCTGCACCCGGGCGAGACCATCCTGGTGCTGGGCGCCAGCGGCGGCGTCGGCGGCGCGGCCTGCGCCATCGCCCGGCAGCGCGGCGCCACCGTCATCGCCGCCCAGCGCGGCCGGCCGCAGCCGGACCAGCCGGCGGCGCAGACCGCGCATCGCTTCATCGACCTCAACGTCATCAGCCCCGGTGAGGCCGTCACCGCCTTGACCGGCGGGCGCGGCGTGAACGTCGTGTTCGACTGCGTCGGCAACATCCCGCTGACCTCCAGCGCCATGGGCGTGCTGGCCATGCGTGGCCGCGTCGTCGTCATCGCCGGCACGCCGGGCGAGAAGCTCGGCCTCGAACTCATCCCGTTCTACCGCAAGGAAGCCCGGCTGATCGGCGTGGACAGCCTGAAGCGCGGCGCCGCCGAATGCGCCACGCTGCTGGACGCGCTGCGCCCCTGCTTCGAGAACGGTGCCTTCCCCGCCCCCAGCATCGCCCACAGCTTCCCGCTGGAGCAGGCGCGCGAGGCCTACAGCCTGGTCAACAGCGGCACCCGTGGCCGCGTCATCCTCACGCCTGCCCCGATCAGCCTGCCCACGCCTGCCTCAATCCGCGGGCCTTCGCCCGCCTCATCCCGCGGGCCTTCGCCCGCCTCATCCCGCGGGCCTTCGCCCGACCCCATCCGCATCGCAGGAGCCCCCGCCATGCCCGACACCCACATCACCTACACCGACGCCAACCTGACCGAGGCGGTGCTGGCCCGCATCCAGCCGGAGGTGAACCCGCGCACCAAGGAGATCATGACCGCGCTGCTGAAGCACGCGCATGCCTTCGTCCGCGACGTGAAGCTGACGCCGGCCGAGTGGGACATGGGCATCAAGTACCTCTCCGCCATGGGCCCCTTCGTGACGGACAAGCGCAACGAGTGGATCCTGCTGTCGGATGTCACCGGCGTGACCATGCTGGTGGACGCCATCACCCACGCCCATGCCGAGGGCGTCACCGAGACCACCGTGCTCGGCCCCTTCCACCGCGAAAATCCGCCGGTGCTGAAGAACGGCGACAACATCTCGCCCGGCCTGACCGGGGAAATGCTGGAGGTCCGCGTCGTCATTGCCGATGCCGAGGGCAAGCCGATCCCAGGCGCCCAGGTGGATGTCTGGCACGCCGACAAGGATGGCGGCTACGACAGCCAGATCGGCGACGGCAACACCCACATGATGCGCGGCCGCTTCGTGACGGGGGCGGATGGCGTGGTGCATTTCTGGACCGTCTGCCCCAGCCATTACCCGGTGCCGCATGACGGCCCCGCCGGCCAGGTGCTGGCGGCCATGGGCCGCGGCCCGATGCGCCCCGCCCATGTCCACTTCTGGATCAAGGCGCCGGGCTACCGCGACCTGATCACCCACATCTTCGCCGATGGCGACAAGTACCTGTACGAGGACGCGGTCTTCGGCGTGAAGGCCAGCCTGGTGGTGGACTTCGACGCCAAGAAGAAGGCCGGCCAGAGCGACCACAAGGAACTCGACTACGAGTTCCGCATCCCCAAGGCCTGACCATGGCGCAGGGCAGCAACGGCGCCGCCGGGCAGGAACAGCCGCGCGGCGGGACGGTCGGGGGCAACCCGGCCGAAGCTGGCCGCGGCGCCGGCAACGGCATGGCGCGGGCCTGCCTGCACCGCGTCCCGCAGGGCGGCGCCGCGACGCTACGCCGACGCGCGCTGCTGACCCTGCTGGCCGCACCGGCCCTGGCCACCGCACCGGCCCGCGCCCAGCCGGCCTGGCCGACGCAGAGCATCTCGCTCGTCATCCCCTTCGCCCCCGGCGGCCCGACCGACGCCGTCGCCCGGCTGATGGCGGAGTCGCTCGGCCGCGACCTGGGCCAGAACGTGGTGGTGGAGAACGCGGCCGGCGGCGGCGGCACGATCGGCGCGCTGCGCGTGGCCCAGGCCCGGCCGGATGGCCACACGCTGCTGCTGCACAATATCGGCATGGCCACCGCGCCCGCGCTGTATCGCCGGCTGCCCTACGACCCCCTCGCGGATTTCGAGTGCATCGGCCTGATCACCCCGGTGCCGATGGTCTGGGTCGCCCGGCCGGACTTCCCGGCGCGGGACTTCGGCGCCGCCATCGGCCATATCCGCGCCCAGCGGGAAGGCGTGAACCTGGCGCATGCCGGCCTCGGCTCCGGCTCGCAGCTCTGCGGCACGCTGCTGCAGGCGCAGTTGCAGGCACCGATGACCGCCATCGTGTTCCGCGGCACCGGGCCGATCTACCCGGAGCTGCTGGGCAACCGGGTGGATCTGGTCTGCGACCAGACCACCGGCGCCATCCCGCAGATCGCCGGCGGCAAGGTCCACGCCCTGGCCGTCGCCTCCCCCCGCCGCCTGCCGCAGTTGCCGAATGTGCCGACCGCCGCCGAGGCCGGCCTGCCGGGCTTCGAGGTCACCATCTGGCACGGCCTCTACGCGCCGAAGGGCACGCCGCCCGCCATCATCGCCCGCGCCAACCAGGCGCTGCGGGCCAGCCTGGCCGACCCGCGCGTGATCCGCCGGCTGGACGAGCTGGGCGCGGCGCCGGAGCCGGTGGAACGCGTCACCCCCGCCGCCCATCGCGCCTACCTGGTCAGCGAGATCGCCCGCTGGCGCCCGCTGCTGCAGGCCGCCGGCGAATACGCCGACTGAGCCGGCGGAGCGGTTGCGCCCCGCGCGAGGCCACACCCCGGTCGGCGTGGCGCCTGCGCATCCGCCCCGGCGCCGAATGGCTGCGGACTCGCACGCAACCCCTGGTGGTTTCGTTCCGCCCGCTGCTAGTCTGCTGCGGGAACGGGGCACGACATGCGCAATCCCGGCGGCCAGAAGGGTCACCACCACGCCAGCGAGGCCAGCCTGGCCTTCCTAGACCAGGCCGAGCTTGAACTGCGCGCCGCGCTCGGCCTCTCCCGCCCCGCCGCGTCGCTTGCGACGTCGGCCGCCGCGATGCCTGCATCGTCGGCTGCCGCGTCGCTGGCGACGTCTGCCGCCGTCATCACTTCATCGTCGACTGCCGCGCCGCCCGCGACTTCCAACAGCACGCCAGCCACCGCGCGCCCGCCCGCCACCCGGCCGGCGCCGCCGCCCGCCCCCGCCCTGCCGCTGCTACCGGCGGAAAGCGACCCGGCCGAGCCGCCACCCGGCTATCTCGGCCACCGCGCCCGCATGCGGGAAAAGCTGCTGAAGGCCGGCCCCGACGCGCTGCTGGACCATGAGATGCTGGAGATGGTCCTCTTCCTTGCCCTGCCCCGGCGGGACACCAAGCCCATCGCCAAGGCGCTGCTGGCCCGCTGCGGCAGCTTCGCCAACGCCATCGCCGCCCCGGTGGAGGAGCTGCGCCGGATCGAGGGCCTGGGCGATGCCGGCCTGGCCGCGCTGAAGCTGGTGCAGGGCGCCGCGCTGCGCCTGCAGGCGGCGGAGGTGCTGGACCAGCCGCTGCTGAACAACTGGGACCGCCTGCTGGCCTACCTGAACGCCAGCCTGGCGCGCGAACGGATCGAGCAGTTCCACGTGCTGTACCTGGACAGCAAGAACCGGCTGATTGCCGACGAGGCCCAGGCCCGCGGCACCGTCAACCACACGCCGGTCTATCCAAGGGAGATCGTCAAGCGCGCGCTGGAACTGCACGCCACGGCGCTGATCCTGGTGCACAACCACCCCAGCGGTGACCCGACGCCAAGCCGCGCCGATATCGAGATGACCGCGGCCATCAAGCAGGCCGCCGGCGTGCTGGAGATCGTGCTGCACGACCACCTGATCGTCGGCAATGGCCGCCACCTGTCGCTGCGCCGGGAAGGGCTGCTGTAGCCCTCCCCGCGCGCCACGAAGCCGCCTACCTCGCCCGCAGCGAAGCCACCTACCTAGCCCGCAGCGCAGCCACGATGGCACTGGCGAAGGCCGGCGCATCCGCCAGAGACGGCGTCACCTTCGGCATGCTCACGCGCAGCCGCACCAGGTTGCCGCCCACGCCACCGGCGCAGACCAGGCCCTCCACCGGCTGGCGGCCGAAGGTGCCCGCCAGCGCGGCGCAATCCAGCGCCGGCGCGCCCGCCACCATCAGCGGAAAGCGCCGGGTCTCATTCATGTGCCGGGCGCGGTCGCGGCCCTGCACCGCGTCGTTCAGCTCGGCCTGGAACGCCGCGCTGGCCGCAGGCGAAGCAGCGCCGTCGGGCAGGTCCGGGCCCACCGGCGCCAGCTTCACCACCGCAGCGGCGCGTTGCCGGGCGGCCGGGGTGGCATAGGTCACTTCCTGCCCCGTCGCCGGCGCCCGGGCCGGCAGGGTCTGGCCGCGGCGGAAGCCGGCGGCCTCGTCCGGCAGGCGGGAAGCGGCGTCCTGCACGCTCAGCCGCGGCGCCGGGGGCACCGCCGCCGCGCCGCTCGCCAGCGTGCCATCGCCTTCCGGCGGCACGCAGCCGGCCAGCGGCAGCAGCACCGCCAGGGCCAGGGCCGGCCGGGCACGGCGCCAGGCGGCGCCGCCACGCGGGGGTACGAACGACATCGTCCGCGCCCCGCTCAGGCCTGCCCCACCCTAGCCGCCGAAGCCGCGCGGTGCCGCGGGGGCCTGCACCACCAGTGCCGGCACCTGCTGCAGCGCGGCGTGGCCGTTGCCGTACTTGGCCCACAGGTGGGTGCTGTCCTCGTAGACCATCTTCGCGCCGATCCAGACGATCAAGGCCACGCCGATATAGGCCAGGATCGGGAACTTCTCGAGCAGCTTGGAGATCAGCGTCGCCGCCACGCCCATCAGCAGGATCGAGATGACCAGGCCGATGATCAGCATGTTCATGTTGCCCGCCGCCGCGCCGGCCACCGCCAGCACGTTGTCCAGGCTCATGGAGACGTCGGCGACCACGATCTGCCACAGCGCCTGCGCCATGGTCTTCTCCTCGACGTGGTGCGTCGGGTCGTGGGCGTCCTCGTCCTTCTGCCGCAGCTCCTTGTAGAAGCCATAGGCGATCCACAGCAGCAGCAGGCCACCGATCAGCATCAGGCCGGGGATCTGCAGCAGGTACACCGCGGCCAGGCTGAGCACGATGCGCAGCACCACCGCCAGCACCATGCCGAACATGATGGCCTGGCTGCGCTTGGCGGGCGGCAGGCCGGCGGCGGCCAGCGCAATCAGCACGGCATTGTCGCCGGACAGGATGATGTTCACGCCCAGGATGGTCGCGAGCGTCCCCCAATCAAAGCTTTGCATGATCGAGTCGAAACTCAGGGCGGACAGGTCCATTCGGGCGCTCCGGGCGTATCGTTTTCGGCATGGGGCCGGGATTCGGCCGGCGCGACCCTATTGGACCGCCCGGCCCGTGTGAAGCGTGAACCGCATGCCGGCCACGCCCACCATCCCAGACCCCTGGCCTACCCTACCCCTGGCCCGTGGCGCTGCCGCCGGCCGCGCTACCCGGCCCGGCGCAGCGGCATGGTCACCGTCCGCGCCACCCAGGCCAGCACCGCCACCTGGCCGGCCGTGGCCAGCGCCCAGATCCAGGGCGGGAACAGCGCCGGCTGCGCCAGGTAGCCCAGCGGCAGCAGCAGCCAGCCGTAGCTGCCCGGCACCTGGTCGGCCACCTCATGCGTGCCTTCCCAGATCATCTGGCCGGAGACGTAGAGGATCATCGCCAGCCCCAGCCAGCCCACCCAGCGGTGCCGTTCCAGCAGCCGGGCGATGAAGTTGGCCGCGACCCCCATCAGCACCACGGAGATCGCCAGGCCGATCACCAGCACCTCCAGGTGGTCCTTGGCGGCGCCGGCCACCGCCAGCACGTTGTCCAGGCTCATGGAAAGGTCGGCCGCCAATATGGTCAGCACCGCCTGCCCCAGCGTCTTCGGCGCCGCCACCTCGGTGCCATGCGTCGCCGCGTCGGAGCGGCGCATCTCCGCGAACATCTTCCAGCAGACCCACAGCAGCAGCAGCCCGCCCGCCAGGGTCACGCCCACAATGGCCAGCAACTGGGTGGTGATGGCGGCAAAGCCGATCCGCATCACCGTCGCCGCGCCGATCCCCCACAGGATCGCCTTGCGCCGCTGCTCCGGTGGCAGCCCGGCCGCGGCCATGCCGACGATGATGGCGTTGTCGCCGGCCAGGACGACATCGATGAACAGAACCTGGGCCAGCGGCACCAACCAGTCGGGCATCAGCATGGACGCGCGCTCCTTGCAGCGTGTGATCGACCCCAAATGAAGATTAGTTAATGATTTCGCAAGGGGTGCCGGTGCGGTTTCCGCTGCCGGGCGCTTGCCATTCCGCCGCGCCGGGGCCAAACCGCCGTTTTCCGCGCCCCCGCCGTATGAGGCACGCCATGGTCCCCCGCTATTCCCGCCCCGTGATGGCCGCCATCTGGTCGCCGGAGGAGCGCTACCGCATCTGGTTCGAGATCGAGGCCCTGGCCGCCGAGGCGATGGCCGCCATCGGCACCATCCCGGCCGAGGCCGCCCAGGTCATCCGCGAGAAGGGCACGCCCCGGGCGGCGGCCATCGGCGCCGAGGCCGTGGAACGCATCGACGAGATCGAGCGGGTGACGCGCCATGACGTGATCGCCTTCCTGACCTACATGCAGGAAGGCATCGGGCCGGAAGCCCGCTTCATGCACCAGGGCATGACCAGCTCCGACGTGCTGGACACCGCGCTGGCGGTGCAGATGACCCGCGCCGCCGACCTGCTGATCGCCGACCTGGACGCGCTGCTGGCGGCGCTGAAGGCCCGCGCGATCGAGCACAAGCACACGCCGACCATCGGCCGCAGCCACGGCATCCATGCCGAGCCGACCACCTTCGGCCTGAAGCTGGCCGGCCACTACGCCGAGTTCGTCCGCAACCGCGCCCGCCTGGTCGCCGCCCGGGCGGAAATCGCCACCTGCGCCATCTCCGGCCCGGTCGGCACCTTCGCCAGCGTCCACCCCAGCGTGGAGGCCTTCGTCGCCGGCAAGCTCGGCCTGTCCGTGGAGCCGGTCTCCACCCAGGTCATCCCGCGCGACCGCCACGCCGCCTTCTTCAGCGCGCTGGCCATCGTCGCCTCGGGCATCGAGCGCCTGGCCACCGAGGTCCGCCACCTGCAGCGCAGCGAAGTGCGGGAGGCCGAGGAGTTCTTCCACGCGGGCCAGAAGGGCTCGTCCTCCATGCCGCACAAGCGCAACCCGGTGCTGTCGGAGAACCTGACCGGCCTGGCCCGGCTGGTGCGCGGCTACGTCACCCCGGCGCTGGAGAACGTCACCCTGTGGCATGAACGCGACATCAGCCATTCCAGCGTGGAACGCGTCATCGCGCCGGACGCCACCATCGCGCTGGACTTCGCGCTGTCGCGCCTGACCGGCATGATGGAGAAGCTGGTGGTCTACCCGGTCCGCATGCAGCAGAACCTGGAAAGCCTCGGCGGCGTGGTCCACAGCCAGAAGGTGCTGCTGGCGCTGACCCAAGCCGGCATCAGCCGGGAAGCCGCCTATGCCGCCGTGCAGCAGGCCGCCATGACCACCTGGCGCGCGCTGGGCACGCCGGAGGTCCGCAGCTTCCGCGACAACCTGCTGCTGGATGCCGAGGTTGCCCGCCACTTCGACGCCGCCAAGCTGGACCTGGTGATGGACCCGACCCGCGACTTCGCCCAGGTGGAGACGGTGTTCCAGCGCGTCTTCGGCTGAACCCGCGCCAAGGGTTTCTGCGCGGGCAGGCGGCTTGCGCTGTTTTAACCCGCACATCACCCCCGCCGCCACGGTTTGGCCTTCACCGCGCGGCAGCCTGCCCCCTGGAAGGCTGCCGGCCCGGCCTCCATCTCCCCGCGGGATGGCCCGGGCAGGCACCGTCCAGGCCGGCCCCTGTCGTTACCCCCCTGGACCTGTCGGCTTGGCCGAGGGCAGGATGGCGGCAGCGGCGCCGGCATCCGGGCTGAACCGTTGCAACAGGGGATACGTCGTTCGATGTCACCGCTGAAAATCCTCGCCGCCGCGGCGATCGGCCTCGCCGGACTGGCCGTGACGCCATCCCTGGCCCAGGCGCAGTACTATTCCCCCGGCTGGGGCTACCACCGCCCGCCGCCGCCCCCGCCGCCCTACTACTACCGCCCGGCACCGCCGCCGCCGCCCTACTGGTACCGGCCGCCGCCGCCGGCCTACTACGCGCCGCCGCCGCGGCCCTACTACTACAACCACCACCACAACTACCGCCGCTGGTAGCCAGCCGCCGCCTTGTGCACCGTCGTTGTCCTGCGCCGGCCGGGCGCCGCCTGGCCGTTGCTGCTCGCCGCCAACCGCGACGAGAAGCAGGACCGTGCCTGGGACCCGCCGGCGGCGCATTGGCCTGACCAGCCCGGCGTCATCGCCGGGCGGGACCGCCTGGCCGGCGGCACCTGGATGGCGATGAACCGCCAGGGCGTCACCTGCGCCATCCTCAACCGCGTCGGCACCCTTGGCCCCGCCGCCGGCAAGCGCAGCCGGGGCGACCTGCCCCTGCTGGCCGCCCGCCACCCCAGCGCCGCCGCCGCCGCCGCCGACATCGCCGCCCTGCCCGCCGCCGAATGGCGCGGCTTCAACATGGTGCTGGCGGATGCGCGGGACGCCTGGTTCATCCGTGGCACCGGCGCAGGCCGGCCGGAGCTGCTGCCGCTGCCCGCCGGCATCAGCATGGTCACGGCGCACGACCCCAACGACCTTTCCAGCCCGCGCACCGCGCGCCACCTGCCGCGCTTCCAGGCCGCCCCGCCGCCCGAGCCGGACCGCGACGACTGGTCCGCCTGGGAAGCCCTGCTGGGTGATGACAGCGTGGCCGAGAGCCGCGCCGATACCCTCTGCGTGCCGCCGGTCGGCGGCTTCGCCACCGTCTCCGCCAGCCTGGTCGGCCTGGCGGCGGATGGCCGGTGCCGCTGGCGCTTCGCCCCCGGCCCGCCCAGCCACACCGCCTTCCGGCCGCTGCCGCTTTAGCGCCTGGCGCCCGGCAGCCCCCCCCCCCTGGATCACCCGGCGCAGGGCTGCCCGCCGCGCCCGGCATGGCGGCGCCGCCCCCGCCTTGCTATACGCGCCTGATTCGGGTGGCCCTGGCCGCCCGCGCGCCCCTGCGCACCCCCTGCGCAACCCAAGGAATGCAGCCCATGGCGCGACGCCGTCAGCTCTACGAAGGCAAGGCAAAGATCCTGTTCGAGGGCCCCGAGCCCGGCACCCTCGTGCAGTATTTCAAGGACGACGCCTCGGCCTTCAACGCCCAGAAGAAGGGCACCATCACCGGCAAGGGCGTGCTGAACAACCGCATCAGCGAATACCTGATGACCCGGCTGATGGAGATCGGCGTCCCGACCCATTTCATCCGCCGCCTGAACATGCGGGAGCAGCTGATTCGCGAGGTGGAGATCATCCCGCTGGAGGTCGTGGTCCGCAACGTCGCCGCCGGCAGCTTTTCCACGCGCCTCGGCATCGCCGAGGGCACCCGCCTGCCGCGCAGCATCATCGAGTACTACTACAAGAACGAAGCGCTGCAGCACCCGATGGTCTGCGAGGAACACATCACCGCCTTCGGCTGGGCGGCGACGCAGGACCTGGACGACATCGTCGCGCTGACGCTCAGGATCAACGACTTCCTCACCGGCCTGCTGCTCGGCGCCGGCATCGTGCTGGTGGACTTCAAGATCGAGTTCGGCCGGCTGTTCGAGAACGAGGAGATGCGGATCGTCCTGGCCGATGAGATCAGCCCGGACAATTGCCGCCTGTGGGACGCCAAGACCGGCGAGAAGATGGACAAGGACCGCTTCCGCCGCGACCTGGGCAAGGTCGAGGAAGCCTACCAGGAAGTCGCCCGTCGCCTGGGCATTTTGCCGGAAGCCGGCATCCGCGACATGAAGGGCCCGGACAGCATTCAATGACGCCGCGCACCGCGCCCGCGAATCGGAGGGGTTGAGATGAAGGCCTATGTAACGGTCATGCCGAAGAACGGCGTGCTGGACCCGCAGGGCAAGGCCATCGGCCATGCACTGTCAGGGCACGGCTTCGCCGGCATCGGGGAGGTCCGCGTCGGCAAGGTGATCGAGCTGGAGCTGGCCGAGATCGACCCGGCCAAGGCCAAGGCCGCCGCCGAGGAAATGGCGAGGAAGCTGCTGGCCAACATGGTCATCGAGAGCTTCAAGGTCGAGGTTCGCTGAGGTGCTTCGCCTCTCGCTGTTCTTCATGGTCGGGCTGACCATCGCGATCAGCATCGGCCTGCGCTGGCGAGAGGAAAAGGTGGCCGCGAGCAAGCCGCGGCCGGCGCGCCTGCCCACCCCGCAGGGCTGGCTGGCCGCGCAGAAGCACAAGCTGAACCGCTGGATCACCGCGGCGGCGCTGGCCGCGGTGGCGACGCTGCTGTTCTTCGGCGGCATCAACTGGCTGCGGATATGGCAAGGATCATAGGCATGAAGGCCGGCATCATCCTCTTCCCCGGCACCAACCGGGAACGCGACATGGCGTTGGCGCTGGCCCGCGTAACGGGCAGCAAGCCCAGCATCATCTGGCATGGCGAAAGCGAGCTGCCCGCCGGCACCGACCTGGTGGTGCTGCCCGGCGGCTTCTCCTACGGCGACTACCTGCGCTGTGGCGCCATGGCGGCGCAAAGCCCCATCATGCGCGCCATCGCGGCGTTCGCGGCCAAGGGCGGCCATGTGCTGGGCGTCTGCAACGGCTTCCAGATCCTCATCGAGGCCGGGCTGCTGCCGGGCGCGCTGCTGAAGAACGCCTCGCTGCGCTTCCTCAGCATGGATTGCCACCTGAAGGTGGAGCGCACCGACACCCCCTACACCAACCACTTCCAGCCGGGCGCGGTGTTCCGCAGCACCATGGCGCATGGCGACGGCAACTGGTTCGGCACGCCGGAGACGGTGGCGCAGCTGGAAGCGGAAGGCCGCGTGGTGCTGCGCTACTGCACGCCGGAAGGCGCGGTGACCGAAGCGGCGAACCGCAATGGCAGCGTCAACAACATCGCCGGCATCTGCAGCCCGAACCGCCGCATCCTCGGCCTGATGCCGCACCCGGAAAACCAGGTGGACCCGCTCATCGACGGCACCGACGGCCTGCCGATGTTCCAGAGCATCGCCGCAACCTTCGCCACGGCCTGACAGCATGACCGACCTCCCGACGCCCCTCGACGCCGCCCGCGCCCGCCAGCTCTCCGCCGAATTCGGCCTGAAGGGCGACGAATACGACCGCGTCCTGGCCATCCTCGGCCGCACGCCGTCGCTGACCGAACTCGGCATCTTCAGCGTGATGTGGTCGGAGCATTGCTCCTACAAGTCGTCGCGCTTCTGGCTGAAGCAGCTGCCGACCAAGGCGCCCTGGGTCATCCACGGCCCGGGCGAGAATGCCGGCGTCATCGCCATCGGCGACGGCCTGGCCGCCGTCTTCAAGATGGAAAGCCACAACCACCCCAGCTTCATCGAGCCCTACCAGGGCGCCGCCACCGGCGTGGGTGGGATTTTGCGCGACGTCTTCACCATGGGCGCCCGCCCCATCGCCAACCTCAACGCGCTGCGCTTCGGCGCGCCGGACGCGCCGCGGATGAAGCAGGTGATCGACGGCGTGGTCCGCGGCATCGGCGGCTACGGCAACTGCGTCGGCGTGCCGACCGTGGGCGGCGAGGTGAACTTCCACCCGCGCTACAACGGCAACCCGCTGGTCAACGCCATGACGGTCGGCATCGCCCAGGCCGACCGCATTTTCCTGAGTGCCGCCGCCGGCGTCGGTAATGCCGTCGTCTACCTCGGCTCCAAGACCGGCCGCGACGGCATCCATGGCGCCACCATGGCCAGCACCGAATTCGCCGCCGACAGCGAGGACAAGCGCCCGACCGTGCAGGTCGGCGACCCCTTCGCCGAGAAGCTGCTGATCGAGGCCTGCATGGAGCTGATGGCCACCGACGCCATCGTCGCCATCCAGGACATGGGCGCCGCCGGGCTGACCTCCTCCTCGGTGGAGATGGCCGGCAAGGGCGGCGTCGGCATCGAACTGCAGATGGAGAACGTGCCGCAGCGCGAAACCGGCATGACCGCCTACGAGATGATGCTGTCCGAGTCCCAGGAACGCATGCTGATGATCCTGAAGCCGGGCCGCGAGGCCATGGCCGAGGCGATCTTCCGCAAGTGGGAGCTGGACTTCGCCATCATCGGCCACCTGACGGATACCGGCCGCATCGTCATCCGCCACAACGGCGTGGTGGAAGCCGATATCGAACTGGCCCCGCTGGAATCCCAGGCGCCGCTGTATGAACGCCCCTGGGTGCCGACGCCGAAGCTGCCGGTTCTCGGCACCGTGGCCGACCCGGTCGGCCTCAAGGCCGCGCTGCTCAAGCTGGTCGCCTGCCCGGACCTGTGCAGCCGCCGCTGGATCTGGGACCAGTACGACAGCATGGTCGGTGGCCAGACCGCCCGCCGCCCCGGCGCCGCCGATGCCGCCGTGGTCCGCGTGGAGGACCACAAGCGCGCCCTGGCCATGACCACGGACTGCACCCCGCGCTACTGCCTGGCGGACCCGGAGGAAGGCGGCAAGCAGGCCGTCGCCGAAGCCTGGCGCAACATCACCGCCACCGGTGCCCTGCCGCTGGCCATCACCGACAACATGAACTTCGGCAACCCCGAGAAGCCGGAGATCATGGGCCAGTTCGCGGGCGCGGTAATGGGCATCGGTGCCGCCTGCCGCGCGCTGGACTTCCCGGTCGTGAGCGGCAACGTCAGCCTGTACAACGAGACGGAAGGCCGCGGCATCCTGCCCACCCCCGCTATCGGTGGCGTCGGCGTGCTGGAGGATGTGGCCCACGCGGTCGGCTTAGCCATGCCGGCGGGCCACGACCTGGTGCTGGTCGGCGCGACCCAGGGCTGGCTCGGCCAATCCCTCTGGCTGCGGGAAATCGCCGGCCGCGAGGAAGGCGCCCCGCCGCCGGTGGACCTGGTGGCGGAACGCCGCAACGGCGACTTCGTCCGCGCCCAGATCCTCTCAGGCGCCGTCGCCGCCTGCCACGACTGCTCGGACGGCGGCCTACTGGTCGCGGTGGCCGAGATGGCCATGGCCAGCGGCATCGGCGCCACCCTGGAAGCCAGCGGCGACCACGCCTTCTGGTACGGCGAGGACCAGGCCCGCTACGTCCTGGCCGTGCCCTCCGCCGCCCCGCTGCTGGCCGCCGCCGCCGCCGCCGGCATCCCTGCCATGCACCTCGGCAAATCCCGAGGCAGGGACTTGGTCTTGCCGAATGGCGAGGCCATATCGATACTGGACCTGCAGGTGGCGCATGAAATGACGCTGCCTGCCCTGATGCGTGACGGAGCCTGAGCCATGGCAATGCAGCCAGCCGATATCGAAGCCTTGATCAAGGAAGCGATGCCCGACGCGCAGGTCACCATCCAGGACCTGGCCGGAGACGGCGACCACTACGCCGCGACTGTCGTGTCCGAAGCCTTCCGCGGCAAGTCCCGCGTGCAGCAGCACCAGCTGGTCTACGCCTCGCTGCGCGGCCGCATGGGCGGCGAATTGCACGCCCTCGCCCTGCAAACCTCAGCCCCTTAAGGAGCCCGCCCCATGACCAACCCGGTGTTCGAGCGCATCGAAGGCGAGATCAACGCCAACCCCGTCGTGCTGTACATGAAGGGCACGCCGGTCTTCCCGCAGTGCGGCTTCTCCGCCCGCGTGGTGCAGATCCTGTCCGCCGTCGGCGTGCCCTTCAAGGGCGTGAACGTGCTGGAAGACGGCGAAATCCGCGAGGGCATCAAGGCCTACGCCAACTGGCCGACCATCCCGCAGCTCTACGTCAAGGGCGAGTTCGTCGGCGGCTGCGACATCATCATGGAGATGTTCCAGGCCGGTGAGCTGCAGGAGCTGATGAAGGAAAAGGGCGTGCCCGTTTCCGCCTGAGGCCAATGGCCCTGGGGCCGTTCGCCTCGGGCATCATTGCCTCAGTCGCGTCGTGCCGAAGGCACGCCTTCGGCGTGACGCGGCCGCCGCCGTTCGTTGCCGCGGCGCGAGGCTCAGCCTCGCGCCGGCATGACCTGCCGGTTTTGCCAACTCCCCTCCTGCCGGGCAGACTGCCGGCCGGAGGGTCCAGCATGTCCAGCATCGAACACCGCGCACTCGGCACCGGCGGCCTCAAGGTCTCCGCCATCGGCCTCGGCTGCATGTCGCTGTCGGGCGTCTATGGCGAGGCTGACGACGCCGCCTCCGAGACGCTGATCCGCGACGCCATCGGCCTCGGCGTCACCCACTTCGACAGCTCCGACATGTATGGCTGGGGCCACAATGAAGGCGTTGTCGGCCGCGCCCTAAAGGGCCTGCGCGACAAGGTCGTGCTGGTCACCAAGTTCGGCCAAACCCAGAATCCCGGCGGCCCCAACGGCGTCAACGGCCGCCCCGACTACGTCCAGGCCGCCTGCGAGGCCAGCCTGAAGCGCCTCGGCGTCGAGGTCATCGACGTCTACTACCAGCACCGCGTCGACCCTTCCGTGCCCATCGAGGACACGGTCGGCGCCATGCAGAAGCTGGTGGAACAAGGAAAAGTCCGCTTCCTCGGCCTGTCGGAAGCCTCGCCCGCCACCATCCGCCGCGCCGCCGCCACCGCCCCCATCGCCTGCGTGCAGACCGAGTATTCCCTGCTGTACCGGCAGGAAGCCGAGGAGACGCTGGCCACCACGCGTCAGCTCGGCATCGGCTATGTCGCCTATTCCCCGCTCGGCCGCGGCTTCCTCACCGGCGCCATCCAGGAATTCGCCCAGGTGGATGGCCGCCGCGCCGCGCATCCGCGCTTCCAGGAAGCCAACTTCGCCCACAACCGCAGCCTGGCCGCCAAGGTGGAGGCGATTGCCGCCGAGAAGGGTTGTTCTCCGTCCCAACTCGTCCTCGCCTGGCTGCTGGCCCAAGGGCCGGACATCGTCGCCATCCCCGGCACCCGCTACCTGCCCCGCCTGCAGGAGAACCTGGGCGCGCTGGCGGTGAAGCTCTCCCCCGAGGACGTGGCCCGCATCAGCGCCGCCGTGCCGCCGGGCTCCGCCGCCGGCACCCGCTACCCCGCCGGCGGCATGAAGGCGGTCTTCGTCTGATACAACCGCGGTTGCGTCCAGCCCCGCGCACCCCATTGTGCGCGGGCCACGCGGGGGCGTGAGGCGCCTTCGCCCCCGGCGCGTGGCACTCCGACGCCATGCTTGTCGCGCCCCTGATCTCCGTGCTGATGCCCGCCTGGAATGTCGCGCCGTTCATCGGCGCCGCCATCGCCAGCGTGCTGCGCCAAACCCTGCCGAACCTAGAACTGCTGGTGGTGGATGACGGCTCCACCGACGCCACCGCCAGCATCGTCACGACGCAGACGGATTTCCGCCTGCGCCTACTGCGGCAACGCAACGCCGGCGTCTCCGCCGCCCGCAACCTGGCGCTGGCCGAGGCGCGCGGCCAGGCGGTGCTGTTCCTGGACGCCGACGACATGCTGGCGCCGGATGCGCTGGCCCGGCTGGCCAAGGCGCTGTGGCGCCACCCGCAGGCCGCCGCCGCCGCCGGTCCCTACGCCTTCGTGCCCGAGGCCACGACCCTGGCCGACCCGCTGCCGCTGGCCCGCCGCCCGCGCTTTTCCGCCGGGGACGTGCTGGAGCGGCTGCTGGTGGAAAACCTGTTCGCCAATGGCGGCCACCTGCTGCTGCGGCGGGACGCCGCCCGCGCCGCCGGCGGCTTCCTGGCGGGCATGCGCTATGGCGAGGACTGGGAATACTGGGTCCGCATCTGCCTGCAGGGCCCGCTGGCGGTGGCCGATGGCGGCGACCCCGTGCTGCTGGTGCGCCAGCGTCGCGGCAGCGCCTATCACCGCATGGCGACGGACCCGCGCGCCTTCGGCCCGGCGATGCAGGCCATCTACGGCAACCCCGCCCTGCTGGCCCGGCTGGGCGCGCAACGCCTGACCGCGCTGCGCCACCGCGCCGAGGCCGAGAATGACTGGATCATCGGGCGGGAACTGCTGCGCCACGGCCAGCGCCAGGCCGGCCTGGCCCGGCTGTGCGCCAGCTGGCGCGCCGCGCCCAGCCCCAAGCGCGCGGTGCTGATGGCCGCCGCCCACGCCGCGCCGCTGCTGCCGGCCCGGCTGCAGGGGCCGTTCGGGCGCTACGCCACCTGAAGCCGCGCGGGCCGCGATCTGAAACGCAAAACGCCGGGCACAAGGCCCGGCGTTCGGTCGGCTCGAAGCGACAGCCGTATTACCGGCTGTAGAACTCGACGACGAGGTTCGGTTCCATCTGCACCGGGTACGGCACATCGCTCAGCTTGGGGCTGCGCAGGAAGCGGCCGCGCATCGCGCGGTGATCCACCTCGATGTATTCCGGCACGTCGCGCTCGCCGCTCTGCGAGGCGTCCAGCACCGCGGTCAGCTGCTTCGACTTTTCCTTGACCTCGATCAGGTCGGTGTCCTTGACCATGTAGGACGGAATGTTCAGGCGGCGGCCATTGACCAGCACGTGGCCATGGTTGACGAACTGGCGCGCGGCGAAGGGCGTCACCGCCAGCTTCATCCGGTAGATCACGCAGTCCAGCCGGCGCTCCAGCAGGTTGATCAGGTTCTCCGAGGTGTCGCCCTTCAGGCGGACCGCTTCCTCGTAGTACTTGCGGAACTGCTTCTCACCGATGTTGCCGTAGTAGCCCTTCAGCTTCTGCTTCGCCATCAGCTGAATGCCGAAGTCGGTCGGCTTCTGCTTGCGGCGCTGGCCGTGCTGGCCGGGCCCGTATTCGCGCTTGCCGATGGGGGACTTGGCGCGGCCCCACAGGTTGACGCCAAGGCGGCGGTTGATCTTGTACTTCGACTCAAGGCGCTTGGTCATGCGCGGCACTCCCACCTGTTGCGGCGGGCCTTCTGAGCGTAGGGTCCGGTTGGACCCCGTGTTGTCCCGGTAGTCCCAGGCGCCCCCCGGATTGGCGGCGCAAGGGCGAGCGCGGACCCGGACGGCCCGTCTACGTTCCCAGGAAGAGCGCGGGCCTATAGTCACCCCGCCGGCCCTTGTCAAACCACGGCTTCCCCGCGTAAGCCGCCGCATGGCCGTGACGCGCGAAGAGATACTGATCCTGGGCCTGACGGCCGGCACCATGGGCAGCCTGGTGGGCGGGTTGATGCTTGGCATCGGCCTGGGCCTGGTGGTCAACAACGTGCATGCCGGCTGGGTGCTGGTGCTGCCGGCGGCGCCGGTGGCCGGCGGCCTGGGCTACCTGCTGGCCCGCCGCCTGGCCCGCAAGCTGTAGCGCCACCGCCCGGCCAGCCCCGCCCGCGGCACCGGGCGTCAACTTCCCCGTGATATTAGTATTCAATATACCAATCTGACGAACCATCTGCCCCACAGGCACAGGGGCGTCACATGGCAGGCGAAAGTTCGGCGGGCTTCGACCCGGTCACGTCCCAGGCCGCCGCGGCCGGGACCTCCCCCGCCGCTTCCGGCATCGCGCTCAGCCGCACCGGCAGCCCCGGCATCGATGCCGAACTGGCCCTCTCCCGCTGGTCCGGCCTGGCGCTGACCTACGCCTTCCCCACCAGCGCGGCGGCCTATCCAGTGGCCTATGCCGGGGTGGGGCACGAGCCGACCACCGGCTTCGCACCGCTCGGCGCCTCGCTGCAGGCGGCGGTCACCACGGCGCTGCTGACGCAGTACGGCGCCGTCACGCCGCTCAGCTTCACCCTGGCCGCGCCGGATACGCCGGGGACCACCATCCGCGCCGCCATCAGCAGCGCCGCCAACCCCACCGCCTATGCCTACTACCCCGGCAGCGGCGCCGCCGGCGGCGATGTCTGGTTCGGCCCCGCGCTGTTCGGCCCCGGCGCCAGCGAGGCCACCGCCACCCCCGCCGACTACGCCTGGCTGACCGTGCTGCACGAGCTTGGCCACGCCATGGGGCTGAAGCATCCGCACGAGGCCGATGCCGGCAACCCCGTGCTGGCGCCCCCGGCCCGGAACTCCATGGAGTTCTCGGTGATGACCTATGCCAGCTACATCGGCGCCCCGACCACGGGCGGCTACCGCAACGAGGCCGCCGGCTACGCCCAGTCCCTGATGATGGACGACATCCAGGCGCTGCAGGCGCTGTACGGCGCCAACTATGCCAGCCATGCCGAGGACACCACCTACGCCTTCAACCCCGCCACCGGGGAAGCCGCCATCAACGGCGTGGCCCAGGGCAGGCCCGCCGGCAACCGGGTGTTCCAGACCATCTGGGATGGCGGCGGCACCGACAGCTACGACTTCTCGGCCTATGCCACCAACCTGCGGGTGGACCTGTCGCCCGGCGGCTGGTCCACCCTCTCGGCGGCGCAGCTGGCCCTGCTGGGCAGCGACGCCGCCGGCCCCCACCTGGCCCGCGGCAACGTCTTCAACGCGCTGCAATACCAGGGCGACCCGCGCAGCCTGGTGGAGAACGCCCTGGGCGGCAGCGGCGACGACCTGCTGCTGGGCAACGCCGCCAACAACCTGCTGGTGGGCAACGGGGGCAACGACACGCTGGACGGCGCCGCCGGCCGCGACACCGCCGTGCTGCACCTGCCCCGCGCCGCGGCCAACCTGCTGCACAACGCCGATGGCAGCTGGAGCCTGACCAGCGCGGAGGGCAGCGACACGCTGCACAGCATCGAGCGCCTGGCCTTCGCCGACGGCACCGCGTTCCTCGCCCCGGTCGCCCGCACCGACTTCTCCGGCACCGGGCTGGCCACATTATTGGCCGGTACTGATTCTGGCGCGGTGGCGCTGCTGCCGCTCTCCGGCGCGCCGCAACCGGTCGCCACCGCCCGCCCCGGCTGGCACCTGGCCACCAGCGGCGACTTCGACGGCGATGGCCTGGCCGACCTGTTCTGGCGCCAGGACCAGGGCACCACCTTCCTGGAACTGCACAGCGGCGCCGCGGTGGTCAACGCCACCGGCTTCGGCACCGTGGAGGCCAGCTGGCAGCTGGCGCCCAGCGGCGATTTCAACGCCGATGGCCGGGCCGACCTGCTGTGGCGGCACGAGGGCGGCGACACCTACCTGTGGCTGATGAACGGGCTGGACGCCCCGGCGACGCATGATTTCGGCGTGGTCGGCGCCAGCTGGCGCATCGCCGGCCTGGGCGACCTGGATGGCGACGCCCGCGCCGACGTGCTGTGGCGCAACAGCGATGGCCAGAGCTACGCCTGGCTGATGGACGGCAGCGCCATCGCCGGCCAGGGCCTGCTCTCGGCCCAGGCCGGCACGGATTGGCAGGTGGTGGGCCTGGGCGACCTGAACGGCGATGGCCGCGCCGACCTGGTGTGGGAGGACCCCGCCGGCGCCGTCACCGCCTGGCTGATGAACGGGCTTGCCGTGCTGGCCATGGGCAGCCTGGGCAGCGTGGATGCCGCGCGCTGGACCCTGGCGGAGGTGCTGGACGTGGATGGCGACGACACCGCCGACCTGGCCTGGCAGGCGACGGATGGCGCGGTGTGGCTGTGGACGATGCAGGACGGCTCGGTGGCGAGCCAGGCGAACGCGGCGACGCTGGCGGAGGGGTGGCACCTGCTGGCGGCCTGAGCCGCGCCGGCGCTCCTGAGAGGATCAGGCGCTACCCGCCCTTCCCCCTAACCCCCACCCCGGTCCGCGCCCAGATCCCCAACCCCAGCGTCGCAACCGCCGCCACCGCGAACGCGGCGCGAAACCCGACCACCCCGCTGCCGAAGCCGAACACCAGCGACCCCACGCTCTGCCCCAGGAACAGCGACAGCGCGAAGCCCGCCATCGCGGTGCCGCGCGCCTCCGGCAGCACCTCGGTCGCGCGCGCCTGCAGCACGCCGTGGAACATGTAGAAGGCCATGCCCAGCCACAGCTGCAGCGCCAGCACCCAGGGCCAGCTCGGCGCCACCGCCAGCCCGGCCAGCCCCAGCGCCAGGCCGATGCCGCCGCGCAGCAGCAGCCGCCTTTCGCCGAAGTAGCCCACCAGCCGCCGCGCCAGCCGGGTATAGGCAAAGGCCCCCAGCCCGAACCCCGCGACCACCACGCCGGACAGCGCAGTGGACAGCCCGAAATCCTGGATCAGGTACGACCCCACGAAGGGAAACGCCCCGCCGAACAGCAGGAAGCCATTGCCGAAGGCCACCAGCACCAGCCAGCGCCCGGCGGGCCGGCGCAGCAGCACGGCATAACCCTCCAGCGTGCGTTGCCCGCCCACCGCCTGCGGCCGCGCCGTCAGCATCGGCAGCCCCAGCCGCCATACCAGCAGGCTGCCCGCGGCCAGCGCCAGCACCCCCAGCAGCAGGAAGGCGCTGCGCCAGCCGGCCACGCCACCCAGCACGCCCGCCACCGGCCCGGTCAGCAGCTGCGCCATCACCATGCCGGTGCTGAACCGCCCCAGCACCGCCTGGCGATCCGCATAGGGCACCACATCGCCCAGATAGGCGATCATCAGCGGTATCACCGCCCCCGCCGCCAGCCCGGCCAGCACCCGCAGCAGCGTCAGCGCGCCCAGGCTGCCGGCCAGCACGCTCAGCAGGGTGAAGACGGCATAGGCCAGCACCGCCAGGCAGGCCACGCGCAGCTTGCCGTAGCGGTCCCCCAGCGGCCCGAACCCCAGCTGCCCCAGCCCATAGGGCAGCAAAAACCCCGCCACCAGCCAGGCGGCGCCGGAGACGGGGACCGCGAACTCCCCGGCCACCATCGGCAGCAGCGGGTCCAGCAGCCGCATGCCGGAGCCGGTGGTGTAGCTGGCGAAGGCCAGCAGCCCAATCGGCACAAGCAGCGCAAGGCGGGGGGTATCGGCCGGCATGACCCCGAAAAGCGCCCAGCCGCCGCCGCCGTCAAGCCGCGCCGTGTGCCCGCCGCCCTGCGTTGACAGCCCGGCCGCCGCCGCCTCTGCTGCCGGGCAAGGAGACGCCCATGCCCGAAGACCAACCACCCCTGCTCGGCCAGGGCTTCCACTGGACCGAGCTGGCGGAGGGCGACCGCTTCCGCAGCTTCGGCCGCACCGTCACCGAGCACGACCTGATGGGCTTCGTCGCCCTGACCGGCATGCAGGAACCGCTGTTCGTGGACGTCACCCACCCCGGCGCGCTGGGCGCCCGCCCGGTGCCGGGGGTGCTGACCTACGCGCTGATCGAAGGCCTGCTGCTGCGCGGCATGGTCCACGGCACCGGCCTGGCCATGCTGGAAAGCGACATCCGCCCGCTGGCCCCGGTGCGGGTGGGGGACACCGTGCATGCGCTGGTGGAGGTGACGGAGGTTCGCCCGACCAGCAAGGGCAACCGCGCCGTGGTCACCAGCGCGGTGCGGGTGCTGAACCAGCATGCTACTGTCGTGATGGAATACACGGTGAAGCGGCTGCTGGCCGGACCGCCGGAGACGGGAGAGAACCCATGATGCATCGCCGCCACCTACTGCTGGCCCCCGCCGCGCTGCTTGCCGCCCCCGCCTTGCTTCCCGCGGCCCTGGCGCAAGGCAGCTTCCCCAACCGGCCGATCCGCCTGATCGTCGCCTTCCCCGCCGGCGGCCCGACCGACGTGCTGGCCCGCGTCATCGGCGAACGCATGGCGACCGAACTTGGCCAGCCCGTCGTCATCGAGAATCGCGGCGGCGCCAATGGCAACATCGCCGCCGAGGCGGTCAGCAAGCTGGACCCGGACGGCTACGCGCTGCTGTACAACACCTCCTCCATCGCGATCAGCCGCGCGCTGTACAAGCGCCTGGCCTACGACGTGCAGCGCGACCTGGTGCCGGTGGCGCTGACCGCCGCGGCGCCCTCCCTGCTGGTGGTCAACCCGCAGCAGCCGGCGCGCAACGCCGCCGAGTTCGCCAGCTGGGCCAAGGCGAACAGCGGCAAGATCAGCTATTCCAGCGGCGGCGTCGGCAACATCAGCCACCTGCAGGCCTACATGCTGATGCGCAACCTGGGCGCCGAGGCCGTGCACGTGCCGTATCGCGGCACCGCGGCGGCGCTGACCGACGTGGCCGCCGGCAACGTGCAGTTCATGATCGACGCCTTCAACACCGCCCTCCCCCTGGCGCGGGAAGGCCGGGTCCGCGCCATCGCGGTGACCACCAACCGCCGCAGCGCGCAGCTGCCGGACATCCCCACCCTGGCCGAGACCGGGCTGATGCCGCCGGGCTTCGACCTGGGTATCTGGCAGGGCATCATGGCCCCGGCCCGCACCCCGCCGGAGGTGGTGGCGCGGCTGAACCAGGCGGTGAACGCGGCGCTGCGCGACCCCGGCGTGGCGGCGAGGGTGGACCAGATGGGCGCCTGGCCCACCGGCGGCAGCCCGGCCGACTACAAGACATACCTGGACGCCGAACTGGCGCTGTGGGCCCGCGTGGTGCCGGAAACCGGCGCCAGCGAGGAATAGCCGCCAACGCGGCGGGACGCCGATTGTAACGTGCGCCCCGCCGCAGGCTGCGGCAGGCTGGCCGCCCCCAAGCTGGAGAGACGGGCCATGCCCAACCCCTTCGTCCATATCGAGCTGTCGAGCGCCGATCTGCCGGCCTCCAAGGCCTTCTACGGCGCGCTGTTCGACTGGAAGCTGACCGACGTGCCGATGCCCGGCGGCGCCACCTACACCATGATCGATGTCGGCGACGGCACCGGCGGCGGCATGCTGGTCAGCCCGGCACCGGGCACGCCCAGCACCTGGCTGCCCTATGTCGCGGTGGCGGACCTGGCGGCCAGCACCGCCAAGGCGGCGGCCATGGGCGCCACGGTGATGATGGACAATGTCGAGGTGATGGGCATGGGCAGGCTCAGCATCTTCCGCGACCCCACGGGCGCGCTGCTGGGCATGTGGCAGGCGAAGGCGGCGGGTTAGGCCCCGCTCTCCATCTCCGCCTTCAACTGCCCGCACGCGGCCATGATGTCCCGCCCGCGCGGGCGCCTGATGGGGCTGCTGTAGCCGGCCTCGTTCAGCACATCGGCAAAGCGCTCGGTCTGCGCCCGCGTGCTGGTCTCGAACGGCGCGCCCGGCCAGGGGTTGAACGGAATCAGGTTCACCTTGGCCGGCAGCCCCTTCAGCAGCCGCACCAGTTCATGTGCCTCGGCCACGCTGTCGTTCACGTCCTTCAGCATCACGTACTCGAACGTAATCCGCCGGGCGTTCGAAGCACCCGGATACCGCCGGCACGCATCCAGCAGCTCGGCAATCGGGTATTTGCGGTTCAGCGGCACGATCCGGTCGCGCAGCTCATCCGTCACCGCGTGCAGGGAAACCGCCAGGTTCACGTTCAGCTCGGCGCCGCAGCGGTCCATCATCGGCACCACGCCTGACGTGCTCAGCGTGATGCGCCGGCGCGACAGGCCGATGCCCTCGCCATCCATGATGATCCGCAGCGCCTTGGCGGTGTTCTCGTAGTTGTACATGGGCTCGCCCATGCCCATCACCACGATGTTGGACAGGTACCGCGGCTCGTCCTTCGGGCTTGGCCATTCGCCATAGCTGTCGCGCCCCGCCATGAACTGGCCGACGATCTCGGCCGCGCCCAGGTTGCGCGTCAGCCGCTGCGTCCCGGTGTGGCAGAACCGGCAACTCAAGGTGCAGCCCACCTGGGTGGAGATGCACACCGCGCCGCGCTCGTCATCGGGGATGTAGACGGTCTCGACCTGCTGGCCGTCGCGGAATTTGAACAGCCATTTCCGCGTGCCATCGGTGCTGGTCTGCACCGTCGCCACCTCCGGCCGCGCCACCACGAAGCGTTCCGCCAGCTTCTGCTGCATCGGCCGGGCGATGCTGCTCATCTCGCTGAAGTCGGTCTTCCCCTGGTGGTAGATCCAGTGCCACAGCTGCTTGGCGCGGAACGGCTTCTCGCCGATCGCCACCATCTCGGCCACCAGCTCCTCGCGCGAAAGCCCCACCAGGTCGCGCCTGCCATCCGCCAGCTGCGCCGGCGGCGGGGCGAAGATCGCCGCCTTGGCCAGGATCCGGTCGCGCTCGGCGGCGGTCAGGTCGGCGGCGGCATCGGCGGCAAGGGCGGTGTTCATCGGCGCGCCGGCGCCGCATCGGTCGCCGCGCCGGGCGGGCATTCGCGGCTGATCAGGTCATAGGCCTGGGCAAACCCGGCCAGCGGGAAGGTATCCGTCGCCGTGCCGCGGTTGTTCGGCCCCGGCCCGCGCGCCACGGCGTCCCGCCCCGCCCGCAGGGCGCGCACGACATTGCCGTTCTCGCGCGTGAAGGCGGTGTCCTGGGAGGTGTAGAACGGAAACTCGGTGGTGCCGACACTCACCCGGACCGGGTCACGCCCATCCGTGGTGCGCGGATAGGTGTAGCCCACCCGCAGCGCCACGGCATCGCGGCCGGCCGCCCGGTGCGTCACCGTCAGCAGCACATGCGTCGGCGCGCGGTTGACCACGCCCTCGGCCTTGCTGGCGCGAGCGAAGATGTAGCAGACCTTGTGGCCGCCATCGACCAGCGTGGCCGCGGTCCAGGACTGGAACTGCCCCAGCTTGCGTGGCTGTGCCGCCTGCTGGGCGGCGGCGGGGCGGGCCAGGGCAGCCAGCGCCAGCGGCGCCAGCAGCACCAGGGCAAGCATCGGGGGCAGGGAAAGCAGGCGGGCAAGGCTGCGCATGGCCGCTAGATACGTGGCCCGGCCCCGTCCAGCAACGCCTTGCTGGCATTTCCTCTCCCGCTATCGCATCGGCCGCCGTATCTAGCGGGCCATGACCGACGCCACCGACGCCCACCTGGCCGCGCAATACGAAGCCTACCCCTACCCGTTGCGCGACCCGCGCGACGAAGCGAAGCGCATGGTGGTGGGCAGCCCCAGCCACCTGCTGGAGGTCGACCACTGGATCTTCGGCGCCCAGCGCCCCCGCAGCGCGCCCCTGCGCGCCCTGATGGCCGGCGGCGGCAGCGGCGACGGCACCATCATGCTGGCCCAGCACCTGGCCAGCGCCGGCCGCCCGGGGGAGGTCACCTGGCTGGACCGTTCCGCCCAGGCCCGCCAGGTGGCGGAGGCCCGCGCCGCCCAGCGCGGCCTGACCAATATCCGCTTCGTCAACGGCTCGATCCTGGAGCTGGCGGAAAGCGGCCTCGGTCCCTTCGACTACATCGACTGCTGCGGCGTGCTGCACCACCTGCCGGACCCGCTGCAGGGCCTGAAGAACCTGGTCTCCGTCCTCACCCCCGGCGGCGGCCTCGGGCTGATGGTCTATGCCCCGCATGGCCGCACCGGCGTCTACATGCTGCAGGACGCGCTGCGCCTGCTGGCCCCCGGCCCGGACCAGGCGGAAGGCCTGGACCCGCCCACCCGCGTGGACCTGGCCCGCCGGCTGTGGCGCCAGGCGCCTGAGACCGCCTGGCTGCGGCAGAACCCCTGGCTGACCGACCACACCCAGGGCGGCGATGCCGGGCTGTACGACCTGCTGCTGAACCCGCGCGACCAAGCCTATACCGTGCCGCAGTTCAACGCCCTGGTCGAAGCCGCCGGCCTGCGCGTGCAGGCCTGGGTGGAGCCGCTGCGCTACGACCCCGACGCCTATCTGAGCGACCCCAAGCTGCGCGCCCGCACCGCGCTCCTGCCGCCCCTGCAGCGCGCGGCATTGGCCGAGGCGATGTGCGGCAACATGGGCATCCACATCGTCTACTGCGTCCGAGCCGAGGACCCCGCCCACGCCCCTGCCTGGGACAACCCGGCCAGCATCCCCGTATTGCGGGAGATGGATGGCGAGAAGCTGGCCAAGGGCCTGCCGCCCAGCGGCGTGCTGCCGGTGGGGTTCGACGGCCTGCGCGTCGGCCTGCCCCTGCCGCGCCTGGCCAGCGCCATCCTGAAGCTGGTGGACGGCCGCCGCAGCATCGGCGAGATCGGCGACGCCCTGGCCGCCAACGGCATTGCGCGGGACGCCTTCGCGCGGGACTTCGCGGCGCTGGCCAAGGCGATGCAGAGCATCAACCGGCTGCTGCTGGCGGCGCCTTGAGCGCGGCGCCGGCCGCGCCCGAGGACGCGCCGAGCGTTGCGCCAGAGGGAGCGCCAAGCGTTGCGCCCGAAGGCGCGCCAGACGTTGCGCCCGCGGGCGCAGATCGCCCTGCCATCATCATCTTCGGCGCGGCGGTGCTACCCAATGGCCAGCCCAGCCAGACGCTGCGCCGCCGGGTGGCAGCCGCCGCCCGCCATGGCGCCACGCTGGACCGCCCGCTCTATGTGCCCACCGGCGGCATCGGCCGGTTCGGCGCCGCCGAGGCCGAGGTGATGGCGGCGCTGCTGCGCCAGGCCGGCGTCGCCCCCGGCGACATCCTGGTGGAAGCAACGGCCACCGATACCTTTTCCTCCGCCCTGGCCTGCACCGGCCTGCTGCGGGCGCGCGGCCACCGGGGCCCGGTGCTGGCCGCTTCCAGCGCCTATCACCTGCCGCGCTGCCTGGTGCTGCTGTGGCTGGCCGGCTGGCCGGCACGCGCCTGCCCGGCCCCGCCCTTTCCGGCGGCGGCGCGGCTGGGCAAGCGCTGGTACTGGCGGCTGCGGGAGGTTCCGGCGCTGCCCTACGACGCACTGCTGATGCTGTGGGCGCGGCTGCGGGGGCGGGCCTGAGCACCGCCCAGGCGCAAAAACCGCCCGGGTGGTTCCACCCGGGCGGCGCAGCGGCCAGCATCGTCAGGCAACGGGGTGCCCGCCCGGCAAGGGCGGGCCGAGACCCTCAGGTCTCTTCGTCGCCGTCGGTCGGAACCTCGATCGCCTCGTCGATCTCGGCGTCGTCCTCCAGCTCCTCGACGTCCTCGACGGCCTCATCGGCCTCGACGTCCTCCAGCTCCACCTCTTCGCTGTCGGCCTCCGGTGCCACCGTCCGCTTCTTCAGCTTCTCGTCGGCAACGGCGCTGCTGCCGCGGCGGATGCGCGGCTGCTCGGCCGGCTGCTCCGTGCCGCACTTCGGGCAGATGGCGGGGGCGCGGGTCAGGTCGTAGAACTTGGTACCACAGGCGACGCAAACTCGCTTGAGGCCCATTTCGGGCTTGGCCATCGGGATCAGCCTCGCTGGATGAGAAGCACTCGCGCGCCTGGCTTGCGACCGGGCCTTCGCGGGTGCGAAAAATAGGTCGGGCCGATTGCCACGCGGAAGGCCCCATGTCAAACGCCGCGACATGGCCGCCACCGCTGCACCCACCCCGCTCCGCGCTTCCTCCGCCCCCGGCCCGCTCTCCGGCCGGCTCAGCGTGCCCGGCGACAAGTCCATCAGCCACCGTGCCCTGATGTTCGGCGCCCTGGCCGTCGGCACCACCGAAATCTCCGGCCTGCTGGAAGGCGAGGACGTGCTCCGCACCGCCGCCGCCATGCGCGCCCTGGGCGCCACGGTGGAAAAGCTCGGCCCCGGGCGCTGGCGCGTCGCCGGCCGCGGTGTCGGCGGCCTGGTGGAACCGGCCGACGTGCTGGACATGGGCAATTCCGGCACCGCGGCCCGGCTGCTCTGCGGCCTGCTGGCGGGCCACCCGATCTTCTCGGTGATGACCGGCGACGCCTCTCTCCGCAAGCGCCCGATGAGCCGCGTGACCGTGCCCCTGGCCCAGTCCGGCGCGCAGTTCTGGGCGCGGGAGGGCGGCCGCCTGCCGCTGGCGGTGCAGGGCGCCGCCGACCCGATGCCGCTTGACTACACATTGCCGGTGGCCAGCGCCCAGGTGAAGAGCGCCTGCCTGCTGGCCGGCCTCTGCGCCCGCGGCACCACCCGCGTGGTGGAACCCGAGCCGACCCGCGACCACACCGAGAACATGCTGCGCCACTTCGGCGCCACCGTGCGCGTGACCGACACGGCCGAGGGCCGCGTGATCGAGCTGGAAGGCCAGCCGGAGCTGGTTGCCGCGCCGATCCTGGTGCCCGGCGACCCGTCCTCCGCCGCCTTCCTGCTGGTGGCCGCCCTGCTGGTGCCCGGTTCCGCGCTGGTGGTGGAGAATGTCGGCCTCAACCCGCTCCGCACCGGCCTGTTTGCCACCTTGCGGGAAATGGGCGCGAAGCTGACCATCCAGAACGCCCGCACCGAGGGCGGCGAGCCGGTCGGCGACATCCTGGCCGAATACGGCCCGCTGCACGGCGTGGTGGTGCCCCCCGGCCGGGCGCCCAGCATGATCGACGAATACCCGGTGCTGGCCGTGGCCGCCGCCGCCGCGACCGGCGAAACCCGCATGCGCGGCCTGGCCGAGCTGCGCGTGAAGGAAAGCGACCGCCTGGCCGCCACCCACGCCATGCTGGCCGCCAACGGCATCGAGGCGCGGATCGACGGCGACGACCTGGTGGTGCAGGGCACCGGCGGCGCCATCCCCGGCGGCGGCCTGGTGCTGACCCATATGGACCACCGCCTGGCGATGAGCGCGCTGGTGATGGGCCTGGCCGCCCGGCGCCCCGTCTCGGTGGACGATGCCGGCTTCATCGACACCTCCTTCCCCGGCTTCGCGGGCCTGGTGAACCAGGCGGCGGGCGGGATGCCGATCTCCCCGGCATGAGCGCCGGGCCGGCCGCGCCGGAAGGCGCGCCCCTGATCATCGCCATCGACGGCCCGGCCGCCGCCGGCAAGGGCACGCTGGCGCGGCGCCTGGCCGCGCATCTCGGCCTGCCCTATCTGGATACCGGCCTGCTGTACCGCGCCACCGGCCGACTGGTGCTGGACACCGGCGCCGACCCGCGCGACCCCGCGGCCGCCGAGGCCGCCGCCCTGGCCCTGGCCCCCGCCGACCTGGACCGCCCCGGCCTGCGCACGCCGGAAGCCGCGCTGGCCGCCAGCGCCGTGGCCGCCGTACCCGCGGTGCGCGCGGCGCTGCTGGCCTTCCAGCGCAACTTCGGGCGTCAACGCGGCGCGGTGCTGGATGGCCGGGACATCGGCACCGTGGTCTTCCCGGATGCACAGGTAAAACTCTTCATCACCGCCAGCCCGGAAGCCCGCGCCCGCCGCCGCTGGCTGGAACTGCAGGCCGCCGGCACCGCGGTGGACCTGGCCCAGGTGGAAGCCGAGACCCGCCAGCGCGACGCCCAGGACGCCGCCCGCGCCGTGGCACCGATGAAGCCGGCGCCGGACGCGGTGCTGCTGGACACCACCGCGCTGGATGCCGAGGCGGTGTTTGCCGCCGCCCTGGCACAATTGCGCGCGCGCCAGGGCTGAAACCCGCCTGCCCGCTTGACTCCCGCCGCCTCCCGCGCCTAGTGCCAGCGCAGGCCGCGCCTCCCTTGGGGGCGCGGCGCCTGTGTTTCCAGGGGGCTCAACCCCTGGTTGCCGGGCCGGGCCGGGGCGAACCGACACATCGCCCCACCAATCGGGTTGCCGGCATCGCCATCGGGGCAGGTGCGCGCGCCAAGCCGTGTCCGCCACCAGGCGGGGGCGCAGGACCGTAACCCCCGCTTGCGGGGCGCTCAGGAAACCACTGCCAGATGGCAACCGCCAACACCGCCGCCCAGGATTTCGGGATGGAGGATTTCGCCACCCTGCTCGACGCGAGCCTGGGTGCAGACACCGGCTTCGCCGGTTCCGTCGTCACCGGCCGCGTCATCCGCGTGGATGACGATTTCGCCGTCGTCGATGTCGGCCTGAAGAGCGAGGGTCGCGTCCCGCTCAAGGAATTCGCCCCCGCCGGCAGCAAGCCGGAAGTCAAGCCGGGCGACGTGATCGAGCTGTTCGTCGAGCGCTACGAGGACCGTGACGGCTCCATCGTGCTGTCGCGCGAGAAGGCCCGCCGCGAGGAAGCCTGGACCAACCTGGAGAAGTCCTTCACGGCGCAGAGCCGCGTGAATGGCGTGATCTTCGGGCGCGTGAAGGGTGGCTTCACCGTCGACCTCGGCGGCGCCGTGGCCTTCCTGCCCGGCTCCCAGGTGGACATCCGCCCGGTGCGCGACGTCGGCCCCCTGATGGGCAGCCCGCAGCCGTTCCAGATCCTGAAGATGGACCGCGCCCGCGGCAACATCGTGGTCAGCCGCCGTGCGGTGCTGGAGGAGACGCGCGCCGAACAGCGCAGCGAGCTGATCCAGGGCCTCAAGGAAGGCATGATCCTGGACGGCGTGGTCAAGAACATCACCGACTACGGTGCGTTCGTCGACCTCGGCGGCGTGGACGGCCTGCTGCACGTGACCGATATCGCGTGGCGCCGGATCAACCACCCGAGCGAGGCGCTGACCATCGGCCAGCCGGTGAAGGTGCAGGTCATCCGCTTCAACTCGGAGACCCAGCGCATCAGCCTCGGCATGAAGCAGCTGATGTCCGACCCCTGGGAAGGTGTCGCCATCAAGTACCCGGTGGGTGGCAAGTTCTCGGGCCGCGTGACCAACATCACCGACTACGGCGCCTTCGTGGAGCTGGAGCCGGGCGTCGAAGGCCTGGTCCACGTCTCCGAGATGAGCTGGACCAAGAAGAACGTCCATCCGGGCAAGATCGTCGCCACGTCGCAGGAAGTCGACGTGATGATCCTGGACGTGGACGAGCCGAAGCGCCGCATCTCGCTGGGCCTCAAGCAGGCGCAGGGCAACCCGTGGGAGGTCTTCCTGGAAGCCCATCCGCCGGGCAACCTCATCGAAGGCGAGATCCGCAACATCACCGAGTTCGGCCTGTTCATCGGCGTCGGCCCGGACCTGGACGGCATGGTGCACATGTCCGACCTCAGCTGGGACGAGCCCGGCGAGACCGCCATCAACGCCTACAGCAAGGGCCAGGTCATCCAGGCCAAGGTGCTGGACGTGGATGTCGAGAAGGAGCGCATCTCGCTCGGCATCAAGCAGCTGGCCGCTGACCCGGCCGCTGAAGTGCTGGATCGCGTCCGCAAGAACGACATCGTCACCTGCATCGTCACCGCCGTTCAGGCGAATGGCATCGAGGTGAAGGTCGAGGAAGTGCTGACCGGCTTCATCCGCCGTGCGGAACTGGCCCGTGACCGTGGCGACCAGCGCCCCGACAAGTTCGCCATCGGCGAAAAGGTCGATGCGAAGGTGACCGCCGTCGACCGCGCCGCCCGCCGCCTGGCCCTGACCATCAAGGGCAAGGAGATCGAGGAGGAGCGCGAGGCGATCAAGGAATACGGCAGCAACGACAGTGGTGCGTCGCTGGGCGATATCCTGGGCGCCGCGATCCGCCGCCGCCGCGAGATGGCTGGCGAAGAGTAGAAAGCGACCGCCTTCGGGCGGTGGCGAAGGCCGGCGCGGGGGAAACCCTGCGCCGGCCTTTTTTTTGTGCCGGCGGCATGGGCGGGGAGCGGGGGCGGTTTACCGGCGCCGTGTGGCCCGGCCTGCCCGGTGGCGGCTTTTGGGGTGGCAAGTTGGGATCGTTGTGGCGCGGAGCGAACCAGCCCGCCCGCTCCGCCAGCCACTGGGGGGCGCTTGGCTTGGCGTCTGATCGTCGCCGGTGAATCCGACGACGGGGAGGCAACGCCCGAACAGCAGCCGGGAGCCTGCCAGACGCTCCAGCAAGCACGCGGCAGGCCCCGGTGGTCGCGGCATCAGCCAGCCCAGCGGCAGCATTGCCAATTCCGTTTGTTCATGATATGTTCTCATTGCTGGGCACGCCCCGGCCGCTCTTTGGCAATCGCATCGGCCAGCACCGCCGTCCCCCTGAGCCACAGCGGGACCGCGCCACCTCCTCGCCCCGAAGGGGCTATTTGTCCGAAGCATGCAGGACCTCGGCCGCGCCGCGCCGCCCGCATCATCCTGGCCATTTGTCCGAAGGCGTCGCACCCGCCGGCAGGAAGCCCCGCCAACCGGCCATTTGTCCGAAAGGTTCGCGCCGGCCAGCCCCCAAGCCGCATTTGTCCGAACCGCGCGCCGCCCCTGCCGGCCGGCCCGTACCCCAACGCCCCAGCTATTTGTCCGAAACCCGCGCCCCCACGCACGGCGCCGGAAAACCCGGGTTCCAAGGGCCTTTCGGCCCTTGGCAGGGGAGCTTGAGGGGACAGCGTCCCCTCAACCCAACCCGCGCAACCCGGCGCACCCTCCAGCTACCGCAGCAGAATCGGCGTCAGCCCATGCCGCGCCGCTGCCCGCGCCAGCGTGCCGTCGGTCTTCGTCGTTTCCAGGAAGGCGTTCACCTCCGCCAGCCAGGCCGGGTCGCCCTTGGCCACGGCATAGGCGTACAGCGTCTCGCCGAAGCCTGCCGGCGGTTCGATGATCCTCGCCCAGTCGTGCATCAGCAGCATCCGCCTGGTGTAGGGAAAGTCGCTCATGAACACGTCGGCCCGGCCCGCCTGCACCTCGGCCTCCCGCGTGTTCGGCGGCCGCACCACCAGCAGGTCCGCGCGGCGCAGGGTGTTCCGCATCAGCGGTTCCATCAGCGTCCCCGCCGCCACCGCCACCGTCACCCCGGCCTGGTCGATATCGGTGAAGCTGCGCACCCGCGTGCCGTCCCGCGTGGTCACGCCATAGACCGGGCTGGCCATGTAGGGCTTGGTGAACGCCACCCGCTCGGCCCGCGCCGGCAGCACGCCCACCGCCATCATGGCGATGTCGCAGTCGCCCGCCTCCAGCCGGTTCATGAACTCGGCGAAGTTGGTTTCCACGAAGCGCAGCGGCACCGCCAGCCGGGCGGCCAGCGCCCGGGCCATGTCGATGTCGATGCCCTCCAACTCGCTGTTGCGCGGGTTGCGGTAGCTGATGGCGAAGTATTCCGGCCACATGCACACCGCCACATCCTGCCGGGCGCGGATGCCGGCCAGGGCCTCCCGCCGCGCCGGTTGAGCAACCGAGGGTTGATGAAATCCCTCGAAAAGCAGGGCCAGACCGGCGATAATGCAGCCGATCATGCACCTGGACAACGTCCGCGCCGCCATTCGTCGATCCTTGCGCCTGGGGCCGCCAGCACCGCGAGAGCCGCGGCCATGGCTGCTGTTCGGCGCCGCGGTCGCGCTGGTGGTGGCCAGCCTGGTTGCAATCTACGGTATCGTGATGGCCCGCGGCCAGAGGGATGCGCTCGACGATGCCGAGGCGCTGACCCGCAGCGTCGCCGGCGCCCTGGCCGACCAGCTGACCCGCGCCACGCAAACGGTGGAGCTGGTCCTGGCGGATTTGGCGGACCGCCGCACCGGCGGCTTCGCCGAGATGGCCGCCAGCCGCCTGCCGGAGATCGCGCAGATCCGCGCCGTACTGGCCACCGACGCCATCGGCCAGGTCACCCAGTCCAGCGTGGAGCAGCTGAAGGACCAGACCATCGGCGAGCGCGACTGGTTCCGCGTGCTGCGCTTCGGCGGCCAGACCCTGCGCCTGGGCGCGCCGGAGGGCGGCCGTTTCCTCGGCCCGGGCACCCGGCCGATCAGCGAGACCAGGCTCTGGTCCATCCCCATGGCGCGGGCCATCCGCACCCCGCGGGGCGAGTTCGACGGCGCCGCGGTGGCGCTGCTGAACCCGGACTACTTCGTCGCCATCGCCCGGCGCTATGCGGATGCCTTCGGCGTCACGGTCCGGCTGCACTCCTTCAGCGGCCTGCTGCTGGCGCGGTCGGATGGCAGCGCGCGCGGCATCGGCGTGCTGAACACCAGCGCCTGGCCGTTCCGGGATTTCCTGCCCCGGCGGGAGAATGGCAGCTTCCGCGGCATCGACCAGGATGGCGTGGAGGCGGTGGCCAGCTTCGCCGTGACCCGCCAGGGCAGCTTCGTGGTGGAGGTTGCCCGCAGCCGCGACGACGCCTTCGAGCCACTGCGGCGCCTGGGCCTGCTGCTGGCCGGGGGCGTCGGCGCCGCCGGCGCGGTCACGCTGGTGGCGCTCTGGCTGCTGGTGCGCCTGGCCGAGAAACTGCAGCGCCAGGGCAAGATGCTGGCCGCCAGCGAAGCCGAGGCCCGCGGCGCCAGCCAGGCGAAGGAAGAGTTCCTCGCCGCCATGAGCCACGAGATCCGCACGCCGATGAATGGCGTGATCGGCATGGCCGGGCTGCTGCTGGACACTCGGCTCGACGCGCTGCAGCGCCGCTATGCCGAGACCATCCAGGGTTCCGCCGAGCACCTGCTGGTGATCCTGAACGACGTGCTCGACTTCTCCAAGCTGGAGGCCGGCAGCCTGGAGCGGGAGGAGGTGCCCTTCTCCATCGAGGCCGAGCTGGCGACGATCGTGGAGCTGTTCGCCCCGCGCGCCGCCTCCAAGGGGGTGGAGCTGGTCTGCGCCCTGGCGCCGGACATGCCGCAGCGCGTGGTCGGCGACCCCGGCCGCTTCCGGCAGCTGCTGTTCAACCTGGTCGGTAATGCGGTCAAGTTCACCGAGCAGGGCTGGATCGAGGTCGCGCTCTATGCCCGGCAGGAGGACAAGGTCTGGCGCCTGGGCTGCCGGGTGACGGATACCGGCATCGGCATCGACCCCGCCAGCGTGCCGCAGCTGTTCGAGCGCTTCACCCAGGCCGATGCCTCGATCAGCCGGCGCTATGGCGGCACCGGGCTGGGCCTGGCCATCTGCAAGCGCCTGGCGGAGGAAATGGGCGGCTCCATCGGCGCCGCGCCGCGCAGTACCGGGCTCAGCGGCACGGTGCCGGGCAGCATCTTCCGCTTCGACATCCTGGTGCAGCCGGCGCCGGATGCCGGGCCGGCCCGGGCGCACCCGCTGCGCGGGGAACGCGTGCTGGTGGTGGACGACTTGCCGCTGAACCGGGAGATCATCACCCGCCAGCTGGGCGCCATGGGGGCGGAGACCGCGGTGGCCGCCGATGGCAGCGCCGCCCTGCTGGCGGTGCAGGCGGCGCTGGCCTGCGAGGCACGCTTCACCGTGGTGGTGATGGACATGCAGATGCCCGGCTTCGACGGGCTGGAGACGGTGCGCCGGCTGCGCGACCTGCTGGGCATTACCGCGCCGGCGGTGGTGCTGTGCTCGTCCGGCATCGGCGGCAACCGGGAGATGCCGGCGCCCGGCCTGGTGGACGCCATGCTGCTGAAGCCGGCGCTGCCGTCGCGCCTGCTGGACGCGGTGCAGCACGCGCTGCGGCGGGATGAGCCGGTGGCGCCCACCCCACCGCCGGAGCCGGAGCCGGTGCCGGAGGGCCCCCGCCTGCGGGTGCTGCTGGTGGAGGACAACGCCACCAACCAGCTGGTCATGCGGACCATTCTGCAACGCAGCGGCTGGCATGTGGACGTGGCCGGCGACGGCGCCGAGGCGGTGCAGGCCGCCCGGCAGTTCCGCTACGACGCCATCCTGATGGACCTGCAGATGCCGGTCATGGACGGGCTGGAGGCCACCCGGCAGATCCGCCGCACCGCCGGGCCCAACCGGCGCGGCCGCATCATCGGCCTGACCGCCGCGGTCGGCCCGCAATTCGAGGCGCAATGCCGCGAGGCCGGCATGGACGACTACCTGGCCAAGCCGGTGCAGCGCGCGGCCCTGCTGGCGGCACTGACCCAGCCCGCCGCCGCTGAGGCCGACGGCGGCTGACCTGCGTCGCGGCGGCTGACGGCGCCCTGCGGGCGTCGCGGCGGCTGACGGCGCCTTTCAGGCGCCGCAGCGGCTATTCCGGCCGGAACTCGGTGGCGCGCGTGGTTTCCTGCAGGCGCGGCGTGTAGCGCAGCCCCTGGCGCGTGGCCCAGATGTTCACCTGGTGGTGGATCGGGATCACCGCCAGGTCCTGCTGGAAGCCGATGCGGATGGCGTCGCGGTACAGCGCTTCCCGCGCCGGCTGGTCGATGGTGGCGAAGGCGCGGTCGAGGAGCGCGTCCGTCACCGGGTTGGAGTAATGCGTCGGCCGCAGCACGTTGCCCCGGCCGCGCGGCGGGTCCGGCGTCGCCACCATCTGCACCAGGGGCGTGTCGGCCTCGGCGGTGCTGCTGCTCCAGCCGGTCAGCCAGATGCTGAACTCGTCGCGCGCCGAGCGGCTGAAGAAGACCGAGGCCGGCATGGTGCCGACCTGGGTCCGCACGCCAACCCGCGTCCACATCTGGGCAATGGCCTGGACGATGCCGTCATCGTTCACGTAGCGGTCGTTCGGGCCATGCAGGGTCAGGTTGAAGCCGTCGGGCAGGCCGGCCTCGGCCAGCAGGCGGCGGGCCTCGTCGGGGCGGTAGGCGTCCGCGGCAATGGCGGGGTCGTAGCCGATGGCGCCTTCCGGCATCGGCTGGCCGGCGGGGCGGGCATGGCCCTCCATCAGCTGGCTGCGGATGCCCTCGCGGTTGATCGCCAGCGACAGCGCCCGGCGCACCCGCACGTCGCGCAGCGGATTCTGCGCCAGCACCTGGCCGCGGCTGTCGGTGGCGAAGGGCGTGGTGGCACGGCCGACATCGGGCGACAGGTAGATCAGCCTGAGGCCGGGCCTGGTGGTCACCCGCAGCCGGTTGTTTTGCGAAAGCCGCGCCACATCGCGGGTCGGCACCGCGTCGATGGCGTCGACATCGCCGGATTGCAGCGCGGCGACGCGGCCACTGTCGTTGGCGATCAGCCGATAGGTCACCTTGTCCCAGGGCTGCCGCGGCCCCCACCAATCCGGGTTGCGGGTGAAGACGGCGCGGTCGCCCAGCTGGAAGCTCTGCAGCCGGTACGGCCCGGTGCCGATGGCGGCCTTTCCGCTGTTGTAGTCGCTGGTGGTGGCGCCCGCGCCATGGCGGCGGCTGACGATGGTGAAGGCCGACATGAACATCGGGATCAGCGGCACCGGCTCGGCGGTGTGCAGCCGCAGCGTCTCGGCATCCACCACCTCCAGCCGGGTGACGGGGCGGATGTACTGGCCCAGGCCGGTCGGGCTGTTCGGCACGTTGGGGGCGCGGCCGAAGGTGAAGACCACATCGTCGGCGGTGAAGGGCGTGCCGTCGTGCCAGCGGACGCCGGGGCGCAGCTTGAACTCCCAGGTCCGCTCGTCCAGCACCCGCCAGGAAAGCGCCAGGCCAGGGCCGGGGCGGGCGTCGTTGTCGGCCATGACCAGGGCGTCGAACACGTGCTGCACCAGCGCGTGGTTCGGGCTCAGGTCATGGAAATGCGGGTCCATGGACGTGAAGGCGCCACCGACGGCGATGGCCAGGTCGGTCGCCCGTGCCGGCCCCGCCAGCAACGCCAGGGCCAGGCCCGCCGTGAACAAGCGCATCGCCACCTCCGCCTCTGCCGCAGCGTGATGCCGCGGCAGGGGCGCAGGCAAGCAAATCAGGTGCCGCGATAGAAGATCATCGCGGTGTGCGTGGCCTCGGCGAACATCAGCCAGCGTTCCACCAGCAGCCCGGCCAGCCCCAGCGCCGTGGCCAGCAGCAGCAGCAGCGCCGCCACCGGCCCGGCGACCAGCAAGGAGCAGGCCGCCAGCAGCGCCGGCAGCGCCAGCCCGCCGACCAGCGCGATGCGCCGCAGGCTGTGGGCGTGCTTGCGGGCCACGCGGAACCCCATTTCCCGCATGATGTAGTTGGACTGGGTGTGCGGCGGGTCCAGCGGGCGGGTGGTGCCGATGCGCCCCAGCCCGGTCGCGGTCTCCAGCGTGGCCAGCGGCCGCGCGGTGTCGATGCTGCGCCAGTACTGCCACTTCAGCCCGGCGCCCAGCGCGCCGAAGATCAGCGCCTGCAGCGCCGGCACGCTGGCATCCTCGCCGGCCAGCGCCATCAGCGTGGCCAGCAGCGCCGCGCCGCTGAACAGCGACAGCACGACATAGCCGGCGGGCACCAGCGGATGCGCCCATTCCTTGATCGGCTTCAGCGAGGCGTAGATCATACTGGTGCAGTACACCGTGGCCAGCGCGCCCGCCGCGGCGACCAGCGCCAGCAGCACCGCCCAGCCATAGGCGCCCTGCAGCACGCACAGGCCGGAGCCGATGGCGGGGAAATAGGTCAGCACCGCCGCAACACCTTCCCGCGACAGCCAGGAGGAGCGCCATTGCGACAGCGCCCGCCAGGCCTTGTGTGCATTGCCCAGGTGCAGCAGGGAGGCGCAGAGCCCCGCCGTGACCAGCACCAGCGCCAGGCCCAGCACGGTCAGCACCAGGATCCCGTCGCCGCTGATCATGCCGCCGGCGCCCAGCAGGCCCAGCCAGAACAGCAAGCCGTAGCCGGCGCCGGAGGCGACGGTGAAGAAGACGATCGAACCTGCAGGCTTCATCGCGTCAGCACCTTGTCCATGAAGCGCAGCAGACTGGACTTGATGTCCATCGGCGTCGGCGCGTCCTCAACCGGCTTGGAGTGTTCCGGCACCACATGCTTGCGCGGCGGCAGGTAGCGGTTGACCGGCTTGTAGTCCATTTCCGGCATCAGCTCGAAGCCGCCACGCTCGGCGACCAGCTGGCTGACCTTGCTCGTGGGGTCGCCCAGGTCGCCGAAATGGCGGGCGCCGGTGGGGCAGGAATTGACGCAGGCCGGCTGGCGCTGCGCCTCCGGGATGTTCTCGTTGTAGATGCGGTCGACGCAGAGGGTGCACTTCTTCATCACCCCCTCATCCTCGTCGAACTCGCGGGCGCCATAGGCACAGGCCCAGGCGCAGAGCTGGCAGCCGATGCACTTGTCGGCGTCCACCAGCACGATGCCATCCTCGGCGCGCTTGTAGCTGGCGCCGGTGGGGCAGACGGTGACGCAGGCGGCGTTCTCGCAATGCAGGCATGACCGCGGGAAGTGCACGGTCTTGCCGGCCGCGCCCTCCCCGGCTTCGTAGCTGTGCACGCGGTTGAACCAGACGCCCTCGGCGCCGGCGCTGTAGGCGTTGAAGTCCGGCAACGGCGCCGACATGCCGTTGGCGTTCCATTCCTTGCAGTTGGTGGCGCAGGACTGGCAACCGACGCAGGTATCCAGGTCGATCACCAGGCCCAGCTTCTTCTGGCCGGGGGCGAGGTCGGGCAGGCAGGTCATGGCTTCACTCCCACCGTGTAGCGGAGCATGTTGGGGGCCGGCGGCAGCTCCGGCGGCGGGGTCAGGGTGTCCCAGGTCGGCGCGGTCAGCGGCACCTCGTCGGCGGCGCATTTCTCCACCGAGACGCGGAGGTCGTACCAGGCGGCCTGGCCGGTGACCGGGTCCGCATTGGCGGAGCGGAACCCTTCCTGCGCCGGCAGCCATTCGCTGATGACGTGGTTCAGCAGGAAGCCCTTGGTCGCTTCCGGGCTGTCCGGCGTCAGCATCCAGGCGCCGGCGCGCTTGCCGATGGCGTTCCAGGTCCAGACCGTGTCGGGGTTGACGCCCTCCATCAGCTTGACCTGGCACTTCAACTTGCCGTTGCGTGACGTGACCCAGACCCAGTCGTCATCCACCAGGCCCTGCGCCACGCCGCGTTCCCGCGCCAGGTACAGCTTGTTGCTGCCGGTGATCTGCCGCAGCCAGGCGTTCATCGAGCCCCATGAGTGGTACATGTGCATCGGGCGCTGGGTGATCGCGCTGAGCGGGAACGGCGCGGTGTCGTGCATCTGCTGCTCGAGCGGCGTGTACCAGATCGGCAGCGGGTCGCAGTACTTCTCCACCCGGGCGCGCAGGTGTTCCGGCGGCTGCTTGGCGCCATGGCCCTGCGCCGCCAGCCGGAACTTCTGCAGCGGCTCCGACCAGATCTGCATGACGATCTGGTTCTCGTTGGGGATCAGCCCCATCGCCTTGGCGCCGGCCAGGTAGGCCGCGTTGGCGTGCTTGAAGTAGCCCTGCTCCGGCGGCAGGTGGTCGCGCCAGAAGCAGCCATTGTCCACGTAGCGCTGCAACTGGTCCGGGTTGGGCTCGCCCACGCCCTTCTTGTCGCCATCCACGCCGCGGAAGCCGGCCAGCGGGCCGACGCCCGGGCTGCGCTGGTGGTTGGTCAGGTAGTCGGCATAGTGCTTGAAGCGCGGGCTGCCGTCTTCCTTGGTGAAGGCCGGCAGGCCGAGCCGCGCGCCCAGCTCGATCAGCACGGTCTGGAAGGCGCGGACATCGCGGTCCGGCTGGATCACCGGCTGGCGGATCGCGTCGCCGGCGCCATGGGCGGAGCCGATGGGACGGTCGAGGATGCTGATCGCGTCCCAGCGTTCCAGGTAGGTGGTGTCCGGCAGGATCAGGTCGGCATAGGGCACCGTCTCGGAGAAGAAGGCGTCCGAGTAGATGACGTGCGGGATGCGGTACTCGCCGTCGGCCTTCTTCTCGGTGAGGATGCGGATCACCTCGCCGGGGTTCATGGCGCTGTTCCAGGCCATGTTGGCCATGAACATGAACAGGGTGTCGATCGCGTAGGGGTCCTCGGCGCCGGCATTGGCGATGACGGTGTGCATCATGCCGTGCAGGCCGAGGGGCGCTTCCCAGCTGAACGACTTGTCGATGCGGATCGGCGTGCCGTCATCCTCCACCAGCAGGTCGTCCGGTCCCTGCGGGAAGCTGAGGATGTTGCCGACCAGCGGCGTGTTCGGCCGGGCGCCCTTGCCGGCGGGCGGCGGACCCGGCGGAATCGGCCGCGGGAAGGGCGACTTGTAGCGCCAGGAGCCAGGGGTATCCACGGCGCCCAGCAGCATCTGCACCACATGCAGCGCGCGGCAGCTGTGGAAGCCGTTGCTGTGCGCGCTGATGCCGCGCATGGCGTGGAAGGCGACGGGGCGGCCGACCATGGTCTCATGCTGGCGGCCGTACACATCGGTCCAGGGCTGGTCCAGCGTGATCGCCTGGTTGAACGCCACGTCGGCGATCTCGGCGGCGATGCGCTTGATCCGCGCGGCGGAAATGCCGCAGATCGCGGCCACCGCTTCCGGCGCGTATTCGGGGGCCATGTAGCGCTCGGCCATCAGCTGGAAGACCGGCACCGCGGTGCGGCCATCCGGCAGGGTGTAGCTGCCGGCCAGCACCGCGCTCAGGTCCGCTGTCGCGGCCGGAATGGCGCCGCGGGCGCGGTCCCAGGCCAGCGGCTTGCCATCGGCGTCGCGCGCGAACAGCCCGTCATCGGCACCGCCGGGGTTGCGCACCACCAGCCAGGGCGCGTTGGTGTAGCGGGCCAGGAAGGCGGTATCGACATGGTCGGTCCGCAGCAGCTCATGCGCCAGGGCCAGGGCGAACAGCCCATCGGTGCCGGGGCGGATGCCGATCCACTCATCGGCCACGGCGGAATAGCCGGTCCGCACCGGGTTCACGCTGGCGAACTTGCCGCCGCGGGCCTTCAGCTTGCCGATGCCGATCTTGATCGGGTTGCTGTCATGGTCCTCGGCCACGCCGAACATCAGCAGGTACTTGCAGCGGTCCCAGTCGGGCTCGCCGAACTCCCAGAACGACCCGCCGATGGTGTAGAGCCCGCCGGCGGCCATGTTGACCGAGCAGAACCCGCCATGGGCTGCGAAATTCGGCGTGCCGAACTGCGCGGCCCAGAAGCCGGTCAGGCTCTGGCTCTGGTCGCGGCCAGTGAAGAAGGCCAGCTTGCGCGGGTCTTCCGCCCGCACCTTGCCCAGCCAGCCGGTGGCGATGTCCAGCGCCTCGGCCCAGCTGATCTCCTTGAACTCGCCGGCGCCACGCTCGCCCACGCGCAGCAGCGGCGCGCGCAGCCGGGCCGGGGCATATTGCGTCATGATCCCGGCGCTGCCCTTGCCGCAGAGCACGCCCTTGTTCACGGGGTGGTCGGGATTACCCTCGATGTAGCGGACCTTGCCGTCCTTCAGGTGAACCTTGATGCCGCAACGGCAGGCGCACATGTAGCAGGTGGTGGTCTTCACCTCGTCGCCGAGAGACGGCGAGTAATCAATACGCGGCTCGGCACCGGGCATCCGGACATCCCCTCTTGGTAGAGCGGAGTAACGCATGTGGCGCGCGGCGGCGCAAAGCCGGGCGGGCGAAATTTCAACCACGCCCGGCGGTGTGGAATTCCCCCAAGCTTCGCCTTGGTGTCAGCGATTTCCGCCATGCCGGCGCGGGCAATACCAATTGGCGGTGGCCCCGCCGCTTGGCGATTCCGCGCGGCGCCAAACCCGGCTAGCATCCCCCAAAACCTGGGAGTTGACGCCATGATCGCACGCCGCGCCCTGCTGGGCGGCCTGGCCCTGCCCGCGCTTGCCACCGCCGCCGGCGCCCAGCCGGCCTGGCCGGAAAAGCCGATGCGCTACCTGGTCGGCGGCGCCGCCGGCGGCGCCAGCGACATCTTCATGCGGATCCTGGAGATCCGGCTGCGGGAACGCCTGGGCCACGGCCTGTGGCTGGACAACAAGCCCGGCGCCGGCGGCATCGTGGCGGCCGAGATCGCCGCCAAGGCGACGCCGGACAACCACACCTTCTTCGTCAACCACATCGCCAGCCACGGCATCGGCCCCACCCTGTACAAGGGCCGGCTGAGCTTCGACCCGCTGCGCGACCTGCCCGGCGTGGCCAAGATCGCCGAGCTGCCGAACGTGATGATCGTGAAGCCCGACCGCGGCATCAACAACGTGGCCGACCTGGTGAAATTCATCCGCGCCAATCCGCGCCAGGCGAATTTCTCCTCGGCCGGCTCGGGCACCTCCTCGCACCTCTCGGGCGTGCTGTTCGGCCAGCGCATGGGGCTGGAGGTGCAGCACGTGCCGTACCGCGGCACCGCGCCCAGCATGGCCGCGGTGATGAATGGCGAGGTGCTGTTCGCGATCGACAACGCACCGGCCAGCCGCCAGCAGGTGCTGGCCGGCATGCTGAAGGCGCTGGGCGTCTCCACCGGCCGCCGCGTGCCCTTCATGGCGGAGTTGCCGACGCTGATGGAGGAAGGCGTACCCAACTTCGACGTGGCCAGCTGGTACGGCGTGGCCGCGCCCGCCAGCACGCCGCGCCCGATCATCGAGCGCCTGGGCCGCGAGATCGTGGAGGCGCTGCACGACCCCGGGATCATCCAGAAGACCCGTGACTTCGGCGCCGAGCCGATGCCGCTGGGGCCGCGCGACTACGACGCCTTCATGGCCAGCGAGGTGGCGAAGTGGGCACCGGTGGTGGCCGCCGCCGGCGCCACGGTGGACTGAGGCGGCGCCGCTGCCGCCAGCAGCGGAACTTTTCGCCGGCACCGGGGTTCAACCCTCCAGCCGAGGAGAGGAGAACCCGAATGGATTCCCGTTTGAGAACAGTGCTTTGTGGCGCGGCCATGATGGGCCTGCTGGCGGCCTGCAACCCCATGGGGAATCCCCCCTCGGCGGGCACCAGGGCCAGCACAATGACCGCCCCGGCCCGCGCCGGCGCCCCGCCGGCGGGCACCACCGCCAGCGGCGAGAATGCCCAGGTCAACCAGACCACCGGCGCGCCGGGCGGCATCAACCGGCCCTATAACCTGGGCGCCGACCCCAACTTCCCGGGCGGCGGCAGCGGGCTCGGCGGCAAGCCCTCCGGCACCGGGCCGTAGCCTGAGCCTGCGACGGCGCGGTTGAGACGAAGGCGGGTCCCGCGGGGGCCCGCCTTTCCTGTTACCAAGGGTGACGCCGCGCAACCGCCGCCCCGCCCCAGGCTTGAAGCCGGGCCGGGACAGCGGAGATCGACATGATGCGACCCACTTTTCCCCACACCCTCGCGCTTGGCGCGGCCCTGCTGCTGGGCGGCTGCGCCGGGCAACCGCCAACCCGGACCGCCGATGCCGCGGCGCGCCCGGCGGTCTCACCCGCCTCCGGCAGCGGCGGCAACAATGGTCGCTTCGTCAGCGACCAGGGCATGAACGCGATCAACCGGGACTACTACCTGGGCGCCGACCCGATGTACCCGCGCGGCAGCAGCAGCGGCAGCTACGGCCACAACCCCGGCGGCGGCTAGAGTCTGTCAGGCGCCAATGGAAGCGCCCGACAGCCTCTGGGCCTTTGTCGGGCGGCTGATGCACGCCCTTCGGCGATTCCGCCCCGGGCGATCAGACGCTAGCGCCTGGGCTGACCCGCGCCGGCGATCCCGCCCCGCGCCGCACGGCCGCCATTTTCCCGCGCTAGCTGCGCCTGGTGGGAACCATGGCGCTGCGGCGGATCATCTTCTTCGGCCTGATGCTGGGCATGGCGGCGGCGCTGCTGCTGCTGGCCTGGCACTGCCTGGCGTCGGGCGGCCTCAGCGCCACCGAGGCGCTGATGCTGGCCTGCCTGGTGCTGGTGGCGCCCTGGCACGGCATAAGCCTGGGCAACGGGCTGTTGGGGCTGTGGCTGCTGCTGACCCGGCGCGACGCGGCCTCCGCCGTGCTGCCGGCCCTGGCCGAGGCGCGCCCCGGCGTGCCGCAACTCCGCACCGCCATTGCCGTGTGTGTCCGCAACGAGGACCTGGCCGAGGTGCTGCCCGCCATGGGCCGCCTGCTGGACGGGCTGGCCCTGGCGGGCGCCGGGCCCTTCTTCTCGCTGTTCATCCTCTCGGACACGCAGGACGCGGCGCTGGCGAAGCGCGAGGCGCTGGCCGTGGTGGCCTTCCGCGCCCGGCGCAGCGACGCGGCCCGCGTGCACTACCGCCGGCGCACGGCGAATACCGGCTTCAAGGCCGGCAACATCATGGACTTCCTGGACCACCACGCTGCCGGGCATGAGCTGATGCTGACGCTGGATGCCGACAGCGAGATGTCGGCCGCCGCCGTGCTGCGCCTGGTGCGCTGCATGGAAGTGGACCCCGGCTTGGCACTGGTGCAGCAGCTGACCGTCGGGCGGCCGGCGCGGGCGGCGTTTCCGCGGCTGTTCCAGTTCGGCATGCGCGCGGGCATGCGCGCCTGGACCACCGGCCAGGCCTGGTGGCAGCAGGGCGAGGGCCCGTACTGGGGCCACAACGCCATCATCCGCATCGACCCCTTCCGCCGCCATTGCCGGCTGGACCCGCTGCCGGATGGCCGGCCGATCCTCAGCCACGACCAGGTGGAGGCGGTGCGGCTGCACGCCGCCGGCTGGAAGGTGATGTGCCTGCCGCTGGAGGATGGCAGCCTGGAGGCCAACCCGCCGGCCCTGCCGGAATACCTGGCGCGCGACCAGCGCTGGGGCGCCGGCAACATGCAGTATGTCGCCCTGCTGCGGCTGCCGGGCATGACCGCGATGGGCCGCTGGCAGCTGGTGCAGGCGATTTTGCTGTTCCTCGGCGCCCCCGCCTGGGTGCTGCTGCTGGCACTGGCGGCTGTCAACGCGGCGCTGGGCGGCCAGGTGGACATGGCGCTGCTGCCCTGGCTGCTGCTGTTCGGCTGGGCCGGCAACTACGCCTCCAAGCTGGCCGGCTATGCCGAGGTTCTGCTGCGGCCCTCACGCGCGCAGCCATACGGCGGTTGGTGGCGCTATGCCGCCGGCGCCGTGGCGGAGCTGGCCTTCACCACGCTGTTCGAGCCGATCTGCCAGGTGAACAAGGCGCTGTCGCTGGGCGCGCTGGCCGTTGGGCTGAAGCCCGGCTGGGCGCCGCAGAACCGCGCCGACCGTGGCGTCGGCTGGGGCGATGCGCTGCGGCTGCTGTGGCCGCATACGCTGCTGGGCGTGGCGCTGTGCGCGGCCTTCGGCACGGTGTCCTGGGCGGCGCTGGCCTGGGCGCTGCCCTTCACCGCCGGGCTGGTGCTGGCGGTGCCGTTCTGCGTGCTGACCGCCTCGCCGCTGGTCTCGGCCGGGCTCCGGCGCTGGGGCGTGGCGGCGACGCCGGAGGAAGTGGCGGGTTAGCGCACCATGCGCCCTGCCGGGTGCATTTCGTGACTTCTAGCCCAGCGCCACCGCCGCCGCCGCCCGCAGGTCGGCCAGGAAGCGCTGGTATTCCGCCGCCTTCGCCGCCGCATCCGGCAGCCGCAGCAGGTAGCTGGGGTGCACCGTGGGGAAGACCGGCGGCGCATCCGGCAGCGCCAGCACCTGGCCGCGCGCCTTGCCTACCGCCACCGCCTTGCCGGTCAGCGCCCGCAGCGCCGAGGCACCGAGCGAGACCACCAGCCGTGGCCCGACGATCTCGATCTCTCGCCGCAAAAACGGCCGGTAATGCGCGATGTCGCCGGCATCCGGGCTCTGGTGAATGCGGCGGCGGCCGGTAGGGGTGTACTTGAAGTGCTTGACCGCATTGGTGACGTAGGTCTCGGCTCGGGGAATGCCCACCTCCGCCAGCGCGCGGTCGAACAGCCGCCCGGCCGGGCCGACGAAGGGGCGGCCGGCAATGTCCTCCTCGTCGCCCGGCTGTTCGCCGACGAAGAGCAGCCGCGCGCCGATCGGGCCTTCCCCGAACACCGCCTGGGTTGCCTGGGCGGCCCAGGCCAGGGAGTGGTCGGCCAATACCTCGGCGCGCAGCGCGGCCAGGGCTTCGGCGGGGTCTCTCGGCGCCAACAGGTCCATGCCCGGGGCAACGCCCTCGGCCGCCGCGGGATGCACGTCGCCTCCACCGGCGCGGGCGGACCAGATGTCCCGCTGCCGGCGCAGCGCCGGGGTCGTGGCGCCGCGCGCGACCATCTCGGCGGCGCGGGCCGGGGCCTCGGCGATCAGGCGCGGAATGTCCCGCGTCTCCGGCATGTTGCGCCAATACTTCTTCGGCATCTCCGCCCGCATCGCCGCCGGCTTCAGCCGCGCCGGGTTGAAGATGCTGGCGTAGTAGGTGCGCCACAGGTCCTCCACCGCATCCTCGCGCGGCACGTCGTGGCGGTTGCCGCCGGGGCCGAAGCGCAGCGCGCTGCCATCCCAATGCGCGCTGGCCTCGGGCGTGATGATGGACCAGCGCAGCCCGGCGAAGCGGCGGACGAAGAAGTCGGCCTCGGCCTGCAGGATGTGATGGTCTGGCTCGAACCAGGCCAGGTAGTGCGGCCCGCCCTCGGCCTGGATGCAGCGGAAGCGGAGGAAGGCGTGCATCTTGTGCGCGTCCCGCCGCACCGACTTGGCCATGGCCTCTACGCGGTTCACGTCCGGGTCGGCGCGGTCTTCCAGCAGGCCGTGCGCGCCGTGGGTCAGGCGCCACAGCACGCGGTACAGCAGGGCGAAGCGCTCGGGGTCGCGGTGGCGGATGGCGACTTCCGCCAGCGCCGGAAAGGCGCGCGGCACCGCGACCGGCGGCGCCTTGGGCGCAGCGGGCGGCGCGGCGCGGCCATCCGGGCCGGCGGCTGAGCCTGTAAACAGGCCAGCGGCCTCACCGACCACGCGCCATTCCACATCCTCCGGTGGCACCCCGGCGGCCAGCACGCGGCGGGCCTGGTCGCGCCAGGCGTCGAAGGCGGCGGGGCCCGGCAGCACGATGCCGACCGTGCCCATCAGCGGCCCCCAGCCGGCTGGCACCACCGCAGCGGGGGGCGATGCGGACCAGGGCGGCAAGGCGCGGCGCGCATCAGAACAGCGCAAGCTGTTGCGGCCGCGCCGCAGCGGTGAAGGCGGTGCGCGCCACCAGGCGCTGGCGCAGGTCGGCGCTGTCCAGCAGCCGCGCGGCGGGCCGATGGTCGGCGGCCAGCAGGAAGGGCCGCACCTTGGCCAGTGGCACCCGCAGCCGGGCCAGGTCCTCCATCCGCAGGGAACGGTGACGACGGGCCGAGAGGATGCGCTCCACCGTCTTCGCCCCCAGGCCGGGCACGCGCAGCAGGCGCTCACGCGGGGCCAGGTTGACGTCCAGCGGAAAGTCGCCGCGATGGGCCAGCGCCCAGGCCAGCTTGGGGTCCACCTCCAGGTCCAGCATGCCCGCGGTGCCGCCGCTCATGATCTCCTCGGGCGTGAAGCCGTAGAAGCGCAGCAGCCAGTCGGCCTGGTACAGCCGGTGCTCCCGCACCAGCGGCGGCGCCTGCGGCGGCAGCAGGCGCGACGCATCCGGAATCGGCGAATAGGCGGAGTAGTAGACCCGCCGCAGCCCATAGCTGGCGTAGAGCCCGGTGGAGGTGCCCAGCACCGTGGCGTCATCGGCGTCATCGGCGCCGACGATCATCTGCGTGCTCTGGCCACGGGCGAAGGGCGGCGGCGCGATGCGCCCGGCCTCGCGCCGCTCGCCGGCATGCGCCTCGATCCGTTCGCGCATGCGCCCCATGCTGCGGCGGATGCCGGAGAAATTCTTCTCCGGTGCCAGGCTTTCCAGGCTGCTGCGCTGCGGCAGTTCGATGTTGATCGACAGCCGGTCGGCCAGCCTTCCCGCCTCCTCCAGCAGCTCCGGCGATGCGTCGGGGATGGTCTTCAGGTGGATGTAGCCGCGAAAGCCATGGGTCTCCCGCAGTTCCCGCGCCACGCGGACGATCTGCTCCATGGTGTAGTCGGGGCTGCGGATGATGCCGGAGGACAGGAACACACCCTCGATGGCATTGTGGCGGTAGAAGTCCAGCGCCAGGCCCACCAGTTCATCCACCGTGAAGCGGGCGCGCGGCACGTTGCTGCTGGCGCGGTTGATGCAGTAGGCGCAGTCGAACACGCAGGCATTGGTCAGCAGCACCTTCAGCAGGGAGATGCAGCGGCCATCCGGCGCATAGGCATGGCAGATGCCCATGCCGGGCGCGGTGCTGCCCAGCCCACCTTTCCGGCTGTCCCGGCTGTCGGCGCCGGAGGACGCGCAGGACGCGTCGTACTTGGCGGCGTCGGCGAGGATGGCGAGCTTCTGCTGCAGGTCCATGGCGGGGCTTTCACTGTAGTTCACTATATGTTCTCAATCCCGCAACCATCAAGCCTGCGCGGCTGAAATGATTCACCGCTGCCGTTACAGCCGCTTCCCGTGTATTCTTCAGGCTGCTTCCGAAGATCGGTCCGCCGCCATGTCATCCACCTCCGAACGCACCATTGCCGGGGTCCGGCGTTTCGCCTCGCCGGCGGTGAAGGCGGCGCTGTGGCGCCGGCTGGCGGAATGCACCGGCATGCTCTGCGCCCTGGCCGGGCTGGCGCTGCTGCTGGCGCTGCTGAGCCACGACCCCGCCGACCCCTCCATGTCCACCGCCACCGGGCGGGCGCCGGCCAACCTGGTCGGGCAGGCGGGGGCCAGTGCGTCGGACCTGCTGCTGCAGGGCTTCGGCCTGGCCGGCGTGCTGCCGGTGCTGGCGCTGCTGGCCTGGGCGTTCCGGCTGGCGGCGCATCGTGGGCTCGGGCTGTTCCCGGCGCGGCTGGCGGCGCTGCTGGCGGCGCTGCCGGCGCTGGCGGCCACGCTTTCCCTGCTGCCGCTGCCGGCGGGCCAGCCGGTGCTGGCCGGGCCGGGTGGCGCGGTCGGCCCGGTGCTGGCCGAGTTCGTCAGCCGCGGCGCGGAGGCGATCTTCGGCAGCTTCGGCCTGTGGGTCGCCTATGCGCTGCTGGCGCTGACGGCGTTCTGCCTCTCGATCGCCGCCTTCGGCCTCTCCCCGGCGGAATGGCTGGGCCTCGGCCGCTTCACCCGGCGCGGCGCGGTGGGCGTGGCGCGCGTTGGCAGTCAGGGCGTGCTGCGTGGCACCCGGCTGCTGCAGGGCCGCCGCCCTGGCCTGTTCGCCCGCCTCGGCGGCCTGTTCCGCCGGCCGGAGCGCCCGCTGGCGGCGGGGGCCGACCTGACCGACGTGCTGGCCGCCGCCGACCAGAAGGCCAGTGCCGTCGGCCGCCGCCGCCTGGCGCCACTGCCCCCGGAGCCGCCGGAAGCGCCGGAAGCGCCGCGCGGGCCGCAACTGCCGCCGGAGCCGCCGCGCAAGGCCGGCGCCCGGGTGATCGAGGCGGTGCGCCCCGGCAAGCGGCCGGAGACGCGCCAGCCGGAACTGCCGCTGGCCGGCACCGGGCCGTTCCGCCTGCCGCCGCTGGAACTGCTCTCCCCGGCGCCGATCCGCCGCGCCGGCCGGCCTTCCGACGAAGCGCTGCAGGCCAATGCCCGCCTGCTGGAGCAGGTGCTGGAGGATTACGGCGTGCGCGGCCATATCGGCGACGTGCGCCCCGGCCCGGTCGTAACGCTGTACGAGCTGGAGCCGGCCCCCGGCACCAAGTCGTCCCGCGTCATCGGGCTGGCGGACGACATCGCCCGCAGCATGTCCGTGCTGGCGGTCCGCATCGCCACCGTGCCCGGCCGCAACGTCATCGGCATCGAGATGCCGAACGCCAACCGCGAGACCGTCTTCCTGTCGGAGATGTTCGGCGCCGACGAATGGGCGCGCAATTCCGGCAAGCTGCCGCTGGCGCTGGGCAAGGATATCGGCGGCGCCCCGGTCATCGCCGACCTGGCCCGCATGCCGCATCTGCTGATCGCCGGCACCACCGGCTCGGGCAAGTCGGTCGCCATCAACACCATGATCCTCTCGCTGCTGTACCGCTTCAGCCCGGAGGAATGCCGCTTCATCATGATCGACCCGAAGATGCTGGAATTGTCGGTCTATGACCGCATTCCGCACCTGCTGGCGCCAGTGGTGACGGAAGCGCCCAAGGCGATCGGCGCGCTGAAGTGGACGGTGCGGGAGATGGAGCGCCGCTACCGCGCCATGTCCAACATCGGCGTCCGCAACGTGGCCGGCTACAACGAGAAGGTCGCCGCCGCCCGCGGCCGCGGCGAGGTGCTGACCCGCCGGGTGCAGACCGGCTTCGACCCCGAGACCGGTAAGCCGGTGTTCGAGGAGTTGCCGCTGGCGCTGGAGCCCTTGCCGATGATCGTGGTCGTCATCGACGAGATGGCCGACCTGATGATCGTGGCGGGCAAGGAGATCGAGGCCGCGGTGCAGCGCCTGGCGCAGATGGCGCGTGCCGCGGGCATCCACGTCATCATGGCGACGCAGCGGCCTTCGGTGGATGTCATCACCGGCGTCATCAAGGCCAACTTCCCCACCCGCATCAGCTTCTCGGTCACCAGCAAGATCGACAGCCGCACGATTTTGGGCGAGCAGGGCGCCGAGCAGCTGCTGGGCCAGGGCGACATGCTGCACATGGCCGGCGGCGGGCGCGTCGCGCGCGTGCATGGCCCCTTCGTCTCCGACGAGGAGGTCGAGCGCGTGGTGGAGCACCTGCGCGAGCAGGGCGAGCCGGCCTATATCGAGGAAGTCACCGAGGCGGTGGAAGACGCCGAGGGTGGTGGCGGCGGCGGCGATGGCGGCGGGCTGTCCATGTCCGGCATCGCCGGCGCCAGCGACGCGGACAAGAGCCTGTTCGACAAGGCGGTGGACGTGGTCAGCCGCGAGGGCAAGGCCACCACCAGCTTCCTGCAGCGCCAGCTCCGCATCGGCTACAACCGCGCCGCCGACCTGATCGAGCAGATGGAGAAGGAAGGCATCGTCGGCCCCGCCAACCATGTGGGCAAGCGCGAGGTGCTGACGCGGCGGATCGACCGCGACGAGGAGGATTGAACCCGGGCGCCGGCCTCAGCAGTCCAGCGGGTCGGCGGTCAGCTGGCGCAGGCTGAGCAGGGCGCGCCATTCCGCCCGCTCGCGTTCCAGGTAGCCGGCGAATTCCTGCGGCCCGGTGCCCACCGGCTGCAGCGCGGCAATGGCCAGGCGCCGGCGCATCAGCGGCGCGGCCATGGCCTCCATCGCCGCCGCCACCAGTTCCCGCATCACCGGCGCCGGCGTGGCGTTGGGGGCGAACAGCGCGAAATCCGTGGTGCACTGGAAGCCGGGGAAGCCGGCCTCGTCCAATGTCGGTACCGTGGGGAAGGCCGGCAGCCGCAGCGCCGAGGTCACCGCCAGCGCCCGCGCCGTGCCGGCCTGCACGAATGGCCGCGCCGTCGCCGCGTTGCAGAAGCAGCACGCCACCTGTTCCGTCAGCAGCGTCCGCATGGCCAGGGCGTCGCCGGTGCTGGCCAGGTGGTCCAAGTGCAGGCCGGCGCGCTGCATCAGGGCTTCCATGGCCAGGTGGCCGGTGGTGCCGTAGCCGGCCGAGCCGAAGCTGGGCGGCGCGGCGGCCTGTCGCAGCTGCGCCAGCAGCGCCGCCAGGTCCGGCAACGGGGCATAGGCGCTGACGCAGAGCACCAGGCCGTTGCTGGCCAGCAGCCCGACCGGGCGCAGCACCTCGTCCCAGTTGCCCAAGGCGGCGCAGAGTTCGGCGGCGGTGACGAAGATGCTGTTGGTGGCCAGCAGCAGGGTATCACCGGTCGGCGCCGCCGTGGCGACGTACTCCACGGCCAGCTGGCCCACCCGGCCTGGCATGTTGACCACCTCGTACGGGTGGCCCAGCCGTGCCGTCAGCGCCGGGGCCAGCAGCCGCGCCACCAGGTCGGCCGCGCCGCCGGGCGCGAAGGGCACCACCAGTGTGCCGACCGGCCGCGGTTGCGCGCGGGCTGAACCAAGCCCCGCGGCGAGCAGGGCGGCGGATTTGACCAAGTGGCGACGCGTGCCGTGCATGCTGTGGAGACCTCATTTCCTTCCATGCCTGACAATGGGTCTGTGGCCAAAACCCTGCCTTGATGTGAGTCAATTGGGCTCACATCGATGTCACGCGCCGCAGGGGGCTGCCGTCATGCCGCCATGGTCATGCTGCAGCCTGACGCCTTCACCGTGGATGACCAGCCGATGCGCCTTCGCTCCGCCCAGCCCGCAACCCACGCCACCACCCGCCCGCTGGCCAGCCGGGGCCGCCTGACCGTGTTCGCCCTGGCGCTGCTGGCGGCGCCTGCCGCCCAGGCGCAGGACCGGCCGCGGCTGGAGCCGGCGCGCGATGTCGCGGTGACCTATCGGCTGGTTGGCCAGGGCGCCCAGGGGCAGGTGGCGCTGGCCTGGCGCGCCGCCAGCCGGCAGGCGCGGCTGGACAACCCGGATGGCAGCTTCCTGGTGGCCGACCTGGCCGCCGGCAACGGCTTCATGGCACATGACCAGGCGCGGGAGCTGATGGTGCTGCCGGCGCCGCCCTCCGATGCCGGCATTCCCGGCCTGATCCCGCCGGGCGGGCGCTTCGTGCGCGACGCCGCCGACAAGGTGGCCGGGCAGGACTGCCAGGGCTGGCGGGTGGAGATGCCGGATGGCGGCCGTGGCCGCGCCTGCATCACCGCCGATGGCGTGGTGCTGCGCAGCGTCGGCTCGGGCGGCGCCGGCCAGCCGGAACAGGGGCTGGAGGCCAGCGCGGTCAGCTACGCGGCGCAGGACGCCGCGCGCTTCACCCGCCCGGCCGGCTACCGCGAGATCGCCGCGCCGCGCTGAGGCGCCGCAACCGCAACCACTGGCGTGAACCGCCGGGGGGCTTCCCCCCGGCGCGTCGCCGGTCCACATGGTGGCCATGCTGCGACGTTCCCTGCTGTCCCTGCTGCT
>CANGNF010000012.1 GCA_947455205.1 Acetobacteraceae bacterium | reverse complement strand
GTGGCGGCAATGCCCGGCCGGTCCGGCACGCGGCGCAGCGTCACCTTGGCCTCGTCGCGGGAATAGGCGATGCCGGATACGATCGGCTTTTCCATGATCTCGTCCTCGTCAACCACCAGGCTGCCCGGCTTGTCCTCGAAGCTGGACAATACCTGCACCCGCACACGGGCCTTCATCGCCATCTCGACACTGCGGGTCTGCAGCACCTTGGCGCCGACGCTGGCCAGCTCCAGCATCTCCTCATAGCTGATGCGGTCCAGCTTCCGCGCCCGCGGCACAATCCGCGGGTCGGTCGTATAGACGCCGTCCACATCCGTATAGATATCGCAGCGGTCGGCCTTGATGGCCGCCGCCAGCACCACGGCCGAAAGGTCGCTGCCGCCGCGGCCCAGGGTGGAGACCCGGCCATCCGGCGCCACGCCCTGGAAGCCGGCCACGACCGGCACCTCGCCGGCCTGCATCCGGGTGATCAGGGTCTGGCCCTCCACCTCGGTCACGCGGGCCTTGCCATGGGCGTCGTCGGTGCGGATCGGCACCTGCCAGCCCTGCCAGCTGCGGGCGTTCACGCCCACGGTCTGCAGCGCAATGGCCAGCAGGCCGATCGTCACCTGCTCCCCGGTCGCGACCACCACGTCATATTCCCGTGGGTCATGCAGCGGCGAGAGGTCCTGGCACCACTTGACCAGCTGGTTGGTGGTGCCGGCCATGGCGCTGACCACCACGGCCACCTCGTTGCCGGCATCGACCTCCCGCTTCACGCGGTTGGCGACGTTGCGGATACGGTCCAGGTCGGCCATCGAGGTGCCGCCGAATTTCATCACGATGCGGGACATGGCGTGTCTTCAGTCCAGAACGGCGCGCCCGGCGGTTGCGGTAATCCGCGGCCGGGCGGAAAAGGGGTCAGGGCGTTGGGCGGGGAGCAATACCGGGGCCGGCCTTGCCCTGCAACAAGGAGTGAGCGCGGGTCATGAACGGAACTGCCTCGGCCAACGAGATCGCCAAGTTCGACCGTATCGCCGCCGACTGGTGGGACCCCGCGGGGCCGATGGCGCCGCTGCACCGGATGCACCCCTGCCGCATGGAATGGGTCATCACCGGCATCTGCACCGCGCTGGGCCGCGACCCCGCCGCCCCCCTGCCCCTGGCCGGGCTGCGCGTGCTGGATGTGGGCTGCGGCGCCGGGTTGGTGGCGGAGTCCCTGGCCCAGGCCGGCGCCGAGGTCACCGGGCTGGATGCCGCCGCCGAGGCGCTGGCCGTGGCCCGCCGCCATGCCGAGGCCGGCGGCCTGGCGATCACCTACCGCGACGGCACCCCGGAAGCCCTGCTGGCCGAGGGCATCGCCGCCTTCGACGTGGTGACGGCGCTGGAGGTGGTGGAGCATGTGGTGGACCGCCCCGGCTTCTGCGCCGACCTGGCCCGGCTGGCCCGCCCCGGCGGCCTGGTGGTGCTGAGCACGCTGAACCGCAACCTGCGGTCCCTGCTGACCGCCAAGCTGGCGGCGGAATACCTGCTGCGCTGGGTGCCCGCCGGCACGCATGACTGGCGCGGCTTTGTCCGCCCGGCCGAGCTGGGCGCCGATTGCCGCGCCGCCGGGCTGCATGTGCGGCGCATCGCCGGCATGGCGCTGGCGCCCGGTGGCGGCTGGCGCATCACCCGCGATGTCGGCGTGAACTACCTGATGCTGACGCAGAAGGCCTGACGTCAGCGGCGGGTCTGGCCGGTCTGCCGCCCGCTGCTGTCATAATGATAGATGGTGTCGCCGCGGGTCTCGTCCCGCCCCACCTGGCGGCCGCTGCTGTCGTAGCGATAGGTGGTGTCGCCGCGCCGCTCGGCCCGGCCGGTCTGCCGGCCGCTGCTGTCATAGAATCGGGTGGTGTCGTCCCGGGTTTCCGCCCGGCCGGTCTGGCGGCCGGACTGGTCGTAGAATCGGGTGGTGTCGTCCCGCGTCTCCGCCCGGCCGGTCTGCCGGCCGGAGGGGTCGTAGTAGCGGGTGGTGTCGTCGCGGGTTTCCGCCCGGCCCTGCTGCCGGCCGGAGGAATCATACTGCCGCTCGGTCCATTCCTTCTTCTGCGCCCAGGCCGGCGTGGGGGCCGGCATGGCGGCCAGCAGCAGCAGGGCCAGCAGCAGCCTAGCCATCGGCGCGGGGCACCCAGGGAATGCGGGCAATGTCGATACCCTCCTCCTTCAACGCCTCGGCCTCCTCGGAGGAGGCCTCGCCATAGATGCCGCGGGCCTTGGTCTCGCCCATGTGGATCTTGCGGGCTTCCTCGGCGAATTCGGCGCCGACATACTCGCACTTGCTCTCCACCTCGGCCCGCACCCGCTGCAGCAGCGCCACCACCTGGGCCGGCACCGGCCCGGCCATGGCCTGGGGCTGCTGTACCGTGGGCGGGGGCGCGGGCGGCGGTGCCGGCGGCGCCTCGGCGGGCACCACCTTGTTGCGCGCGGGGCGACCTTTCTTCGGGATGGCCGGCGCCATCAGCGCCCGGCGTACCTCCGAGGTGCCGCAGGTCGGGCATTCCACGAAGCCGGCCTTGGCCTGCTTGTCGAAGGCATCGCTGTCCTTGAACCAGCCATCGAAGGCGTGGTCGTCGGCGCAGCACAGTTGATAGTGGATCATCCTGGCAATCCCAGCCGCCCAAGGGGGGCGCCCAGCGGCCAAATTGGCACTCGCGGTGCGGGAGTGCCAGCCCCTTCGGCCAGGTTTCGATGCAGGGCCATCAGCCGGCCAGCAGCGGGTCCAGCTTGCCGGCGCGCTCCAACGCCATCAGGTCGTCGCAGCCGCCGATGTGCTGGCCGCCGATGAAGATCTGCGGCACCGAGGTGCGGCCGCCGGAACGCTCCATCGCCGCCTTGCGCGCGGCGGAACCGCCGGGGGCGTCATGCTCGACGTAGCGGGCGCCCTTGCTGTCCAACAGGGCGCGGGCCCGGTCGCAGTAAGGGCAAAAATACTGGGTGTAGATTTCAATCTCGGCCATGCCGCAGATTTGGCACGCCGCCGCCGCCGGTCAAGCCCGGCGGCGATGCAACCGGCGGTTCAGCCGGTGATGACCACGCCGATGCCCGCCACCACGGCGAAGACCATGGCCAGCGCGGTCAGCGCCCGCAGCAGGTCGCCCAGCGGCATGGCGTTGCGAACCTGCGGCCGGCCCGCCGGCGCCGGCATGGCGAAGGGCGAGTTGGCCATGATCGCGCGATCCAGTTCATCGTCGCTGTCATAGCGGTGACGGGCGGGGCGACCATCGAGGGGCATGGTGATTTCCGTTCTGGATCAATGCGCTGGCGGCAAGTCCTTGCCGCTGGCCTGAGCATGCCGGGGAAACCCTACCGAAAGCTTATCGTTCCAATCGCCATGCTGCGGCGCGACATCAACAGCACACCAGGGGCGTAACCAAGGCGTCAGCGCCGGCGGCTTCCGCCCTCCGCGCCCCGCCCCGTCGCGCCGCTACCGCTGCGGGCGCCCTCCCCGCGCCGGGCGGCGGCGACCACCCCCTCGCACTGGTTCTGCTCGCCGACGCCAAGCTGGATCGTCGGCAGCACCGCCAGCGGCAACGCCAGTAGGCCCAGCCCCACCGCCGCGCCACCGCGGGCCAGCAGCTCGCCGGGGTCTGGCAGGATGCTGGGCGACTTGAACCGCCCGGATATGCCGATGCTGGTCGGCAGCGAACCGATGGTCACCCCTTTGGACGCCGTGCGCAGCCGCAGGTCCAGCACCTCCCGCCCCAGGTCCACCGTGCCGGCGCCATTGATGACGGAGCTGTCGGTGTCCACCAGGAAGGTCCGCGTCTCCAGCACGCCGCGCCGCAGCACGAAGTCGCCGACCAGGCAGCCGATACTGGTCCGCGCCGGCACACCGAGCGCGGAAAGCAGCGCCCGGCCGAATTGCAGGCCCGAGAGGTCCACCACCAGCGCGCTGAGGTTGCCGCCCACCATCGCCACCGTCAGCGCGCCATTGCCGCTGCCCAGCAGCTGCGCCAGGGAGGTCCCGGTGCCGTCGATGTTGGCCACCCCACCCAGGCTGCCGCCGCCGCGCACGCCCATCGGCGCCAGCAGCCGCGCCACCTCCACCCGGCGCAGCTCGAAGCTGCCATGCGCCGAAAGCCCGCCCTCGGCCCGCGGGGTCAGCACCAGGCTGCCGCCGATATGCCCCTGGCCCACGCCCACCCGCAGCGGCTCCAGCCGCACCGTGCCGTCCTGGATCGCCAGGTCCAGCGCCAGCGCATCCAGCGGCACCCGCTGGTCCTCGAAGCGCTCGGCCCGCAGCGTGGCCCGCACATCCGCGGCGCGCAGCGCCGGCAGGTTCAGCGGCGTATTCGGCAGCAGGCTGGGGCTGGCCTCGGCCCGCGCCAGCGCCTCGCGCTGCGCCGGGGTCTGGCCGGGCGTGTCGCGCCGCCCCGGCTGGCCGCCGATGAAGCCGCCCAAATCCGCCAGGTCCAGCCGCCGGCTGGTCAGCGTGGCCGTCACCAGCGGGCGCTGGGCGCCGGGCTGGATGCCGATCTCGCCGGCCAGGTCGCTGCGGCCGACCTGGCCGCGCATCTGGCTGAAGCGCACCCGGCCCTCGGCATAGTCCAGCTGCCCCGCCAGGCGGAATGGCGGCGTGGTGGCGAAGGGCACCCCGGTCAGCGGCGTCAGCAGCTTCAGGTCCGTGCCGGACAGGTCCAGCTTCAGGTCGGCGCCGGCCAGGTGCAGCGGCTGGGCCACCGTCCCCTCCAGCCGCAGCCGGGTCGGCCCATTGGCCAGGTCCAGCATCACCGGCCAGGGGCTGGCCTCGTCGCGCAGGGACAGCAGCGCGCCGCCGGTGAAATGCGCCGAGATCGGCTGGCCGGCGTAGCGGCCTTCCGCGGTGGCGACGATGCTGTCGCCCTCGGTGCCGAAGCGCAGGTTGAAGTCGGCCCGCAGCGGCGCCAGCGCCACCTGGGCGGTGCCGGCGTTGATCTGGATGCGCCCGATCGCCGGCGGCTCCCCGCCGCCCCCGGCCGGCGCGTCGAACAGGTAGTTGGCGCGGCCATCGGCCTGTTGCCGCAGGGAAAGGGCGGGCTGGTCCAGCACCACCAGCGGCAGCACGACATGGCCGCCCAGCAACGGCCGCACCGCCAGCTGGGCCTCAAGCCGCGGCAGCTCGGCCAGCGGCGGCCCCTCGGGGAAGTCGGCGGGGTTGCCGATCCGCACCCCCTCCGCCCGCAGTGTCAGCACCCGGCCCAGCCCGACCTGGAGGTGGCGGATGGTCACCGGCCGGCCCAGGCTGGCGCTCGCCTGCGCCTCGGCCAGCGGGATCAGCCAGTCCCAGCGGAACAGCAGCAGCAGCACGGCCAGCAGCAGCGCCGGCACACCGGCCCACCACCACCATCGCGGGTACAGGCTGCGTGCCATGGCGGCTCCTTCCGCCAGCCCCAGCGCGCCAGGGGCCGGCGGGTTCACCGCGGCTTCTTGCCCCCGCCGACGGGGTCGCGGGGGCGCCGCCCTAGCGCAGGCCGATCTGCCGCGCCCGGGCGTGCAGGCTGGCCAGCATGCGGTCCAGCAGCGCCAACTCGTCTGTGCCCAGGCCGGCGGTCAGTTCCGCCTGCAACGCATGCGCCAGCGGCACGATCTGGCGGTACAGCCCAAGCCCCTTGCGGCTCAGCGCCAGGATCTGGCTGCGCTGGTCCTCCGGCGCGGTGCGGCGCGTCACAAGGCCCTTATCCACCAGGCGGGTGACGGCGCGGCTGACCTTCACCCGGTCCATCTCGGTGGCCTCGATGACGGCCTGGGTCGGGCACGGCGCCTCACCCTGGCCCAGCACCGCCATCACCCGCCATTCCGGAATGGTCAGGCCGAAGCGGCGCTCATAGCTCTCGGCGAAGACACGGCTCATGCATTCCGCCGCCACCGAGAGGCGGTAGGGCAGGAAGCGGCCGAGTTCGAGCGACGCCTCCGCCCCGCTCGCGGCCCCAGGGGTCACGGATTCGCTTCGGCGGACTTCATCGCCGTGCCGTGTTCCAGCGCCTGCCACATCTCCACGTCGCGCTCGGCGGTCCAGATCCGCGGGCGGTCCAGGCCGCCGGCCTCGTCGAAGGCGCGGGTGACGTTGAACGGCATGCAATGCTCGAAGATGACCCAGCTGCCGTACTTCGGGCGCATCGCCGCCATCGCCTCGTCGTACACCTCCTTCAGCCCGGCGCCGCGGGCCACGCCGCGCTTGCAGATGGCGAAGAGGTCGCTGGTGAAGGCGTCGGTGCCGGCCAGGCCTTCCGCCACATCGGCGGCGTTCATCAGGCTGCGGCCACGGCCGGGCACCAGCTTCTCGGCGCCCAGCGCCTTCACCGCCGCCAGCGTCGCCGGCCAGTCGGTGAAGTGGGCGTCGCCGCAATAGGGCGTGGCGCCGAACTCGACGACGTCGCCGGAGAAGCAGACCTTCTCCTTCGGCAGCCAGACCACCGTATCCCCCGCCGTGTGGCTGCGGCCGACATGGATGATCTGCACCTCGCGCGCGCCCATCCACAGCGTCATGCGCTTGTGGAAGGTGAGGTGTGGCCAGGTCAGGCCGGGGATGCTTTCCTTGCCGCGGAACAGCCGGGGGAAGCGGCCGATCTCGCTGTCCATGTCCTGTTGGCCGCGCTCCACGATCATGTCGCGCGTCACGTCCGAGCAGATGACCTGCGCGCCGGGATAGCCGCTGGCGCCCAGCACGCGCACCGCGTGGTAGTGGGTCAGCACCACATGGGTGATCGGCTTGTCCGTCACCGTCTTCACCCGGGCGATGATGTCCTGCGCCATGGCGGGCGTCGCCTGCGCGTCCACCACCAGCACGCCGCGGTCGCCGATGACGATGCCGGAATTGGGGTCGCCCTCGGCGGTGTAGCCGTACAGGCCCGGGCCCAGCTCGTCGAAGCTGATCAGCTTGTCGGCCATGTCGTTGGTGCTGGCGAAGCCGGACATCCTCGGCGCTCCCTGATTGGTTCGGCGTGGAGATAGCGAGGCGCCGATGCTTTCACAAGAAACCGGTTGGCGAAAGCCGCGCCCCAGCGGAAACTGCGGCCAAACGGAGGAAGCCCAATGCCCGACATGACCAATCCGGTGAAGGCGAAGATCAAGGCCGGCGGCGCCGCGCTGGGCATGGGGGTCAGGCTGTCGCGCTCGCCGGATGTGGCGCGCATCGCCAAGGCCAGCGGGCACGACTTCATCTTCATCGACGTGCAGCACAGCATCTTCAACCTGGAGACCATCGGCTTCATGGCGCAGACCGCCATGGAGATAGGCGTGGCGCCGGTGGCCCGCGTGCGCGGCGTGTACGACCAGGACGTGCCGCTGCTGCTGGACAACGGCGTCACCGGCATCGTCTTCCCGGACGTCAACACCGCCGAGGAAGCGCGGCACTGCGTCAACGTCACGCGCTTCGCGCCGCTCGGCCGGCGCAGCGTGACCGGCGGCTACCCGCACTTCAACTTCAAGGCCACGCCCGTCCCGGTCTCCGCCCCCGCGCTGAATGAGGCAACGCTGGTGGTCTGCATGATCGAGAGCCCCGAGGGCGTGGCCAATGTGGAGAAGATCGCGGCGGTACCGGGGATCGACGTGATCCATATCGGCATGAACGACCTGCTGACCAACATGGGCAAGCCCGGCCAGTATGGCGACCCCGAGCTGAAGGCCGCGGTGGACCGGATCTTCGCCGCCTGCCACGCCAACGGCATCGAACCGGGCTGCGGCGGCAACCGCAATGTCCAGGGCCAGGCCGAGATCATCAAGCGCGGCGCCCGCTTCCTGACCACGCAGACCGATATCGGCTTCCTGCTGGCCGCCGCCACCGCCTGGACCGATGGCCTGGCCAAGGCGCTGGAGGCGTGATCGTCAGGCGCGCGCTGCTGGGCGCCGCGCTGGCCACGCCGGCGCTGGCGCAGGGCGACTTCCCGCGCCAGAGCGTGCGCATGGTGGTGCCCTTCGCGCCCGGTGGCAGCACGGATGTCATCGCCCGCATCATCGCGCCGGGCATGGGGGAGGCGCTGGGCAAGCCCGTCATCATCGAGAACCGGCCCGGCGCCGGCGGCACCGTGGCCAGCGAGATGCTGGTCAACGCCACGCCGGATGGCCACACCATCGGGCTCTACACCCTCTCCGCCGCCGTGTTGAATGCCGGGCTGTACCGGAATCTCCGCTTCGACACGCGCCGCGACCACGCGCCGATCAGCCTGGTGGCCACGCTGCCGATGGTGGTCGCGGCCGGCAAACACACGCCCGGCGCCACGCTGGCGGAGTTGCTGGCGTACATGAAGGCCAATCCGGGCAAGGTCACCTATGGTTCGGCCGGCAACGGCACCATCAACCACCTGGGCGCGCTGCTGCTGTGGAACCGCGCGGGGGTGGAGGCGACGCATGTGCCCTATCGCGGCGCCGGGCCGGTCATCACGGACATGATCGCCGGCAATGTGGATGTGCTGATGGAGGGCATCGCCAGCCTGCTGCCGCAGGTGCAGTCCGGCCAGCTGAAGGGGCTGGCGGTCACCTCGCCGGAGCGCAGCCCGATGCTGCCCAACGTGCCGACGGTGGCCGAGCAGGGGCTGCCGGGCTTCCGCATCTTCAACATGATGGGCCTCTACACCCAGGCCGCCGTGCCGCCCGCCGTGATCGCCCGGCTGCAGGCCGCGGCCCAGGCCGCCGTGGCGGCGCCCGAGGCGCAGCGACGACTGCGGGAGGCGGGGACTGATCCGGTGGGTTCCTCTGCGGCCGCGCTGGGGCAATACTGGGACGAACAACTGGCCCTGTGGCTGCCGCTGGTGCGCGCCTCCGGCGCGACGGTCGACTGAAGGAACGCGAAGATGCCCGATGGCAGCCTGCCCCCCGCCTCTCCCATTGCCGAAAAGCGCGCCGTCTCCAAGGTGCCGGCGCACCTGCAGAACTACCTGGCGCTGAAGGACTTCGAGGAGGCGCTGGAGGAACACCTGCCGCGCATGCTCTGGGGCTTCGTCACCGGCGCGGCCGAGACCGACTGGTCCCTGCGCGACAATGCCGAGGCCTACCAGGACTACGCCTTCATCCCGCGCACCCTGGTCAGCACCGTCAAGCGCCACGCCGGCACCACGCTGATGGGCCGCAGCTACGCCCAGCCCTTCGGCATTCCGCCCATGGGGGCATCGGCGCTGATCGCCTATCGCGGCGACCTGGTGCTGGCCCAGGCGGCGGCGGCGATGAACGTGCCGAACATCATGAGCGCGTCCTCGCTGATCAAGCTGGAGGAGGTGCGCAAGGCCGGCCCGACCAGCTGGTACCAGGCCTACCTGCCGGGCGAGCCCGCGCGGATCGAGCCGCTGGTGGACCGTGTGGCGGCGGCGGGCTTCGATACCTTCGTCCTCACCGTGGACGTGCCGGTGAGTGCCAACCGGGAGAACAACTTCCGCAATGGCTACTCCATTCCGTTGAAGCCGAACTACCGGCTGATCAAGGAAGGCGTGACCCACCCGAAGTGGCTGCTGGGCACCTTCCTGCGGACCATCTTCGGCCATGGCATGCCGTACTTCGAGAACATGGATGCCGGGCGCGGCCCGCCGATCGTCAGCCGCGACCTGGTGCGCGCGGTGGGCAAGCGCGACGGCCTGGCCTGGGAACACCTGGCGCTGATCCGCAAGCGTTGGAAGGGCAAGCTCGTGGTCAAGGGCATCCTGGCCGCCGAGGACGCGGCGATGTGCGCCGACCACGGCGCCGATGGCGTCATCGTCTCCACCCATGGCGGCCGCCAGCTGGATGGCGCGATTGGCCCGCTGCGGGTGCTGCCGGAGGTGAAGGCAGCGTCGCAGGGCATGGCGGTGATGATCGACAGCGGCATCCGCCGCGGCACGGATGTGCTGAAGGCGCTCTCGCTGGGCGCGGATTTCTGCTTCGTCGGCCGGCCGATGCTGGCCGCCGCCGCGCTGGCCGGCGAACCCGGCGTGCGCCACGCGCTGCAGCTGCTGGCCGATGAGGTGGACCGCAACATGGCGATGCTGGGCGTCAACAGCGTGGCGGAGCTGGGGCCGAAGTATCTGCGGAAGGTGCGTTAGCGCCGATAGCTAGCGCCCGGTCGCCTTCTCCGCCCGCCTGAGCACGACGCAGAGGCGCGAGAAGGCCAGCCAGAAATTGCCGTGGCCGGGGGTCAGCTCCGGCTCGGCGCTACCGCGCGGTTCGCAGCGGCGCAACAGGCCCAGCCGCGCCTCGAACCGGCCGCGCATATTCTCCAGGAAGGCATCCGACGCGCCGAGATACTGCTCCAGCATCTCGCCGGCGATCTCGATCTCGGCCAGCGTGGAGCCGGCCGTGGTGAACTTCTTCAGCGCCCGGCTTTCTTGCGCCAATGAGAGGTGCAGCCGGTGCATTTCCGCCAGCAGCCGCGCCACGCGATGCCGCGCCTCGGCGACCTCGGTGGCGATTTCCTTGCTTTCCATCCGCGCCTCCTGCGCTTGCGCCGCCATGCTGGTCGCCCAGGGGTTAAGCAAAGGCGTACGGCGCGAAACAAGGCAGCTCCTGCCCCCAAAATGGGCGATTCCTTGCTGGCTCGTCACATATCCCGGCGCGTCCTTCCTGGCATGCGCCTTGCTGCCAAAGCCGTGAACGTTCCATCCCGAACCAGTTCAGCTTCAACCGGGAGCCAGTCCATGTCTCGCTTTGGTGCCGCACCCTGCGGCTGCGGCCAGCACGCCAGCGCCTTCCTGTGCGACGCCGCGCCGGCCGATGGCACCGCCGATGCCGGCCTTGCCATCGACAACGCCGCGCTGCGCGCCGCCTTCCCCGCCACTGCCACCCGCCGTGCGCTGCTGGAGCGCTTCGGCCAGGGCGCCGTCATGGCGGCGCTGGCCAGCGTGCTGCCGCTGGCGGACATGCGCGACGCCTTCGCGCAGGGCACCGGCACGCCGGAGAAGAAGGACCTCAAGATCGGCTTCATCGCCATCACCTGCGCCACCCCGATCATCATGGCGCACCCGATGGGCTTCTATGAGCGCAACGGCCTGAACGTGGAGGTGATCCGCACCGCCGGCTGGGCCGTCATCCGCGACAAGGCGATCAACAAGGAATACGACGCCGCCCACATGCTCAGCCCGATGCCGCTGGCGCTGACGCTGGGCGTCGGCGTGGCGCAGCCCACCCCATGGGCGGTCGCGGCCATCGAGAACACCAACGGCCAGGCGATCACCCTGGCGAAGAAGCACACCGACCGGCGCGACCCGAAGACCTGGAAGGGCATGCGCTTCGCGGTGCCGTTCGACTTCTCCATGCACAACTACCTGCTGCGCCACTACCTGGCCCAGCACGGCATCAACCCGGACACGGATGTGCAGATCCGCAGCGTGCCGCCGCCGGAGATGGTCGCCAACCTGCGCGCCGACAACATCGACGGATTCCTCGGGCCGGATCCGTTCAACCAGCGCGCCGTGTTCGACGGCGTCGGCTTCATCCATGTGCTGACGAAGGAGTTGTGGGACGGCCACCCGTGCTGCGCCTTCGCCGTGCCGCGCGCCATGCTGGCCGAGGCGCCGAACACCTTCGCCGCGCTGCTGAAGAGCATTGTGGAAGCGACGGCACACGCCGCCAAGGCCGAGAACCGCAAGGAAGTCGCCGCCGCCGTCTCCGCGCAGAATTACCTGAACCAGCCGGTGACGGTGGTGGAGCAGGTGCTGACCGGCACCTATGCGGACGGGCTTGGCGGGGTGAAGCGGGAGCCGACGCGCATCGGCTTCGACCCCTTCCCCTGGCAGTCCATGGCGGTGTGGATGCTGACCCAGATGAAGCGCTGGGGCCAGTTGCGGACCGACGTGGACTACAAGGCGGTGGCCGAGCAGGTCTTCCTGGCGCTGGACGCCGGCAAGGCGATGCGCGCCGCCGGCCTGCCGGTGCCGGCGGAAACCTACCGCAGCCACACCATCATGGGCGCCACCTTCAACCCGGCCGAGCCCGCGGCCTGGACCCAGCCGAACATCCGCGCCTGACGCCATGAACACGCAAGTTTCGGCCTGGCGGGCAGCGCTGCTGGCGCTGGCGATCTTCGCTGCCTTCCTCGCGGTGTGGCAATCCCTTGCCACCAGCGGCGGCGGCTCCGCGACGGTAGACCCGGAATACGCCGCGCTGGTTGGCCAGGCGGCGGCAACTGGCGGGCAGACCCCCTTCCCCGGCCCCGGCGCCGTGGCCGCGCGGCTGTGGGAGCTGCTGCGCGACCCCTTCTACATCCGTGGCCCCAACGACCAGGGCATCGGCATCCAGGTCGGCTATTCGCTGCTGCGCGTCACCGCCGGCTTTTTGCTGGCGGCGGTGGTGGCGGTGCCGTTCGGCTTCCTCATCGGCATGTCGCCGCTGCTGAACGCCGCGCTGAACCCGTTCATCCAGGTGCTGCGGCCGGTGAGCCCGTTGGCCTGGATGCCGTTGGCGCTCTACACCATCAAGGACAGCGCGGTTTCCGCCATCTTCGTCATCTTCATCTGCGCGCTGTGGCCGATGCTGCTGAACACCGCCTTCGGCGTGGCCAGCGTGCGGCGGGAATGGCTGAACGTGGCGCGCACGCTGGAAGCCGGCACGCTGAAGACGGCGTGGCGCGTCATCCTGCCGGCGGCAGCGCCGACCATCCTCACGGGCATGCGGATCTCCATCGGCATCGCCTGGCTGGTCATCGTCGCGGCCGAGATGTTGGTCGGCGGCACCGGCATCGGCTACTGGGTCTGGAACCAGTGGAACAATCTTTCATTGGCCGACATCGTCATCGCCATCCTGCTGATCGGCCTGGTCGGGCTGCTGCTGGATCGCGCCTTGGGCGCCGTGGCGCGGCTGGTGGCCTGGCAGGAATGAGCGACTTGCACCCCTACGTCTCGGTCGAGGGCGTGACGCGCGCCTACCCCGGCCACACCGTGTTCCAGGACCTCTGGTTCGGCGTCAATCGCGGCGAGTTCGTCTGCCTGGTCGGGCATTCCGGCTGCGGCAAGACCACCGTGCTGAACATATTGGCCGGGTTGGACAAGCCCGACCGTGGCGTCGTCATCGTCGATGGCACCGAGATCACCGGCCCGTCGCTGGACCGTGCGGTGATCTTCCAGGGCCATGCGCTGATGCCCTGGATGACCGCCGAGCAGAACGTCGCCTTCGCGCTGTCCTGCCGCCACCCCAAATGGGACAAGGCTCAGCTGCGCGACGGTGCCCGCGCCGCGCTGGAAAAGGTGGGCCTGGGCGGCGCCGCCGACCGCAAGCCGGCCATGCTCTCCGGCGGCATGAAGCAGCGTGTCGGCATTGCCCGCGCGCTGGCGCTGGCGCCGAAGATGCTGCTGATGGACGAACCCTTCAGCGCGCTGGACGCCCTGACCCGCGGTGGCCTGCAGGACGAGGTCAGCCGCCTGGTGCAGGACGCCAACCAGACCGCCTTCATGATCACGCATGACGTGGACGAGGCGATTTTGCTGGCCGACCGCATCCTGCTGATGACCAACGGCCCGGACAGCCATGTGGCGGAGGTGGTGCAGAACACCCTGCCCCGCCCGCGCGACCGCGCCAACCTGCACAAGCTGCCGGGCTACCACGCGCTGCGCGACCACATCCTGGAGTTCCTGCTGACCCGCAGCCTGGCGCTGCGCGGCAACCCGATGCCGGGCTGGGACCGCCGTGCGCTGCCAGTGGTTCGGGTCGGCGGCGCCCGCGAACACTCGCCCCCGCCGGAACCCGACCCGGCCCCTGTTCCACCCGCGGCCGTGGCGGTGGTGCCACGGCCCGTTTCGACCACCCCAGTCACCAAGCCCAAGAGGAAAGCGGCGATGAACGACGCCAAGACCGAACTCGGCCACAAGATCCTGAAGATCAAGAAGAAGGCCGGCCTGAAATGGGCCGAGATCGCCGCCCGCATCGGCATGTCCCCGGTGTGGACCTGCGCGCTGTGCATGGGCCAGATGAGCGCCGAGCCGCACCACGCCCGCGGCCTGGCCGAGTTGCTGGGCCTGGACGAGGAGGAAGAAGCGACGCTGTGCGAGATGCCGTACCGCGGCGCCCAGCCGATGCCGCCGACCGACCCGCTGATCTACCGCTTCTACGAGCTGGTGCTGGTGTACGGCACCACCTGGAAGGACATGATCCACGAGGAGTTCGGCGACGGCATCATGTCGGCCATCGACTACGACATGGTCATGGAGCGCCTGCCCGACCAGAAGGGCGACCGGGTGAAGCTGACCATGACAGGCAAGTTCCTCAGCTATAAGAGGTACTAGCGTCTGATCGTCGCCGGTGAAATCACCGACGGCGTGAATCAGCCGCTCAAACTCTGGTGGCTGAACCCCGCTTCAGGCAGCGGGGCTCATCCACTGGCCTTTATCTGAGAGACTGATTCACGCCCTTCGACGATTCCGTCTCGGGCGATCAGGCTCTGGACCTTATCGAGGAGCGCGACATGCGCATTGCAGTGGTAGGCGCCGGCGGCGTCGGCGGCGCGTTCGGCGCGGCGCTGGCCCATGCCGGCGGGGACGTCACCTTCATCGCGCGGGGCGCGCACCTGAAGGCGATGCAGGAGAATGGTCTCCGCATCCTCAGCCCGCGCGGCGACACGCTGCTGCAGCCGGCCCAGGCCACCGACGACCCGGCGAAGGTGGGCGTGGTGGACCTGGTGATGTTCTGCGTGAAGCTGTGGGACGTGGAGAGCGCCGGCGAGGCCATCAAGCCGATGGTCGGGCCGAACACCGCCGTCATGACCTTCCAGAACGGCATCGACGCGCATGAGCGCCTGCTGCCGATCCTCGGCCCGAAGGCCGTGATGGGTGGCGTGGCGCAGATCAGCGCCACCATCGCCGAGCCGGGCGTGATCAAGCAGACCGGCACCTTCATGCGCCTGGTCTTCGGTGAGCTGGATGGCAGCATCACCCCGCGTGGCGAGGCCTTCCTGGCGCTGTGCCAGAAGGCCAGCTTCGACGCCACGCTGAGCGACCGCATCCTGACGGAGCTGTGGCTGAAGTTCATCCTGCTGGCGACCAACAGCGGCTGGACCGCGCTGACCCGCCGCCCGATGGGCGAGCTGCGCGACGACCCCGACATTGCGCCGATGATGCATGCGGCGGTGCGCGAGGTGGCGGCGCTGGCCGCGGCCCGCGGCATTCCGCTGCCCGACGGCACGCCGGAGAAGATCATCGGCGGCTGGAAGCACATGCCGCCGAACATGCGCGCCTCCATGGCGCTGGACCTGATCCGCGGCAACCGGATCGAGCTGCCGTGGCTCTCGGGCAAGGTGGTGGCGCTGGGCCGCGAACTGGGCGTGCCCACGCCGATCCATGCGATGATCTACGCGGGCTTGAAGCCCTACATCATGGGCGCGCTGGAAGGGTAGCGCGCCGCCAGCAGCGCGTAGCCCTGCGGCTGCGCGCTGCCGACGACCGCCGAGACATCGCAGGCCGCCACCTCGCGCGCGGCCTGCTCGCCGATGCATTGCACCAGCAGCGCGCCGCCGATCAGCCCGTCGCCGTGGCGCAGCGATGCCTCGTTGTTCGCCGGCGTCTGCGTGGCGGCGGCCTGCCAGACCTGCACCTGCGCCACGTCATCCCGCGCGCCCAGCATGGCCAGCGTCTCCGCATGGGCCCGCGGCGTGCCGTCGCACCGCCAGGTGATGGCGTGGGAGCCGAGCAGCGAACCCTGGCTGTGGGTGATGGTGCAGACCGTGCGCAGCATGTCGCGGAAGTGCGGCATCACGCCGCGGGTCCATTCCGTCGGGTTGTCCAGCCGCGCCATATAGGCCGGGGAGGCCAGCACCGCCGGATCATCCACCTGGTAGAAGCAGAAGAAGCGGCGGTCCGCCTCCAGCGCCTGGTAGCGCTGGCCGAAGCGGAAGCCGGGCACGCCGACGCGTTCAAACAGGTGCTGGCGGTTGTACCAGCGCGGGAACAACTCCTCCGCGCCCGGGGCCAGGTTGTGCCAAAGGGCAAGGATGCCGGCCATCAGCGCCCCTTGTAGACCGGCTTGCGCTTTTCCAGCGTCGCGCGGCGCGCCTCGGCGGCGTCCTCGGTCTTGCTCAGCTCGTAGGTGAAGTTCTGCTCGAACCGATAGGCGTCCTTGGCCGGCATCAGCTCCACCATGTTGCAGCTGGTCTTGGCGTACTTGATGCCAAGTGGCGCCTTGCCGGCAATCTCGGTGGCAATCGCCATCGCCTCGGCCATCAGCTGGTCGCGCGGCACGCAGCATTCGATGATGCCGCGGCGATACAGCTCGGCCGCCGGGATGCGCTGCCCCGTCATCATCATGCGGCGCATCTTGCTCTTGCCGAACATCTCGTTGAGCATCGCGGCACCACCGGCCAGGCCGACATCGATCTCCGGCATGCCGAAGGTGGCGTTGTCGCTGGCCAGCATGATGTCGCAGAACGCCATGATGGCGAAGCCGGCGCCCAGCGCCGCGCCGTTGACCGCGCAGATCACCGGCTTGCTGCATTCCTTGATGCAGTTGAAGCTCTCTCGCGTCAGCCGGTTGTGCCAGTTGAACTGACCGGGGTTGTTCGCATCCGGGCGTTCCTTCAGGTCCGCGCCGGCGCAGAAGATATTGCCGGCGCCGGTCAGCACCACCACGCGGATATCCTCGCGGTCATTGGCCTGATCCATGATCTCGATGATGCGTTCGCGCATCGCCCAGTTCATCGCATTCACCGGCGGACGGGTCAGCGTGGCGACGGCCACATGGTCCTTCACCTCAAGCGTGACGGTGGTCTCGGTCATGGTGCGTCGTCTCCGGCAGCGTCCAGCACGTGCAGTGAGTAGGTGAAAGCGGCGCCGGCATTCAGCGCGATGGCGACGCCCAGCGCCTCCGACATCTCGGCCTTGGTGGCGCCGGCCTTCTTCGCCCGGCGAACATGGGCGTCGATGCAGCCGTCGCAGCGCGTGGTCACCGCCACGGCCAGGGCGATCAGCTCCCGCGTCTTGGCGTCCAGGTGCTGGGTCTTGGCGGCACCGGCGGAAAGGGCGGCGAAGCCCTTCACCAGCTCCGGGTGCAGGCCGTTCAACTCCTTGCCCCGCTCCCGCGCGGTGGCGTTGTAGGCGTCCCAGTCCTTTATCCCGCTGGCCTTTTTCCCGCTCATGGCGTTCTCCCGGAATTGCGTCGGGCGCCGAGGGTTGTCCCCCCGGCGCCCGTGCATCATCCCGCGAAGTCGTCCGGAGCGCTACATGGCCCGAACGCCCAAGGCGCTACGGCTCAACCTGCTCCGGCTCGCGCTCGCTCTCGTCGCCGCTCTCCGGCTTCGGCAAGGCCGGCGCGGCGGCCTCCACCACGTCGAAGGCCAGGGCGCCGTCGCGCAGCGCGACCTTCACCGAGCCGCCCTTGGTCAGCTTGCCGAACAGCAATTCCTCGGCCAGCGGCTTCTTCACATGCTCCTGGATCACCCGGGCCAGCGGCCGGGCGCCATAGAGCGGGTCGTAGCCCTTCTCGGCCAGCCATTCCTTGGCGGCCGAGGACAGCTCGATGGTCACGTTGCGGTCGGCCAGCTGGGCTTCCAGCTGCATGACGAACTTCTCCACCACATGGCCGACGATTTCCTGCGTCAGCCCGGCGAAGGGCACGATGGCGTCCAGCCGGTTGCGGAATTCCGGCGTGAACATGCGGTTGATCGCGTCGGTATCCTCGCCGGTCCGCACCGTGGCGCCGAAGCCGATGGCGGCCTTGGCCATTTCCGACGCGCCCGCATTCGTCGTCATGATCAGGATGACGTTGCGGAAGTCGACGGTCTTGCCGTTGTGGTCGGTCAGCTTGCCGTGGTCCATCACCTGCAACAGAATGTTGTACAGGTCCTGGTGGGCCTTCTCGATCTCGTCCAGCAGCAGCACCGCGTGCGGGTGCTGGTCGATGCCATCGGTCAGCAGGCCGCCCTGGTCGAAGCCGACATAGCCGGGCGGCGCGCCGATCAGACGGCTGACGCTGTGCCGCTCCATGTACTCGGACATGTCGAAGCGGATCAGCTCGATCCCCAGCGTCTTGGCCAGTTGCTTCGCGACTTCGGTCTTGCCGACGCCGGTCGGCCCGCTGAACAGGTAGTTGCCGATAGGCTTCTCCTGGTCACGCAGGCCGGCGCGGCTCAGCTTGATCGCGGCCGACAGCGCCTCGATCGCCTTGTCCTGGCCGAAGACCATCGCCTTCAGGTCGCGGTCCAGCGTCCGCAGCGTCTCCTTGTCGTCGTTGCTGACGGTCTTGGGTGGGATCCGGGCGATCTTCGCCACGATCTCCTCCACATCCTTCAACGTCACCGTCTTCCGGCGCTTGTTCTCCGGCAGCAGCATGCGGCTGGCGCCGACCTCGTCGATCACGTCGATCGCCTTGTCCGGCAGCTTGCGGTCGTGGATGTACTTGGCCGAAAGCTCCACCGCGGCGCGGATGGCTTCCGGCGTGTAGCGGACCTTGTGGTGCTTCTCGTAGTTGGTCTTCAGACCCTGCAGGATCTTCACCGCGTCTTCCAGGCTCGGCTCGTTCACGTCGATCTTCTGGAAGCGACGGACCAGGGCGCGGTCCTTCTCGAAGTGCTGGCGGTATTCCTTGTAGGTGGTGCTGCCGACGCAGCGCAGCGTGCCCTGGGCCAGCGCCGGCTTCAGCAGGTTGGACGCGTCCATCGCGCCGCCGCTGGTGGCGCCGGCGCCGATCACGGTGTGGATCTCGTCGATGAACAGGATGCTGCCGGGCTGCTGCTCCAGCTCGTTCACCACCGCCTTCAGCCGCTCCTCGAAGTCACCGCGGTAGCGCGTGCCGGCCAGCAGGCTGCCCATGTCCAGCGCGTAGATGGTGGACTTCAGCAGCACCTCGGGCACGTCGCCCTCGATGATCCGCTTGGCCAGGCCTTCCGCAATCGCCGTCTTGCCCACGCCAGGGTCGCCCACATACAGCGGGTTGTTCTTGGTGCGGCGGCACAGGATCTGGATCGTGCGCTCAATCTCGGAGTCTCGGCCGATCAGCGGGTCGATCTTCCCCGCCTGCGCCTTCTTGTTCAGGTTGACGCAATAGTTGGTCAGCGCGTCCTGGTTGCGGCTGCCGCGGGAAGGCTTCTCCTCCTTCTCGCCGCTCTCCTCGCCACCGGAGGAAGCGCTGGGCGACGGCGTGCCCTGCACCGGGCGGTTCTGCGTGCGGCCGGGCGCCTTGGCAATGCCGTGGCTGATGAAGTTGACCGCATCCAGCCGGGTCATGTCCTGCAACTGCAGGAAGTACACCGCGTGCGATTCCCGCTCGCTGAACAGCGCCACCAGCACATTCGCGCCGGAGACCTCGTCCCGCCCACTGGACTGCACGTGGATCGCGGCGCGCTGGACCACGCGCTGGAAGCCCGCGGTCGGCTTCGGGTCGCCGCTGCGCTCCGTCACCAGCCCGGCCAGGTCCTTGTCCAGGAACTCGGTCAGGTCGCGCTTCAGCTTCTCGCCATCCACCCCGCAGGCACGCAGAACGCCAGCGGCGTCGGTGTCGTCGGTCAGGGCAAGCAGCAGGTGTTCAAGCGTGGCGTATTCGTGGCGCCGCTCATTGGCCAGGCCAAGGGCGCGGTGGAGCGTCTGCTCGAGATTGCGTGACAACATGGTACGACGCTCCCTTGGTGAAACTCCGGGTCCGCTAGCCTAAGCAAACCGAGTGCGTTTGCGTCAGCAAAAATGCGGCTGCCGGATGGGGGTTGCCCGATCCTGCAAACTTGGCATCACCCTCCCTTCCGGCGAGACCCCCATTCGGCGGGGGTTGCACTTTGTTGCACGCGGTGCGGCAGGCGGAATCAAGCCGGCGTGCGGCTCATTCCTTCTCGATCGTGCATTGCAGCGGGTGCTGGTTCTGCCGGGCCAGGTCCATCACCTGGGTCACCTTGGTCTCGGCGACCTCATACGTATAGACGCCGCAGACGCCCACGCCCCGACGATGCACATGCAGCATGATCCGGGTCGCCTCCTCCCGGTTCTTCTGGAAGAACCGCTCCAGCACGTGCACCACGAACTCCATCGGCGTGTAGTCGTCGTTCAGCATCAAGACCTTGTACATCGAAGGCTTCTTGGTGCGCGGCCGAGCCTTGACCACAACGCCGGTGTTCGGGTTGGTGTCGCCTGGGGTGGTGCCCCCGCCTTGGCGCTTGTCTGGGTCGCTCATGGTCGTCCTGGTGGCGGGGATGTGGCACCCGCTCGGCGTTCGGGGGCCGCAGCATGGCCGGCCCCGAGGAAAGGAGAGGATAACGGTGGGAAGGCCGCCGCGGGAAGGGCCGGCAGCACTGCGGGCAGCGGAATCATCGCCCGGCCAGATGGTGCGCCCGGGCGCCCAGCGCAACCGCCACGGCGCAAACTGACTTGCCCGGCCGGTTCCCGCCCCCAGAACACGACAGGCCCGGCCAGCCACCCAAGGGGTGGCCGAACCGGGCCTGCGGGCAGTCCGGCGGGCGATGCGGGGGCATCGCCGCCGGTCAAGGGTGGGTGGATCAGGCCGCCAGCGGGCGGGTGATCTTCTCGACCGCGACGGTGACGCGGGCGCCGAGCGGGGCGAAGGCGGTCTCGGCCAGCTTCAGCGCGGCTTCCTGCAGCTTCGCCGACTCGGAGAAGGTCTTCTCCATGGCGGTGCGGGTGAAGCTGCTCTGCAGCTCGGCGGCTTCCTTCAGGCTCTTCACCGCGGCCAGGGCCTTGGCATTCTCCAGCGCCTGGTCGGTCAGACCCTGGAACAGGGCGAAGGTCTGGCGACCCAGGTCCTGCGCGCCGACGACATAGGCCTGGGCGGCCTTGGCGAAGGCCTCGGCATTGCCGCGACCGAACTCGGAGGCCTCTTCCGCGGCCTTGATCAGGCCCTCGGCAGCCTTGTTGGCGTGTTCCACACTCTTCTCCATGGTAACGCGGGCCTGGGCGGCACCGTCGTCGATGATCTTGCGGGCCTGGGCAGCGCCGTTCGCGGCGGCGTCGGTCACCAGCTTCTGGACTTCGGCGGTCTTCAGGTCGGGCTTCAGCGCCATGTTCGTCACTCCTGCTCGGGGTCGGGTTCGCGGTCTGTAGGGTGCCGCAAAGCCGGGATCACCCGTTTGCTGCACTGCAACATGACGCGGTGAGTAGCGGAGGCCGCACGGCTTATGCAAGAAGTTTTTGCACTGCACCATAAACCCCGGGCGGCCCGGCGGATCACATCCGCCGGAGCGGCCAACCATTGCCGGCTCGTGATGCCGCCGTTGTAACAGGAACGGCGCTTAACCCCTTGGTCAATCTGGCTGTTCCAGCTTGGTTCCCGTAGACGCGACGCGCGCTGCCGCTCTAGCTTCGGCTACCGCGTGCGTGCCGTGGGGGGCAGGCGTCGTGGCGGGGTATATCATGCAGTCATCCATGGCCGCGCGGCGGCGCCTTTCGTTCCTCGGCCTGCCGCTGGCGCTGTTGCTTGCGCTGGCGGCGCCGGCCAGGGCCCAGATCGGCAGCGAGCGCTACGCCGCCATCGTCACCAATGCCGAAACCGGCGACGTGCTGATGTCCGCCAGACCGGACGAGCTGCGCCACCCGGCCTCGCTGACCAAGATGATGACGCTGTACATGGCGTTCGAGGCGCTGCGCGAAGGCCGGCTGCAGCTCGGCAGCCAGATCCCGGTCTCCGAGAACGCGGCGGAGATGCCGCCCAGCCGAATCGGCCTGCTGCCGGGCATGCACCTGACGGTGGAGGAGGCGATCCTCGCCCTGGTGACGAAATCCGCCAACGATGCCGCCGCCGCGCTGGGCGAATACCTGGGCAATGGCAGCGAGGACCGCTTCGCCCAGATGATGACGTTGAAGGCGCGTTCGCTGGGCATGAGCCGCACCGTGTTCCGCAACGCATCGGGCCTGCCGGATTCCGAACAGGTCTCCACCGCGCGCGACATGGCGCTGCTGGGCCGCCGGCTGATGCGGGACTTCCCGGATCGCTTCGCCTATTTCTCGGTGCCGTATTTCCGCTTCCGCGGCCGGGTGGCGTTCAACCACAACCGGCTGCTGCAGGAATACGAGGGCACGGACGGCATCAAGACCGGCTACGTCAACGACAGCGGCTTCAACCTGGTCGCCTCGGCCCGGCGGGAGGGCGTGCGCCTGGTGGCCGCGGTGTTCGGCGGCCGCAGTGGGCGTGAACGCGACCGCCACATGATGGCGCTGCTGGACCAGGGCTTCGGGCAGATGGGCGTCAATACCCGGCCGCAGATGGTCGCGGGCCGCCGGGCCATGCCGCAGGTGGTGCCGGGGGCGCAGGCCCATGCGCTGGGTGCCGGCCGCGTGGCCCGGCTGAACCATGGCCCGGCCACGGCCGCCCTGCCGGTGCCGCCCAGCCGGCCGCCGGCGCTGCGGCTGGCCACCACCAAGCCGCCGCGCGGCGCCATCCGCGTGGAACAGGGCGACACCGACCGCAACGTGCTGCGCGCGCCGCCGCATCGCGCCGGCCACGCTCACCTCCGCGTCCAACCCACGCCGGCGCCGAAGCCGGGCAAGGCCGCGCGGCGGCGCTAGCCTCTGCCAGGCGCAGACGGAAGCGCCTGACGAAGGCTAGGCCCGCGCCCGCTCCCAGGCGTCCAGCAGGCGGTACCAGTTGCCGACCACCGGCATGAACCAGGGATTGCCGCTGTAGAACGGCATGGTCGGAAACGGCAGGCCATCCAGCGCGAAGGGCTGGTTGGCGGCGCCGGCGATCTTCATCCCCACCTGGTGTCCCAGCCAACTGGCCATGGCCACCCCGCTGCCTTGGCAGCCCGCGGCGTAGTGGATGCCGTCCTGCACGCCGATATGCGGCAGATGGTCGAAGGTGAAGGCCACGTTGCCCAGCCAGCAATGGGTGATGCGGGTACCCTTCAGCTCCGGAAAAACCTCCGTCATGCGCTGGTACAGCACCGGCGCCGCCTGTTCCGGCGTGGCGTGGCCAAAGCTGGCGCGGCCGCCCCACAGCACATGCTTTCCATCCGGGCTGGGGCGGAAGTAGTTCAGCACCCGCCGGCTTTCCCCCAGCATGCGGCGGCCGGGGAACAGCCGGTCCATCAGCGCGGGGTCGATCTCCTCGGTGGCGATGATCATGCTGGCCAGCGGCACCATGCGCCGCGCCAGCCAGGGGCTGGCGGTGCCGCGCGGGTCCAGCGAATAGCCGTTGGTCGCCACCAGCACGGCATCGGCGGCCAGTTCGCCGCGGTCCGTCGCCAGGCGGAAGCCGCTGCCCTGGCGGCGGATGCCCTGCACGCGCACGCTGTCCACCAGGCGCACGCCGGCGGCTGCCGCGGCCGAGGCCAGGCCACGGGCGTATTTGCCGGGATGCAGGCTGCCGGTCGCCGCCAGCGTCATGCCGCCATGATAGAAGTCGCTGCCGATCGCCTCGCGCTGGCGCGCCGGCGGCAGCATCTCGGCGGCCATGCCGGTCGCGGCCGCCATGGCTTCCACCCGCCGCGCCTGGGCCTGGTAGTGCGCCGGCGTCCAGGCGCCGGTGAAGCGGCCACAGCGCACGTAGTCGCAGTCGATCTGCTCGCGGGCGATCAGCTCCTCGATGAAGGGCAGGCTGGCGGCGGCGGCGGCCACAACATCCCCGGCATTGGCGCCCTTGGCCACCTTCAGCCCGCCCGAGACCATGCCGCCATTGCGCGACGACGCGCCCCAGCCGATCCGCTCGGCGTCCAGCACCACCGGCTTACGGCCCAGCCGCGCCAGGGTCAGCGCCGCCGAGAGCCCGGCATAGCCGCCGCCGACGATGGCGACCTCCGCCTGGTCGGGCAGCGTGGCGTCGCGGCGGGAAGGCTCGGCCGCCTCCCACCACCAGGGGCTGGTCTTGAAACCGGGGGCGTAGGGCGTGCTGTCCATTGCGACAGCATGCCTGCCCTTTAACGCGCTAGTCCAGCGTGACCAGTTCGGTGCCGTCCTCCACCAGCTCGCCGGCGGCGCAGCGCAGGCTGGCTACGGTGCCATCGGCCGGTGCGGTGATCCGCATCTGCACCTTCATCGCTTCCAGCATCAGCAGCACCTGGCCGCGCGTGACCTTGTCACCGGGGGCGACCAGCACTTCCAGCACGCGGCCGGGCATGGGGGCCAGGATCCGGCCACCGCCGGCCTCGGCCCCCGCCTGCGGCGCGCGAGGATCGATATGCACCAGCGCATAGCCGACGCCGTCCAGGAACACGGTCAGCGCCTGGCCCTGGCGCAGCACGCGCAGCCTGTGGGTCTGGCTGCCCAGGCGCAGCGTGGTGACGCCATCGGCGTCGGCCGCATGCACCAGGTCGTCGCCCAGGCGGAAGCCCTGCGGCAGCAGGTAGGCGCGCAACGCGTGGCGGGTCTCGCCCTCGGCCAGGATGAAGTCCTGCCAGCCATCGCCGTTCAGCCGCCAGGCATTGGCATGCGCCCAGGGCGAGTAAGGGTCGCCCGGCACGGCCGGCGGCGCTTCGTCGCGCAGCAGCCGATGCACCGCGGCGGCCAGCACGCAGGCGGGCGCGGGCGGCGGCGGCGCCAGCACCTGCGGGTGGTTGGCGATGAAGCCGGTATCCAGCTCCGCCGCCGCAAAGGCCGGATGCGCCGCAATGGCGCGCAGCAGGCCAAGGTTGGTCGCCACGCCGGCGATCTCATACTGCCGCAGCGCGCGGTTGAGCTGGCGCAGCGCCGCCGGGCGGTCGGCACCATGCACGATCAGCTTTGATATCATCGGGTCGTAGTGGATCGGGATCGCGTCGCCCTGGCGCACGCCGGTGTCGATCCGCGCCGCCGCCGGCTCCCGCAGGTGGTGCAGCGTGCCGATGCTGGGGGCGAAGTCGCGCGTCGGGTCCTCGGCATAGACCCGCACCTCGATGGCGTGGCCCTGGATGCGGAGCTGCTGCTGCGTGCAGGGCAAGGGCTGGCCGGCGGCGACGCGCAGCTGCCATTCCACCAGGTCCTGGCCGGTGATCGCCTCGGTCACCGGGTGCTCCACCTGCAACCGGGTGTTCATCTCCATGAAGAAGAAGTCGTCATTCTCGGCGATGAACTCCACCGTGCCGGCGCCGACATAGCCGATGGCGCGGGCGGCGGCGCAGGCAGCCTCGCCCATCGCGGCGCGGCGAGCCTCGGTCATGCCCGGCGCGGGGGCTTCCTCCACCACCTTCTGGTGGCGACGCTGGATCGAGCAGTCACGCTCGAACAGGTGGACGGTGTTGCCCTGGTTGTCGGCGAAGACCTGCACCTCGATATGGCGCGGCTTCTGCAGGTAGCGTTCCACCAGCACCTGGTCGTCGCCGAAGCTGGCGCGCGCCTCGCCCTTGGCCAGCGCCAGCGCCTCCTCAAACTCGGCGGCATGGCGCACGATCCGCATGCCCTTGCCGCCACCGCCGGCACTGGCCTTGATCAGCACGGGGAAGCCGATGCGCTGTGCCTCCGCGGCCAGCAGCGCCGGCGACTGGTCGGCGCCGTGATAGCCCGGCACCAGCGGCACGCCGGAGCTTTCCATCAACGCCTTGGCGGCGGATTTGCTGCCCATGGCGCGGATGGCGCTGGCCGGCGGGCCGATGAAGACCAGGCCCGCGGCGCCGCAGGCCTCGGCGAAGTCGGCGTTCTCGGACAGGAAGCCATAGCCGGGATGCACCGCCTGCGCGCTGCTGGCCTGCGCCACCGCGATGATGGCATCGCCACGCAGGTAGCTCTCCCGTGCCGGCGCCGGGCCGATGCAATGGGCCTCGTCGGCCATCGCCACATGGCGCGCGTTGGCGTCGGCTTCCGAGTAGACCGCGACGGTGCGGATGCCCATGGCCCGCGCGGTGCGGATGATGCGGCAGGCGATCTCGCCCCGGTTGGCGATGAGGATGCTGTCGAACATGGCCATCACATCCGGAACAGCGGCGCGGTGGTCGTCGGCACCGGCGCGTTCAGCGCGGCGGAAAGCGAAAGCCCCAGCACCATGCGGGTATCCGCGGGGTCGATGATGCCATCATCCCACAGCCGCGCGCTGGCGTAGTAGGGGTGGCCCTGGGCCTCGTACTGCGCCTCGATCGGCGCCTTGAACTTCGCTTCCTCCTCCGCCGGCCAGGTGCCGCCCTTGGCCTCGATGCCATCACGCCGCACGGTGGCCAGCACGGCCGCGGCCTGGATGCCGCCCATGACGCTGATGCGCGCATTCGGCCACATGAACAGGAAGCGCGGCGAATAGGCCCGGCCGCACATGCCGTAATTCCCGGCGCCGAAGCTGCCGCCGATGATGACGGTGAACTTCGGCACCCGCGCCGTCGCTACCGCGGTGACCAGCTTGGCGCCGTCCTTAGCGATGCCGCCGCTCTCGTACTTCCGGCCCACCATGAAGCCGGTGATGTTCTGCAGGAAGACCAGGGGGATGCCGCGCTGGTTGCACAGCTCGATGAAGTGGGCGCCCTTCTGCGCGCTCTCGCTGAACAGCACGCCGTTATTGGCCAATATGCCCACGGGGTAGCCGAAGATGCGGGCGAAGCCGCAGACCAGCGTCGGCCCGTACAGCCGCTTGAACTCGTCGAACTCGCTGCCATCCACCACGCGGGCAATCACCTCCCGCACGTCATACGGTTCGCGGATATCGGCCGGCACCACGCCGTGCAACTCGGCCGCGTCGTATAGCGGCGGGCGCGGCGGCTGCACGTCCAGCCCCACCTGCTTCACCCGATTCAGGTTGCCGATGATCCGCCGCGCCAGGCCCAGCGCATGGGCGTCGTTGTCGGCCATGTGGTCGGTGACGCCGCTGATGCGGGAATGCACCTCGGCGCCGCCCAGGTCCTCGGCGGAGACGACCTCCCCGGTCGCCGCCTTCACCAGCGGTGGCCCGGCCAGGAAGATGGTGCCCTGGTTGCGGACGATGATCGCCTCGTCGCTCATCGCCGGCACATAGGCGCCGCCGGCAGTGCAACTGCCCATCACCACCGCCACCTGCGGAATGCCGGCGGCCGACATGTTGGCCTGATTGTAGAAGATGCGGCCGAAATGGTCGCGGTCGGGGAAGACCTCGTCCTGGTTCGGCAGGTTGGCGCCGCCTGAATCCACCAGGTAGATGCAGGGCAGGTTGTTCTGCTGAGCAATCTCCTGCGCGCGCAGGTGCTTCTTCACCGTCATCGGGAAGTAGGTGCCGCCCTTCACCGTGGCGTCGTTGGCCACCACCACGCATTCCCGCCCGGCCACGCGGCCGATGCCGGTGATGATGCCGGCGGCCGGGATGTTCTCCCCGTACATGCCTTGCGCCGCCAGCTGCGAGAACTCCAGGAAGGGCGAGGCCGGGTCGATCAGCGTGCGGATGCGGTCGCGCGGCAGCAGCTTGCCGCGGCCGGTATGGCGGTTGCGCGCCACCTCGCCGCCGCCCTGGCGCACCGCCTCCACCTGCTCGCGCAGCTCTGCCACCAGCGCCCGCATGCGCCGGGCATTGGCGCCGAAGCCGGCGCTGCGCGGGTCCAGCGCGGAAGTGAGTGTGCTCATGCCCTTTGGTTCCGTTTCCTGCCCCGGCTGCATACCAGCACGGCCCGCCTTGCGCGAGCCAGCGGCGCCGCGCAGCATGGCCCCAACAAAGCCGGAGGAACCGCCATGCTCGCCCGTCGCGCCGCCCTTTCGCTCGCCGGTGTCGCCGCCTTCACCGGCGCCGCCCAGGCCGCCCCGCCGGCCCTGCCCCGCGCCGCCAGCCCCGCCGCGGCCGGGCTTTCGGCGGACCGGCTCGGCCGCATCCCCGCCTGGTTCAACCGGGAGGTCGCCGAGGGCCGCATCCCCGGCGCCGTCGTCGCCATCGGCCGTGGCGGCAAGCTGGCCTACCTGGAGGCCTTCGGCTACCGCGACCGTGACCAGCGGGCGCCGATGCCGAAGGACGCGGTGTTCCGCATCGCCAGCATGACCAAGCCCATGGCCTCGCTCTCCTTGATGATGCTGATCGAGGAAGGCCGCGCCGCGCTGTCCCACCCCGTGGCGCAGTACCTGCCGGAATTCGCCGCCGTGCGCGTGGGCGTGGACCGCGCGGCGGCAACCCGGGCGATGACGCTGCACGACCTGCTGAGGCATACCTCCGGCCTCACCTATGGCTCCCTGCCCATCCAGGGCGCGCCGCCGCCGGACCCGGTGCAGATGCTGTACAGCGACGCGAAGGTGGCCGACCCCGAGCAGACCAGCCCCGGCTTCATCACCCGCCTGGCCGCGCAGCCGCTGATGTTCCAGCCCGGCACGCACTGGGAATACAGCCACGCCACCGACGTGGTCGGCCGCCTGGTGGAGGTGATCTCCGGCCAGGACCTCAACGCCTTCATCCAGGCGCGCATCTGCCGGCCGCTGGGGCTGGTGGATACCGGCTTCTGGGCACCGGCCGGCAGCGCCAGTCGCTGCGCCTACCCGCAGGTGGACCCGGTGACGGGCCGCAAGCAAGCTGTGCCCAACCCGCTGACGCAGCCCAAGTGGTACAGTGGCGGCGGCGGCATGGTCTCCACCGCCGCCGACTATGCCCGCTTCTGCCAGATGCTGCTGAACGGCGGGCAATATGGCGGCGTCCGCATCGCCAGCCGCAAGACCGTGCAGCTGATGACACAGGACCACCTGCCGCCCGGCGTGCAGTACGCGCCCGGCCTGTTCGGCCGCTTCGGCGGGCTGGCGCCCTCGGCGGAATTCGGCACCGGCTTCGGCCTGGGCTTCGCCGTGCGTACCAGCGTGGCGCGCAGCCAGGTGCCGGGCAGCGTCGGCGACTACAGCTGGGGCGGCGCCTATGGCACCTATTTCTGGGTGGACCCGGTGGAGGACCTCTACGCCGTGCTGATGCTGCAGGGGCCGAGCGACCGCCTGCAGTACCGCTACGCCATGCGCAACCTGGTCTACGGCGCCTTCAGCTGAGGCCTACTCGGCCTTGATGTTGCCGGCCTGCACCACGCGCTTCCAGCGGGCAATTTCTGCTTGTTGGAAGCTGGCGAATTCGGCCGGGGTGCTGGCCACCACGTCGAAGCCGATCTCGTCCATGCGCGCCTTCACCTCCGGCGCCAGCAGCGCGGCGCGGAAGGCGGCGTGCACCTTGGCGGCCAGCGCCGGCGCCATGCCGGGCGGCCCGCCCAGCGCCTGCCAGGAATAGACCACGAAGTCCGCCAGCCCGGCCTGCGCCGCGGTCGGCACATCCGGCAGCAGCGCTTGCCGCGCCTCGCTGGTGATCAGGATACCGCGGACCCGGCCGTCGCGGATCTGCGGGTAGATGCTGCCCAGGTTCTGGAAGCTGAAGGACACATCGCCCGAGAGCAGCGCCGTGGTGGCCGGCGCACCGCCGCTGAACGGCGCGTGCACGGCATCCGTCCCCGTGGCCTGCTTGAACATCTCGGCGGTCAGGTGGTCGGAGGAGCCGATGCCGCTGCTGGAATAGCTGGCGGTGCGGCTGTTCGCCTTCAGCCAGGCGATGAAGCCGTTGAGGTCGCTGACCGGCACCTTGGCCGGGTTCACCACCAGCACGTTCGGCGTGCGCACGGTCTGGGAAAGCCGGGTCAGCTGCGTCACGGGGTCGTAGCCCAGGCTGGGCCGCAGCGCGACGTTGATGGCCCAGGTGGAGATCGGCGCATGCATCAGCGTATGGCCATCCGGCGCGGAGCGGATCACCTGCCGCGCGCCGACTTCCCCGGTGGCGCCCGGGCGGTTCTCGGCCACCACGGGGTGGCCCAGCGTGGCGGTCAGCCGCTGCGCCGCGGCGCGGGCGACGATGTCCGACGACGACCCCGGCGCGAAGGGCACGATGATGGTGGTGGTCCGCGCCGGCCATTCCTCCTGCGCGCGGGCACCAAGGGAGGACATGCCGGGCAGCAGCGCGGCGGCGGCGAGAAGCGAGCGACGGTTCACCGGCCATTCTCCTTGCGCCAGGCGGCGAAGAGGGTGAGCGGGCAGCAGCGCGGCGGCGGCGAGAAGCGAGCGACGGTTCACCGGCCATTCTCCTTGCGCCAGGCGGCGAAGAGGGTGAGCGAGTTGGGATCCGTCGCCGGATACAGCCCGCGGATGCTGTGGCCGGCGCGGACGCGCGCGGTCACGAAGTCCTCATAGGCGGTCATCTCCACTGCCTCGTTGGCGATCTCCTCGGCCAGGTGGGCGGGGATGCAGAGCACGCCATCGCCATCGCCCAGCATCACGTCGCCCGGCCATACCGCCGCGTCGCCGCAGGCAATGGGGCCATTGGCTTCCACCGCCTGGTGCAGCGTCAGGTTGGTCGGCGCACTTGGCCGCTGGTGATAGCTGGGGAAGTCCAGCCCGGCGATCTCATCGGCATCGCGGAAGCCGCCATCGGTCACCACGCCAGCGACGCCGCGCATCATCAGCCGCGTCACCAGAATGCCGCCGGCGCTGGCGGCGCGGGCGTCCTTGCGGCTGTCGATGACGAAGACCGCGCCGGCGGGGCAGTCTTCCACCGCCTTGCGTTGCGGGTGGCTCGGGTCCTTGAACACCTCCAGGCTGTTCAGATCCTCCCGCGCGGGGATGTAGCGCAGCGTATAGGCCTCGCCGACCATCACCGGGTGCTTCGGGTTCAGCGCCTGCACGCCCTGCAGCATCTGGTTGCGGAAGCCGCGCTTGTACAGCGCGGTGGCGACCGTCGCGGTGCTGACGGTCTTCAGCTTCGCCCTGGTGTCGGCGGCAAGCGGCATCGGCGATTCCTCTTCGTTGCCGCGTTTTTCCCGCTTCCCGCGACGCGAGTCCAGCGTGGTAAGCTCTCGAGTCGCAAGGAGACCCCGCGCATGACCGAGAGCGCCGCGCCTTTGCCAAGCCTGAAGGGTAAGGGCCCCTGGGACCTGCACCCCGCCCTGACCGCGGAGCGATTGCAGACCTGCGCCCGGCTGCTGGCCAATGCCCGCCGGGACGCCATCGCCATGGCATCCGAGGAGATGGGCGACGATGCCTGGAGCATCGGCTGCCGCGCCTATGCCTTCAGCCGCCACCGCCTGCGCCGCACCGCGGAGGCCGGCCACTACCCCTGGCTGAAGGTGCTGGACGAGAGCCACCTCTTCGTCTTCCTGATCGACCAGGTGCCGGTGCGCTTCTGGCGCGGCGCGGCGGATGACCCGACCGACCGCATCCTCAAGCGCCAGCAGGTGGAGGCGCAGCAACTCTCCCTGGCGCTGGGCGAGGCCGACGATGACGGGCTGCTGTTTCGCTTTGCGGTGGAAACCGGCGACCGTGGCCAGGTGGAGCGCGTGGTCTTCCTGGCGCTGCGCGACGAGGAGCGGGTGGAGTGCTTCTGGCCGGTGCCGCTGGAACTCAGCGCCATGCCCGCGGCCAATGGCGCGCCGACCCAGCTGCGCCTGATGGGCGAGGACGTGCCCGTGCCCAAGCGCAACAACACCGGCCTGCCCGCGCCCAGGCTCAGGCGCGCCCGCTAGCATCCGGGGCGCAACAAGCGCTAGCCTGCCTGCCGCAACCCCTGCGGGAGGCTTCGATGGTCGAGATCCTGCGGCATCGCATCACCGATGCCAGCGCCTGGCTGGGGCCGGACATGGCCCGGCGGGATGACTGGGTCATGCGCCCCACCCCCGCCATGGTGGCGGAGATGCGCGACGCCACGTTGCGCGTCGCCGGCCGCGGCCTCGGCTTCACCCGCGCCGACTTCCCGCTGCCGCTGACCGCGCCCTGGCTGGCCGAGGCGCTGGAGCATGTCACCGAAGGCCGCGGCTTCGTGCTGCTGCGTGGCCTGCCGACGCCGGGCATGAGCGACGCCGAGAGCCGCGCGCTGTACTGGGGCCTTGGCCTGCACTGGGGCCGCGCGGTGAAGCAGAACCTGCGCGGCGACCTGCTGGCCGAGATCACCGACCGGGGCCTGGACGTCAACGCGCTGAACGTGAAGCCCAGCCAGACCAATGCCGAGCAGCGCCCGCACACCGACCCCGGCGACGTCGTCGCGCTGCTCTGCATCAACCCGGCGCTGGAAGGCGGGTTGAGCCGCATCGCCAGCCTGGTCTCGCTCCACAACGCCATGCTGGAGCGTTACCCGGAAGACCTGCCGGTGCTGTACCGCGGCTTCCATCACGACCTGCGCGGCGATGCCTCGGAGGCGGCGCCCTTCGGTTGCTCGCCGGTGCCGGTGCCGGTGTATCGCTGGCACCAGGGCAAGCTGAGCTGCGTGTTCAACGCCAGCACCATCCAGGACGCGCAGCGCCGCATGGGCACCACGGTGCCGCCGGACGAAATGCGCGCGATCGACCGCATGGTGGAGCTGGCCCGCAGCGAGGAGTTCCGCCTGGACATGGACTTCCAGCCCGGCGACCTGCAGTTGCTGAACAACTGGACAGTGATGCACTGGCGCACCGGCTTCACCGACAACCCCGCGCTGAAGCGGCTGCTGCTGCGGCTGTGGCTGCTGGTTGACGACATCCGCCCGATCCACCCGAGCATGCGCGACGGCTACATCACCGGCGCCCAGACTGGACGAACCACATGAACCGCCGTGCCCTGCTCGCCTCCATGACCGCCCTGCCCTTCGCCGCGCAGGCGCAGAGCTATCCGGACCGCCCGGTGAAGATCATCGTCGCCTTCGCACCTGGCGGCGGCACCGACATCATCACCCGCATCCTGGCGCCGGAACTGACGGCGGCCCTGGGCCAGAACGTCATCATCGAGAACCGCGCCGGCGCCGCCAGCACGGTGGGCACCGATGCGGTGGCGAAGTCGCCGCCGGATGGCTACACGCTGGTGGCCAGCGACAGCACCTTCCTGATCAACCCCGGCCTGTTCGGCAGCCGCCTGCCCTACGACACGCTGCGCGACTTCACCGGCGTGACCATGATGGCCAGCGCCCCCGTGGTGCTGCTGGCGCATCCCAGCGTGCCGTTCAACGACATGCCGGGCCTGCTGGCCTATGCCCGCGCCAACCCGGGCAAGCTCAACTACGGCAGCGGCGGCAACGGCGCCGGCACGCATCTGGCCGGGGAACTGCTGAAGCAGGTGGCCACCATTGACCTGACGCATGTGCCCTACCGCGGCACCGCGCCGGCGCTGAACGACCTGTTGGGCGGCAACGTGCAACTGCTGTTCGGCGGCATCAGCAGCGGCCGGGTGCATGTGGAAAGCGGCGCGCTGAAGGCGTTGGCGCTGACCGGCGCGCGGCGCAACGGCGCCATGCCGACGGTGCCCACCTTCGACGAACTCGGCCTGCGCGGCGTGAACGCGGAAAGCTGGTGGGGCCTGTATGCGCCCACCGGCAGCCCGCCGGCGGCGCTGGCGCGCTTCAGCGCCGAAATCGCCAAGGCGATGAAGAAGCCCGCCATCGCCCAGCGCCTGGCCGACCTGGGCTACGATCCCGTGGGCAACACGCCCGCCGAGCACACGGCGCAACTGCGCACCATGGTGGAAAGCTGGGTCGGCGTGATCGCCAAGGCCGGCGTGAAGCCCGACTAAGCAAGCGACGGTGCCGCGCTCTCGCTAATCCGGCTCGATCCGCGCCCGCCGCACCACCTCGGCCCAGCGCACCGCATCGGCCTTGATCAGCGCGCCCAGTTCCGCCGGCGTCTCCGGCCCGGCTTCCATGCCCAGCGCCAGCACGCGCTCGGCGACATCCGGCCTGGCCAGCAGCTTGGCCACCTCGGCGTTCAGCCGCAGGCACAGCGCCGGGTCGGTGCCGGCCGGCGCCACCAGGCCATGCCAGCCGACCACGTCGATGCCGGAGAAGCCCTGCTCGGCCAGCGTCGGCACCTCGGGCAGCGCCAGCGTGCGCTTCGCCGGGGAAACCGCCAGCCCGCGCAGACGGCCGCTGCGCACATGGTCGGTGACGGCGCCGATATTGATCATCACGCCCTGCAGGCTGCCGCCCAGCAGGTCGTTCACCGCCAGCGCGCCACCGCGGTACGGCGCATGCGTCCAGCGCAACTCGGCGGCGCCCTGCACCACCTCGCCCAGCAGATGCGCCAGGCTGCCATTGCCGGGCGTGCCCACCGCGGCCGGGGTTCGCCGCGCGCGCTCCAGCCACTCGGCGAAGTCGCGCGCCGGATTGTCGGCGCGCACGACGAAGATCTGCGGCACCTTCACGCTGCGCGAAACCGGCGCGAAACCGGTGACATCAAAGCCCAGCCGCGGGAACAGCGCCTTGTTGATGGACAGCGAGTCGGAGCCGGCCAGCAGCGCATAGCCATCCGGCCGCGCCCGCGCGGCTGCCTCGTAGCCGATATTGCTGCCGGCGCCCGGCATGTTCTCCACCAGCACGGACTGGCCCAGAGCATCGGTCAGGTGCCGCGCCAGCAGCCGCGCGACGATATCCTGGCTGCCGCCGGCCGCGACGGGCACGATCAGCCGCACCGACTTCTCCGGCCAGCCCGCCGCCAGGGCAGGCCGCGCCAGCAACGCCGGCGCCAGCGCCAGCAATCCACGCCGGCGCATCACGCCACCTTCCGGCGCAGTTGCGCCAGCGGCTGTTCGGCCGATTGCGCGTGCTGGTACGCGATGCGCACCACGCGCCGCGACGCCTGCCACACCGCGGGGTCGCTGCCCTCCGGCACCACCACCGTGCTGGCGCCGCAGCGCAGCAGCATGGCGTAGTGGTCGGGGAGCACATGACCGGCGACGCGGATTTCCCCGGTGAACCCGTGGTACTCGCGCAGCGCGCGGATCTGCGAAAAAGCGCGGCCATCCTTCGACTTCGGCAGCACCACCTGCACCAGCGCCAGGCGCGGCAGCCATGCGGCCAGATCGTCCACGCGGACGTCGTTGCCGATGCTGACGCCGAGCGGCGCGTTGCGCCCCGAGGCCTCCTCCAGCCGGGCCAGCGGCACGATGACCGAGCCCTCCGGCAGCGGCTCCTCGGTCACGCTCGCCCAGCCATCCGGCACCAACCGACCATCCTCAAGCAGTGGCATAAAGGGCCTCCTTGAACGGCGCCTGGCCGATGCGGCGATAGGTATCCAGGAAGCGCTCGCCCGGCTGGCGATGCGCCAGGTGTGTCCGCAGGATCGTCTCCACCGCGCCGGCGACGTCATCATAGCTGAAACTGGGCCCGATCAGCTCGCCAATGGCCGCGTCGTTGCCCGGCGCCCCGCCCAGGGTAATCTGATAGGCCTCGGCCCCGTGCTTATCCACGCCGAGGATGCCGATATGCGCGACATGGTGATGCCCGCAGGCATTGATGCACCCGCTGATCTTTATCTGCAGCTCTCCCAGAGCATGCGCACGGTCCAACGCATCCACCCGCTCGCTGATCTGCTGACTGATCGGAATGCTCCGCGCATTGGCCAGCGCGCAGTAGTCCAGCCCCGGGCAGGCGATGATGTCGGTGCCCTGGCCGAAATTCGCCGTGGCCAGCCCCGCCGCGCGCAGCCCCTGCCACAGCGCGTGCAGGTGCTTCTGGTGCACATGCGGCAGTACAAGGTTCTGCGTGTGGCTGACCCGCACCTCGCCAAAGCTAAAGCGCTCGGCCAGCTCGGCCACCGCTTCCATCTGCTCGGCGGTGGCGTCGCCGGGAATGCCGCCGACCGGCTTCAGCGAGACCACGGCCGAAGCATAGCCCGGCTGCCGATGCGGCCGCGTGTTCAGCCGCACCCATTCGGCGAACTCGGCATCGGCCGCGGTCGCGCGTTCCAGCGCGGCGGCGGCGCCATCCGCGGCGGCAAAGGGCGGCGGCGCGAAATGCGCGCGGATCGCCTGCACGATCTCCGGCGCCAGCCGATACGGCTCCACCGGCATCTTCGCCAACTCGGCATTCACCAGTTGCAGGAACCCGTCCCGCCCCAGGTCCCGCACCAGGATCTTGATGCGTGCGCGGTAGATGTTCTCCCGCTGGCCCAGCGCGTTGTACACGCGCAGGATCGCCTCCATCACCCGCAGGAACTCGGCCTCGGGCACCAGGTCAAACAGCGGCTGCGCCAAGATCGGCGTGCGCCCCATGCCGCCACCGACATGGATGGTGAAGCCGACCTCGCCCGCCGCGTCGCGCTTCAACTGCACCGCCACGTCATGCGTGCGCGAGGCGATGCGGTCTTCCTCCGCGCCGCGCACCGCGATCTTGAACTTGCGCGGCAGCCAGGTGAATTCCGGGTGCAGGCTGGACCATTGCCGCAGGATCTCGGCATAGACGCGCGGGTCCGCCACCTCGTCCGGCGCGGCGCCGGCAAACTCATCCGTGGTGGTGTTGCGAATGCAGTTGCCGCTGGTCTGGATGGCGTGCATGTCCACCGCCGCCAGGGCTTCCAGCATCTCCGGCACGTCCACCAAGCGGGTCCAGTTGAACTGGATGTTCTGCCGCGTGGTGAAGTGGCCCCAGCCACGGTCCCAGCGCCGGGCGATATAGGCCAGTTGCCGCAGCTGCGTCGCGTTCAGCACGCCATAGGGAATGGCGACGCGCAGCATGTAGGCGTGCAGCTGCAGGTACAGGCCGTTCATCAGCCGCAGCGGCTTGAACTCGTCCTCGGTCAGCTCGCCGGCCAGGCGGCGCTGCACCTGGCCACGGAACTCGGCGATGCGCTCGGCCAGGAATTCGCGGTCCACCGCGTCGTAGCGATAGGTCCGCGCATGCTCCGGCGCGCGCAGGAAGGGGGCTTCCGGCATGGCTCAGGCGGCCCAGGCCAGCGGCGCCACGGTGCTCGGCCCGCCGGCGCGGATGCGCTCCTTCTGCGAAACCGGCCGCACGCCCTGCGGGGTCAGCGCCACATCGGCGGCATAGACCCCCACCACCAGCTGCGCCCGCTCGGCCGCCTGGCCCTGGGCCAGCGCCGCGGCAGCGGCATCGCCGGCCACCACGCGGGCCTGCAGCAGGCTTTCCACCCAGGCGTCGCCGGCACCCAGCCAGACCACCTGGCCGTCGCTCAGTCGGTTGGCGGTGATAACCACGGGCGAGGTGGCCGTGCGGCCCTTGGCCTTGGTGCTCATGGCGGGATTTCCTCTGGGCGGGCGTCAATTGGACGCTTGCAGACTGTGTTGTTGGACATTTACGCTCGGAGGACCGTATTGACAAGGTATGCCGTCGCGCCAACCTGGTGTTTCACGCCCACAATACGTGTTATAAGAGCCTAAAGCCGCACTCCCTGCCGTGGAACTATCGCATGCCGCATCATCGCTCCGCCCTGGCTACCGGCGACGGCCCCGCCCCCGGCGAGGTCTGGCTGGTGGGCGCCGGCCCGGGCGACCCCGGCCTGCTGACGCTGCGCGCCGCCGAGGCGCTGCGGCGCGCCGACCTGGTGCTGCACGACGCCCTGCCCGGCCGCGCCGTGCTGCGCCTGGTGCGGGCCGGCGCCACCATCCTGGCCGTGGGCAAGCGCAAGGGCGCCGCGCCGCTGAACCAGGCCGCCATCAACAAGCGCCTGGTCGAGGGCGCCCGCGCCGGCCAGCGCGTGGTGCGGCTGAAGGGCGGCGACCCCTTCATCTTCGGCCGCGGTGGCGAGGAAGCGCTGGCGCTCAGCGCCGCCGGCATCCCCTGGCAGGTGGTGCCCGGCGTTTCCGCCGGCGCGGCTGCCCCGGCGGCGGCGGGCATTCCGCTGACGCATCGCGGCGTGGCCAGCGCTGTCACCTTCGTGACCGGGCATGACGAGAGCGGCAGCCTGCCGGAAAGCGTGGACTGGGCGGCGCTGGCGAGGACCGGCGGCACCATCGCCGGCTTCATGGCGCTGAGCCGGCTGGACGAGATCGCCCTGCGGCTGCTGGCCGGCGGCCTGGCGCCGGAGACCCCCGTGGCGGTGGTGGCACAGGCCACGCTGCCGGGCCAGGCGGTGCTGCATTCCACGCTGGGCGCCTGCACGCTGGAAGCGCGGCGCGCCGCCCTGCCGACCCCGGCGCTGGTGATCATCGGCCAGGTGGTCGGGCTGGCGGCGCAGTTGCTGCCGGCGGTGGCGGCACCCGGCCGCCGCGCCGCGGGCTAGATGGCGAAGTTCAGCGGCTCGGCCGCCGGGCGCCGCAGCCCGGCGCTGGCCGCCGCCCGCAGCAGGTCGTCCAGGCTGATCGCCGCCAGCCGGTCGCGCAGCAGCGTGTCCAGTTCGCTCCACAGCGGGGTGGTCACGGCGCGTTGCAGGTCGCCGGAAAGCGCGTCGGCGGCGGGCGGCTCGGCGCTGTCCTCCAGCGCCAGCACCAGGTCCAGCAGACGGATGTCGCGGGCACGCCTGGCCAGCCTGTAGCCGCCCTTCGGCCCCCGCACGCTGTCCAGCAACCCCGCGCGCGACAACGCCTGCAACACCGGCTCCAGCCCACGCCGCGCCGCGCCCAGCCGCTCCGCCACCTCCGCCGCGCCCACCAGCGTGCCGCCCCGCCCGGCGTGGAAGGCCACGTCCAGCGCAACGGCAATGGCGGTCTGGGCGCGGTCCTGGCGCAGCAGCATGGGCGTTTCCCTCGGATAAGCCTCTAAACTACGATACCGAATGGTGGTAATCCAGGCCCATGAGCACTCCCATCCCCACCGCGCCGCGCGGCCGGCTCTACGGCAGCGTGCTGGAGATCATCGGCAATACCCCGCTGGTACGGCTGCCCAAGCTGGAAGCCGCGGAAAGCCTGGGCGCCCGGCTGGCGCTGAAGCTGGAATTCCAGAACCCGCTGGGGTCCGTGAAGGACCGCATCGGCCTGGCCATGGTGGACGCGGCCGAGCGCGAGGGGCTCATCCGCCCCGGCGAATCGACCCTGGTGGAGCCGACCAGCGGCAATACCGGCATCGCCCTGGCCTTCGTAGCCGCCGCCCGCGGCTACAAGCTGGTGGTGGTGATGCCCGACGGCGCCAGCATCGAGCGCCGCAAGATGATGAAGCTGCTGGGCGCCACGCTGGAACTGACCCCGGCCAAGCGCGGCATGGCCGGCGCCATCGAGCGTGCCGAGCAGATCATCGCCGCCACCCCCGGCGCCTGGATGCCGCGGCAATTCGACAACCCCGCCAACCCCGCGATCCACGCCGCCACCACGGCCGAGGAGATCTGGGTGGACAGCGCCGGGGAGGTGGATGCCGTGATCGGCGGCGTCGGCACCGGTGGCACGCTGACCGGCATTGCCCGCGCGCTGAAGCCGCGCAAGCCGGCCTTGCGGATCATCGGCGTGGAACCGGCGGAAAGCGCGGTGCTGTCCGGCGACGAACCCGGACCGCACGACATCCAGGGCATCGGCGCCGGCTTCTGCCCGGCGGTGCTGGAGCGCGACGCGCTGGACCAGGTGATGCGCGTGGCCGAACGCGACGCCTTCGCCGCCGCCCGCCGCTGCGCCCGGGTGGAGGGGCTGCCGGTGGGCATTTCCTCCGGCGCCGTGCTGCACGCCATGCTGGAGGTGGCGAGGCAGCCGGAGATGGAGGGGCGGCTGATCATCGGCATCGCCGCCAGCTTCGCCGAGCGCTACCTCTCCACCGAATTGTTCGCCGGGCTGTAGCCGGCGAGAATGCCGGCCTGCACCAGCACCTCGGCGCATTCGGCCAGTTCGCGCGGGTCGGGCGGCGCCAAGGCGGGCCGGAACGGCCCGGTCTGCATGCCCAGCAGCCCCGCCAGGCTCTTGAACAGCGCCACATGGTGGAAGCCGGCGGCGAAGTAGCGGCTCTGCAGCTTTTCCGCGATGGCGCTGATGACGCGCACCTGCCGCGCCGCCTCGGTGAAGTCGCCCACCTCCACCGCCGCACGGAACCGCCCGCAATGCGGCTGCGCCGCGGATTGGCAGAAGATCGGCCTGGAAGACCCGATGAGGAATTCCGGCGCCCGCTCCGGAAAACTCAGCCGCCCGAACAGGTGGTACTCCTCCAGCGAGGTCGCCACCGCGATCTCGGCGCCCACGCGTTCCAGCATGGCCGCATGGCTGGCGAAGTTCAGCGTGGTCGATTGCAGCGCGCAGATCTCGCGCAGCGGCAGCAGCGCCTGGGCCTGGTCCGGCGTCAGGTAGAAGCCGAGTTCCGCAAGCGTGGTGCTGTAGATCACCATGCCGATGCCGACCCGCGGCGCCAGCCATTCATAGAAGTGCCGCACACCGGCGGCGCTGCGCGGTCCGTAATAGGGCGGCCACACCATCACCAGGTCGGCGCCGTGCGCGCGGGCGTGCTGGGCGTACATCAGCACGTTGTCCGGCGCCGGGTCGGAGCAGCCGATCACCACCGGCACGCGGCCGCGGACCTGGTCCAGCACCACCTCCACCAGGCGCAGCCGCTCGGCCTGGGTCAGCGCCCAGAATTCCTGGTGCAGCGTGTTGACGGAAAGCCCGCCGACGCCTGGCAGCGCCAGCGTGGCGTCCACGTTGTGCCGCAGCCCCACCTCGTCCAGCTGGTTGTCGGGCGTGAACGGCGTGTACAGCGCGGTGAAGTAGCCGCGCAGCGTGGCGCGCACCCAGTCCCGCGCCTCCGGCAACGCGTAGTTCACGGCAGCGCCCTGGCGCTGGGCGCCATCTGCTTGATGTCCATGATCATGCCGGCATTGTGGAAGCCGCCATCCACGCTGATCGTCTCGCCGGTGATGAAGCTGCTGTCCGGCCCGGCGAGGAAGGCGGCGACGCTCGCGATCTCGGCCGGCGTGCCGTAGCGCTTCAGCGCCATGCGGTCGAGGAAGGCCTTCTTCTGCACCTCGTCATGGTTGGCCATGGCGGTCAGCACCGGCCCGGGCGCGATGGCGTTGACCAGGATGCCGTATTCGCCAAGCTCCACCGCCATCGCCCGCGTCAGGTTGATGATGCCGCCCTTGGCCGCGCCATAGGCGCTGCGCGCGCTGCCGCCACGCAGGCCGGAAGTGCTGGCCATGTTGATGATCCGCCCGCCCTCGCCCTGCGCCACCATCTGCCGCGCCGCCGCCTGGCCGCACAGGAAGCTGCCGTTCAGGTTGATGTCGATGACGCGCGCCCATTTGTCGGCGGGCATGTCGAGGAAGCTGCTGCGGAACGACACCGCCGCGTTGTTCACCAGCACGTCGCAGCGGCCGAAACGCGCGACCACCGCGGCAAAGGTGGCCGCCACCTGCTCCGGCTTGCTGATGTCCAGCGGTAGCGCCAGCACGCGGTCGGCCGGCAGCGCGGCGGCGCTCTCGGCCAGCTTGGCGCGGTCGATGTCCAGCATCGCCACCATGGCGCCATCCGCCAGGTAGCGTTCGGTTATCGCCAGGCCGATGCCCTGCGCCGCGCCCGTCACCACCGCGACCTTGCCTGCCAGACGCATCATCGAAGCCCCCTGTTGGTTGCGCTGCGGCAAAGCCTAGCCCCAGCGGTTTCCGCTGGGCAGCCCCCCTGGCTTCGTTGCATGCTGGCGGGAACAAGACTGCATAACGGAGGGAACACCATGAACCGCCGCATCCTGCTGGCCGGCGCCGCCGCCGTGCCCGCGCTCGCCGCGCCCGCCCTGGCGCAGACGCTGCCAGAGATCCGCTGGCGCCTGACCAGCAGCTTCCCGCGCAACCTGGACATCCTGTACTTCGGCGCGGAACACGTGGCCAAGCGGGTCGGCGAACTGACCGACGGCCGCTTCAACATCCGCACCTTCCCGGCCGGCGAGATCGTGCCCAGCCTGCAGGTGCTGGACGCGGTGCAGAACGGCACGGTGGAGATGGGCCAGACCGCGCTGTACTACTACATCGGCAAGGACCCCTCCTTCGGCTTTTTCACGTCGCTGCCCTTCGGCGGCAACATGCGCCAGCAGAGCGCCTGGATGCGCCGCGGCGGCGGCAACGAGTTGTGTGCCGAGCTGCTGAAGGACTACAACTGCCACGGCATCCTGCTGGGCGAAACCGGCACGCAGATGGGCGGCTGGTTCCGCAACGAGATTAAGAGCGTGGATGACGTGAAGGGGCTGAAGTTCCGCGTCGCCGGCATGGGTGGGCAGATCTTCCAGCGCATGGGCGCCGTGCCCGCGCTGATCCCCGGCACCGACATCTACCCCAGCCTGGAGCGCGGCACGATCGACGCCGCCGAATGGGTCGGGCCGTATGACGACGAGAAGCTCGGCTTCTACCGCGTGGCGAAATACTACTACGCGCCGGCCTTCTGGGAACCCTGCGCCAAGGGCCACCTGCTGATCAACCAGCGCCACTGGGACAGCCTGCCGAAGCCCTACCAGGCCGCGTTGGAGGTGGCATGCAGCGAGGTCGAGCCGGAGATGATCGCGCGCTACGACCACGGCAACCCGCAGGCCCTGCGCCGCCTGGTGGCGGGTGGTGCGCTGCTGCGTGCCTGGCCACGCGATGTGATGCAGGCCGCCTGGCGCGCGACGCATGAGGTGATCGAGGAAACCGCCGGCCGCAACGCGCGGTTCAAGCGGATATGGGAGAGCTACAAGCCCTACCGCGACGACCAGTTCCAGTGGTTCCGCATTGCCGAGAACAGCTACGACAACTTCGCCTTCTCGGCGGCGGCGCGTTGAGGCGCGGCGTCGCGCCCTGAGGCCAGGGCGCGACGCCAGCGCGGCTACATGCGGAACAGCGCCTTGGCGATGCCGGTTTCCATGGCAGCGGTTTCCGCCGCGTTGAAGCCAGCCTCCGCAATCACCTTGCGCGGTGCCATGTCGCCGATCGGGAACGGGTAGTCGCTGCCCATCATCAAGCGGTCGGCGCCGACCACATCGGCCAGGAAACGCAGCGCGCGCGCGTCCTGCAGGATGGTGTCGTACCACATTGCCTTCAGGCTCGCCTCGGGGTCGCCCAGCTTAGCGTCCAGTGCGTGGTTGGTGCGCAGCCGGCCGAGGATGAAGGGCAAGCCCGAGCCGCCGATGCCGCAGATGACCTTGGCGTTGCGATACTTCAGCACATGCCCGCTGTAGATCAGGCGGGAGACCGCGATCATGGTATCCGTCACGCGGCCGACCGCATTGGCCATGCCGTAGTCATGCACGCGGTTGTCGCCGCTCTCAAAGACCGGGTGGATGAAAATGGCGGCGCCCGTCTTGTCCGCCATCTCCCAGAACGGGTCCAGCGAGGGGTCATCCAGCACGCCGCCGACGCCCTTCGGCTGGGTGCCGATCATCACACCCGGAAAACCCATGCCCATCGCCTCGCTCAGCACTTCGGCGGCGGCGGCGCCATCCTGCAGGGGCACGCAGGCCAGCGGCACGAAGCGCGGCTGCGCCGCCTGCGCGGCCTTCAGGTGCTGGTTCATCAGGCGCGACCAGGCGACGCCCTGCGCGGCGGGAATCTCATAGCCGAACATGTCCAGCCAGCCGCCCACCACCTGGTGGGTGATGCCGTTCTTGTCCATCCAGTCCAGCCGCTGCTGCGCGTTCTGCAGGAAGGGCGCCACCGGCCGCGTCGCCTTGCCGCCGGCGAAGCTGAAGCCCCCGGCATCAGTGATGTGCACGGCGGGGAACTCGGCGGCGCGGCCCTTGATTTCCGCCAGCAGCGGCGGCGGCACCATATGGCCGTGGCAGTCGATGATCATGCGTGGGTTCCTTCAAGCAAATCGGAAAGCAGCGCCGGGCGCATCGGCAGCTGGTCCACGCGCACGCCATGCGGCGCCAGCGCGTCGTTGATGGCGCCCGCGATGGCCGCGGGGCTGCCGAGATAGCCGCTCTCGCCACTGCCCTTCTGACCGAAAACGGTCAGAGGCGAGCGCGTGGTCTGATGCACGATCTCCACCGGCGGAACCTCGTGCGCGGAAGGCAGCAGGTAGTCCATGAAGCTCGCCGCGGTGGGCTGGCCAGTCTGCGCGTCGATGCTGAATTCCTCCAGCAAAGCGGCGCCGATGCCGTGCGCGATGCCACCCAGTGTCATGCCCTTGACCACGTCCGGGGAGATCACCTGGCCGCAGTCATGGCCGATGATGTAGCGGCGGATCTGCGGGCGGCACAGCACGCGGTCCATGGCGACGAGGATGTAGTGGAACTCGAAGGAGTGGCACGGGTACATCTGCACCTTGTCGTCCTTCGGCAGCTCGCCGCCGGTCGGCACCATGTAGATGCTGCTGGCGGAGAGGCCAGGTTCCACGCCGGGCGGCAGGCGGAAATATTCGCGGTGCGCGATCACCACCAGTTCCTGCCACGTCAGCTTGCGGCCATCCGCCGCATGCACGTCGCCCTCGCTGTAGCGCAGCTCCAGCGGCGAAACACCCAGGTCATGCGCCGCAATCGCCAGCAGTTGCGCGCGCAGCTTCTGCGCCGCCCGCACCGCCGCGCCGCCGAGCATGATGGCCATGCGGCTGCCGACCGGGCTATTGCTGGGCAGCGAGGCCAAGCTGTCCGGCCGGATCACACGGATGCGCTCCGGCGGAATCTCCATCACCTCGGCCACGGCCACGCTGACCAGCGTTTCATGCGCCTGGCCGGAGGTGGTGGTGTGCATCGCAGCCGTAATACCGCCGAGCGCATCCACATGGATGCGGCAGCTCTCCATCCAGGTCGTCGTGCGGTTCATCGGGTTGAGCAGCGGCTCGAACGACGAATTCCCACCCGAGGGTTCCAGGCAGGAGGCAATGCCAACACCGGCGAGCAAGCCCTGCGCCCGCAGCGCATCGCGTTCGGCAAACAGGTCTGCCACCGCCACCGTCTTCTCCAGCAGGCCATGGTAATTTCCGCTGTCGTAGGTGGTGCCGGAGGGGATCAGATACGGGAATTGCTCGGCGCGGATGAAGTTGCGCCGCCGCACCTCCAGCCGGTCCAGCCCCAACGCCGCGGCGACCTTGTCGATGCCGGTCTCCAGCGCGTAGTTGGTCGGCGCCTGGCCGAAGCCACGCACCGCTTCCTGCGGCGTCTTGTTGGAAGCAACGGCGAGCGCATGATACTCCACCGCTTCAATGGCGTATGGCCCGACGATGGCACCAATCGGCTTGCCCAGCTGGAACGGCGAGCGCCCGGCATAGGCGCCGACATTGTCCAGCGCGCGCATCTTCATCGCATGCACGCGGCCGTCGTCGTCATACGCCAACTCGACATCGAAGACCCGCTCCGGCCCCTGCATGTCGCCGCCGGTCATGTTCTCCAACCGGTCTTCCACCAGGCGCACCGGCCGCCCCAGCGCACGCGCCAGGTGGCCGACCAGCACCGCATGCTTGATGCCGCGTTTGACGCCATAGCTGCCGCCGACATCCACGTCGTAATGCACCCGTACCGCATTGCCGGGTAGGCGCAGGCTGCGGGCGATCTGGTCCGGAAACTTCGGCATCTGGATGCTGGCCCACACATCCAGCACGTCCTGCGACGCATCCCACTGCGCCGTCACCGCGAAGGTTTCCAACGGCACGGTGGAAGACCGCGCCCAACGCACCCGATACGCCAGCTTGCGCGGCGCCGCGGCGAAGCGCTCCTCAACCGGGCCCCAGAAGAAGTGCCGGTCCAGCAGCACGTTGCTGCCATGCGGCGGATGCACCAGCGGCGCGCCCTCGACCATCGCCGCCTCGCCATCGGTGACGAAGGGGAGTTGCTCGTACTCAACCTGCACCAGTTCGCGCGCGTCTTCGGCCAGGGCGCGGGTTTCGGCCACCACCATGGCCACCCACTCGCCGGCGTAGCGCACCTGGCCGACAGCCAGCGGATAGCGCACCACCAGCGGCGTGTTGGCGCCGTTCATCAGCGGCTCGCTCGCGGCCGCCAGTTGCGCGCCGGTCAGCACCGCATGCACGCCCGGCAGCGCCAGTGCCGCGCTGGCGTCAATCGCCACGATGCGGGCGGCAGGATGCTCACTCTGCACCGGCGCGCAATGCAGCATGCCCGCCAGCACCAGGTCGGCGGCGTAGTGGCCACCGCCGGCGACAAAGCGCCGATCCTCGCGCACGCGGCGCTTCTTCCCGACATAGCGGAAGGGCGGTTGCAACTGCACGGTCATGGCGTGTTGCTCCGCTGCAGGCGTTCCGCCGCCAGGGCAATCGCCTCGACAATCTGGCCATAGCCGGTGCAGCGACACAGGTTGCCGCTGATCGCCTCGACAATCTCGTCGCGCGTCGGCGCGGGGTTGTCGCGCAGCAGCGCCACCGCGGCCAGCACCATGCCCGGCGTGCAGTAGCCGCACTGCATGCCATGCGTTTCCACGAAGCTGTCCTGCACGATGGAAAGCTCGCCCGGCCCCGGCGTCACGCCCTCGATCGTCGTCACCGCATGGCCCTCGGCCTGCGCCGCCAGAATCAGGCAGCTGCGTACCGCCTCGCCATCCAGCAGCACGGTGCAGGTACCGCAGACGCCGTGCTCGCAGCCGGCATGGGTGCCCTTCAGGCCGACGCCGTCGCGCAGCGCGTCCAGCAGGCTGGTGCGGTCTTCCAGTTCCAGCACGCGGTCGGTGCCGTTGACGTTGAGGGCGAGCTTCACGCCATCACCTCGCGCTGTGCTTCATCCAGTGCCTGCATCGCCAGCGCCAGCGCCGCGCGGCGCCTGTAGCCCGCACCGGCATTGGGGTCGTGCATCATCTCCAGTGGCGCCAGCGCGGCGGCCACCGCGTCGCGCGTCGGCGCGGCCAGGTCCAGCAGCACCGGCACCGGCGTAGCGCCGCCGATGCCAAGGCGCAGCGACGGGACCTCACCACCGGCACCCAACACCAGTTCGCAAGCGGCAGCGGCCATGGCGTAGTCGCCCTGCCGCATCGCCACCTCGGCGAAGCCGGTGCCGCGCCGTGCCGCCGCCACGCGCGGAAAGCGCAGGCCGGTCACCATGGCACCCGCCGGCAGCGCCGTCGTCATGGGCGCCAGGAAGAAGTCGCGCGCCGCGAAGGCATCCGCCGTGGTCAGCACCTCCGCGCCCAGCGTCATCGCCACCAGCGCGATCTCCGCGGCCGGGTCGGCATTGGCCACGCTGCCGCCGATGGTGCCGCGCCGCCGCGTCGGCGGATGCCCGACGAAGCGGATCGCCTTGCTCAGCAGCGGCAGCGCCTGCGCCAACGCCGCGCTGCGCTCCACCGCCACCTGGCGCACCATGGCACCCAGCGTCACATGGTCCGCCGTCACCGCAATCTCGTCCAGACCGGCGATGCCGGCGATATCGATGACGCGCGTCGGCCGCACCAGGCGCATCGCCAGCATCGGCATCAGCGTCTGCCCACCGGCGATCACTCGCGCCTCCGGGTCGGCGGCCAGCCATTCCTGCGCCTGCAGCACGGTCTCGGCGCGGATGTACTCGAAAGGCGCAGGCTTCATGCCGCAACCTGCGCCGGGCGATGCTGCGCCTCCATCTCGCGCCGCAGCTTCACCGCCTCGATGCTCGTGTCGATGGCGACATCCGCCCAGCCCACGGTCTCGCCTCGCCTGATATCGCGTTTCAGCGCACAGCCATGCGCCAGGCCAATCGGCAGCGCACCTTCGCGGAGCGACCGTTCGGCCGGGATGCACTTGCCCCACACCATCGCGCCGCCCTCGCCATCCAGCATCTCGCCCGCCTTCAGGTCGCGCTTCGCCGTCGCCGCCACGTCGCCGCGCCAGCTTTCACCCACGCCGGTCGGCTCGCCCCGCAGCGCGGCGGACGCAACCGAGACGCCGAGTTCCAACCCGATCAAGTGGTACGGCCGCCACAACGCCGCGTACTTGCCGCTGGGGTCGGTATGCACCCCGTACTCGTAAAAGCAGCGGCGGATGTAGTCGGTCTCGCCCTCGAACACCGCATAGACGCCCCAGCGCAGGTCGTTCACCACCTGCCGGCCGTCACGCTCCACCGAGGAAATCACCTCCACCCTGCCCTTGCTGCCGGCGAAGACGAAGGGCAGGTCCTGCGTGCCGCAGGGCGGAAACGCCAACCCATCCTCCGGCGGCGCCAGCCCCGTCGCATTGGCAATGGCGGCCATCTCGATGCCGCTTTTCGTGCCATCCAAAAAGCTGTTGAACATCTGCGGGTTCATGCCGCCGAGCTTCGCCTGTTCCGGCGTCAGCCCGTAGAAGCCCCAGACCGTATCCGGCGTGCTCTCATGGTAGTGCGGCAGGTACTTGGTGCCCTTGCCAGCGGCGACCACCGGCAGCCCCATGGCGCGGATGGTGTCCACCAGCTCGCACACCAGGCTGGGCTGGTCGCCATAGGCCATGGAGTAGACCACGCCCGCCTTGGCCGCCCGCGCCGCCAGCAGCGGGCCGGCCAGCACATCGGCCTCCACATTCACCATGACGATGTGCTTGCCATGGGCAATGGCCGCCAGCGCGTGGCGGATGCCGGCGGCGGGGTTGCCGGTGCACTCGATCATCACCTCCACCCGCGCATCGGCCATCAGCGCGCCGGCGTCTTCGGTCAGCCAGGTGCTGCCGGTGGCCATGGCCTGGTCCAGGCTGGTGGCGGCATATTGTTCCGCCGCCCAGCCGACCCGGGCCAGCGCCTCCCGCGCCCGCGGAATCGAAAGATCGGCAATCCCCGCCAGGTGCAGGCCCGGGCTGCGCTGCACCATCGCCAGGAACATCGACCCAAACTTGCCGGCCCCGATCAGCCCGACGCGCACCGGGCGGCCCTGCTCGGCGCGGGCGCGCAGCATGCGGGACAGGTTCATACTTGGTTTCCTCCGGTTGACGCTGCGGCCTTGGCCGGTGAGCATCCCCCGAACCGAGGAGTGCAGCAAGATGATCAGCGTCATTCGCAAGGCGGAACTCGTGGTGGCCTGGGATGCCAGCGCGAAGCAGCACGTCTACATGCCCGACGCCGATGTGGTGCATGAGGACGGCAAGCTGCTCTTCGTCGGCCGCGACTATGCCGGCCCGGTGGGGCAGGAAACCCCGGGCGCCGGGCTGATGGTGATGCCCGGCCTGGTCAATATCCACAGCCACCCGTCGTCGGAGCCGATGAACAAGGGGCTGATCGACGAGGTCGGGTCGCCGGGCCTGTACAATTCCTCGCTGTACGAATACCTGCCGATCTTCCGCGGCGACGCCGAGGCGGTGCCCAACTGCGTCCGCGTGGCGCTTTCCGAGTTGCTGCTTTCCGGCGTCACCACCGTGGCCGACCTTTCCATGGCGCATCCGGGCTGGCTGGACATCCTGGCCGAGAGCGGCATGCGCGTCTGCATCGCGCCGATGTTCCGCAGCGCCCGCTGGTACACCAAGAACGGCCATGTGGTGGAATACGAGTGGGACGCCAAGGCCGGCGAGAAGGCGATGGTCGAGGCGATGAGCCTGATCGAGCGCGCCGAGCAGCATGAATGCGGCCGCCTCTTCGGCATGGTCGTCCCGGCGCAGATCGATACCTGCACACCGGAGCTGCTGCGCGACAGCCATGCCGAGAGCAAGGCGCGCGGTCTCTCCTGGCAGATCCACGCGGCGCAGGCGGTCTCCGAATTCCACGAGATCACCCGCCGCCACGGCATGACGCCGATCGGCTGGCTGCATGAACAGGGCTTGCTCGGCCCGCGCAGCATCATCGGCCACGGCATCTTCCTGGACGACCACCCCAGCACGCCCTGGCACACCCGCCGCGACCTCGACATCCTCGCCGAAACCGGCACCACGGTGGCCCACTGCCCCACCGTCTTCGCCCGCCGCGGCATCACGCTGAAGCATTTCGGCCGCTACAAGCGCGGCGGCGTCAACATGGGCGTCGGCACCGACACCTACCCGCACAACATGCTGGATGAGCTGCGCCTGGTGGCCTACCTCGCGCGCACCCAGGCCACCGACCCGCGCAGCATGACGACGCACGAGCTGTTCGATGCCGCGACCATCGGCGGCGCCACGGCGCTGGGCCGCGACGATATCGGCAAGCTGGCCGCCGGCTGCCGCGCCGACTTCGTGCTGGTGGACATCACCCACCCGCAGGTGCGCCCGGCGCGCGACCCGCTGCGCAGCCTGATCTACGCGGCGGGCGACCGCGCCATCAAGGCGGTCTACGTGGACGGCACCAAGGTGGTGGAGAATGGCGAGGTGCTGACCATGGACTACCGTGGCGCCGCCGCGGCGCTGCACGAGGCGCAGAAGCGCGTCATCGCCCGCGTGCCGCAGACCGACTGGGCGCACCGCACGGTGGACGAGATCAGCCCGCCCACCTTCAACTGGGTGTAGCCCCATGCGCCTGGCGGTCATCACGGATATCCACGGCAACGTGCTGGCGCTGCGGGCGGCGCTGGCGGATATCGCCCGGCGCGGGATCGAGGAGGTCATCTGCCTCGGCGACATCGCCTCCGGCATGGGCTGGCCCAGCGAGACGATCGATCTGCTGCGGGAGCGGGGCATCCCGTGCATCCGCGGCAACCACGACCGCCATGTGGGCGAAGCGCCGGGGGAGAAGCTGCGCGGCCAGGACGGCATCGCCTTCAACCACACCACGCCGGACCAGCGCGCCTGGCTGCGCGACCTGCCGCGCACCCTGCACCTGGCCGGCGGCATCCTGGCCTGCCACGGCTCGCCTTCCAGCGACACGCAGAACCTGCTGGAGGACGCCCGTGGCGGCGTCTTCGTGCAGAGCCCGCTCTCGGATATCCGCGCCCGGCTGGGCGAGGTCGGGCTGGCGGCGCGCGTGGTACTGTGCGGCCACAGCCACAGGTATGAGGTGATGCAGGTGCCCGGCGGTCCCCTGGTGGTCAACCCCGGCAGCCTCGGCCTGCCCGGCTTCCGCGTCGGCAAGGGGGAGGACGTGACCCGCAGCGAAAGCCGCGCGCCGCATGCCCGCTACGCCGTGCTGCACCTGCCGCCGGACGCACCGCCGGAGGCCGAGCTGCTGGCGATCCGCTACGACTGGGACGCCGCCGCCGACCGCGCGGTGGAACTCGGCTCCGAGGTCTGGGCCCACATGATCCGCACCGGCTTCCTGCCCGAGAGCACGCCGGGCTAGATTCCCATCGCCATGCCGTCCCGCTGCGGGTCGGCACCGCCTTCCAGCCGGCCGTCCCACAGCGAAATGCCGTGCACGCCGGCAAAGGCGAAGCTCTGGTAGCTGCGCCGCACCTGGTAGCCCGCCGCCTCCAGCGTCTTCTGCGTGCTGCGCGGAATGCGGTTGCTGATGTCGATGACATCCGAGGTCGCGGAGAAGCGCGGCGCGTTGACCGCCTCCTGCATGCCCATCCCCCAGTCCAGCAGGTTCAGCAGCACCTGCATGACCGCGACCGTGATCCACGCCCCGCCCGGCGCGCCCAGCGTCACCACCGGCCGCCCCTGGTCGAACACGATGGTCGGCGCCATCGAGGAATAACGCCGCTTGCCTGGCGCGATGCTGCCCGCCATGCCCGGCCGCGGATCCATCCAGTTCATCGCGCCATTCAGCATGAAGCCGGTGCCCGCCGGGATCAGGCCCGACGGCGTCGCCAGCGTATGCGTCATGCTCACCACCATGCCGTCGGCGTCCACGGCGGCGACATGGGTGGTGTCCTTCGCCTCCGCCGTCACGCGGACCAGGCTGGCGCGCTCCCCGGCGCGGATGCGCGCGGCGCAGGCATCCGCATAGGCGTCGGACAGCAGCATCCCGATCGGCGCAGGGTTGAAGACGGGGTCGCCGATATGCGCCTCCTTGTCGGCGCCGGCGATCTTCATGGCTTCCGCCACCACGCGGATATAGTCGGGCGAGTTGTGGCCGAGCGCCTGGAGGTCGAAGCGCTCCAGTATCCGCAGCATCTCCGCCACCACCACGCCGCCGGCCGGCGGTTCCGCCACCGCCACGTCGTAGCCGCGATAACCCACCTTGATCGGCGCGCTGATCGCGGCGCGGAAGCCGGCCAGGTCCGCCATGGTAATCAGCCCGCCGCGCTCCTGCATCTCGGCCACGATGCGGCGGGCGATCTCACCTTCATAGAAGGCCGCGGCACCGTCCCGCGCCAACACCCGCAGCGTCGCCGCCAGGTCCGGGTTGCGCACCGCATCGCCCAGCCGCTTCACGCTGCCATCCGGCCGCAGGTACAGCCGCTTGCCATCCTCGGTATAGGCCAGCTTCTCGGCGTAGCTGAGGCGGCCATACGGCGCCTCGTTCATGGTGAACATGGTGTGGACATGCGGCCGGATGATCCAGCCTTCCTCGGCAAAGCCGATGGCGGGGTCGAACAACTGCGCCCAGGACTTCCGCCCCAGCCGAGCATGCGCTTCCGCAAACACCTTCAGCGCACCCGGCACCGTCACCGCCAGCGGGCCGAGTTCGTTGGCGTAGCCCTTCACCCGAAAGCCGAAGCCGTCGCTGCATTCGCCCAGGAAGTCGCCGGCCCACATCTCAGCCGTCGCCGCGCCCGGGCAGGTGCCCAGGCCGTTGATGACCAGGTGCGTGCCGCTGGCGGGGTCGTAGACCTGCATGGTCGCAATGCCGCCGATGCCGGACATCATCGGGTCCACCACGCCCTGGGTCAGTGCCGCCGCCAGCGCCGCGTCCAGCGCATTGCCGCCGGCGGCCAGCATGGCGGCACCGGCCTCGGCGGCCTCCGGCTGCGGTGCCACCACCATGGCCCGGGCTTCGGGCAGTCGGCGCGGCGGTTGCGGCATGGCGGGTCCCTCCCAGATCAGGCTAGATTGCGGCGCCAACGCGCGGGAGGGAAGCATGCTGCGACGGATACTTGTGTGCCTGGTACTGGCCATGCCGGCCATGGCGCAGGACCGCTTCATCACGGTCGCCAGCACCACCTCCACCGAGCAATCCGGCCTGTTCGGCCACCTGCTGCCCGCCTTCACCCGGGCGACAGGCGTCACCGTGCGCGTGGTCGCCGTGGGCACGGGCCAGGCGCTGGATATCGGCCGCCGCGGCGACGCCGACGTGGTCTTCGTGCACGACCGCGACGCCGAGGAAAAGTTCGTCGCCGAGGGCTCCGGCGGCCCGCGCCATGCGGTGATGTACAACGACTTCGTCCTGGTCGGCCCCGCCGCCGACCCGGCACGCATCGCCGGCACGCGCGACATTGCCGGCGCGTTGCGCGCGGTGGGCGCGGCCGGCGCCCCCTTCATCAGCCGCGGCGACCGCAGCGGCACCCATGCGGCGGAGTTGCGGCTGTGGCAGTTGGCCGGGCTGGACCCGGTGGCGCAGGGCCGTGGCCGCTGGTACCGCGAGATCGGCCAGGGCATGGGCCCGGCGCTGAACACCGCCGCCGCCCAGGGCGGCTATGTGCTGGCGGACCGCGGCACCTGGCTGGCCTTCCGCAACCGCCAGGACCTGCGGGTGCTGGTGGAGGGCGATGTACGCCTGTTCAACCAATACGGCGTCATGCTGGTGAACCACGCGCGGCACCCCAGCGTGAAGGCGGCTGATGGCCAGCGCTTCGTCGACTGGCTGGTCTCGCCGGAGGGTCAGGCCAGCATCGCCGGCTACAGGATCAATGGCGAGCAGTTGTTCTTCCCGAACGCCCGGTCACCCGGCGCCTGAAACCGGGCAGGCCAGCCCGTTGATGAGCGCGGGTGGCGCGCCCTCGCGGCAGGCCGGTTGCGCCATGGTGCAGCGCGGATGGAAGGGGCAACCCGGCGGCGGCGCGGCGGGGTTCGGCGGTTCACCCGCGGCGGCGGGCACCACGCCGCCGCCGAGACGTGGCACCGAGGCCAGCAGCGCCCGCGTATAGGGGTGCCGCGGCGCGCCAAAGACCTGTTCGGCGCTGCCCTGCTCCACGATGCGGCCGAGATACATCACCGCCACCTCGGCACACACCTGCCGCACCACCGCCAGGTTGTGGCTGATGAACAGGTAGGCCAGCCCGCGCCGCGCGCGCAGCTCCGCCAGCATGTCCAGCATCTGCGCCTGCACCGAGACATCCAGCGCGCTGGTCGGCTCGTCCAGCACCAGCAGGCTCGGCTCCGGCGCCAGGGCGCGGGCGATGCAGACCCGCTGCTTCTGCCCGCCGCTGAGTTCATGCGGGAAGCGCCCGAGGAACTCCGCGCCCAGCCCCACCTCGGCCAGCAGCGCGGCGACACGGTCGCGCAGGTCAGCGCCATCAGCCAGGCGCTGGATCACCAGCGGCTCCGCCACCGCCTGCGCCACGGTCAGCCGTGGGTCCAGTGCCGCGCCGGGGTTCTGGTGCACCAGTTGCAGCCGGCGCCGCAGCGGCCGCAGCTGCGTTTCCGCCATGGTGGTGATGTCCTGCCCGACGAAGACGATGCGCCCGGCGGAGACCGGCGTCAGCCGCAGCAGCAACCGCGCCAGGGTCGATTTGCCGCAGCCGCTCTCCCCCACCAACCCCAGCGTGCCACCGTGTTGCAACAGCAGGTCCACGCCGGCCACCGCCCGCAACTGCCGCGCCGGCTGAAACGCAGTGCGCGGCAGCGCGTAGGTCTTGGCCAGGCCGGTGGCATGCAGCAGCGCGGTCATGCGTGATGACACGCCACGTTATGCGCCGGCCCCACGTCGCGCAGCAGCGGCTTCTCTACCCGGCAGCGCTCGGTCGCACGCTCGCAGCGCGGGTGGAAGCGGCAGCCCGGCGGCGGCCGCAGCAGATTGGGGATGCTGCCGGCGATGCCGCGCGGCCGATGCGCCGGCCGGTCCAGATCCGGCACCGCCGCCAGCAGGCCCTGCGCATAGGGGTGGCGCGGCTCGCGCAGTAGCGTCGCGGTCGCGGCTTCCTCCACGATGGTGCCGGCATACATCACCGCCACCCGCGCGCAGCTGGCGGCGATGACGCCAAGGTCGTGGCTGATCAGCAGCAGCGCCAGCCCGCGGTCCCGCACCAGGCCGGCGATCAGCGCCAGCACCTGGGCCTGCACCGTCACGTCCAGCGCGGTCGTCGGCTCATCCGCCACCAGCAGCGCGGGGTTGCCGGCCAGCGCCATGGCGATCAGCACGCGCTGGCGCATGCCGCCGGAAAGCTGGTGCGGATGGCTGTCGAGCAGCCTCTCCGGCTCCGCCAGGCCGACACTGGCCAGCAGCGCCGCCGCCCGCGCCCGCGCCTCGGCACGGCTCGGCTGCGGCTCGCCGGCGGCCTGGTGCTGGCCACGCAGCGCATCCGCCATCTGCGTGCCGATGGCCAGCAGCGGGTTGAGGTAGCTGACGGGGTCCTGGAACACCATGGCGATGCGCCGCCCGCGCAACCGCCGCATCTCGCGCTCACTGAGCGTGAGGATATCCGTACCCTCGAACCGAATGCTGCCGGAGACGACGCGCGCCGGCGGCGCCGGGTTCAGCCGCAACAGGCTGCGTGCCAGCACGGATTTGCCGCAGCCGGTCTCGCCGACAATGCCCAGCGTCTCGCCCGCTTCTAGCCGCAGCGAGACGCCATCCAGCACCTGCGCCGTGCCGTCGAAGCTGTCGAAGGCCAGGCGATAGTCGTCGATGGCAAGCAGGCTCATCCGCGGTTGCTCCGCGGGTCCAGGATGTCGCGCAGCCCATCCCCCAGCAGGTTGAAGCCGAGCACGCTGGCGTAGATGAAGGCGCCCGGGCAGATCGCGTACCACCACCAATCCGGCAGATAGCCGCGCGCAATGGAGATCATCGCCCCCCATTCCGGCGTTGGCGGCTTCGCCCCGAGGCCAAGGAAGCCCAGCGACGCAACGGCCAGGATGGCCTGCCCCACATCCATGCTCATCTTGACGATGATCGGCGACAGGCTGTTCGGCAGCACATGCCGCCACAGGATGCGAAACCGCGAGGCACCAGCGACGCGCGCCGCCTCGATGAACGGCTCTTCCCGCAGCGACAGCGCCTTGGCCTCGGCCAGCCGCACATAGCCAGGCCACCACACCAGCACCAGCGCCACCATGGCGTTGACGATGCCAGGCCCCAGCGCCGCCACCAGCGCAATGGCCAGCACCAGGCCGGGCACGGAAAGGAACAGGTCGGTCACCCGCATCACCGCTTCCCGCACCACGCCACCCGCGGTGCCCGCAAGGATGCCGAGCGGCACGCCGATGCAGGCCGCCGCCAGCGTGATCCCCACGCCCACCAGCAGCGACAGCCGCGCGCCGATGATGACGCGCGTCAGGATGTCGTTGCCGACCTCATCGGTGCCGAACCAATGCGCAGCGCTCGGCGGCTTCAGCTTGCCCGCGATGTTCACCGCGCCGGCCACGTCATCCGGGTAGGGCACGATCCACGGCCCCAGCAGCGCCAGCAGCACGATGCCCGCCACCAGCCCCAGCCCGAGCATGGACGAAAAGCTGCGCCTGAGTTGCCAGAGCGCGAGGCGCGTGCGGCGGCCCATCATGCGTCGCGCAGCCGCCGGTCGAGCACGCCGTACAGCAAATCCACCACCAAGTTGGCCAGCATGAAGTTCAGCCCGACGATCAAGGTCACGCCCATCACCGGCTTGAAGTCCCCGGCGATGGCCGAGGACACCGCGTAGAGCCCGGTCCCCGGCCAGTCGAACACCGTCTCCACCAGCACCGTGCTGCTCATCATCCAGCCCCAGCGCAGCCCGATGATCGCCAGCGTCGGCAGCATGGCGTTCTTCAGCGCATGCACCGCCACCAGGCGCCAGGGCACCGTGCCATGCGCCCGCGCGGCAGTGAGGTAGTCGGCGCGCAGGCACTCCACCATCTCGCTGCGATTGACGCGCAGGATGCTGGCCAGGCACGGCAGCGACAGCACCAGCGCCGGCAGGATGATGTAGCCCGCGCACTCCTGGAACAGCGCCAGGTCGCCCCGCAGCAGGCTGTCCAGCAGCAGCATGCCGGTTATCGGCTCCGGCGGTTCCGTCGCCACGCCCAGCCGCCCGCTGGTCGGCAGCCAGCCGAGCCAGGTGGCAAACCCCAGCTGCAGCAACAGCCCGAACCAGAACGGCGGCAAGGCGATGCCGGAGACCGCGAAGATCCGCGTCACATGGTCCAACCAGCGGTCCTTGAACAGCGCGGAAAGCATGCCGAGCGGAATGCCCACCACCAGCCCGATGCTCATCGCCACCAGGCACAATTCCAGCGTCGCGGGGAAGTACCGCGCCAGGTCGCGCCCCACCGAGCGCCCCGTCGCCACGCTGCGGCCGAACTCGCCATGCAGCAGGTCGCCGACGTACCGAAGGAACTGCTCCGGCAGCGGCTTGTCCAACCCGTAGTCGCGCCGCGCCTGCTCAATCTGGCTGCGACCCGCATCTGGCCCCGCCGCCAACGCCGCGGGGTCCGAAGGCGCGACATTGGCGATGACGAAGGTCAGGCAGACCAGGCCGAACAGCATGACGCCCGCCAGCGCCAGCCGCCGCGCGACGTAGGCGGCTATCACGTCACGCGTCGATCCACATCGGGTAGAGATCAACCTCGCCGGTAAAGCGGATGGGGCTGAACTGGAAGCCCTTGACGTAGTCGCGCATCGCCCAGGTGCGGTTCGGGATCATGCCGAAGATCTCCGGCTGGTCACCCACGATGCGGCGCTGAATCTCGGCGTACATCGCCAGCCGCGCCGGCTTGTCCACCATGCCGCGGGCTTCGCCGATCATGCGCCACACCTCGGGGTTCTCGTAGTGCGACATGCCGTAGTACAGGCCCCAGCTTTCGCGGTGGTACTGGTAGGCAACCGTGTCGGGGTCCGTCCCCACCGGCGTCACGTACACGCTGGTCATGTTCGGCGCCGTCTCCGCCTTGGACCCGCGCGCCACCATCGTGGTCCAGGGCTGCCCCACGATGTTGAGCCGGATGTTCAGCGGCCGCAGGCTGTCCAGCAGCGCCAGCCCAATCCGCCGCGGATCTTCCAGCCCCTGCACATGCACGTACTCAAGCTCGATCCCGCCATTCGGGACCCTGCTCTGCGCCAGGAACTGCCTGGCCTTGTCCAGGTCCTTCCGCGGTATGCCCGGCACGCTGATATGGCTCTCCATCCCCGGCGGAAACGGGCTGTCCATCAGCCGCGCGCCGCCGTTGTGGATAGCGATCAGCGCGTCGTAGTCCATGGCGTGCGCGATCGCCTTGCGCAGGTTCACATCCGCGGTCGGCCCGGCCTGGCAGTTGAACTTGATGCCGAAGGTGGTGAAGCCGGCGTGGTCCTCATTCCTGATGCCCGGCAGCTTCGCCAACTGCTCCATGTCATCCGGCGACATGTTGGTGATGACGTCGATCTCGCGTCGCTGCAGCCCGGCGCGGCGCGGCGCCGCCTCGCGCACGATGCGGAAGATCGCGCCCGCCAGCCGGTTGGCCTCGCCCATCGGCCAGCCCTTCCAGTAGGCCGCGTGCGTGTCCATGTGCACCAGGCTGTTGCCGTCGAACCGCCGCAGCTTGAACGGGCCGGACCCCGCGGCATTCTCGGCCAGCCACTTGCGGCCGTAGTCGCCCTCGCTGACATTCGCCAGCACCTGCTTCGGGTTCACGATGTACCACCACGGCACATAGCTGATGAACGGCGCAAACGGCCGTTCCAGCGTGAAGCGCACGGTGCGCGCATCCACCGCGACGATCTTCTCCGGCTTCAGGAAGTCCTTCAGCATCCAGGCGATGCCGGCGTTCAGCTTCAACCCACGCTCGAAGGAAAACCGCACCGCTTCCGCGTCCACCGCGTCGCCGTTGTGGAAGGTCGCGTTCGCCGCCAGGTGGAAGGTATAGGTCAGCCCGTCGGCGCTGGCCTCATACCGCTCGGCCAGCCAGGGCACGATCCGCGGGGGGTCGCCGACATACTTCAGCAACGCGTCGTACACGCCCTGCTGGATCATGCGCGTGGACCAGTCGTAGCGCACATGCGGGTCCAGCACCGGCACCGCCTGGTTGCCGGAGAACACCAGCACCTTGCGCCCGCCCTCGCGCTCGAAGCCCATCGCCTGCCAGGGCGCCAGTACCGCACCCGCCAGCACCGCACGTCGTGTCGCGTTCATCGCTCAGCCCCCCGTCGTGGTCAGCGCGCGCTGGCGCAGCGTCGCCGCAACATCCAACCGGCCATCCGCCCCCAGCACGCAGCCATAGTCGCGCACCGCACCATCAGGCGTGATGTAGCCATCCTCCAGGTCGGCGGCGATATCCTCCAGCGCGCGTTCCCGCGCCGGGCCGAAGCCGCTGCCGCCGGCGATCGTCGCATCGATCTCGATGGCGTTGTCGGTCAGCGCGACCATCTCGCCGGTGGTCACGTTGTGCGGCTCCGCCCCCGGCCGCTTGACGATGCCGATGGCGCCGCCACCGGGCTGCCCGCCGAACAGCCCCTGCACATGAATGCCATGGCCCTCCGGAAACAGCCCGACGCTGATCGGCTCGGCGCCACTCTCCAGCCGCCGCGCCCGCATGCGCTGGCCAAGCCCGCCGCGCCGCTTGCCGGCACCGCCGCTATCCGCCGCCAACCCCTTCTCCAAAATCAGCACGGGCATCCGGCTTTCCAGCAGTTCCACCGGCGTATTCGCCGCCGAGGTCGGGAACAGCAGCCCGCTCTTGCCATCCTGCCGCTGGCTCGCGCCCTGCCCGCCGCCCATGAAGAAATGGTCGCTCGCCACGCGCCCCTGGATGTTGCGGCCATAGAAGCCGAACGCCTTCGGCATGCCGGTAAACGCCTGCACCTTGTCCGGTATCGCTGGCGCCAGCGCGCGATACAGGTTCGGCCCCAGCCACCAGCTGATCCGCGTGCGATACGCCACCGCCGCCGGCGGGTCGCAGTTCAACGACGAATGCGGCGGCGCTGTCACGCTCAACGGCGCGTAGCAGCCGGCATTGCCGCGCACATTCGGCGTCAGCATGCACTTCACGGGGTAGCTGGAATGCGCCGCCGTCACGTTCATCGTGCAGTTCACCCCACCGCGCGGCACTTCCGGCGGCGGGTCGACATGCTCGATATGAATGGTTTCGCCGGCCTTGTGCACGCGCACCTTGAAGCGCAGCAGCTCGGTACCCACCGGCCGGTTCTCGATCTCGCTCTCATAAACGCCATCCGGCACGGCGCGGATGGCCGCGCGCGTCGCCGCCTCGCTGCGGCCCTGCACCACGGCAGCCAGCGCGGCCAGGTCCTGCAAGCCATACTCGGCCATGAAGGAAAGCAGCCGCTGCGCGCCCAGCGCATTCGCGGTCACCATGCTCTCCACATCGCCCAGCACCTGGTCGGGGTTGCGGACATTGCTGTGCAGCAGCCGCAGCAACGACTTGTCCGGCTTGCCCGCGCTGTACAGCTTCATCGGCGGAATCAGCACGCCCTCGTCGAACAGCTCGCGCGCCGCATTCGGGTCCTTCACCCCGCCGATATCGCTGACATGGCCAACGGTGCCCATCAGCGCCACCAGCCTGCCTTCCCGGAACACCGGCGTCACCAGCGCGATGTCGAACAGATGCCCGGCACAGAGCCAGGGATCATTCGTCACCAGCACATCGCCCGGCGACAGCGTCTCCGGCGGGAAGAACTCCAGCAACGCCTGCACGCAGCGCGTCAGCGTCAGGTTGAACAGCGGCATCGCCCGCGGCGAATGCGCCAGCGGATTGCCGCTGGGGTCCAGGATCTCGTTGGCGAAATCCTGGCTCTCCGAGATGATCAGCGAATAGGCGGTGCGGCACACCGTCTGCCACATCTCCTCGACAATGGAGATCAGCCGCGACCACATGATCTCCAGCCCGATCGGGTCCGCCTCGATCCGCGCCTTCGCCTCCTCCAGCGCCATGCCCGGCGTCACCAGCGCCTCCGCCGCCCGCGCCGCGGCGACCGAAATCCGCAGGTTCCGCGCGGCGTCCACCGTCACGCTGTCGCCCGGCGCGATGATCGTCGTCGCCTCGCGCTCCTCGATGATCGCCGGCCCCGGCACCGTCTCGCCCGGCGCCAGCGCGTAGCGGTCGTACACCGGGGTATCGTGGAAGCTGCCGTTGAAGTAGGCCGGCCGCCGCCCCTTCAGCGCCGCGCCCGCGGTGTCTCCGGCAACAGCGCCGGACAGCGCAATCTTCGGCTCCGGCGCGCTTGCCCGCACGCGGAAGGACAGGATCTCGATCTCCGTGCCCTCGACCACCCGCGTGTACAGCGTGCGGTAGGTCTCGGCGAAGGCCTCGGTCAGCAGTGGCAGGCTGGCGGCGGAAAGCGCGCCGTCGGGCAGCGGCACCGCAATCTGGTGCAACTGCCCGGCCAGGCGCATCTCCGCGCTGCGCTCCACGCCCACGCTGGCATCCGCGGCACCGGCCACACGCAGCCGGCCGCGCGCCTGCGCCTCCAGCTCCGCCAGTGCGGCATTCGCCACCGCCCAATCCGTCGCGGCGCCTAACGGCGTCAACGCACTGCGGGACTGCTCAAACGCCAAGGGCGCGGCCAGGAAGCCCAGCGCCGAAGCCGCGCCGCTCGCCGGCGGAATCAGCACCTGCCCAATGCCCAGGATGCGCGCGACATCCGCCGCATGCGCCGGCCCGGCACCACCGAAGGCGACCATCGCATAGCCGCGCGGGTCCTTGCCCTTCTCCACCAGGTGCACGCGCGCGGCGCCGGCCATCGCCTCGCAGACCACGGCGTGGATGCCGGCCGCCGCCTCCATCGCCGGCAGGCCGAGCTTGCCCCCCAGCCGCGCCAGCGCCGCTTCCGCCGCCGGCTTGTCCAGCGCCATGGTGCCGCCCAGGAAGAAGCCGGGGTCGTAGTAGCCCAGCAGCAGGTTGGCGTCGGTTACCGTGGCGTCCAGCCCGCCCTGGCCATAGCAGGCCGGCCCCGGCGCGGCGCCGGCACTGCGCGGCCCCACCTTCAGCAACCCGGTCTCATCCAACGACGCTATGCTGCCGCCGCCGGCGCCGATCTCGATCATGTCCACCACCGGCGACTTGATCGGCAGGCCAGAGCCACGCTTGAAGCGATGCACCCGCGCCGCTTCCATCATCGGCGCCACAGCGGCGCGCCCGCCCTCGATCATCGCGCATTTGGCCGTGGTACCGCCCATGTCGAAGGCAATCGCATCCGGCAGCCCGGCTTCCCGCGCGAACAGCACCGTCGCCAACGCACCGCCGGCCGGCCCGCTTTCCAGCAGGCGGATCGGGAAGGCACGCGCAACCTCAGGCGCACACAGCCCGCCATCGCTCTGCATCAGCCGCAGCGTGCCGGCGAAGCCCTGCGCCTCCAGTTCCCGCAACAGGCGGCCGATGTAGCGGTCCATCAGCGGTTGCACGAAGGCATTGGCGCAGGTGGTCGCGCAACGCTCATACTCACGGATTTCCGGCGCGACCTCGCTGCTCAGCGAAACGCTGATGCCTGGAAACGCCTCCCGCAGGATGCGCCCGGCCGCCTGCTCATGCGCAGGATTGGCGTAGCTGTGCAGGAACACCACGGCAATCGCGGTGCAGCCCTCGGCCACCAGGCGCGCGCCCTCGGCCCGCACCGCCGCCTCGTCCAGCGGCTCCAGCACGCGGCCGTCATAGGCCAGGCGCTCGGTGATCTCCAACCGGCGGCGGCGCGGCACCAGCGGGTCCGGGAATTTCAGGAACAGGTCGTAGATGTCGTAGCGCTGCTCGATGCCGAACTCCAGCACGTCGCGGAAGCCGCGCGTGGTCAGCAGCCCCAGCTGGGCGCCGTGGCGCTCGATCAGCGCATTGGTCACCAGCGTGGTGCCGTGCAGCAACTCGCCCACCTCGGCCACCGAGATACCGGCGGCGGCGCAGACGGCGGCAATGCCCTCCAGCGCGCCATCCGCCGGGTCCTGCGGCGTTGTCAGGCATTTGTGCAGGCGAATGGCGCCGGTCGTGGCATCCAGCAGCACGAAATCGGTGAAGGTGCCCCCGATATCGAAGCCAAGCCGGTAGCGGGCGGTTGCAGGATCGGCGGCCATGTCTTCCCCTTCCGGCGGACACACGGCGCTACGCAAGCGCCGTGCCGCCGCAAGGCTAGGGCCGGCCGGCCCCGGCGCTCAAGCCCAAAGCCGCGGGTTGGCCAGCATCGTCGCGATCCGCTCGCCGGCAATCGCCAGCAGCTTCTCGCCCTTCGCCGCCGTCGCCGGCCGCGCATCGCCGATGACACCGCTCGGCGAGACTTCCTTGAAGGAGCGCCGCATCAGCAGCGCCGAGGGCTGCCCCTCCACCCGCGTGCTGAACGGGCCATGCGCCTCGGCCAGCCGCTCCGGCCGCAGCAGGTCAGGGGCCAGCGCCATCACCAGGCTGGTCTCGGCCTCGCAGGCATGCATCACGCCCGGCTGCTTATCCAGCACCGGGGCGAAGGCGTCCTCCACCAGGTGCCAGTAGGTGCCGGCGCCGACACGCACGCCCAGGTCGCGCTGGAACTCCATGGCGCAGACGCCCACCGCCTCGGCATTGCCGCCATGGCCGTTCAGCAGGAACACGCGCTTGAAGCCGCAGCGCGCCGCCGACCGCACGATGCCCCGCAGCACCGCGCGGAACTCGTCGAACTCCAGGGAGACCGTGCCACCGAAGCTCATATGGTGCTCGGCCAGCCCGGCCCAGGCGCAGGGCGTCACCACCACCTGCTGCCCCGCCGCCACCATGCGCGACGCCACCGCCTCGGCCACGCCCGTGGCGCAGACAATGTCCACGCCGGTGCCCAGGTGTGGCCCGTGCTGCTCCAGGCTGGCGACCGGCACGATCACCAGCGCATCCGCCGCCGCCTTGGCCCGCAGTTCCTCGGCGGTCAGCTTCATCCACTCATGCGTCATCACGCTCACTCCGCCGTCGCGCCGGACTCGACCACCAGTTCCTTCCACACCGAATCCTGCGCCCGCCAGAAGGCGCCGAAGGCTTCCGGCGAGGCATCCGGCGCCGCCAGGATGGTCAGGTCCAGCAGCTTGCGCTTCAGCTCCTCGCCCCGCAGCAGGTCGCCGACAGCCTGGTTCAGCTGCGCCAGCACCGGCGCCGGCGTGCCGCCCGGCGCCAGCATGCACCAGAAGTTCAGCGCGTCGATCCCCTTGCCCGGCAGCACTTCGTCCATGCCCGGCACCTCGCGCAACTCCGGCACGTAGTCGATCCGCTTGGCGCTGCCGGCCAGCAGCGGGCGGAAGCGGCCCTCGCGGATATGCGGCAGCATGGCCGGGATCACGTCGAACATGATGTCGATATTGCCGGCCAGCAGGTCGGCAAAGGCAGGCCCGCCGCCGCGATACGGCACATGGGTGATGTCCACGCCCGCGGCGCGCTTCACCTTCTCCATGTACAGGTGGCTGATGGTGCCGGTGCCGGACGACCCCATGCTGAGCTTGCCCGGGTTGGCCTTGGCATGGGCCAGCAGTTCCGCCGCGCTGCGGAAGCGGGCATTGCTGTTGCACACCATCAGCAGCGTGCCCTTGCCCACCGTGGTCACCGGCGCCAGGTCGCGCAGCGGCACGAAGGGCATGCGCGCGCCATACAGGTAGGTATTGGCGGTGATGACATTGGCCGAGGTCAGCAGCAGCGTGTGGCCATCCTTCTCGGCCTGCACCACCGCCTGGCCGCCGATATTGCCGCCGGCGCCCGGCCGGTTCTCCACGACCACGGATTGATGCAGCACCGGCGCCAGCCGTTCCGCCAGCATCCGCGCGATCAGGTCGTTGGCGCCGCCGGCGGCGATCGGCACGATGATCCGCACGGTGCGGCTGGGGAAGGACTGCGCCCGCGCCAGCGAGGGCAGCGCGAGGCCGGCGGCGAGGGCAAGGCGGCGGGTGATCGGCATGCATGAACTCCTGTGCACGCCGATGTTGCGGCAGGGCGCCGCGCGGTCAAGCCTCGGCGCGCATCTCCGGCCCGGCCAGGAAGGCCGCCGCCCGCGCCCGCAGCGCCTGCTGCTTCCCCGGCGCCATCTTGCGCCAGCTTTGCAGCGGCATCGCCATGCGGTTGTTGCCGGCAAAGCGTTCCGCGTGCCGGGCGATGAAATCCCAGTAGAGCGCGTTGAACGGGCAGGCGCGCTCGCCGGTGGCGTCCTTCACGTCATAGTGGCAACCGCCGCAGTAGTTGCTCATGCGGTTGATGTAGGCGCCGCTGGCCGCATAGGGCTTGCTGGCCATCACCCCGCCATCGGCATGCAGCGCCATGCCGTGGGTGTTGGGCAGTTCCACCCATTCATAGGCATCGGCATAGACCACCAGGTACCATTCGTTCACCGCCACCGGGTCCAGCCCGGCCAGCAGCGCGAAGTTGCCGGTCACCATCAACCGTTGGATATGGTGGGCATAGGCCAGGTCGCGCGTCTGCGTCACCGCCGCGCGCAGGCAGGCCATGCGCGTTGCACCGGACCAATAGAACCAGGGCAGCGGCCGGGTCGCCTCCAGCGCATTGGTTGCGGCGTAGCCGGGCATCTTCAGCCAGTACAGGCCGCGGACATACTCCCGCCAGCCGAGCACCTGGCGGATGAAGCCCTCCACCGCGTTCAGCGGCGCCAGCCCGGCGCGATACGCCGCCTCGGCGGCCTCGCAGACCTCACGCGGCAGCAGCAGCCCGCAGTTCAGGCTGGTGGAGACCAGGGCGTGGAACAGCGTCGGTTCGTCCACCGCCATGGCGTCCTGGAAGTCACCGAAGCGCGGCAGCCGATGCGCCACGAAATCCGCCAGCATCGCCTGGGCCTCCCGCGCCGTGACCGGCCAGTTGAAGCCGGCCAGCGTGCCGAAATGGTCTGGGAAACGCGCCTCGACCAGCGCCAGCACCTCCCGCGTCACCTCATCCGGCGGAAAGCGCGGCGGCGGTGGCGGCTGGACGCCCTTGGCCAGCGGCTTGCGGTTGTCGGGGTCGTAGTTCCACTGGCCGCCCTCGGGCTGGTCGCCCTGCATCAGCAGGCCGGTGGCCGCGCGCATCTCGCGGTAGAAATACTCCATCCGCAGTTGCTTCCGCCCCTGGGTCCAGCGCCGGAACCGCGCCAGGTCGCAGAGGAACCGGTCGTCGTCGCGGATCTCCACCGGCACGCCGCATTCGGCTTCCCAGCCGCGCATCATCTGCAGCACGCGCCATTCGCCCGGCTCGGTACACACCACCTCCGCCGAGCCATGCCGCGCCACCGCCCGCGCCACCTCGCCGCCCAGCGTCTGGGTATTGGCCGGGTCGTCCAGCCGCACGTAGTCCACCCGCACGCCGCGCGCCGCCAGCGCCGCCGCGAAGTGCCGCATGGCCGAGAGCACCAGCGCGATCTTCTGCTTGTGGTGCTTCACATAGGTGCACTCGGCCATCACCTCGGCCAGCAGCACCACGTCCCTGTCCTTGTCCAACCCGGCCAGCGCGCTCAGCCCGCGGCTGCACTGGTCGCCAAGGACAACCCGCAACATCCCGCTCATGAAACGCGCTGGTACTCCACCGCCGAGCCATCTTCGGCCCGCTGCTTGAAGCCCAGCCAGGCATTGTCGGCGCCGTAGCGCGCCTCGCCATTGGTGTCGCCGCTGGCGGTGAAGGCGACCTCGCCGCCCGGCATCGCCTGCCGCTGCCAGGTCACCGCCAGCGCGGCGCCGTCATCGCTGTCGAACAACGGGCGGGTGCCCAGGCGGCGCGGGTCCCACCAGCCCAGCGGCGCCGCCTCGGCCGGCAGGCTGCCGCCGCTGCTCAACACCAGCGCGCCGCCCTGCTGCCGCGCGCTCAGCTGCTTCACCGTGCCGTTGCGATCCTCGCGTGAGGTGAAGCTGGCCAGCTGGTCGCCCTGCCACACTTCCTCATACAGATGCGCCATGCGGAACACCGTGATGCCCATCAGCCGCACCAAAATCGCCACCTCGTTGCGCGCCACCAGGCCGCCTTCGGCCTGCTGCACCGTTACGGTATGGGTGCCGATGTCGCGGCCTTCCCGCACCACCTTGAAGCTCTGCCGCGGCGGCAGCGCCAGCGCGGGCCGCGCCAGCAGCAGCGGCGCCACCAGCAGCGCGGCGCGCCGCGACAGGGTCGGAATGGTCACGCCGGTTTCCTCCAGGGGCATCGTCGCAGCATCGCCACATGGGGCGGCAGCGTCCATTCCCAAGGGGCGGCGCCGGACGCACCCCCAGGGGCCATCCCACAACCGCACCCCCAGGGCATCTCACAACCGCGCCCCCAGGGGCTTCTCACATCCGCGCCCCAGGGGGCGACAATTCCCCGGCGTCATGCCACCATGCGGCATGCGTCAGCTTCTGCTGCTGCGGCACGCCAAGTCTTCCTGGGACGATCCGCGGCTTTCCGACCACGCCAGGCCCCTCAACGCGCGCGGTCGCCGGGCCGCGACCGCGATGGCACAGGTGATGCGCGACCTGCGCCTGTCGCCCGACATCGTGCTCGTCTCCTCCGCCCGCCGCACGCTGCAGACGCTGGAAGCGCTTGCCCCGTTCGAGGATGGGCCGCTGGTGGAGCCGATGGACGACGTCTACCTGGCCCCCTGGCCGCGCCTGCTGGACCTGCTGCGCAACGTGCCGCAGACCGCGCGCAGCGTGCTGCTGATCGGCCACAACCCCGGCCTGCACGACCTGGCCATGGCGCTGCTCGGCGCCGGCGCCACCCCCACGGCGGATGCCCGCCGCCTGGGCGAAGGCTACCCCACCGGCGCCCTGGCCGAGTTCAGCATCGCCAGCCCCTGGTCCGGGCTGGAATCGGGCGGTGGCCGGCTGGTACGCTTCCTGGCGCCGCGCGACCTGCCGGCGGCCGAGCTGGAGCTGCCCGCCTGACCCCCTGCCCCCCCGCCGGCGAGCCGTCCGAAGCCGCGGAGGCCGACGCCGAACCCGACCAACCGCCCGGCTTCGTACTGGAACTGGCCCTGCCGGTGGCCGCCGCGCGTCGCCTGGCCCGCCACCCCGCCTTGGCCAGCCGGCGGGAAGGCCGCGCCCGCGGCGGCGCCGAGGACATCATCTGGCTGGACAGCGCCGATGGGCTGCTGGCCGCCCGGGGCCTGCTGCTGGAACGCCCGGCCCGCCGCGCCGAGGCCTTCCGCCGCACCCTGCCGGCCGAGCACCTGCCCGGCTGGCCCGGCCAACCCGCGGAAACTGAGGCCGAGCCCCCCGACGACTGGGCCGCCACCACCCCGGTGCCGCTGGCCGCCTTCACCGGCCGCCGCACCAGCTGGCGCCTGGCCGGGGAGCCACCGGTGACGCTGGACCTGGTGCAGGGCCGGCTGCGCGCGGTGGCGGATGAGCAGGCCGTCGCCCGCCTCACCCTCTCTGGGCCGCCCGCCGCGGTGCTGACCCTGGCCCGCGCGCTGGCCGCCGACCTGGCGCTGCTGCCGGCGCCGCCCCTGGCGGAGCTGGGCCGCGCCCTGGCCCGGCAGGAAGCGCCGCGCCCGCGCCGCCGCGGCATCCCCGCCCTGCCGGCCGATGCCAACGTGGAACAGGCAATGCAGGCCGTGATCGGCCACCTGCTGGAGGCCATGCTGCACCAGGTGCCCCGCTGCGTGCCGGGCGCCGGGCCGGAAGGGGTGCACCAGCTGCGCGTCGCCTTGCGCCGGCTGCGCTCGGCGCTGCGGAACTTCCGCCCGGCCATCCGCTGCGCGGAGGTGGATGGCTTCGACAAGGAGCTGGCGCTGCTGGCCCGCCGCCTGGGCCCGGCGCGGGACTGGGACGTGTTCCTGGGTGGGCTGGGGGCAGCGCTGGTCGCCGCGGCCGGCCCCGACAAGCGCTGCGCCCAGCTGATCAAGGCCGCCGAGGCCCGGCGCGACGCCGCCTACGCCGCGCTGCGCCAGGTGCTGGACGGCCCCGGCTTCCGCCACCTGGTGCTGGACGGCATCGCCCTGGTGGCGCTGCGCCCCTGGCGCCAGGCCGAGTCCCCGGCGCCGCTGCTGGACGAGCCGGTGGCCGAGTTCGGCGCCAGCCTGCTGGACAAGCGCTGGCACCGGCTGCGCACCCAGGGCGAGGCGGCGGAAACCCTGGATGCCGAGGCGCTGCACGAGTTGCGCCTGGGCTGCAAACGGCTGCGCTACGCCGCCGAATCGCTGGCGCCGATCTGGCCCGGCCGGGCTGCCCGCCGTTTCCTGCGCCGCCTGTCCGCGGCGCAGGAGGCTCTGGGCCAGGCCAACGACCTCAGCGTGGCCCGCGCCCTGGTCGCCGGGCTGGCCAGCGGGACTCCGGCGGCGGCGCCCTGGGCGGTTGGGCTGGCCGAGGGATTTGCCCTGGGCCGCGCCGGCGGCACCCGGGCGCAGGCGCTGGAAGCCTGGGCAAAACTGAGGGATGCGAAGGCCTTCTGGCACGGCGCGTGAGGTTGAAACAATTCACCGGGGGACATAACGCTTCGGGGAGGTTGCAGGGCACCATGGGGCTGGGCTAGGCGTTTGGGCATGTACCGGCGCCGGATCTTCTCCCCCTCCCCCACCCAGCGCGCCTTCCGGTCCCTTGCCTGGGCCGTGGGCATCGTCGGTGGCCTGATCTTCCTCGCCGTGGGCTTGCCCACCGAGCTGATCGGCAGCACGCCGCGCAACCAGACCTGGACCGCGGCTTCCGCCGAGGTGCTGGTGGTTGACGGCGAGACGCTGATGCTGGGCGACCGTCCGCTGCGGCTCTACGGCCTGGGTGCGCCCGGCCGCGGCCAGCTGTGCCACGACGGCGTGCGCGAGCTGGATTGCGGCAACGCCGCCGCCCAGGCGCTGGCCCACCTGGTGGCCGAGCGCGGGGTGGATTGCCGCCTGCATGGCCGCGACCGCCACGGCCGCGCGCTGGGCGTCTGCCGCGCCGGCGGGGTGGAACTCAATGCCTCCATGGTCGCCGCCGGCTGGGCGCTGGCGGACGCCTCCGCGGTGCCGGCGCTGGGCCCGATCGAGGCCGCCGCCCGCCAATCCGCCCGCGGCCTGTGGGCTGGCGGCTTCCTGCCGCCGGACAGCTGGCGCCGCTGAACCGGCAACCCCGCGCCTGAGCCGGCGCGGGCCGCCCGGCGCCACGTTGCCAAGCCCGGCCACGCGGCACTATCTTGCACCGCACCATGGTGAAGCCGCGCACGGCGGCATATCCGGTACCCGAGGAAAGTCAGCATGAGCGGCACGGCGAAGCCCACCATCACCGTCACCATAGACGGCACCAACAAGTCCATGCAGCTGCCGCTGCTGACCGGCACGCTGGGCCCGCCGGTCGCGGACATCCGCAAGCTGAACGGCGAGCTGGGGATCTTCACCTTCGACCCCGGCTACGGCATGACCGCCAGCTGCGATTCGAAGATCACCTTCATCGACGGCGACGAGGGCGTGCTGCTGTATCGCGGCTACCCGATCGAGCAGCTGGCCGAGAAGAGCGACTTCATCGAGGTGTCCTACCTGCTGCTGAACGGCAACCTGCCGAACGCGGCGGAGCTGGACGGCTTCGAGAAGGGCGTCATGCGGCACACCATGCTGCATGAGCAGCTGCGCCGCTTCTACGACGGCTTCCGCCGCGACGCGCACCCGATGGCGATCATGTGCGCCGTGGTCGGCGCCATGGCCGCCTTCTACCACGACAACCTGGACATCAACGACCCCGAGCAGCGCCGCATCGCGGCCTTCCGGCTGATCGCCAAGGTGCCGACCATTGCCGCCTGGGCCTACAAGTACTCCATCGGCCAGCCCTTCATGTACCCGCGCAACGACCTGAAGTACGCGGAAAACTTCCTGTACATGATGAACGCCGTGCCGGCCGAGCCCTGGGTCAGCAACCCGATCCTGTCGCGCGCGATGGACCGGATCCTGGTGCTGCACGCCGACCACGAGCAGAACGCCAGCACCTCCACAGTGCGCCTGGCCGGCTCCACCGGCGCCAACCCCTTCGCCTGCATCGCCGCCGGCATCGCCGCGCTGTGGGGCCCGGCGCATGGCGGCGCCAACGAGGCCGTGCTGAAGATGCTGGCCGAGATCGGCACGCCGAAGAACATCCCGCAGTTCATCAGCGAGGTGAAGGACAAGAACAGCCACACCAAGCTCATGGGCTTCGGCCACCGGGTCTACAAGAACTTCGACCCGCGGGCGACGATCATGAAGGAAACCTGCCACGAGGTGCTGGCCGAGCTTGGCATCAAGGACGAGCCGCTGCTGGACATGGCGATGGAGATGGAGCGGATCGCGCTGAGCGACCCCTACTTCATCGAGCGCAAGCTGTACCCGAACGTCGATTTCTATTCGGGCATCATCCTGAAGGCGATGGGCATCCCGACCAGCATGTTCACCGTGCTGTTCGCCGTAGCGCGCACCGTCGGCTGGGTCAGCCAGTGGAAGGAAATGGTCGAGGATCCCGGCCAGCGCATCGGCCGCCCGCGGCAGATCTACACCGGCGCCGCCAAGCGGGACTACACCACCATCGGCGGCCGCTGAGCCCAGCCGCCCGACCAGACCGCGGCGCCCGCCAGGGAGACCTGGCGGGCGCTGTGCGTTTCAGCCCCATGGAGGAAAACCGGGGGGAAGCCCGGCATACAACCGGCAATGAACTAATTGCAGCGCTGTGGATAATTCTCCTTGCGAAGGGGAAGCATCCAATGTTCACTCTATCTGTAGTTGAAATCCACAGGCACAACACCCCCATGAGTGAATCTCACCCAGCAACGCGCCATCTGGCCCTGGATCAGCTGGTGCGCCTGCAACTGAAGAAGTGGCCGCAACGCCCCCCCGGTGTCGTCGTCAGCCCCAAGCAGCCAGGCACCTGGTTGCGCGGCCGCCCTGGGGAAGCCTCGGTCGCCGCCCACCCCTTCCTCAAGCTGCCCGGCTCCAACCGGCTGCGCACCCTGCCGGACGGACTCTGGCTGCATTTCAGCCCGGATGCGGCCGACCCCTATGTCGACATCCTCTGCATCGAGGCCTGCTCCAGCCTGCAGAACCTGCTCGACAAGCGCTCCCGCTTCGGCCCCACCACCTCCTCGCTGCTGGCGCTCTGCCCGGTGCCCTGGCTCACCTCCCCGGCGCAACCGGGGGATGCAACGCAGCGCTGGCAGATGATCCGCTGCCTGAAGGCCGAGCCGCTGGTGCCGCTGGTGCTGCCGGTGCGCGACATCCGCGTGGTGTTCGGCCTGACCAGCCGCCACTATGAGGGCTTCGCCCGCAGCCAAGTGCCGCAGCCGCATGAGTTCTTCTGCCCGATGGAGGCGCTGACCGCCGAACGGGGTCACGAAAACCCTGACATGCGAGCGCTTATCAGCCGCGCCAGCGCCACCGCCAACTTCATGGTGCTGCCTTAGCCCCGGGCCGCCGCCCGGGCGATCACGCGCCGGTGCGGGGCTTGCCCCCGCCGCCCAGTGCCCCAAGATCGGCAGCGCATGGTTGAGGGCAGTGGCATGAGTGAACGGGTGCTTGGGGTTCTCGGCGGCATGGGCCCGCTGGCCAGCGCGCATTTCACGCTGCGGCTGACGCAGTTGACCCCAGCGGAGCGCGACCAGGACCACCTGCCCTTCATCCTCTGGTCCGACCCCCGCGTGCCCGACCGCACGGAGGCGCGCTTGGCCGGCGGCCCGGACCCGCTGCCGGCGCTGCTGCGCGGCATCCGCGGGCTGGAGGCGGCCGGTTGCGGCGCCATCGCGATTCCCTGCAACACCGCGCATGGCTGGTTCGAGCAGATGCAGGCCGCCACCCGCCTGCCGATCCTGCACATCGTGGACGCCGCGGCGGACGAACTCGCCGGCCAGGGCATCGGCGAGGGCCAGGTCGGCATCATGGGCACCGCCGGCACCCTGGCGATGCAGCTGTACCAGCAGCGGCTGGACCAGCGCGGCTATCGCTGCCTGGTGCCGGAGGAGGCGCAGATGCAGCGCCTGGTCACCCCGGCGATCGCGCTGGTCAAGGCCGGGCGGGTGGCGGAAGCCTACGCCCCGCTGGCCGAGGTGGCGGCCACGCTGATGCGCCGCGGTGCCCGCGCGGTGGTGCTGGGTTGCACGGAAATTCCGCTGGGCATCAATGCCGGGCCGACGCTGCCCTTCCCGGTGGTGGATACGATCGACGCCCTGGCCCGCGCCGCGCTGGCCTGGGCCCGGCCGGCGGGGTAGCGCACAGGGTCCGCCCGCTCAAATCCGGGCGGATGACGCTGCCGCGCTCAGTCGCAGGCGCAGCCATCGGTGGGGCCGAGCTCGCCCTGGACCACGTGATGGTCGATCCATTCCGCCACCAGTCGGTGCGCCTCGGTCGCCGAGGCCTCCGGGTGGTGGAAGCGATACAGGTCGGCGCAGCTGCGGAAGGCGTGCAGGTCGTCCGAGCCGGCATCCCGCAGCGACCGATAGGCTGTCACCACGGCGCGTTCGCAGCGGCGGGTGATGTGGTTCAGGTGCTGGCCCATCGGTGTCCCCTGGTTGCGAGCCAATTGAGAATAACTCGCAAATGCAGCCTACTCTAGCCAGCCCCCCGGCCCAGGGCAAGCGCCCAAGGGCAGGCATCTGCGGGGCTGGCCGGAGCGCGGCGCAGCGGCCATGAAAAAAGCCTGGCCCATCGCTGGACCAGGCCCTTTTCACCGGCGGCCCCTGGGTCAGAAGCGCGCGACAGCCTCGGCAATGGACTTGCCGACATCCACCGTGCCGGCCTGGCCGCCCATGTCGCGGGTGCGCGGGCCGCCCTCGGTCAACAGCTTCTCGATGGTGGCGACGATGGCATCCGCCGCCGCCTTCTCGCCCAGGTGCTCCAGCATCATCGCGCCGGACCAGATCTGCCCGATCGGGTTGGCGATGAACTTGCCGGCGATGTCCGGCGCCGAGCCGTGCACCGGCTCGAACATGCTCGGGAACACCTTTTCCGGGTTGATGTTGGCGCTGGCAGCAATGCCGATGGAGCCGGCCACCGCCGGGCCGAGATCCGACAGGATGTCGCCGAACAGGTTGCTGCCGACGACAACATCGAACCAGTCAGGGTGCTGCACGAAGTGGGCGCAGAGGATGTCGATGTGGAACTGGTCCGTGGTCACGCCCGGGTAGTTCTTCGCCATCTCGGCAAATCGTTCATCCCAGTACGGCATGGTGAAGGTGATGCCGTTGGACTTGGTGGCGCTGGTCACCTTCCGGCGCGGCCGGGTCATCGCCAGCTCGAAGGCGTACTTCATCACCCGGTCGGTGCCGATGCGGGTCAGGATGCTCTGCTGGCTGACGAATTCGCGATCGGTGCCCGGGAACATCCGGCCGCCGACGCTGGAATACTCGCCCTCGGTATTCTCCCGCACCACGTAGAAGTCGATGTCCTTCGGCCCGCGATTGGCCAGCGGCGTGGTGGCGCCCGGCAGCAGCTTGCAGGGCCGCAGGTTGACGTACTGGTCGAAGCCGCGGCGGATCGGGATCAGCAGGCCCCACAGCGAGACATGGTCCGGCACGCCAGGCCAGCCGACCGCGCCCAGGAACACGCTGTCTGAGTCCTTCAGCTGGTCCAGGCCGTCATCGGGCATCATCTTGCCGGTCTTGGCATAGACCTCGCAGGACCAGTCGTAGTCGACCAGTTCCAGGTCGAAGCCGAAGCGGCGGGCGGCGGCGTCGAGGACGCGCAGGCCCTCCGGCGTGGTTTCCTTGCCGATGCCATCGCCGGGAATGACGGCAATGCGGTACTTCTTGCGGGCGCTCATGGGCGGGTCTCCTCCGGCGGGGGGCGCACCATGGCGCAGCCGGGCGCGGGCATCAACGCAGTCCGGCGCTCAACCCATCGGGGAACAGAGTTCCACCAGGAAGCCGTTGAGGTCCCGCACATAGGATACGGTCTGCCCCCAGGGCTTCTCGGCCGGCGGCAGCCAGGCCGTGGCGCCGGCCGCCACCGCCCGGGCATAGGCGCCGGCGACATCCTCGGTCACCAGCCCGACCTCGGCCGCTGCCGGCGGTTCCTCCGGCCGGGTGGGGCGGAAGGTTTGGCCCATTGCCCTCGACCAGGGCCTCGGCGGCGAAGGCCAGCGCGGTGCCGCCGGTCTCCAACTCGCCATAGGTCCCGCTCTCATGCAGGAAGCGTCGCCGCAGGCCGAAGGCGGCCTCGTAGAAGGCCAGCGCCGCCGATACATCCGGCACGTAGAGGATCAGGTAGCCCAGGCGCATCGGCGGCCTCATGTTCCTTATACGTTCCATCCTGGCCATCGCTGGAGGCGCCGTCAAGCCGTTTCGGCAGCCGCGCAATTCGCTTTCCTCCCCGAAGATGTTGCTGTAATGTTCTCACCTTCCCTGGTGCGGCGACCCATGCCTCCTGCCTCCCCTTCCTCCTCATCCCCGGCTGCCGGGACCGGACCATCCGCCCCCGCCGGGCGGGCCCCAAGCATTTGTCCGAAAGCCGCGCCCCGGTGGCATGCCGTCCCGGCGGCCTTCCCGCGGCAGCCCGCCGCGCCGGCAATCGCCCGCCCGCCGCGGCGGCGCATTCCGGCCTGCCGGCCAACCGCCGCCATTTGTCCGAAACCTGCAGCTTCGCCGGCTGCCGGCGGCCAGCCTCGGCGAGGCACTCCGGCGCGCCACCCCACGCCGTCAATTTGTCCGAAACCCGCAGCGTCGCCGTCAGCCGGCGGCCGGCCGGGCATCGCGGCCGGGTGCCACCCCACCCCAGCCATTTGTCCGAAACACCCAGCCCGGCCGACAGCGCCTATCACCCTGCTGCCCCGGGCGGGCTCCACCTCAGCCCGGCCATTTGTCCGAACCAGTCATTTCCTGGCTTTCCCGCCGCCCCACCCTTTCGCCCGCCCCAGGCCTGGGGCTAAACCAGCGCATGCCCACGCTCGCCGATCTCGCCCCCTATGCCGGCTACGCCCTCCGCGACGCCGCCATCCCGGAACTGCCCAGCCACTACCGCGGCAAGGTGCGGGAGAATTACGACCTGCCGGATGGCCGCCGCGTCATCATCGCCACCGACCGGCTGAGCGCCTTCGATATCATCCTCACCGCAGTGCCGCTGAAGGGCCAGGTGCTGACCCAACTGGCGCGCTACTGGTTCGACCACACCGCCGACATCGCCCCCAACCACGTGCTGGCCTACCCGGACCCCAACGTGCTGGTCTGCAAGCGCCTGACCATCATGCCGGTGGAGATCGTGGTGCGGGACTACCTGGCCGGCACCACCAGCACCTCCATCCTGTCCATGTACAAGGCGGGACGGCGGGAGATGTACGGCCACCGCTTTCCGGACGGCATGGTCGCCAACCAGAAGCTGCCCGCCACCATCATCACGCCGACATCCAAGGCCTTCGACGCCGGGCATGACGAGGAGCTGACGCCGCAGCAGATCCTGGAGCAGAAGCTGCTGACCCCGGCGCAGTGGGACCAGGCCCAGGCCATGGCGCTGGCGCTGTTCGCCCGGGGGCGGGAAATGGCCGCGGCGCGCGGCCTGATCCTGGTGGACACGAAGTATGAGTTCGGCTTCGACGCCGAGGGCAACATGCTGGTGGCGGATGAGATCCACACGCCGGACAGCAGCCGCTACTGGTTCGCCGCCAGCCATGCCCAGCATGTCGTCGCCGGCACCCCGCCGGAGAGCTTCGACAAGGACCATGTCCGCCGCTGGGTGGTCGCCCGCTGCGACCCCTACAAGGACCCGGTGCCGCCGATACCGGCCGAGGTGAACCTGGAGGCGGCGCTGAAATACATCCAGGTGTTCGAGGCGATCACCGGCCAGCCCTTCCCGCTGCCGGACCCGGCCCAGCCGGTACTGGACCGCATCCGCACCAACCTGAAGGGATTCTTCTGATGCCGCCCAAGGACAGCAACGGCACGCCACTGGCCAGCGGCGACAGCGTCATGGTCATCAAGGACCTGAAGGTGAAGGGCACCTCGGTCACCCTCAAGCGCGGCACGGTGGTGAAGAACATCCGCCTGACCGATGACGACGACCTGATCGAGTGCAACGCCGAGAAGGTGAAGGGCTTGGTCCTGCGGACCGAGTTCCTGAAGAAGGCCTGAGCCACGCGGCGGCTACAGCAGCCCGCGGGCACGGATCTCGGTGGCGACCCGGGCGGTCTCGTCCAGCGGCTGGCGGGTGAACAGCGCCTCCCCCACCCGGCGGGCCTGGCCGGCGGCGTAGAGGCTCCGCCACAGCAGCCCCTGGCGGCGGCCGGCCGGCAGCTCCGCGATGAAGACCGGGGCCGGCGTGGCCAGCGCCTCGGACAGCATGGAGACGGAGTCGCCCGTCACCACCACCGCATCGGCCCAGGCCAGGAAGCCGGCATAGGGGTTGGCGCCGCCCTGGCCCCAGGCGAACAGCCGGTGCGGCCCACCCGCCAGCGCCGCCGCCAGGGCCGCGCTGGCCGCGGCGCCGGTGCGCCGGCTGGTGGTGGCCATCACGCTGCCGCCCATGCCCCGCGCCGCCTGCGCCAGGCCGGCCATGGCGGCGGGGTCCAGCCCCTCGCCCGCCCGCTTCACCGGCCCGCCCAGCAGCAGCGCCACGCGCGGCCCCGGCAGGGCGCCGAGTTCCGCCCACTCCGCCCGCGCCGCCGCCAGCCGGGCGGCGCCCATGCGGTGGGTGGCACCCAGGATCGGCAGCAGGTTGGCGGCCGGCCGCGGCTCGTCATGCTGTCCCAGCACCAGCAGGGAGAATCGCCCCGCGCCGAAGCCCGGCCGCATGGCATGCACCGTGGCCACCCCGCGCTGGCCCAGCCACAGCGCCGCCGGCGCCGCCCTGCGCCCGGCGGAGATCACCAGCTTCGGCCAGGGCGGCACGAAGCCGCGCCGCGCCTCGGCGGCAAGCCCGGCCAGGGTGGGCCAGGGCAAGGGCAGCCCAGCCCAGCGGCTCCAGCCCAGCGGCAGCACGCGGTAGGGCTCGCCCAGGGCGTCCGCGATGCCCAGCGCCTGCGCCGCGGTGCCGGCGCGCGGGTCGGCCAGCACCCAGACCCGCGCGTCACTCATGGACTACCCGCCGGGCTGAGATTACGAACGCCTGAGAGATTCGAGGAAAGCCCCATGGCCGCCACACATGCTTCCGACTGGGACCGCGACGCCGCCCTGACGACAGCGCGCATCCTGCTTGAGATCAAGGCCGTCAACTTCCGGCCGGAGGAGCCGTACACCTTCACCAGCGGCTGGAAGAGCCCGGTCTACATCGACTGCCGCAAGATCATCTCCTTCCCCCGCGCGCGCAACCAGATCTGCGACCTGGGCGTGGAGAAGATCCACCGCCATGTCGGCTACGAGACCATCGAGTCGGTGGTGGGCGGCGAGACCGCCGGCATCCCCTTCGGCGCCTGGATCGCCGACCGGATGATGGCGCCGATGGCCTATGTGCGGAAGAAGCCCAAGGGCTTCGGCCGCAACGCGCAGATCGAGGGCGAGGTGCCGGTCGGCAAGAACACCCTGCTGGTGGAGGACCTGACCACCGATGGCGGCAGCAAGATCCGCTTCGCCAATGCGCTGCGGGAAGCCGGGGTGATCTGCAACCACACCTTCGTGGTGTTCTACTACGGCGTCTTCCCCGGCAGCTTCGAGAAGATGAAGGAGATGGACCTCAACCTGCATCACCTGGCCACCTGGTGGGACGTGCTGGAGGTGTGCCGCGAGCGCCCCTACTTCAGCGACACCGCCATGGTGGAAGTGCGCAAGTTCCTGGAAGACCCCGTCGCCTGGTCCAAGGCGCATGGCGGCGTCGGCAGCGCCGAGGAAGCCCGCGCCCTGATGGAGGCGAAGAACGAGGCGTGAGGCGCCGCTTCGCCCTTGCCGGACTGCTCGCGCTGGCCACCCCGGCCAGCGCCCAGCCGGCGCGCGACCTGACCATCGGCATCACCCAGTACCCCGCCACCTGGCACCCGAACATCGAGCCGATGGCGGCCAAGGCCTATGTCGAGGGCTTCGCCCTGCAGCCGCTGACCGCCTACGACGCGGACTGGAAGCTGGGCTGCCTGCTGTGCGAGACGCTGCCGACGCTGGAGAACGGCCTGGCGGTGCGGGAGACGACGCCGGACGGCAAGCCCGGCATCCGCCTGACCTATCGGCTGCGCCCCGGTGCCACCTGGGCGGATGGCCGTCCCGTCACCGCCGATGACCTGCGCTTCGCCTGGGAGGCCGGTCGCCATGCCGAGACCGGCTTCGGCCCGGCCGAGTTCTACCGCAGCACCTATGCGCTGGAGGTGGTGGATGCCCGAACCATCATCCTGCACCAGGACAAGCTGACCTTCGACTTCGCCGCCATGGGCGACTTCATGCCGCTGCCGGAGCACCTGGAGCGGCCGCGCTGGCAGGCCGACCCGCGCGGCTACCGCAGCCGCACCGCCTTCGATACCGAGACGACCAATCCTGGCCTGTGGAACGGGCCGTACCGGATCGCCGCCGTCACGCCGGGCAGCACCATCACGCTGGAACGCAACCAGCACTGGAACGGCCCGGCCCCGGCGTTCCGCCGCATCACCATCCGCACCGTGGAGAACACCGCCGCGCTGGAGGCCCAGCTGCTGGCCGGCCAGGTGGACATGATCGCCGGGGAGCTGGGCCTGCCGGTGGAGCAGGCCGCCGCACTGGAACGCCGGGCCGGCAGCCGCTTCCGCTTCGCCTATCGCCCCGGCCTGATCTTCGAGCACATGGATGTGCGGCTGGACAATCCGCTGCTGGCGGATGTGCGGGTGCGCCAGGCGCTGCTGCACGCCGCCGACCGGGCGCAGATCGTGGCCCGGCTGTTCGAGGGCAAGCAGAGCGTCGCCGACAGCCTGGTCAACCCGCTGGATGGCGTGCACGCCGAGGGGCTGCCGCAATACCCCTACGACCCCGCCCGCGCCAACGCCCTGCTGGACCAGGCCGGCTTTCCGCGCGGCCCTGACGGGGTGCGCCGCAACGCGGCCGGGGAACGCTTCCAGCTGGAGCTGATGACCACCGCCGGCAATCGCGGGCGGGAGGCGGTCCAGCAGGTGCTGCAGGGCATGTGGCGCCAGGTCGGCATCGAGACGCGCATCCGCAACGAGACCCCGCGGGTGTTCTTCGGCGAGACCGTGTCCCGCCGCCGCTACACCGGGCTGGCGATGTATGCCTGGATTTCGGCGCCCGAGAACGTGCCGCGCACCACGCTGCACTCCGAGGAGATCCCCTCGGCCGCGCGCAACTGGTCCGGCCAGAACAGCGCCGGCTACGTGAACCCGGAGATGGACGCGCTGCTGGAGGCGCTGCCGCTGGAGCTGGACCGCGACAAGCGCCGCGTGCTGTGGCGCCGGCTGCAGGAAATCTACGCCCGCGACCTGCCCAGCCTGCCGCTCTACTTCCGGTCGGACGCGCATATCTGGCCGACCTGGCTGGACGGCGTGCGACCGACCGGCCACCAGGACGCGTCCAGCCACTGGGTGTGGGAATGGCGGGTGCGGTAACGCCCGCGTAACCGCTGCTGTCACAGCTTTCATCGCCAGCGTTGGGCACGGCAATGCGGCCCAGGCGATGGTCGGCGGCGGAGGGTCATTGATGCCGCACCGCCACCACGCTTCCCCTGCCCCGTTCCCGCGAGAGGCCGAGCCGATGCCGCCGGCGCAGCGGCTGCTGCTGGGCCTGCTGGCCGAGCGCCAGGACCACCCGGCCCGGGCGCTGGTCCTGCTGCTGCTGGCGGCGGATGGGGAATGCCGCCACGGCCGGCTGCCCGCCGCCGCGCTGCTGCTGAGCCTGGCCGCCGCGCATCGGGCCCTGGCCGCGCCGGGGGCGGGGTTGGCCGCCACCGCGCTGGCCATGGCCCGACGCAACGCGGCGCTGGGCGAGCCGGCCTGCTGCGCGGCCGGCATCGCTACCGCGATCTTCGCGCTGCTGCAGGCGCCGACGACACATTGAGCCGGCCGGTGATGCCGGGGGGTTTACCGCGATGTCGCGGTTTTCATCCCGTCGGCGGCCGCCGCGCCATGCCGCCGGGCGCAGATTTCGGGGCGGAGGTATCCGCCATGCCAACCAGCCGCCATCCCTTCCTCGACCTGGTGCTGCCGAATGCGCTGGCGCCGCGTCTGCACCACGGGCCGGACCACAGCCACGACCCGCGCCCACCTGACGGCATGCTGGAGGAAGTGGTCGCCCAGTTCGGCCCGCACCCGGCCCTGCCGGCGGTGGCCATGCTGCTGGCCGCCGACCATGACTGCCGCGCCGACCACTTCAACGCCGCCCTGGCCCAGCTGGGCCTGGCGGAAACCCGTCTGCGGCTGGACCTGCCGCAGGCGGCGCCGGCGCTGCAGGCCACGCTGGGCGCCATTGCCATGGCGCGGGAGGAAGCGGCGCGGCAGGACAGCGGCCGCGCCTGTGCCGCCATCGCCACCGCCATGCGCGCCGCGCTGCAGTACCGCGCCGCGCACTGACCACCGCAGCCGCTTGACCCTGGCGGGCGCCGGCGGGCAGCATTCGGCAACGGCCTGCCGGAGAGATGCCATGCCGCTGGAAGCGATCGCCTTCGCCGCCTCGATCCTGCTGCTGTTCCCGATGTTCTATTTTCTCGTCACCACCTTCGCCTTCTTCCTGCGCAGCCTGGAGCACCCCAGCGCGACGATCCTGCTGCGCGGGGTGTTCAGCGTGTGCTTCCTGGCGGTGGCGGTGTTCGGCGCCATCGGCGCGGCGGGCTTCGCCGGGGCGGGGCGGACCGGGGTGGCGGCCGGCGCCGGGCTGGTGGCACTGCTGGCCTTCGCCGCCCGCACCTGGTTCCTGGCGCGGATCGACCGCGCCGTGCAGGCGCGCGACGGTGGCGATGCCGGCGCGGTGCGGCAACTGCGCCGGCTGCAGGTGGGCGGCATGGCCTACAATGCCGCGCAGTTCCTCACCGTGCTGGGCAGCATCCCCGCGGTCTTCCCCAACGGGATCTGACGCCGCGCCTCAGCCGCCGATCACGCCGCCATCCCGGCGGACGATGGCGATGACGGAGGGCCGCGGCGGCATGCCCGGCGTAAAGTCCGGCCAGCGGGTGGTCGGCGTCTCGTAGGTGCTGCCGCGCTCCTCGCCGGGGTGCTGGATCGCCAGGAACAGGGTGCGGTCGTCGGTGGTCAGGATGGGGCCGCAGACCTCGGCGCCCGCCGGTGCCTGGTAGAACAGCCGGGTCAGCGCGCGGCCAACCCCGGCGGTATCGGCGGCGTAGAGCCCATCGGCCACGCCGGCCGCCCCCGGGGCGCCGTCGGTGGCGATCCAGATCCGGCCCTTGCTGTCGAAGGCGACGTTGTCGGGGCAGGAAAGCCAGCCCTGGTCGCTAGTGGCGCGGTGGTACTGCGTGCCTGGGTCCACCCCCGGCTTGCCGGCGGCGATGAATACCGTCCAGGTGGCCGTGGGCGCGGCGTGGTCGCCGCCGCTGGGCGTCAGTTCCAGGATGTGGCCGTGGATGTTGCCGGCGCGCGGATTGGCCGCATCCACCTGCTGCGCGGTGCGGCGGCCGTTGTTGGTCAGCGCGACGTAGACGCGGCCGTTGACCGGGTTGGCCTCGACATCCTCCGGCCGGTCCATCGGCGTGGCGCCCAGCAGCGTCGCGGCGCGGCGCGCCTCGATCACCACGTCGCCCTGGTTGTGGAAGCCGTTCTCCGGCCCCAGCGGGCCCTGGCCCTGCACCAGCGGCAGCCAGCGCAGCGTGCCATCGGCCTCGAACTTCGCCACGCTGAGCGTGCCCTCGTCCAGCAGGTCGCGGTTGGCGGCCAGGTCGGTGGGGTTCCAGGGCCGGGCGGTGAGGAAGCGGTAGACGAACTCGAAGCGCTCGTCGTCGCCGCTGTAGAAGGCGACGCGGCCATCCTTGGCCACCGCATGGGTACAGCATTCATGCTTGAAGCGGCCGATGGCGGTGCGCTTCACCGGCGTGCTCTCGGGGTCGTAGGGGTCGATCTCGACCACCCAGCCGAAGCGGTTGGGCTCGTTCGGCTCCTGGTCCAGGTCGAAGCGGCCGACATGGCGGTGCCAGGAATAGGGCGGGTTGGCGGTGATGCCGTAGCGCCGGTAGGCGGCGGCCTGGTCGCCGGTCTCGGCCGCGGCGCCGCCGAACAGGAAGTTGAAGTTCTCCTCGCAGGTCAGCACCGTGCCCCAGGGCGTGGTGCCGCCGGCGCAGTTGTTCACCATGCCCAGCACGCGGGTGCCGGCGGGGTCGGCGTTGGTCCGCATGCGCGGGTGCCCGGCGGCGGGGCCGCTGATCCGCATCGGCGTCTGCGCGGTGATGCGGCGGTTCAGCCGGGCGCCCCGGACATAGCGCCAGCGGCCGGCCTCGCGGCGGATCTCCACCACGCTGCCGCCATGCGCCATCAGCTCCACCTGCACCTGCTCGGCGGTGATGCGGCCGCGCGCCTGCGGGCCGGCGCCCAGGCCGGGGAACATCAGGTTGGTGTTGGTGTATTCGTGGTTCACCCACAGCACCGCACGGTCCACCTGGGTTGGCGCCGGCGCCGGCGCCGGGGCAGTGCCGGGGCGGACGGGCGGCATCACCGCCAGGAAGTCGCAGTTGTAGCCGAACTGGCGGGCCTGGCTGGCGGCGGACTGCTTCAGCGGGTCGAAGGCCGGGCTGTCGGCGAACAGCGGGTCGCCCCAGCGGATCAGGGTCTGGATCTCATGGCCCTCGGCCACCGAGTCGCGCTGGCTGTAGCGGTGGCGCAGTTCCGGAAAGCGCAGGGTGGAGGGGCCGGCATCGGCGGCATCGCCGACATCATGCGCGCGGGTCGCCGGGGCCGGGGCCGCCTCGGCGGCGGATGCCAGCGCGGCGGCGGCCAAGCCACCCAGCGCGGCACGGCGCGACAGGCGCTCGGCGATCAGTTCGCCGATCGGGCGGCGCGGGTCCGGGTTGCTGCGCCCGGTATCCTCGATCTCGGGCAGGTCGCGCGGCATCGGCAGGTCGGTCATGGGGCATCCATCAGTCGTCGTTCGGCGCCGCATCGGGGCTGGGCCGGCACGGGGCGGGCCGGCAGCGCGGGGCGCCGCACCCTGCCGCCAGGCCGGCCGCGGGCGGATGACGTTCGCATGAAGCCATGCGGGCCGGAAGCCATGGCGCAGCTTTCACGCGGGGGGTGCAGCTTCCTTATTCAACTTGCAGGCTTTGCCTGTCATACGTCGTGGACCAACAACTTCATGACCTTTGGGGGAATGCCCGTTTGGCCGATGAACCGAAAGCGCGCCTTGGGCGCCGCCTGCTGATCCTGCGCCTGCCCAGCCTGACCGCCATTGCCGGCATGGCCGGGCTGGTGGCCAGCACGGCGCCGACCCCGGCCGCGGCCCAGCGCAGCGACAACGACCCCAACGACGCGCCGGGCCGTGGCATTCGCGGCGGTGGCGGTGGTGGCCGGTCGGACAACGACCCCAACGACAGCCCCGGCCGCGGCATTCGCGGCGGCGGTGGCCGTGGCGTCAGCGACAACGACCCGAGCGACGGCCCCGGCCGTGGCCGCGGCGGCTACAGCACCGGCCGCAGCGACAACGACCCGAGCGATGGCCCCGGCCGTGGCCGTGGCGGCTACAGCAGCGGCCGCACCGACAACGACCCGTCCGACGGGCCGGGCCGCGGCCGGCGCTGACACTGGCCTGCCCGGGCGGCAACGCCCGGGCGCATTACCCGACCCCGGCGCGGCAACCCCGCGCCGGCGCCTGCCGGATCAGCCGCCCACCGGGCCACCGGCGGCGCGCTCTATCCCGATCAGCGTGGTACGCGGCGGCACCCCTGCCTCGAAGGCCGGCCAACGGGTGCCGGGGCGGGCGAAGCTGGCACCCGGCTCGGCGCCGGGGTGGCGCACAGCGGTGAACACCACCTCGCCATCCGGCGTCAGCGCCGCGCCACCGACCGAAGCACCACGCGGCGCGCCATACATCGGCAGCGGCACGCCCCGGCCGGGGCCTTCCAGATCCACCACGAACAACCCGTTCGCCTGCGCGACAGGCTCGCCGCCACGGTCGGTGCCGATCCAGGCGCGGCCGCGCGTGTCGATCGCCACCGTCTCCGGGTTCTCCAGCCAGGCACTGCCAGCGGGCAGCCCGGCGCGGCCGTACTGGGCCGAGACGGTGCCCGGGTCGCCGGCGGCGAACAGGGTGGCGACGCTGGCCGTGGCCGCCGCGTCGTCGCCGCCATCCGGCGTCATTTCCAGCACGAAGCCGGCCGGGCGCCGGCCGCCGCCACGGCAGACCATCAGCAGGCGCGGCTTGCGCGGGTCCAGCGCCAGGCCGGTCGGCGCCGGAAACTGCGTGGCCGGCTGCGCCGCCTTGGTGACGCCGTTGATCTCCAGCAGTTGCTCGGCACCAGGCGGCGACTCGGCGCTGCCGACGGGCACCCAGCTCAACCGGCCCTGCGGGTCCAGCACCGCGACCGAAAGGCTGCCGGCGTCCAGCGCATCCGCGTCGGTCGCCGGGGCATTGGAGATGAAGCGCACCAGGTGGCCGTTGCCGTCGCGGTTGACGCGGTAGATCACGGCGCGGCCGTCGCGGCTCAGGGTGGCGGCCACGTCGCCGTGGTTCATGCGGCCCAGCGCGGTGCGCTTGACCGGCACCGAGCGCGGGTCGAGCGGGTCCAGTTCCACCAGCCAGCCGAACTGGTTGGCATTCTCGCTGCCGGGGTCGATGGCGCCGAGGCTGGCGGTGGCGGCGGCCGGGTTGCCCTCCACCAGCAGCAGCGTGCCCCAGGGCGTGACGGTGCCGCCCTGCGGCGCCAGGATCCCGCGGGAGAAGCCATTGGCGCCGGCCGCGCGGTCCGCCGCCGGGCCGGAGATGCGGACCGGCGTGCCGCGATGCAGCCGGCGGTTCTGGTAGCCGCCATCCACCACGACCCAGCGGCCACGCTTCTCCACGTTCAGCAGGCTGGCGCCCTGCATGGCCGAGGCAACGGCGCCCGAGCCACCGCGCGGGAAGGCCATGGCCGGGTTCACCCCCTGGTGGACCACGGCCAGCACGGCGCGCGGCACGCCATCGGCGGCGGTGGGGGCCGAGGCCAGGCCGACGACGCGGGCGTCCCAGCCGAACTGGCCGGCGGCGGCCTCGGCGTCCTGGCCCTGCGGGTTCCAGCCCGGCGCGTCGAAGGCGACGCGGTCGCCCCAGCGCACCAGCGGGTCCCGCCGGTAGCCCTGGGCAATGGTGTCGTCCTGCTTCACCGGCAGGGGCATGGGGGCCAGGTCGCTGCGGAAGACCTGGGCCTGGGCCAAGGGGGCGTGGAGCGCCGCCGGCGCGGCGAGGCCGAGCGCGGTGGCGGCGAGAAGCTGGCGGCGAGAGGTCACGGGCAGAGCCTCATTCTTTCTCAACGGGAGGGAGTGCGTGTACCGAAACAGGTGGCAACGGGCCATCCCAGCGTTCCACCTGCACCAGACACGATTGCGCCGAAGGCCCCTGGCCCAGGCGGGAGGTGCCGATATCGGCGGTCAGGATATTGGGGTTGCCATGGACGCAGAGGCTGCCGGGCTGGCCCGGCACCTCGGGGTCGAACCAGGCGCCGGTGGCCATGGCGACCACGCCGCGCAGCAGCCCGGGCGCCAGGCGCAGCCCGGCCAGGCAGGCGCCGCGGGCGTTGAACACGCGCACCACCATGCCCTCCTCCAGCGCGCGGGACTTGGCGTCCTCGGGGTGCAGCAGGATCGGCTCGCGGCCGTCGATCTTGTCCGCCGCGGAGACACGGCCGGTGTCGAGCTGACCGTGCAGCCGGGTGGCGGGCTGGATGGTCAGCAGGTGCAGCGGGTAGGCGCGGGCCAGCGGCGCCTTCAGCCATTCGCGCGGGGCGATCCAGGCGGGGTGGCCGGGGCAGTCCTTGTAGTTGAAGCCGGCAATGGTCTCGCTGAACAGCTCGATCTTGCCGCTGGGCGTGTTCAGCGGGGCTTCCTCGGGGTCGGCGGCGAAGTCGGCGAACTGGGTGTATTCCTCGCCATTGCCGGGCTCCGGCACCTCGACATGGCCGAGCTTCCAGAACCGGTCGAACTCCGGCGCGTCGAAGCCGAGCGTGGCGCATTGCTGGCGCCAGCGGTCGTACATGAAGCGCAGCCAGGCACGCTCGTCGCGCTGTTCGGTGAAGCGGTCGCGGTAGCCCAGCGCATCAGCGATGTCGGCCAGCATGTCGACATCGTTGCGCGCCTTGCCCTGCGGCTTGATCGCCTGGTGCATGGCGCCGACGAAGCGGTCGCGGCTGCTGCTGGCGATGTCGTTGCGTTCCAGCGTGGTGGTGGCGGGCAGCACGATGTCGGCGTGGCGGGCCAGGCTGGTCCACCAGGGCTCCTGCACCACGATCGTCTCCGGCCGGGACCACGCGCGCAGCAGGCGGTTGAGGTCCTGGTGGTGGTGGAACGGGTTGCCGCCGGCCCACCAGACCATGCGCGTGTCCGGCAGCGCGATCTGCTGGCCGTTGAACTCCATCACCTCGCCGGGGCGTTCCAGCAGCTCCGTGATGCGCGCGACGGGGATGCTGAGGCCGACGGGGTTGCGGATGGCGGGGCCGGCGACGGCGGGCAGTTCCTGCCGCGGCGTGCCCATGCCGTTGATGCTGCCATAGCCGAAGGCAACGCCCAGGCCGGGCTTGCCGATGTTGCCCAGCATCGCCGCCAGGGCCACCAGCATCCAGTAGGGCTGCTCGCCGTAGTCGGCGCGCTGCAAGCTCCAGGCCGCGGTCAGCATGGCCGGGTTGACCGTCATCTCCAGCACCAGCTGGCGCACCCGCTGGGCCGGCACGCCGGTGATCGGCTCGGCCCATTCCGGGGTCTTCGGGGTCGCGTCCTCGCCCTGCCCCATCACGTAGTCGCGCAGCCGGTCGAAGCCGGTGGTGCAGCGGTTCAGGTAGCCCTCGTCGTAGCGGTGGCTGTCGATCAGCACATGCGCCATGGCCAGCATCATCGCGGTGTCGGTGCCAGGGCGGATGGGAATCCATTCGGCGCCCAGCTCGGCTTCCGTGTCGCCCTGGAACGGCGAGACGTTGACGAAGCGCACCCCGGCCTGCCTGGCCCGCTGCATCAGCAGCTTGTAGTCATGCCGGCCGGCGCCGCCGGAGTTGACCATGCCGTTCTTCGCCGCCAGCCCGCCGAAGCAGACCATCAGCCGGGCATAGCGGGCGATGGCGTGCCAGTCGGTCACCCGGCCCAGCAGTACCTCGTTGGTGCCGACCACGTGCGGCAGCAGGGTCTGCGCCGCGGCATAGGAATAGGCGTGGACGGAGGAGGTGAAGCCGCCGCCCTGGCCGAGGAAGCGTTGCAGCTGGCTCTTCGCGTGGTGGTAGCGGCCAGCCGAGGACCAGCCATAGCTGCCCGCGAAGATGCTGGTGTCGCCATGCTCGGCGCGGGTCTGGGTGATCTCATCCGCCAGCAGCCGGGTTACCCGGTCCCAGCTGACCGGCACGAAGGGGTCACCGCCGCGCAGCGCGCCGCGCCGGCGGCCCTGCAGCCAGCCGCGCCGGACATAGGGCTGGTCGATCCGCATCGGGGAATGGACGGCGTCGGCGGTGCTGTCCAGCAGGCTGGCCGGGTAGGGATCCTGCTCGAACCCACGGGCGCCGACCATCCGGCCGCCCTTCACCAGCGCTTCGAAGTAGCCCCAATGCGCCGCGTGCGGCTTGATGTCGTACATGCACAACCCTGGTTGGCGGAAGGGTCGGCATTCTGCCACCGGCGGCCGCCCGGCGCCATCCGCTCAGCCCTGGGCCAGCGCCGCCATGCGGGCCGCCACCGCGGCGATTTCCGCGGCGCTGGGCGGCGGCGTCGCCGCGGCCGGGTAGCCCGAGCAATCGGTGGGGAACAGGCTGGGCTGGCCGGGAAACCAGGCATTGCGCACCGCCTGGTTGCTGGCGCCGAAGCGGGCCAGGAAGCGGGCGGCGTCGTCGCGCGCGGGCAGCGCGCCGGGGCCGGGGAACTCGGTTTCCAGCAGCTTCAGCATCGGGCCGAAATTGGCCGGGGGCCAGGTGCCGGCGGCACCCAGCCGGGCCAGCCACGCTTCCGCCGCCGGGCTGAGCGAGCGGTTGAGCCGGCGCGGCAGGTTCAGCGGCAGCGCCGGGGCACCGACGGCGTCCAGGTAGTCCTGGACCGCGTCCTCCCCCGGTACAGCCGTGGCCGCAGCGCCGCCCGGCCGAAAACCTGGCCCCAGCGCTGCAGCAGCAGCCCGTGGTCCAGCACCGCCAGCAGGCCGGGGTCGGCCGGGAACCATGCGTCCGGCAGCCGCCCGTGGCTGCGCAGCGACGTGTTCCGCATGCTGATGACGATCTCGTCCTGGCGGCGCAGATAGACCAGCACCAGCACTTCACTGAACAGCGGCGCCAGCAGGTCGCGCAGCCGGGCGACCTCCTCTGGCGTGTGCAGCCGGCTTTGGCAGTGTTCATTGGTGAACAGCATGGTGTGGACGCCGGCGGGCTGCGCCGCCATGGCCGCCGCCAGCCGCGCCGGCAGCCAGGCGCGCAGCCCGGCCAGGCCCTGCGGTTCGTCCAGCATGCCCAGCAGGTCCACCACCATGGGGTCGCGCCCGGCATAGGCGGCCAGCGCCACGTGGTTGGACCCGCCCAGGCCGCGCGGCACGCCGAAGCCGGCCTGGGCCAGCGCCGCGCGGTTGGCCTCCAGCATCCATTGGATCGAGGTGGAGCCAGTCTTCTCGCCGCCGATGTGCAGGATGGCGCGCATTCAGGGCAGCGGCGGCCAGGGCGCGCGGCCGGCCAGCGCCAGCAGCGTCCAGGCCCAGAAGCCGCCGGTGGCGGCCAGCAGCACCGGCGGCAGCAGCAGCAGGCATTGCGCCAGCAACGCCACGGCGAAGAACAGGCTGCCCTGCATCAGGCTGTCCCGCGTCAGGGAAAGCAGCGGCAGGCGCTCCCCGGCATCCAGCGCCAGCAGCCCGGCCCAGCAGGCGGCCCAGGCCAGCGGATGCACCGCCAGCAGCGCCAGCACCGGCCCCTGCACCGGGTGCGGCAGGCCCAGCACCGGGTCGTTGCGGCGGCCACTCTCGATCCGGGTGCGGATCGTGGTCTCCTCGGCCGCGTGCCGGGTGGGGCGCGCGGCGGCGGGCCGGGCATCGGCCTCGGTCACACCTTCGCTGTCGGTCATGCCTGCCTCCGGCCCCACGCCTGCGCGTGCATGATAGCGCAACCCTGGCCGGCTGCACCTACCCGGGCGTAAGGTGCCGCCGCACCCCGCCGGAGACCGCCGATGACCCCGCCCCGCAATTCCACCGCCGCCCGCGACATCGCGGCCGTGCTGCACCCCTATACCGACGCCAAGGCGCACCAGGTCAACGGCCCGGTGGTGATCAGCCGCGGCCAGGGCGTGCGGGTGTTCGACGACCAGGGCAAGGAATACATCGAGAGCGTCGCCGGGCTGTGGTGCGCCAGCCTGGGCTTCGACAATGAACGCCTGGTGCAGGCGGCGGCGAAGCAGATGCGCCAGCTGCCATTCTACCACGCCTTCGCCGGCAAGTCGCACGACCCGCTGGTGGACCTGGCGGAGATGGTGCTGGAACGCGCGCCGCTCTCGGTCGGCGGCAAGCCGATGAGCAAGGTGTTCTTCGCCAACTCGGGGTCCGAGGCGAATGACAGCGCGATCAAGATGATCTGGTACATGAACAACGCGCTGGGCCGGCCGGAGAAGAAGAAGGTCATCGCCCGGCTGAAGGGCTACCACGGCATCACCCTGGCCAGCGCCTGCCTGACCGGGTTGCCGGCCAACCACAAGCTGTTCGACCTGCCGCTGCCGGGCTTCCACCACGTCAGCACCCCGCACCACTACCACGGCGCCAACCCGGGCGAGAGCGAGGCCGACTTCGCCACCCGCCTGGCGCAGGAGATCGACGACCTGATCGTGAAGGAGGGGCCGGAGACGGTGGCCGCCTTCTGGGCCGAGCCCGTCATGGGCGCCGGCGGCGTGATCGTGCCGCCCGCCACCTACTTCGAGAAGGTGCAGGCGGTGCTGCGCAAGCACGACGTGCTGTTCGTGGTGGACGAGGTGATCTGCGGCTTCCACCGCACCGGCAACTACTGGGGCAGCCAGACCTTCGGCATCCAGCCGGACATTCTTGTCTGCGCCAAGGCGCTGTCGGCTTCGTTCCTGCCGATCTCGGCGGTGGTGATCAACGACGCGGTCTTCCAGGGCATCTGCGAGGGCTCGTCCACGGTCGGCACCTTCGGCCATGGCTTCACCTATTCCGGCCATCCGGTGCCGGCGGCGGTGGCGATCGAGACGCTGAAGATCTACGACGAGATGGATATCGGCGGCCATGTCGCCCGCGTGGGGCCGTACCTGCAGAAGCAGCTGCGCGAGCGCTTCGCCGGCCACCCGCTGGTGGGTGAGGTCCGCGGCGTCGGCCTGATCGCCGGCGTGGAGCTGGTGCTGGACAAGGCGACGCATGGCAACTTCGCTCCCACCGCCAAGGTCGGCCCGCGCATCATGAAGCTGGGCGAGCAGAACGGCGTGATTTTGCGCGCCATGACCAATGACGTGATCGGCTTCTCGCCGCCGCTGATCATCACCGAGGCCGAGATCGACGAGATGCTGGACCGGGTCGGCCGCGCGCTGGATGAGCTGACGGTGCAGCTGCGCCGCGAGAGCATCGCCGCCGTTTGATGCTACGGGCGTTGCTGGGAAAGCTGCGCACGGCCGGGCCGGCCGCCGCGCTGGGGGTGGCGCTGGCGGTGGCGCCGGCGGCGGCGGTGCTGCAGAGCAAGGCGCTGTCGCCGGTGGCGACGCTGGGGCTGCTGGCCGCGGTGCTGCTGGCACGGCTACGCCAGGGGCGCTGGCCGCTGCCGGGCGGGCCGGCGCTGTGGCTGGCGCTGGCGCTGTTCGGCTGGGGCGGCATCAGCGCCGCCTGGGCGCCGGATCCGGGGCGGGCCCTGTTCACGGCAGTGCAGCTGGGCGGCTTCATTGCCCTCGGCGCGGCCGGCTGCGTCGCCGTGGCACGAGACAGCGCCGTGGCGCGCCAGGGCATGCTGCTGGCGGCGCTGGGCGGGCTGGCCGGCGGGCTGCTGCTGGCCGGGCTGGACCTGGCCAGCGGCAACGCCATCCGCCTGGCGGTGCGCGGCCTCAGCGAGCGTCCGGGCATTGCCGTGGGGCTGAAGCCGGCGGCGTCCGTCATGGCGCTGCTGCTGCCGCTGGCCGCCGCGGTGCCGGGACTGCCGGCGTGGCAGAGGGCGGTGGCGCTGCTGGCCGGCGGCGGCATCATCATGGCGTTGCCGGGGGAAGCGGCCAAGGTCGCGGTACTGGTCGCCGGGCTGGTCGGGCTGGTCTGCCTGGCTTTGCCGAAATGGGGGCCACGCCTGGTGGGGCCGGTGGCGGCGGTGCTGATGCTGGGCATGCCGGCGCTGCTGGGGCCGGGGCTGGGGCATGGCATTCCCGCCGCCGGCCTGCCGGCCTCCTCGGCGCATCGGCTGCTGATCTGGGACTTCACCATCCAGCGCATCCGCGACAAGCCGCTGCTGGGCTGGGGCATGGAGGCGAGCCGCCGCATCCCCGGCGCCGGCGAGCCGGCCAGCGCCGAGACCCTGGCGCGCTTCGGCATCGTGCCGGGGGTGCCGATCTACGAGACCCTTGCCCCGGCTTCCCGCCTGCCGCTGCACACGCATAACGGGCCGCTGCAGGTCTGGCTGGAACTGGGCATGGTCGGCGCGCTGCTGGCGGCGATGCTGGTCTTCGTGCTGGGCCGGCTGGCCGAGCGCAGCGCCCGGCCTGGCGTGGCGGCGGCCATGCTGGCCTCGGCCGCCGTGACCGGGCTGCTCAGCTTCGGCACCTGGCAGGAATGGTGGATCAGCGCGGAACTGCTGGGCCTGGTGGCGCTGGCCTGTCTGCCACGGGCGCTGCCGAGCATTCCCGGCGCCAGGGTGGCCCGGCGCGGCCAGGGCAGCTGAACCACGCCGCCGGTGAGTGCACCGGCGGCGATCAACCCCTCAACGATGGCCCGGGCTACGCCAGCGCGTAGCCCAGCACGCCCATCTGCACCACGTCGGTATGGGTGAAGGCATTGACGACGCCGGGGTTGGAATAGGCGTTGTTGGCGTCGTTGCCGGCCGAGGACGCCCAGTCCCCCGCGTCGGAGCTGGTGGAATAGACATCCAGCACCGTCCGGCCGCCATCGATCGAGAAGTAGCCGTAGCCGTTCGCGTTCAGCTGGTGCACGCCATTGGCGCTGTAGCGCGTCAGGTCCTGCACGCTGTAGTAGGCCTGCGCCGTTTTCAGCCAGGCATAGCGCCCCAGGGCGTGGCTCAGCTCATGCTCGACCACGCCCAGGAAGTCGTAGTGCCCGGCCGAGATGCCGTCGCTGCGGTCGTAGTCGAACAGGCTGCCGGTGGCATCGCGGGCAAAGCCCATCACGCCGTCCACGCCGGTATCGCTGGCGCTCATCAGCCCCAGCGCCTTGGCCTCGGCGCTGGCGACGTAGATATGGCCGCCATGGGTCGGGTCCGCGCCCATGTTGGCCAGCACGCTCTGCTGTTCCGCCGTGGTGGCGTGGGCGGCGAAGGCGGCCTTGAACTGGTCGTAGGTCACGGTGACGCCGCGGGTCGGCCCGGCCTCTCCCAGTACCCCGGCGCCCATGGCCTGGCCGCCGACCTCGCCGTAGCCGACCTGCAGCGTCACCGTCTCGTTGGTGCTGATCAGCCCCTCGAAGTAGGTGACGGCGGCGGCGAGCCCGGCCTTGAAGGCGGCGGAGGCGCCGGACATGGAGGCGTTGTAGACCAGGTTGATGTGGAAGCCGCCGGCCGCCGGCGCCTGGTTGATGGTGTAGCTGCCGCTCAGCAGCGCCAGCGCGTCATGGTCGGCGGCGATCTGCGCCGCCGTCAGCGTCAGGCTGTGGCCGGCGTCGCTGACCGCGATGCCGCTGATCTTGCCGGCCTTGGCCAGTGCCTCCAGCGCATCCAGGTTGGTACCGATATTGGCCAGCGTGTCGATGATGCCGACCTGGCCGACATGGCTGTTGCCGGCCAGGGTGGTGGCATTGGCGGCGGTGACCCCGGCCAGCTTGACCATGGAGCCGACCGCCAGCTTGCCGACCAGCGCGGCATCGGCGGTGAACTGCGCCAGGGTCAGCGTCAACGGGCCATCGGTCAGGGTCAGGCTGGTCAGGTGGGTGTCGGCGTTCAGCGCGGTGATGGCGGTCAGCACATGCGCCGCGGTGTCGGCCACGGTGAAGCTGGCGCAATGCGTGTCGGCCTGGGCGCTGGCCGCCTGCGCCGCGGTCAGGCCGGTGGCGACGAAGTGCTCGCCAGCCACCAGCTTGTCGGCCACCGCCTTGTAGCTGGTGAACTCGCCGCTGCCGACCAGGGTGAAGCCGGTGGCGTCGCTGACGCGCAGGCTGGCCAGGTGGGTGTTCAGCGCCAGGCTGGAAAGCTGGTCGTGGATATGGGCCGCGGTGTCCACCACCGTCATGCTGCCGACATGGCTGTCCGCCATGGCCACCAGGGCCTGCCAGGCGGTCAGGCCGGCCAGGGTCAGCTTGGCGTTGGTCAGCTTGTCCAGCGTGGCCTGGTTGGCGTTGAACTGGTCCCAGGTGACCGCCAGCGTGGTGGCGCCGGACAGGGTCATCGCGGTCAGCTTGCTGTCAGCCGACAGCGCGGCCAGCCCGGCCAGCAGGTTGGCGCCGGTGTCGGTGACGGTGAAGCCCGAGACATGCACATCCGCCTGCAGCGCGGCGGCGCGGGCCACGGTGCCGGCCGAGACGGTGACGAAGTTGCCGCCCGCCAGCTTGGCCAGCAGCGCCTGGTCTGCGGTGTACTGCGCCAGGGTCAGGCCCAGCGCGGCATGGTCCGAGATGGTGAGCGCGGTCAGGTGGCTGTCGGCCAGCAGCGGCGCCAGCCCGGCCAGGATATGCGCCGCGGTGTCGGCCACGGTGAAGCCGCTGCAATGCGTATCGGCCTGGGCCAGCGCGGCCTGCGCCACCGTCAGCCCCTGGGCGGTGAAGCTGCTGCCGGCGGCCAGCTTGTCCAGCGTGGCCTTGTAGCTGCCGAAGGTGGCGGCGCCCACCGACAGGGTGGTGGCATCGGTCAGGCTGATGCCGGTCAGGTGGGTCTGCGTCGCCAGCGTGGCAAGGCTGGCCAGCACATGCGCCGCGGTATCGGCCACGGTGAAGCTGGCGACATGCACGTCCGCCTGCGCCAGCGTGGCTTCGGCCACGCCGATGCCGGTGACCTTGAAGATGGTGGTCAGCTTGTCCAGCACGGCCCGGTAGCCGAGGAACTGGGCGGCGGTGGCGACCAGCGGGCCGCCGCTGGTCAGGGTGATGCTGGCCAGGTGGCTCGCATTCGCCAGGGTGGCGAGGCCGTCCAGCACATGCGCGGCGGTGTCGGCGACGGTGAAGCTGGCAATGGTGGCGTTTGCCTGCGCGGCGGCAACGCCGGCAAGGGTGACGGAGGGCACGGCCATGAAGATTTTCCCGAAGGGATCAGGTTGGACCCGATTTTCGGGAGGAGCGCGTCGGTATCCTTCTGCGCTCCAATCATGAAGAAACCGCTACGGTTTCAGCCGCGTCAGCGCGCCCGGGCGATGCAGAACTCGACGATGCCGGCCAGGGCCTGGCGCTCCGGACCATCCGGGAAGCTGGCCAGCGCGGCCAGCGCGGCATCGCCATAGTCGCGGGCGCGCAGGATGGTATCGGCCAGCGCGCCGTGCCGGGCGATCAGCGCCTGGGCCTGCGGCAGGTCGGCCTCGGTCTGGTCGCGGTCCTCCAGCACCCGGCGCCAGAACACGCGCTCCTCCTCGGTGCCGCGGGCGAAGGCCAGCAGCACCGGCAGGGTGATCTTGCCCTCGCGGAAATCGTCGCCGACGGTCTTGCCCAGCTGTTCCTGCGCCGCCGAGTAATCCAGCGCGTCGTCCACCAGCTGGAAGGCGATGCCGAGGTTGCGGCCATAGCTGTCCATGGCTTCCTCGGCCGGCATGGGCTGGTCCGCCACCACGGCGCCGACGCGCGTGGCGGCGGCGAACAGCGCCGCGGTCTTCCCGTGGATCACGTCCAGGTACTGTTCCTCGGTCGTGCCGGTGTCGTTCTGCGTCACCAGCTGCAGCACCTCGCCCTCGGCGATGGTGGCGGAGGCGGCGGAGAGGATCGCGAGAACCTTGAGATTGCCGTCCTCGACCATCAGCTCGAAGGCGCGGGCGAACAGGAAGTCGCCGACCAGCACGCTGGCCTGGTTGCCGAACAGCGCATTGGCGCTGGCCTGGCCACGCCGCAGGGAGCTTTCATCCACCACGTCGTCGTGCAGCAGCGTCGCGGTGTGGATGAACTCCACGCAGGCCGCCAGCTTGACGTGGCGCTGGCCGCCATAGCCGCACAGGCGCGCGGCCGCGAGCGTCAGCAGCGGCCGCAGCCGCTTGCCGCCGGCGGCAACGATATGCGCCGCCAGTTGCGGAATCAGCGCAACCGGGCTCTGCATGCGCTGGACGATCAGGCGGTTGCACGCCTCAAGGTCCTCGCGCACGAGATCTGTTAGGGCCGTCAGCGCGTCCTCGGCGCCCGGCACGGCAGGCTCTTGGCCCGGTAGCGCGTCCACGTTGCTTGACCCTGGCATGGGGGGCGGGAACATAACGGCGCACCCGCCCGGCGGCAAGCCAAGGCAAACCAAGGATTTCACCGCCCATGCAGCTGCCGGCTGTTGACAACGCCCCGCACCGCCGCCGCCCTGGCGCCGCGGCATGAGCGGCACCACCGAGGACAGCCTGCTGGGCGGCCGGGTGCGGCTGCGCCAGCCGGTGGCGGGCCAGTTGCGCGCCGGGCTGGACGCGGTGCTGCTGGCCGCCGCCCTGCCCGCCCGCCCCGGCCAGCGCGTGCTGGAGGCTGGCTGCGGCAGCGGCGCGGCCATGCTGTGCCTGGGGGCGCGGGTGCCGCGCCTGGCGCTGCTGGCGGTGGAGCGCGACCCGGCCATGGCGGCGCTGGCCGCGGACAATGCCGCGCTGAACGGCCAGGCGGCCGAGGTGGTGGCCGGTGATGTCGCCGACCTGGCGTTGGCGCGGCGGCTGGGGACCTGGGACCACGCCATGGCCAACCCGCCCTACTGGCCGGGCGGCACCGCCCCGCCGGCGCCGGGCCGCGCCGCCGCCACGCACGAGGCAGGGGCCGGGCTGGCCGATTGGGCTGGCTTCCTGGCCGCCGGGCTGCGGCATGGCGGCTGGCTGGCGCTGGTGCTGCCGGCCGCACGATTCGACGAAGGAAGCGCCGCACTGCGCGGGGCCGGCTGTGGTGGGGTGACGCTGCTGCCGCTATGGCCGCATGCCGGCAGCCCGGCCAAGCGGGTACTGCTGCTGGCGCGCAAGGGCGGGCGCGGCCCGGCCGCGGTGCGGCCCGGGCTGGTGCTGCATGAAGCCGATGGCGCCTGGACCCCCGCTGCCGCCGCCGTGTTGCGGGAGGCGGCGGCGCTGGAGATGTAGGTCCGGCGGCCGCTTTCGCCGCCGGCGGTCAGCGCGCAGCCGGGCCTAGTTGCCCTCGCGCAGCTCCGGGTGGCGCAGGTGCCACAGCCGCTCATGCGCGGCCACCAGGCTTTCCATGTTGCGGCGCCGGTTGGTGTCGGGCGAGACCGGACGGCGCGTCAGCATCATTTCCAGGATGCGCAGCAGCTGCTCGGCAACCTCGAAGTCGCCCTGATCGCAGGCATGGTGGAAGGCGATCAGGATCTTGTCGGAGAGGCGGCGACTGTGGCGCGGCGCACCGGCGGAGCGCACCTCGCGCAGACCGTCCTGCTCCTGCTCCTCGTCAGCCATGCCCGATCCCCTGCCCCGCCGGCATGCCGTCGAAGGTTGCGCCGCGTGGCGGAGCGCCATGGCGTTGTGATGGAAGGTTAATACGCGAAATCGTCACCTGCAAACCCCTGGTAGTCATGATGCCGCGGCCGCTCGCGCAAGTTGTGCGCGCACCACTGCGGCAATGTCGTCCGGGCTGGCCTCCGGGCGGAACAGGGACCGTACCCGCCCGTCCGGACCAACCAGATAGACGAAGCTGGAATGGTCCATCAGATAGTCGCCCGCATCGGCGCGGTTGACCCGCGCGAAGTACACCCGGTAGCGGCGCGCCGCCTCCGCCACCTGCTCCGGCGAGCCGGTCAGGCCCAGCATGCGCGGATGGAAGCGGGTGACATATTCCGCCAACTGGGCCGGCGTGTCACGCTGCGGGTCGATGGTCACCATGGCCGGCACGACCTTTTCGCCCAGCGGCCCCAGGCTGTCCATCGCCGCCGCAATGGTGCCCAGCTCGGTCGGGCAGACATCCGGGCAATAGGTATAGCCGAAGTACAGCAGCAGCCATTGGCCGGCGAAGTCGCGCTCGGTGACGGCGCGGCCGGACTGATCCACCAGGCTGAACGGCCCGCCCAGCACCATGCCCTGCGGCAATTGCAAGCCGCCGGCACTCGGCCCGCCGGCCGGCGAGCCGCCGAACAGCAGGGCGAGGCGGCCGGCGAAGGCATCGCCCAGGCTTTCGCCGGGCGCGCGGGTGACCCAGGCATAGGCCCAGGTTCCCCCCAGCAGCAGCCCCAGCAACAGCGCGACAAGTCTGACCAAACGAAGCATGGCGGCTAGATACCCCCGGCCACGGCGACCCGGCTACAGGCAATCGTGGCGGGGCAGCCCTGCGCTACATCCGGCCCGGCCGGGCCTCCACCAGCGCCGCCTCGGTGCCGGAGGACCAGGCGTCCTCCCAGCTGCCGGCGGTGCTGGCCTTGGAATACTCGGTGGCGCGGTTCTCGAAGAAGTTGGTGTGCTCCACCGCGTTCAACATCTCGTCCAGCCAGGGCAGCGGGTTCTTCTCGATGTGGAACAGCGGCTGCAGGCCCAGCTGCTGCAGGCGGCGGTCGGCGATGAAGCGGATGTAGAGCTTGGTATCCGCGGCCTGCAGGCCCTCCACGCCGCCCATCTCGAACGCCAGGTCGATGAAGGCGTCCTCGTGGTCCACGATGGTGGCGCAGACCAGGTAGAGGTCGCGCTGGAACTCCTCGGTCCAGACTTCCGGGTTTTCCTGGATGAAGGTGCGGAACAGCTTGATGATGCTGTCGCAGTGCAGGCTCTCGTCGCGCACGCTCCAGCTGACGATCTGGCCCATGCCCTTCATCTTGTTGAAGCGCGGGAAGTTCATCAGGATGGCGAAGGACGCGAACAGCTGCAGCCCCTCGGTGAAGGCACCGAAGGCGGCCAGGGTCTTGGCGATCTCGGTCTTGTTGCTGACCGAGAAGTTCTGCATGTAGTCGTACTTGTCCTTCATTTCCTTGTACTTGAGGAAGGCGCTGTACTCGATCTCCGGCATGCCCACCGTGTCCAGCAGGTGGGAATAGGCGGCGATGTGGATCGTCTCGATGTTCGAGAACGCCGAGAGCATCATCAGCACTTCGGTCGGCTTGAACACCTGTGAATACTGCTTCATGTAGCAGTTGTTCACTTCGACATCGGCCTGGGTGAAGAAGCGGAAGATCTGCGTCAGCAGGTTCTTCTCACCCGGCGACAGGTTCTTCTGCCAGTCCTTGACGTCATCAGCCAGCGGCACCTCTTCCGGCAGCCAGTGGACGCGCTGCTGGGTCAGCCAGGCGTCGTAGGCCCAGGGGTAGCGGAACGGCTTGTAGACCGGGTTGGCGGTCAGCAGGTCGGCACGAACCGGATATTCGTCAGGGGAGTGGACGCCGTCGGGCATGAGCGCTGTTCCAGTGAGAGAGAGAGCCGGGACTCGAAACCTGGGCCCCGCCGGGACGCTTAAGGGTGTGGCGGCGCCAGGGTTGCACAAGGGGTGCCACCGACCGGTCCGGCCGGTTTGCCCGCGCAGCCTGGCGCGGCCGACTCTGACCGCCCACCACAAGATGCTGCGGGTGAAGCCGCGCCGTCAACCCAGATATGGTGGGCCAGGGGTCAGTCCGGCTTCGCGCGGCTGCGTACCTCCACCCCGGCCCAGCCCTCCATCAGCTTGATCAGGTTGGTGAAATCCTGCTCGCCCAGGCCCTGCTGCTCGGCCAGGCGCCACAGCGTGCCGACCTGGCGATGCACCCACATCGGCACCCCCAGCGCCTCGGCCTCCGCCAGGCCCAGGTCCACGTCCTTCACCATGGTGGTCAGCTTGGCGCCGTGGTTGAAGCGGCCGGTCAGCACCGAATTCGGCACCTTGGTCAGCATGGCGCTGTTCTGGCCGGTGGAGACGTTCATCATCGCCACCATCTGGTCGGGGTCCAGCCCGCCCTTGGCGCCCAGCACCAGCGCCTCGAACGCCGTGGCCATGTTGGCGGCGTTGACCAGGTTGTTCACCAGCTTCATCAGCTGTGCCTGGCCGGGGCGGTCGCCCAGCTCGAACACCGTGCGGCCGACCTGGCGCAGCAGCGGCACCAGCTCGGCCCGAACCTCCGGGGCAGCGGCGCACAGCATGGTCAGCGTGCCCGCGCGGGCGCCGGTGGGGCCGCCGCTGATCGGGCAATCCGCCAGCGCGATGCCGCGGGCGGCGACGGCCTGGCGCACCTGTTCCAGCGCCGGGCTGCCGATGGTGGACATCTCCACGTACAGCCGGACCTTGCCGCCCTGGGCGACCAGCGGTGCTACCGCCTGGCTGACCTTGCCATTGGGCAGGCAGGCAAAGACCAGCGCCGCCGAGTCGGCCACCGCGGTCGGCCCGGCATGGCCGGTGGCGCCGCGCTCCAGGAAGGGCACCATGGCCGCCGGGTTGGGGTCGTGCACATGCAGCGCGTGGCCGGCGGCCTGCAGCCGCTCCGCAATCGCCGCGCCCATCTGCCCCAGGCCGAGAAAACCGAGTTCCATCGCAACCTCCCGCTTCGGCGTCGCCGCCCTGCCCGGTTGGTTCCACCCTGGCGCGGCAAAACGCAATGGGGCGCGGCGCCGCCTTGCGCCGTGGCAGGGCACGCCGCAAGCTTGCCGCCGACAGGGGAGAACGGACCATGGCGGTGCAACCGATGCATACCGGCCCGCGGTTTCGCAGTGGCGTGATGGCGGCGGGCGAATACCGGCGGATCGGCGTGCGCAAGGTGACGCCGGTGATCGGCGCGGAGATTTCCGGCGTGGACCTCTCGGCGCCGCTGGACGACGCGACCCAGGCCGAGGTTGAGCGCGCCCTGGCCGAGAACGCCGTGGTGTTCTTCCGCGACCAGAAGATCAGCGGCGAGCAGCAGCTGGCCTTCGGCCGCCGCTTCGGCGCGTTGCAGGCCCACCCGCTGGCGCCGCATGAGCCGGGGCTGGACGAGCTGATGATCATCAAGGCGGATGAAGGCTCCGCCCGGGTGAATGGCGAGGAATGGCACACCGACATGTCGGCCGAGCCGCAGCCGCCGATGGGCAGCATCCTGTACATGAAGGTCTGCCCCCCGGTCGGCGGCGACACGCTGTTCGCCAGCATGTACGCGGCGTGGGAGACGCTGTCGGACCGGATGAAGGCGCACCTGGAAGGGCTGACCGCGCTGCATGACGGCGAGTTCGTCTATCGCGGCACCTACGGGCACCTGGGCATCAAGGACCGGGAGGCCTATTCGCAGTCCAACCACCCGGTGGCGCGCACCCACCCGGTGACCGGGCGGAAGGCGCTGTACGTCAACCGCCGCTTCACCACCAAGATCAATGGGCTGCCGAAGGACGAGAGCGACGCGCTGCTGGGCTACCTGTTCCAGCACCTGGAGAACCCGCTGTTCCAGTGCCGCTTCGCCTGGCAGGAAGGGTCGATCGCGTTCTGGGACAACCGCTGCACCCAGCACCGGGCCATGTGGGACTACTGGCCGCACCAGCGCTACGCCAACCGGGTGACGATCTTCGGCGAGACGCCGGCCTAGGGCGGGGCCGGGCGCTTCTGCCTAGCCCGGCTCAAGCCTTGCCGCGACCACCGCCTCGGCCAGGCGGGCGCGTTCGGCGGCGATGAAGCCGCGGTATTCGGCCGCCGTGCCGCCCAGCGCCTCTCCGCCCAGCCGGGCGAACAGCGCGCGCACCTCGGGCTCGGCCGTCGCGGCGCGGGCGGCGGCGTGCAGCTTCTCCAGCGCCGGGGCGGGGGTGCCGGACGGCGCCATCAGGCCGAACCAGTTGGACATGTCGAAGCCGGGCAGGCCGAGTTCGGCCAAGGTCGGCACCTCCGGCGCCGCCGCGCTGCGCGTGGCGGTGGAGACCGCGAGGATGCGGAGCTGGCCGCTGCGGACCAGCGGCAGGATGGCGGGCAGGCCGGCGAAGATCATGTCCACCTGGCCGCTGGCGGCATCCGTCACCGCCTGGCCGGTGCCCCTGTACGGCACATGCAACAGGCGGATGCCGGCACGGGCGGCGAACAGCTCCCCGGTCAGGTGGTTGATGGTGCCGCTGCCCGACGAGGAGAAGCTGAGCGGCCGCCGCCGCGCCAGCGCCAGCAGCGCCGGCATGTCCGCCGCCGGCAGTGCCGCGTTCACCGCCAGCACGATGGGCGTGATGCCGCAGAGCATGATCGGCGTGAAGTCGCGGTCCACGTCGTAGGGCAGCGCCTTCTGCACCAGCGGCTGCACGCTGATCTCGGTACCCGAGGCGAACAGCAGCGTGTGGCCGTCGGCCGGGGCCTGGGCCACCGCCTGGGCGCCGATGGCGCCGGTGCCGCCGCTGCGGTTCTCCACCGCCACCGGCACGCCCAGGCGCGGCTGCATGTGCTGCGCCACGCCGCGCGCCATCAGGTCCGCCGCGCCGCCGGGGGCATAGGCCACCACCAGGCGCAGCGGGCGGTCGGGAAAGCCCTGGGCGCGGGCGGCCGGCGCGGCCAGCAGCGCGGGCAGCGCCAGCACGGCGCGGCGGCCGGCCCGCATGCGGCAAGCGGTCATGGCGCGCCGGTTCCTCCAAGGGTTGGCGGCCAGCATGCGGCAGTGCCGCCACCGGCTCAAGCCAAGGCAGGACGATTTCGCTGGCCGGGCCGGGCTGGTAGGGTGGCCGGGTAAGCGCCGGCAAGGCGCGGCGGAGGAGACGGCATGGACTTCAACGGCAAGGTTGCGCTGGTGACCGGTGGCGGCAATGGCATTGGGCGCGCGGTGGCGCTGGGCTTCGCCCGTCTGGGCGCCCGGGTGGTGGTGGTGGACCGCGACGCCGAGGGCGCCGAGGCGGTGGCCGCCGAGATCGGCCGCGACGCGCTGGCCTGCACCGCGGACGTGACGCGGTCCGCCGATGTGCAGCGCTACGTCGCCGCGGCGCTGGACCGCTTCGGCGCCATCGACTGCTTCCACAACAATGCGGGCATCGAGGGCAAGGTGGCGCCGACCGCCGAATACGACGAGGCGGTGTTCGACGCCGTGATGGGCGTGAACGTGAAGGGCTTGTTCCTCGGCCTCCGGCATGTGCTGCCGGTGATGCTGCGGCAGCAGCGCGGCGCCGTGGTCAATACCGCCTCCATCGCCGGGCTGGTCGGCACCGCGGGCATGCCGGCCTATGTCGCCTCCAAGCATGCCGTCATCGGGCTGACCAAGGTGGCGGCGGCGGAGGTCGGGCCGCAGGGCGTGCGGGTCAACGCCATCTGCCCCGGCCCCATCGCCACCCGGATGGTGCAGGAAATCGCCCGGCAGGTCTCGCCCAACAACCCGGACAGCGTGGAGGAGCGCTACGCCGCCGGGCTGCCGCTGCGCCGCTACGGCACGCCGGAGGAAGTGGCCAACCTGGTGCTGTTCCTCTGCTCCGACCTGGCCAGCAACATCACCGGCGCACAGTACGTGGTGGATGGCGGGCGCACCGCGGCGCCGGTCGGCATCGCCACGCGCTGAAGCCGGCTGGCCGCGCCTCGGCCTGGCGGCGCCGGGCCGGGGCGGCTGCGCGCCGCCGGCGCCGCGTGCTATGGACGAACCAGGGAGTTCATCCATGGCCTCAGCCACCGCCACCGCGCCCACGCGCAACCCCGAGCAGACCCGCCGCGCGATCCTGGATGCCGCGCTGGCGGAGTTCAGCGAGAAGGGCTTCGCCGGCGGGCGGGTGGACGACATCGCCGCCCGCACCGCCACGACCAAGCGGATGATCTACTACTACTTCGGCGGCAAGGAGCAGCTCTACGCCGCGGTGCTGGAGGAGTTGTACGGCGGCATCCGCGACGCCGAGCAGGCCCTGGCGCTGGATGCGCTGCCGCCGGTGGACGCCATGCGCCGGCTGGTGGAGACGACCTTCGACTACCACCAGGCGCACCCCGCCTTCGTCCGGCTGGTCTGCGTGGAGAACATCCACGAGGCGCGGATGGTCCGCGCCTCCCCCACCATCAGCCAGCGCAACGCGGCGGTGCTGGGCACGCTGTCGGCGCTGCTGGCGCGGGGCGAGGCCGCCGGTGCCTTCCGCCCCGGCGTGGATGCGCTGGACCTGCACATGCTGATCAGCGGCTTCTGCTTCTACCGCGTCTCCAACCGCCACACCCTCTCGGCCATCTTCGGCCGGGACGTGGGCCAGCCGGCGGTGGCGGCGACCCAGCGGCTGATGATCGTGGACGCGGTGATGGGCTACCTGCAGCCCTGAGCCGCGACCAGGCTGGCGAAGTGGGCGCGCATGCGCTCGGCATCCGGCTCCTGCCCGGTGAACAGGCGGAAGGCGCCGACCGCCTGGAACACCGCCATGCCGCCGCCGTCCAGCGTGCGGCAGCCCAGGGCGCGGGCGGCCCGCAGCAGCGCGGTTTCCAGCGGGAAGTAGATCACCTCCGCCACCCACAGTTCCGGCCGCAGCAGCGCTGCGTCCAGCGGCAGGCCGGGGTGCCTGGCCATGCCGATGGGGGTGCAGTTCACCAGCCCGTCGAAGCCGGCCAGGCCGGCGGGCAGCGCGGCCAGCGCCATGGCGCGCCCAGCGCCGAAGCGGGCGTTGAGCGCCGCCGCGGTGGCCTCGGCGCGGGCCGGGTCGGTGTCGAACAGCACCAGCCGCTGCACGCCCAGCACCAGCAGCGCATGCGCCACGGCGCTGCCGGCGCCGCCAGTGCCCAGCTGCAGTACCTGGCCCAACGACGCGCCGGGCAGGCCGCGGCGGAAGCCCTCGGCGAACCCGGTCCAGTCGGTGTTGTGGCCAATGCGCCGGCCGCCCCGCAGCTGCACCGTGTTGACGGCGCCCAGCGCCCGGGCATCCTCGCTCAGTTCATGCAGCAGCGGGATGACGGCCTGCTTGCAGGGGTGGGTGATGTTGAGCCCGGCGAAGCCCATGCGCTCGGCCGCGGTCAGCAGCTCCGGCAGTGCCTCCGCCCCCAGGCCCAGCGCGTGCAGGTCGATGCGCTGGTAGACCAGGCGCAGGCCCTGGGCGGCGGCCTCGGCCTCATGCATCACCGGGCTGAGCGAGCCGGCGATGCCATGGCCGATCAGGCCGGTCAGCAGCGCGGGGCGAAGGGTGTCGGGCATCGGGCGGGGCATCCGGAAAATGGTTGCGCCCACTTTGTACTATCTGGTACGTACACGGCAAGCAGAAGCCTCGGGAGGATTGCACCAATGACCATCAGCCGCCGTTCCCTTGCCAGCGCCCCGCTCGCGCTGCTGGCCCGCCCTGCCCTGGCGCAATCCGGCTATCCCGGCAGCCGCACCATCACCCTGGTGGTGGCCTGGGCGCCCGGTGGCTCCACCGATTTCGTCGGCCGCGTGCTGGCGCAGCAGATGAGCAGGGAGTTGGACGGCAACATGGTGGTGGACAACCGCCCGGGTGCCTCCGGCACGGTCGGCCACGCCTCCGTCGCCCGCGCCCGGCCGGATGGCCACACCCTGCTGCTGGGCGTGAACTCCACCTATGCCATGGCGGCGCACCTGTTCCCGCAGCGCGGCTACGACGACATCACCAGCTTCGCCGGCATGGGGCGGGTGGCCTATTCGCCGATCTTCCTGTGCACCAACAAGGCCGGCGGCCACCGCGACCTGGCCAGCTTCATCGCCCGCGCCAAGGCGCAGCCGGGCAAGCTGAGCTACGCCTCCTCCGGCGCCGGCTCCTCGGCCCACCTGGCGACCGAGCTGTTCCTGCGCATGGCGGGAACCGAGGTGCAGAACGTGACCTATCGCGGTGGCGCGCCGGCGGTGCAGGCGCTGATCACCAACGAGGTGCAGATGGCCTTCGTGGATGCCGTGACCGCGCTGCCGCTGATGGCCAATGGCGACATCGTGGCGCTGGCCGCCTCCAGCCCCGCGCGGGTGCCGCAGGCGCCGAACGTGCCGACCATTGCCGAAAGCGGGCCGCAATTCGCCGGCTATGAATGCTCGTCCGACTTCGCGCTGCTGGGCCCGGCCGGGCTGCCGGAGGAGATCATCCGCAAGCTGGCCGCCGCCAAGGCCGCGGCGCTGCGCAACCCGGAAGTGATCGAGAAGATGCGCAACGCCGCCATGGTGATCGACGTGGGCACCGCCGAGGCCTGGCCGGCGCAGATCCGCGCCGAGAGCCGGAAGTGGGGCGACCTGATCCGCGAGCGCCACATCACGCTGGAGTAGCCCCGCCATGCTGCGCTCGATCGCCACCGTCTGCCTTTCCAGCACCCTGCCGGACAAGCTGGAAGCCGCCGCCGCCGCGGGGTTCGAGGCGGTGGAGATCTTCGAGCAGGACCTGCTCTCCTTCGAGGGCAGCGCCGCCGATGCGGGGCGGATGTGCGCCGACCTGGGGCTGCAGGTGGCGCTGTTCCAGCCGTTCCGCGACTTCGAGGCGATGCCGGAGCCGCAGCGCGCCCGCAACCTGGACCGCGCCGAGCGCAAGTTCGACACCATGCAGGCGCTGGGTGCGACGCGGCTGCTGGTGTGCAGCAACACCCAGCCGGCCACCCTGCCGGAGCCGGAGCGCGCCGCCGCCGACCTGCGCGAGATGGCCGAGCGCGCGGCGCGGCGCGGCCTGAGCGTGGGCTACGAGGCGCTGGCCTGGGGCCGCCACGTCAACCGCTGGCGCCAGGCATGGCAGATCGTGAAGGCCGCCGACCACCCTGCCCTGGGTCTGGTGTTGGACAGCTTCCATACCCTCTGCCTGGGCGACGACCTGGCCGGGCTGGCGCGGACGGTGCCGCCCGCGAAGCTGTTCTTCCTGCAACTGGCGGACGCGCCGCGGCTGGCCATGGACCCGCTTTCCTGGTCCCGCCACCACCGCAGTTTTCCGGGCCAGGGGGAGCTGGATGTCGCCGGCTTCCTGCGCGACGTGCTGGCGGCGGGCTATGCCGGGCCGATCTCGCTGGAGGTGTTCAACGACGAGTTCCGCTCGGCCCCGGCGCGGCGCATTGCCCGCGACGGGCTGCGCAGCCTGCGTTGGCTGGACGAGCAGGTCGGCCGCGCCGCCCTGCCGGCGCCGCCGCGGCTGGACGGCTTCGAGTTCGTCGAGTTCGCGGTGGACGAGGCGACGGCGGAGGCGCTGGGGGCGATGCTCCGGCAGCTCGGCTTCGCGCTCGCCGGGACGCATCGCAGCAAGCAGGTGACGCTGTGGCGCAATGGCGGCGCCAACCTGGTGCTGAATGCCGAGCCGGACAGCGCGGCTTCCGAACGCTTCGCGCAGCTGGGCCCCTGCGTCTGCGCCATGGCGCTGCGGGTGGATGAGCCCGGCCGGGTGGTGGACCGGGCGGAGCAGCTGCTTTGCCCGGTGTGGCGGGAAAAGGTGGGCGAAGGCGAGCGCCGCATCCCCGCCGTGCGCGCGCCGGACGGGCTGCTGGTGCACCTGGTGGCCAGCGACGCGCCGCCGATCTGGCAGGCGGATTTCCACCTGACCGGCGCGACCGGCGCCGGCAGCCTGAGCGGGATCGACCACGCCGCCTATGCGCTGGCGCCCGGCATGCTAGACAGCTTCGTGCTGTTCTGGCGCGCGCTGTTCGGCCTGCAGCCGGAAGCGCCGTGGGAGCTGCCGGACCCCTATGGCCTGGTGCGGTCGCGCGCCTTCACCGGCGGTGGGGTGCGGCTGCCGCTGAATGTCTCCGAGAGTTCCGGCACCGGCACCGGCCGCTTCGTCTCCGCCTTGGCCGGGGCCGGGGTGCACCACGTGGCCTTCGGCGCCGCGGATGCCGCGACGGCCGCCGCCGGCTGGCCGCTGCTGGACGTGCCGGCGAACTACTACGAGGATCTCGGCGCCCGCTTCGGCCTGGACGACGCCGTGCTGGCGCCGCTGGCCGCGCGCCACCTGCTGTTCGACCGCGATGCCGGCGGCGGCGAATTCCGGCACGCCTTCGCCCCCGCCTTCCAGGACCGCTTCTTCTTTGAGGTGGCGGAGCGGCGGGGCGGCTATGCCGGCTATGGCGCCGCCAATGCGGCGGTGCGGATGGCGGCGCAGAGCCGCGCCAAGCGGTGATCGGGCCCAGGCCGCGTTGCTGAAGCTGGCGACGGGAAAGCGCACGACGCACCCGACGCTGGCGGGGGCGAAGTCCAGCGTGGCCTGGCCCGCGCAGTTCCTTGGCCAGCAGCCGGCTGCCGAAGCCGCGCCGCGGCGGGGAGCGCCCCTCGGGGCCGCCGGCCTCGTGCCATTGCGGCCTGGGCACGGCACGCAAGTGGCGCCCGCGCGTTACGGCCGAATGCAGCGCCACCGAGACCGACCAGCCAGCCCCACGGCCGCAAAGCGCAGCCAGGCGGCCGCCGCGGCGCGGACCTAGCGTGCGCATCGCCACCTTCAACATCAACGACATCAACAAGCGCCTTCCGAACCTGCTGGCCTGGCTGGCGGAAACCCAGCCGGACGTCGCCTGCCTGCAGGAGTTGAAGGCGGCCGACAACCGGTTTCCGGCACGGGCGCTGCTGCAGGCAGGGTACCACGCGGTGTGGCAGGGCCAGCCGACCTGGCATGGCGTTGCCATCCTGGCACGCGGCGCGCCGCCGGTGCCGACCCGGCACGCCCTGCCAGGCAACCCCGCCGACCGCGAGGCCCGCTACATCGAGGCGGCGGTGCGCGGGGTGCTGGTCGGGTGCTTATACCTGCCCAACGGCAATCCGCAGCCCGGGCCGAAATTCGACTACAAGCTGGCCTGGTTCCGTCGGCTGCACGACCACGCCGCCGCGCTGCTGGCAGCCAAGGTGCCGGTCGTGCTGGCGGGCGACTACAATGTCGTGCCGACCGAGCTGGACATCTATCCGTCGAAGTCCTGGGCCCGGAACGCGCTGGTGCAACCGGCCAGCCGGGCGGCGTTTCGCCACCTGCTGGATCAGGGCTGGGTGGATGCGCTGCGGCAGCTCAATCCGGCAGCGCCGCAGTACACCTTCTGGGACTACAAGCGCGGCGCCTGGCCGCGCGACGCCGGGTTGCGGCTGGACCACCTGCTGCTCAGCCCCAGCCTGGCGCCCAGGCTGGCCGATGCCGGCGTGGACCGGGATGTGCGTGGCGCGCCCGGCGCCAGCGACCATGCGCCGGCCTGGATCACCCTGCGCGAAGCCACGGCGCGGCGACGCGGCCGGTAGCGACGCAACCCACCGGCGCCAAGCCGGTTACCGGCGGCAGCAACATGGGGAAGCCATGGCCCGCACCCCACGCCGTCGCCTCAAGGTGTTCCAGGCGCATCTCGGCTTTTACGAGACCATCGTCGCCGCGCCCAGCCGGGCGGCCGCGCTGCGCGCCTGGGGCACCAGCCAGGACCTCTTCGCCACCGGCCAGGCCAGCGTCACCGAGGAAGCGACGGCGGTGGAGTTGGCCACCGCCCAGCCGGAGACGGTGCTGAAGCGCCCGGTCGGCTCCGCCGCCGCCTTTGAGCGCGACCCGAAGGGACTGCCCGACCTGCCAAGCGCCCCGGCCAGGCCCGCCGCCGCGAAGCCGGCGCCACCACCGAAGCCCGCCGCCGACCGCACGGCGCTGACCGGGGCGGAGCAGGACCTGGCCGCGCTGGACCAGCGCCGCAAGGCGGCAGAGGCGGCGTTCCGGGCGCGGCTGGAGGCGATCGAGGCCGAGAAGGCGGCAGCGCAGGCGGCCTATGTGCGGGACCGGCAGGCGGCCTCGGCCGCCGTGGTGGCCGCGCGCCATGCCTATCGCCAGGCGGGTGGGCGGGACTGAACCTAGCCCGTCTTGCGCTGCGCCCGCTTGGCCGGGGCGCGCAGCTTGGCGGCCGCGGCCGGCTTCTCCTTGCCGGCGGCCTTTTCCTTGCCGCCCAGGCTGGCGCGCAGTGCCGCCATCAGGTCCACCACGTTGGTGTCGTCCGGCTCGGCCACCTTGGCCGGCTTGTGGCCCTTGGTCTTCTCTTCGATCAGCGCCTTAAGCGCTTCCTCGTACCGATCGACGAATTGGCTGGGGTCGAACGGTCCCTCGCGCTGCTCGATGATCTTCTCCGCGATCGAGATCATCGCGGCGTCGGCCTTGGCGTCGCTGATATCGTCGAAGATGTCGTCGGCCTGGCGCACCTCGGCGTCGCTGCGGATGGTGTAGGCCAGGATCCCCTTGCCGCGCGGCTCCAGCGCCAGGATGCGTTCCCGCGTGCCGATGACCACGCGGCCCAGCGCGATCTGGCCCGCCTTCTCCATGGCGGTGCGGATGACGCCGAAGGCTTCCTGCGCCAGCTTGCCGTCGGGCGCCATGAAGTAGGGGTTGTCCCAGTACAGCCGGTCGATCCGGTCGGCGGGCACGAACCGCTCGATGTCGATGGTCTTGGTGCTCTCCAGCTTGACCGCGTTGATCTCGTCGCTGGTCAGCAGGACGTACTCGCCCTTGGCGACCTCGTAGCCCTTCACCAGCTCGGAGCGTTCGACCGGCCCGGTGTCCGGGTCGGTGGTGATCATGCGGATGCGGTTGTTGGTCTTGGGATTGATCAGGTGGAAGTGGATGTCGCCGGCCGAGTTGGTGGCGGTGTAGAGCGCCACCGGGCATGTCACCAGGGACAGCTTGAGGTGCCCCTGCCAGGTCGGACGGTAGGCCATGTCTTCCTCCACTGCCGAGTCGGCGGCGCTGCAGCGGTTCAACGACGCCGGGCGGTTTTCGTTCGCCGGGGCCTGGGCGCCCCCGGCCCACCGCGAACCGCGCCTCAAATCCGGCGTTGCCAGGGGGACCAACCGAGAGGAGCCGCCGATGCCCGCGAAATCCGCCGTCCAACAGAAGGCCGCCGGGGCGGCGCTTGCGGCCAAGCGGGGCGAGACCCCGAAGGGCAAGCTGAAGGGAGCAACCCGGCAGATGGAGGAATCCATGACCGAGCAGCAGTTGGAGGCGTTCGCCCACACCCGCCGCAAGGGCAAGGCCGAGCACGTCGCCGAGGACTGAGCCCCGGCGCGGTCAGCCGCAGGCGGTGGTCTCGCCGCTGTCCAGGTCCATCCGGTAGCAGTGCTCATGCCCGCTTTCGAGTTCTCGGACGATGATGCTGACGGCGGGGCCGTCCTCCTCCGGCGCCACCTCCACCAGGTGCTCGACATAGGCGATGGCCGCTGCCTCGAAGGAGGCTTCCTCCACCACCCGGGCATGGTGGTTGTCCAGGTGGCGGGCGCGGACGCTGAAGCGGCGCGGGGTGTCGGTTGCTGCGGTCATGTGAGGGCCTCCTGCGCGCCCCAACGCGCGCCCGGGGGAAAGGATTCACCAGGGGCCGCCGAATGCCGGCCGACCGGCCGCTGCCTGACCTTGCGGAGGAAGCATGGCTGCGAAGGACCTGACCAGGTACCGGGAGATGCGCGACTTCTCCCGCACCGCCGAGCCGTCCGGCCAGGCGGAGGCGGTGCTGCCCTCCGACGCGCTGCGCTTCGTCATCCAGAAGCACGCGGCCAGCCATCTGCATTTCGACCTGCGGCTGGAATTCGAGGGCAGCTTCCGCTCCTGGGCGGTGCCGAAGGGGCCTTCGCTGGACGCCAGGGACCGCCGCCTGGCGATGGAGGTGGAGGACCACCCGCTGGACTATGGCGACTTCGAGGGGACGATCCCGAAGGGCCAGTACGGCGGCGGCACGGTGATGCTGTGGGACCGCGGCGTTTGGGCACCGATGCGGGGGTTCGAGGATATCGGCGCGGCGCTGACCAAGGGGGAGCTGAAGTTCGTCATGGAGGGCGAGCGGATGCACGGCTCCTGGGTGCTGGTCCGCACGAAGCGGGCCGAGCGGGGCAAGGCCAGTTGGATGCTGATCAAGCACCGGGACGAAGCCGCGGTGGACGGCAACACGACGGGGCCGGGCGAGGCTGACCGCTCCATTGCCTCCGGCCGCAGCATGGCGGAGATCACGGAAGGCAAGGGCAAGCCGGCCTCGCCGTTCATGACCGGCAAGGCGGTGCCGGCGGCGTCGGTGTGGCAGAGCAAGGGTGCTGCCGAGGCGGCGGACAAACCGGCCGCCGGGGCACCGGAAAAGGCCATCGCCGGGGCGGCGGACAAGCCGACCGCCGAGGCGCTGGCGAAGCCGACCGCCGCCAAGCCTCGGCGCAAGCCGGCGCGCCAGGCCAGCGGGGACGCCGCGCTGCCGGACTTCATCGAACCGCAGTTGGCGAAGTCGGTGGAAAAGCCGCCGGCCGGGCCGGGTTGGGCGCATGAGATCAAGTTCGACGGCTACCGCATGCAGCTCCGCAGCCAGGGCGGCCAGGCCCGGATGCTCAGCCGCAAGGGGCTGGACTGGTCCGGTAAATTCCCCGCCATCGTCGCGGCCGGCGCCGGCCTGCCGGATGGCATCCTGGATGGCGAGGTGGTTGCCCTGGACCACACCGGCGCGCCGGACTTCGCCGCGCTGCAGGCCGCCATCTCCGACGGGAAGACCGACGATCTCGTCTACTTCGTCTTCGACCTGATCTTCGCCGGCGCCGAGGATCTGCGCGGCCTGCCGCTGGCCGAGCGCAAGGCGCGGCTGAAACAGTGGCTGCGGTCCGCGCCCGCCACCATCCGCTACGTCGAGCACTTCGAGAGCACCGGCGACGCCGTGCTGCAATCGGTCTGCCGCATGGACCTGGAGGGCATCATCTCCAAGCGGCTGGACGCGCCCTACCAGCCGGGGCGGGGCGATACCTGGACCAAGGCCAAGTGCCGTGGCGGGCACGAGGTCATCATCGGCGCCTACACCACCACGGATGGGCATTTCCGGTCGCTGATCGCCGGCGTGAACAAGGGCGGTGAGCTGGTCCATGTCGGCCGGGTCGGCACCGGCTTCGGGCGCGAGAAGGTCGACCGCCTGATGCCGCGGCTGCGCGCGCTGGAGAGCGACCGCAACCCGTTCAGCGGCCCCACCCCGCGCCAGGCCGGGCAGATCCACTGGCTGAAGCCGGAACTGGTGGCCGAGATCGACTATGCCGGCTTCACGGGGGATGGGCTGATCCGCCAGGCCTCCTTCAAGGCGCTGCGGGAGGACAAGCCCGCGGCGGAGGTGGAGGCGGAAGATCCCGCCCCGGCGGCGACGACCGAGCTGGCCGAGCCCGTGCCGCCGACCGTTCGGCCGCGCACGGTCACGCCGCGCGGGTCCGCCGTGGTGATGGGCGTGACCATCTCCCACGCCGACAAGCCGCTGTGGCCGGATGCCGGGGACGGCCAGCCGGTGACCAAGCTGGACCTGGCGCAGTACTACCAGGCGGTGGGCGATTGGATGCTGCGCCACCTGAAGGGCCGGCCGTGCTCCATGATCCGCATGCCCGATGGGATCGAGGGCGAGCAGAAATTCTTCCAACGCCATACCTCGCGCGGGCAATCCGCGCTGATCACCGAGGTCTCGGTCTGGGGCGACCGCCAGCCCTACCTGCAGTTCGACCGGCCGGAGGCGCTGGTCGCCGCTGCCCAGACCGGCGCGGTGGAACTGCACCCCTGGAACAGCCAGCCCTTCGAGCCGGAGCAGCCCGGGCGCCTGGTCTTCGACCTGGACCCCGCGCCGGACGTGCCGCTCGTGCAGGTGATCGAGGCCGCGCGCGAGATCCGCGACCGGCTGGAGGAGCTGGGCCTGGTCGGCTTCTGCAAGACCACCGGCGGCAAGGGCCTGCATGTGGTGACGCCGGTGCAGGCGAAGGGGCTGGGCTGGGATGGCGCCAAGGCCTTCGCCCGCGATGTCTGCAAGGCCATGGCGGCCGACAGCCCGGACCGCTTCCTGATCACCATGGCGAAGAAGCAGCGCACCGGGCGCATCTTCCTGGACTACCTGCGCAATGACCGCCTGGCGACGGCGGTGGCGCCGCTCTCGCCGCGCGGGCGGCCGGGCGCCACCGTCTCCATGCCCATCACCTGGGGCCAGGTGAAGCAGGGGCTGGACCCCGCCGCTTTCACGCTGCGGACGGTACCGAAGCTGCTGGCCCGGCTGACGGCGTGGCAGGACTACTGCGCGGGGGAACGCAGCCTGGCCGCCGCGATCAAGCGGCTGGGCAAGGTCTGAACCAGGACCGCGGCCGGCCGGCCGCGCAGAGCGCCTTTACGCCGTCTTTATGCGGCGGCCCGGGATGGCACATCGATCCTTTGCGCCGCCGCCGGCTACGCCTTCCCGGGACCCATCACGTCCCTCGGAGGGCATTCCATGATCGACATCCTGCTGCTGGCGCTGGGCACCGGCGTCTTTGCCCTGATGGCCGCCGCCGCGGCGGCCTGCGAACGGGTCTGAGCGCGATGCTCGACCTGGTCCTGGGCGGCGGCGTGACCGCCGGCCTGCTGGTCTACCTGCTGTGGGCGCTGCTGCGGCCCGAGGAGCTTTGACCCATGACCTTCGGTGGCTGGGCGCAGATCGCGCTCGTCCTGGCCTGCATCGTCGCGGCCGCGATTCCGCTGGGGCGCTGGGTCGCGGCGATTGCCGCCGGCCGCGTCACCTTCCTGGCGCCGCTGGAGCGCGCCATCCACGCCACCGCCGGGATAGACCCGGCGCGCGGCATGGACTGGCGGGGCTATGCGCTGGCGATGCTGGCGATGAACCTGGCGGGCTTCCTGCTGCTGTATGCCCTGCTGCGGCTGCAGGGGGTGCTGCCCTGCAACCCGCAGGGCTTCGCCAGCCTGTCGCCCTGGCTGGCCTTCAACACCGCCGTCTCCTTCGTCACCAACACCAACTGGCAGGCCTACAGCGGCGAGGCGGCGATGAGCTACCTGAGCCAGATGGCCGGCCTTGCGGTGCAGAACTTCCTCTCCGCGGCCACCGGCATCGCGCTGGCGCTGGCCGTCGCCCGCGCCTTCGCCACCGGCGGGCTGCGCAACCTGGGCAACTTCTGGGCCGACAGCCTGCGGGTGACGCTGTACCTGCTGCTGCCGCTGGCCATCCTGGTCGGGTTGGCCTTCGTGGCCATGGGCATGCCGCAGACGCTTTCGACCTATGTCCAGGCGCAGACGCTGGACGGCGGCACCCAGCTCATCCCACTCGGCCCCGCCGCCTTCCAGGTTGCGATCAAGCACCTGGGCACCAATGGCGGCGGCTTCTTCGGGGTGAACTCCGCGCATCCGTTCGAAGGCCCCTCGGCGCTGGCCACCGCGCTGCAGATCTGGGCGCACCAGGTCATTCCCTGTGCGCTGGCGCTGGCCTTCGGGCACATGGTGGGCGACATCAGGCAGGGCCGCGCCCTGCTGGCCGTCATGCTCGGCTACGTCGTGGTCGCCACGGCTCTGGTCTACGCCGCCGAGGCCGCCGGCAACCCGCTGCACCTGGCCGCCGGGCTGGACGCCGCCCAGGGCAACATGGAGGGCAAGGAGCTCCGCTTCGGCCAGGCGCTGGTGGCGCTGTTCACCGCCACCACCACCGGCGCCTCCAACGGCGCGGTCAACGCCATGTTCGACAGCTTCACCCCGCTGGGCGGCCTGGTGCCGCTGTTCATGATCCAGCTGGGCGAGGTGCTGCCGGGCGGCGTCGGCTCCGGCCTGTACGGCATGCTGGTCCTCGCGCTGCTGGCGGTGTTCGTCGCCGGGCTGATGGTGGGGCGCACGCCGGAATACCTGGGCAAGAAGGTGCAGGCGCGGGAGGTGAAGCTGGCGATGCTGGCGGTGCTGGTGCTGCCGGCCACCGTGCTCGGCTTCACCGCCGTGGCCCTGGTGCTGCCGGTGGCCATGTCCTCCATCCAGGACCAGGGGCCGCATGGCCTGTCGGAGATGCTGTACGCCTATACCTCGGCCACCGGCAACAACGGCTCGGCCTTCGGTGGGCTCTCCGCAGACACGCCCTGGCTGAACGTCACGCTCGGCATCGCCATGCTGCTCGGCCGCTTCGCCTATGTGGTGCCGGTCATGGCGCTGGCCGGCGCGCTGGCCGCCAAGCCCAGGCTCAGCGCCTCCGCCGGCACCTTCCCGACGCATGGGCTGCTCTTCATCGGGCTGCTCGCCGGCGTGATCCTGATCCTCGGCGGACTGCAATTCATGCCCGCCCTCGCCCTCGGTCCGCTCGCGGAGCACTTCGTGCTCGCGGCCGGCAGAACCTTCTGAGGCCATCATGGACAGCACCCCGCTCCTCGCCGCCGGCGAGGCCCGCCGCGCCGCGCGCGCCACGCCCCTGGTCTCCGCCGCCATGCTGCGGCGGGCGGCCGGCGATGCCTTCGGCAAGCTCGACCCGCGCCGGCTGGTGCGGAACCCCGTGATCTTCGTCACCGAGGTGGTTGCCCTGCTGGTCACGCTGCTGGCCGGCCGCGCCGCCATGCAGGGCCAGCCCTGGGGCTTCCAGGCCGGCATCGCGCTCTGGCTTTGGCTGACGGTGCTGTTCGCCACCTTCGCCGAGGCCGTGGCCGAGGGCCGGGGCCGCGCCCAGGCCGAGAGCCTGCGCCGCGCCCGCACCGAGACGCAGGCCAAGCTGCTGCTGCGGCCGGACGACATTACGCTGTGGCAGCCGCGCGACGCCACCGACCTGCAGCCCGGCGACCGGGTGCTGGTCGAGGCCGGCGACCTGATTCCCTCCGACGGCGAGGTGGCCGAAGGCATCGCCAGCGTGAACGAGGCCGCGGTGACCGGCGAGAGCGCCCCGGTGATCCGTGAATCCGGCGGCGACCGCAGCGCCGTCACCGGCGGCACGCTGGTGGTCTCCGACTGGATCGTGGTGCGGATCACCGCCGCGCCGGGCAGCACCTTCCTGGACCGCATGATCGCGCTGGTGGAGGGCGCGGCGCGGCAGAAGACGCCGAACGAGATCGCGCTGGACATCCTGCTGGCAGGCATGACGATCATCTTCCTCATTGCCGTCGCCACGCTGGTGGGGCTGGGGTCCTGGAACGGCCAGCCGCCCCCGGTGCCCGTGCTGGCGGCGCTGCTGGTCACGCTGATCCCGACGACGATCGGCGGGCTGCTGTCGGCCATCGGCATCGCCGGGATGGACCGGCTGGTGCGCTTCAACGTGCTGGCCACGTCAGGCCGCGCGGTGGAGGCGGCGGGCGACGTGGACGTGCTGCTGCTGGACAAGACCGGCACCATCACCCTGGGCAACCGCCAGGCCGCCGGCTTCCACCCGCTGCCGGGCGTGACCGAGCAGGAATTGGCAGCGGCGGCCGTGCTGGCCAGCCTGGGCGACGAGACGCCGGAAGGCCGCTCGATCCTCGGCTTCGCGCGCGACTGCTTCGGCGTGCCGGCACCGGCGCTGCCGGCGGGGGCGCGCGTGGTCCCCTTCACCGCGCAGACCCGGCTCTCCGGCCTGGACCTGCCGGAGGGCAGCCTGCGCAAGGGCGCGGTGGACAGCCTGGCGCGCGCGCTGGGGACCGAGCCGCCGGCGGCGCTGCGTGAGCTGACCGACCGGATCGCCCGCCAGGGCGCGACGCCGCTGGCGGTAGCGCGCGACGGCCGGCTGCTCGGCGCCATCGAGCTGAAGGACATCGTCAAGGGCGGCATGCGCGCACGCTTCGACGCGCTGCGCCGCATGGGCATCCGCACCGTGATGGTGACCGGCGACAACCGCCTGACCGCCGCCGCCATCGCCGC
>CANGNF010000011.1 GCA_947455205.1 Acetobacteraceae bacterium | reverse complement strand
GACACCACGCAGCTCAGCAGCGACAGCATCAGCGTCACGGTGCGGCCACGGAATCGGTTGGCAACCAGGAACAGCCCGAACCCGCCAAGCGCCAGCCACGCCTGCTGGTCCGGCTCCAGCGGAACCACGATCACCGAGATGATCGCCAGTATCCCAACCAGCAGCGCGATACCGCCACCAATCTTGGTCCGCATGAACGGCAACCGTGCCAGCCGTTCACGCGAATGCACCACGGCGCCGCTCACCGGGCGCCCCAACCAGCCTGGAACGGCTCAGGCGCCGCCGGCAGTGCTGCCTGAATACCGCGCGCGATCTCGCGCAGGTCCTCGGCGGCGCGGCTCTGCGGCGCCAGGTCCAGGATCAGCCGCTGGCAGGCCAGCGCCTCGGCCACGTTCTCGTCGCGGCAGACCGCGCCCAGCAGCCGCGGCCCCAGGTGCCGCGCCACGGTCTCGGCGGCGGCGCGGGACAGCCGTGCGCCAGGGTCCACCTGGTTCAGCACCACCCGCAGCCGGCCGGCGAACAGCGCCGCCATGGTGCCCGACCCCAGGAACCGGCCGGTATCGATCTCCGGCACCAGCGCGGCGGAGGTCGCATCCGCCAGCAGCACGGTGCAGACCATGCTGGCCATCGGCGCCAGCAGGTTCAGCGCGTGGCTCGGCCCCGGCGGCGTATCCGCCACCACCAGCAGCCCGGGGTCGCTGAGGATCGCGCGCATCGGCGCGGTCAGCAGCTCCGGGTCGCGCTCCAGCGCGCTGCTCAGCCCCAGCGCGCCGCGGATGTCGATGGCGCCATGCGGCAGCAGCATCACCCCCGAGGCGGTCTGCCGGGTCAGCGCGCGCCAGTCGGGGCGCTTCGGCAACTCGGTCAGGAAGCCCGCATGGTCGTTCAGCGGCACGCCGAAGTGCAGCCGCAACGTGTTCTGCGGGTCGAAATCCATCGCCAGCACACGGCGCCCGTCACGCCGCAGTGCATCCGCGATATTGGCCGCGAGCGTGGTCTTCCCGACGCCCCCTTTGGGAGAGGCGAAACAGATCAGGGGCATGGGGGACCTCCGGCAGGCTACCGAGACCCGGGCGCGCGAACGGCGGCCCGGAACGCGTCGAACGATGAGGAAGGTGCCGGTGCGCCAACGGCGATGAGCCGCATGACTTCCGACAGGGGGATGGTAACCGCCGCGGCCGGCAGCAGCGAGGCCGAGCGCGCCAGGGCGCCGCCGCTGCTCCACGCCGCCGGGGCCGCGCCAGGGGCGCTGAAGCCGGGGCTGCCGGCGCTGCCGGCAAGCAGGCTGCCGAAGGTGCCGCCCGGTGCCGGGCCGGCGGCGGGCTGGCCATAGCTGGCCGCCGCGGGCAGCGAGGCACTGGCCGACATGGACGGCCCCAGGTCGGACTGCCGACCCAGCGCTTCCAGCAGGCTGTAGGCCGGCGCAGCCGGGGCCGGGGTGGGCGCGGGTGCAAATGTCTGGGCCGGCGCCTGGACCGCGGGCGGCGCGGCCGGCGGCTGGCTCAGCGCCTGGGCGAACAGCGAGGGGGCGGGAGCCGGCTCGGGCATCGGGGCGGGCTGCTGCGCAGGCGGCGGCGCATAAACCGGCGCGGGCGGCGCCACATAGACTGGCGCGGGCGGCGCCACATAGACTGGCGCGGGCGGCGCCACGTAGACCGGCTCCGGCGGCGCTGCATGCACCGGCTCTGGCGGCGGCACATAGGCCGATATCGGCGGCAGTTCGGCCTGGACAGGCTCGGGGGCGGGCATCGGCTCAGGTTCGGCTGCCGTCAGTTCCGGCGCTGCCATGTCGTCGGCCGCCGATTCCATCGCGGCTCCCAGCAGGGGGTAGGCATCGTTGACGGTGCTGACGTCGACGCGCGGCGCACGCACAGGCTCATTTCCGAAGCTGCGATACCGCAGCCCCGGCGCCTTCAGCGCCGCCGCAACCCGGGCAACGTCAGAATCCTGAGCCATCTAAAATCTGTCCCCCAAAATGCGGTGCGACAATGCCCCGACAGCCCAAGCAACGGAACAGCTTTTTCGGCTCAGTTCCTGCTTTTCATGCCGCCGGTGCGACAATGTCTCGCCAAGCTAGACGCACAAGCAATCCCAGAACAGCTGCGTAGTAGTCCGTAGCCACCGCAACCCGCGGCAGAACGCGCGTCTCGCTATGGCCTATCGCCCGCTGCCAGGCCGCCAACCTCGCAACTGCAGCAATCCCTGAGGAAGCGGCATAGGGCGCAATGGTGTTGTTCGTCAAATCCACCCAGGCGGGAACATAGGAATGGCTTGAATCTCCCCAGAATCCAGCCGAATCGGCAACGGCCGGCTCGGCCCCCAATTTGGCCCAGGCCAGGTACAGCGGCACCCGAACCGCGTCGTAGGAGAACCGGGGCGGGAAATTTTCGGCCAGGCTGACGCTGCCATCCGCCTTGGCCAGGGACACCCAGTCCGCCGGCAAGCGCCAGCGGCCGAAGCGCGCGGCGCGCAGCAGCGCCAGCCCGTCCCCCGCCAGCCGCACCCAGGCCAGGTCCGGCACCGCCTGGGCCAGCGCCCGGATCGCCGGAAAGACATAATAAGACGGATTCAGCACCGTGCGGTCCCGCCGGTCGAAGCCGCGGGCACCGGGCAGCAGCACGGTATAGCCGCCGCTGCGCCGCACCAGGTGCTTCAGCACGTCCCGCGCCATGGCGGTGCCCAGCGCCAGATGGTCGGTACTGCCCCAACGGCGCCCGGCCTCCAGCAGCGCCCAGGCCACCAGCAGATCGCCATCGGCCGCGTTGTTCTGGTCCGCCACCGGGTTCGCCGCATCCGGCTGGAAGCGCCAGGCCAGCAGGTTGTCGCCGCGCCGCTTCAGGGTGCGCCTGGTCCAGCCCAGCATCAGGTCGAAGCTGGCGCGGTCATCCGCCCGCACCGCGACCAGCAGCCCGTAGCCCTGGCCCTCGCTGTGCGAGACGTTCTTGTTGCCGGTGTCCACCACCCGGCCTTCCCGCGTCATGTAGCGGCCGCGGAAGGCGTCCCACTCCGCCCGCAGCTCGTCGGCGCCGGCGGCCGCCGGGCCGCCCTGCGCGCTGGCGACCAGCGCCTGGGCGGCCGCCGGCCCGGAGGGCATGGCCCCCCACAGCCCCAGGGGCAGGCCGAGCGCGAGGCGGCGGGAAACGGAATGGGGCATGGGCGGGCTTCCAGCCTTGGGGCGGGCAATGGTCGAAGGCGGTGGGCCAGCATAGGCGCCAGCACCCCCGGCAGCAACTTCAAGTTGTCCTTCCATCATGGTGAACAACCCCTTTCGCAGCCGTCTCTATGGCGCCGGCCGCGCCGCCCGCTCAAGCCCAGCCGTGTCGGGATTTGTCGCCGGCGCCGCAGAGGAGGGCTTGCCATCGGGGCCGGGCTGCGCTGCCTTGCGCGCGCAAACCGACTTCATCCCCTGGGGGAAACCGATCCGATGACCAAGCTTGTGACCTTTTCCGACGCCAAGGGCGCCCGCCTGGGTGCCGTGCTGGACAATGGCGACGTGCTGGACCTGGCCGCGACCGGTGGTCCGGCGGACATGCTGTCCCTGATCGCCGGCGGCCCGGCCGCCCTGGCCGCCGCCCGCGCCAAGATCGCCGCCGCCACCGCCGGCCTGCCGGCTGCCTCGGTCAAGCTGCTGGCGCCGATCCCGCGCCCCGCCCGCAACGTGTTCTGCGTCGGCCGCAACTACATGGACCACGTGGCCGAGGGCGACCGCACCCGCGGCATCACCAACTCCGAGCTGCCGAAGTTTCCCCAGTTCTTCACCAAGGCGCCGGAGACCGTCATCGGCCCGGATGAGTGGACGCATGACCACGCCGCCGTGACCAAGTGGCTGGACTACGAGGTCGAGCTGACGCTGATCATCGGCACCGCCGGCAGCAACATCAGCCTGGACGACAGCATGAAGCATGTCTGGGGCTACACCATCGCCAATGACGTGACGGGCCGCGACCTGCAGCGCCGCTACGGCCAGTGGTTCAAGGGCAAGAGCCTGGACCGTTCCTGCCCGCTGGGCCCCTGGATCGTCCCGGCCGACGAGCTGGACGGGCTGAACACCGGCGTCCGCTGCTTCGTCAACGGCGAGAAGCGCCAGGACAGCCACACCAGCAAGATGATCTTCAACATCAAGCAGATCATCGAGCAGCTGAGCATCGGCTTCACCCTGGTGCCCGGCGACATCATCATGACCGGCACGCCCGAGGGCGTCGGCTACGCCATGGTGCCGCCGAAGACCCTGGTCGCCGGCGACGTGATCCGCTGCGAGGTTGACGGCATCGGCAGCCTGACCACCACGGTCAAGGCGCAGTAATGCCGGCCGGCGACGGGGCCGTGACCCCATACGACCCCGCCGCCGACGGCTGGAAGGTGCTGCCGGAGCGGGGCTTCCCCGCCACCGTCGGCAGCTTCCTGTCGAAGAAGTTCGAGGATGGCTACCGGTTCGGCTTCATCGCCGAACCGCGCCACGCCAATGTCGGCGGCGTGGTGCATGGCGGCATGCTGATGACCTTCATGGACGACCTGCTGGGCGCCAGCGTGTGGTTCGCGGTCAAGCAGAAGCCGGTCTCCACCATCCAGCTGAACAACCGCTTCGTCTCCCCGGCCCGGCCCGGCGACTTCGTGGTGATGACGCCGAAGGTGGAGCGGGTGACCAAGTCGGTCGTCTTCGTCTCCGGCGAGTTGCATGTCGGCGACCGCCTGGTCATGGCCTCCGACGGGGTCTGGAAGATCCTGGGCGAGAAGTAGCCCCGCCAGAGGGCCGGGCCAGGACAGGCCCCGCCCCTCACGCTGGCGCCTGCCGGGCGGCCGCTCAAGCGTCCGGCAGTCTCCGGCTCCGGTTCCGGCGGCCGATTCACGCCGCCGGTGATTCCACCGGCGACGATCAGACGCTAAGCTGCCGCCCCAACCATAAAAACGGGAAGGCACGCCATGCGCACCGCCGTCATCGTCTCCACCGCCCGCACGCCGATCGGCCGCGCCTATCGCGGTGCCTTCAACGACACGCCGGCCCAGGCGCTGGGCGGCCACGCCATCGCGGAAGCGGTGAAGCGCGCCGGCGTCGACCCGGCGGAGGTCGAGGACGTGGTGTTCGGCGCCGCGCTGCAGCAGGGCGCCCAGGGCAGCAACTTCGCCCGCCAATGCGCGCTGCGCGCGGGCCTGCCGGACACCGTCCCGGGCATGAGCCTGGACCGGCAATGCTCCTCCGGCCTGATGGCCATCGCCACCGCCGCCAAGCAGGTCATCGCCGATGGCATGCAGGTGAGCGTGGGCGGCGGGATGGAAAGCATCTCGCTGGTCCAGAACGACAAGATGAACCGCCACCGCACCCGCGACCCCTGGCTGACGGAACACGTCCCCGCGCTCTACATGTCCATGCTGGAAACCGCCGAGATCGTGGCCGACCGCTACGGCATCAGCCGCGACCTGCAGGACGAATACGCGCTGCGCAGCCAGCAGCGCACCGCCGCCGCCCAGGCCGCCGGCCGCTTCGACGTCGAGATCGTCCCCATGGCCAGCCGCATGGCGGTGCAGGACAAGGCGACCGGCGAGATCAGCCACAAGGACGTGCTGCTGAAGCAGGACGAGGGCAACCGCGCCGACACCACGCTGGCCGGGCTCAACAGCCTGAAGCCGGTGTTCAAGGACGGCCAGCGCGTGGCCGAGGGCCGCTTCATCACCGCCGGCAACGCCAGCCAGCTCAGCGACGGCGCCAGCGCCGCGGTGCTGATGGAGGCGAAGGAGGCCGAGCGTCGCGGCCTGCACCCTCTGGGCATTTATCGCGGCATGGCCGTGGCCGGCACCAACCCGGACGAGATGGGCATCGGCCCGGTCTTCGCCATTCCGAAGCTGCTGGAGAAGAACGGGCTGAAGATCAGCGACATCGGCCTGTGGGAACTGAACGAGGCCTTCGCCTGCCAGGTCATCTACTGCCGCGACAAGCTGGGCATTCCCGATGAGCTGCTGAACGTGAATGGCGGCGCCATCAGCGTCGGCCACCCCTATGGCATGTCCGGTGCCCGCATGACCGGGCATGCACTGATCGAGGGCAAGCGTCGCGGCGCGAAGTACGTCGTGGTCACCATGTGCATCGGTGGCGGCCAGGGCGCCGCCGGCCTGTTCGAGGTCGCCTGAGGCTACGGCGCCGCCCGCCCAGGGCGGCGCCGAATTCCTTCCTTCCCAAAGCCGCCCACGGCGCATAAGGTCCGGCGATGGACGAGATTGACCGCAATATCACTGTTGCGCTGCAACAGGACGGCAGCGCGGGCCTCGCCGAGTTGGCCAAGGTGGCGGGGCTTTCGGTCTCCGCCACGGCGGAACGGGTCAAGCGGCTGGAGGAACGTGGCGTCATCCGCGGCTGGCGCGCGGACCTGGACCCGGTGCATGCCGGCTGCCCGTTGCTGGTCCACCTGCTGCTGGCGGTGGCCCCGGGGAAGGAGGACACCGCCTTCCGCCGCGCCGTGCGCAAGTGGGACCAGGTGCTGGAATGCCACGTGGTGACCGGCGGCTGGACCTACCTGCTGAAGCTGCGCCTGCCCGACCTGGCGGCGCTGGACGGCTTCCTGGCCGATGAGCTGCGGCCGCTGTGCCAGCGGGTGGAGACCCTGCTGGCCATCGCCACGGTGAAGGAAACCAGCATCCTGCCGGTGGCGCCGGCGGACCCCGAGGAGTAGCGCGGCGCCTTCCGACGCCGCGCGTAACGCCCGCTACTGCGGGCGCACACCCGTCACGCGCCCCGCGCGTGCTGCGCCCGCTACTGCGGGCGCACAGCCATCGCCACGGTGCGCTCGTCCATCCGCGCCTCGTACCGCAGGCCGCGCCGCAGCGCCCAGCTGTTCACCAGCTGGAACATCGGGATGAAGGCGACGTCGTCCATCGCCACCCGCACGCCCTCGCGTAGCTGCGCCGCGCGCTGGTCGTTGTCCAGCGTCGCCACCGCCCGCTCGGTCAGCGCGTCCAGCGCCGGGTTGCTGTAGCGGCCAACATTGCTGGCGCCGGTCAGCTTGGCCCGGTCATAGGTGCCGGTGATGTTGACCAGCGTGTAGCTCGCCTCCCCGGTGGTGCTGCCCCAGCCGGCCAGGCGCATGGCGAATTCCTGCCGGTTGCTGCGCGCGGCGAAGCTGGCCCAGGGCAGCGCCTCCACCTCGGTGCGGATGCCGATCCGCGTCCACATCTGCGCCACCGCCTGCGCCGTGCGCGCGTCGTTCGGGTAGCGGTCGTTCGGGCTGTGCAGGGTCAGGCGGAAGCCGTTGGGGTAGCCGGCCTCCGCCAGCAGCCGCTTGGCCTGGTCGGCGTCGAAGCGCGGCACCGCCACGTCCGGGTTGTAGCCGAAGGTGCCCGGCGGCAACCACTGCCCGGTGGGCTGCGCGGTGCCCTCCATCACCCGCTCGGTCAGCGCCTGGCGGTTGATCGCCATGCTCAGCGCGCGCCGCACCCGGATGTCGTTGAACGGGTTGGTGGCGATCGGCTTGCCGTCATTGTCGGTGACGAAGGGCAGGTTGCCGGCGCGCGAATGGTCGGCGCTCAGGTAGATCACCCGCAGCCCCAGCGTCTCGCTGACCGTCACGCGCTGGTCGGCCCGCAGCCGCGGCAGGTCGCTGGTCGGCACCTGGTCGATCATCTGCACATCGCCGGCCAGCAGCGCGGCGGACCGCGCGGCGTCATTGCCGATGAACCGGTAGTTCACCCGCTCCCAATGCTCGCGCTGGCCCCAGTAGCGGTCATTGCGCAGCAGCACGGTGCGGTCGCCGCTGCGGTATTCGCCCAGCCGGTACGGCCCGGTGCCGATGGCCGCCTTGCCGCTGTTGTAGTCCTCCGTGCTCGCGCCCTGGCCGGCGTGGCGGGAGATGATCGCGACCGAGGCGAGTTCCGTCGGCAGCAGCGGGTGCGGCCGCGCGGTGTGCAGGTGCAGGGTCAGCGGGTCCACCACCTCCACCCGGGTGATGGCACGGACGAAGCCGCCGAAGCCGCCCGGGCTGTTCGGCACGTTCGGCGTGCGCTCGATGGTGAAGGCGACGTCGTCGGCGGTGAACGGCTTGCCGTCATGCCAGGTCACGCCGGGCCGCAGCTTGAACTCCCACACCGTCTCGCTCACCGGCCGCCAGCTGGCCGCCAGCCCGGCATAGGGCTGCGCCTTGGCGTCGCGCTCCACCAGCCGGTCGAAGATATGCATGGACAGCGAGTTGTTCGGCGCCGCGTTGTAGAAATGCGGATCCACCGAGGTGATCGCCCCGCCGATGCCGATATCCAGCGTCTGCGCCCGCAGCGGGGCCGCGGCGCACAGGGCAAGCAGGGCTAGGGAAAGGCGGTGCAGGCGATGTGGCATCTGTTGATCCCCGGTCAGGTGGCGTAGCGCTGGCGAAGGCGTTGGCCCACTGCTAGCATGGTCACCGCAGGGAAATCATCACGGGGGAGTTCATGGCGCGCATTCATTTGGCGGCTGCCCTGGCTGCATGCGGCCTGGTGTCGCTGTTGCCCGGAAAGGCGGCGGCGCAGGCCCCGACCCTCACCATGGCGGTCGGCGCGCCGATCACCTCGCTGGACCCGCACTACCACCAGCTCTCGCCCAACAACGCCGTCGCGGACATGATCTTCGACAGCCTGGTCAACCGGGACGCGCGCGACCGCGACATCCCCGGCCTGGCGGTCTCCTGGCGCGCCGTGGACCCCACCACCTGGGAGTTCAAGCTGCGGGAAGGCGTCACCTTCCACAACGGCAACGCCTTCACCGCCGAGGACGTGGCCTTCACCCTGCACCGCGTGCCCCGCGTGCCCAACAGCCCGTCCTCCTTCGCGCTCTACACCCGGCCGATCACTGGCGTTGAGATCGTCGACCCGCACACCATCCGGCTGCGCACCGCCGCGCCCTATCCGCTGATGCCGACCGACATCTCCAACCTCCGCATCATCGACAAGGAAACGGCGGAGAACGCGACGACCGAGGAATTCAACAGCGGCCGCGCCGCCCAGGGCACCGGCCCCTGGCGCGTGGTGGAACACCGCAACGGCGACCGGATCGAGTTCGCCCGCAACGAGAACTACTGGGGCGGCGCTCCCGCCTTCGCCCGCGTCACCTACCGCATGGTCACCAACGACGCGGCGCGCACCGCGGCGCTGCTGGCCGGCGATGTCGACTTCATCGACCAGGTGCCGACCGCCGACCTCACCCGCCTGCGGCGCGAACAGCGCCTGGTGCTGAGCGAGACGGTGGGCCAGCGCATCATCTTCCTCGGCCTGGACCATTCCCGCAGCGGCGCGACCCCCTTCATCACGGATAACGACGGCAAGCCGATCTCGCCCAATCCGCTGAAGGATGTCCGCGTCCGCCGCGCGCTGACCATCGCGATCGACCGCCACGCCATCGCGGAGCGGGTGATGGAAGGCGCCGCCACCCCCTCCGGCCAGTTCCTGCCGGCCGGCAGCTTCGGCTACGTCCCCGGCCTGGAAGCACCGCGCGCCAATCCGGACGAGGCCCGCCGCCTGCTGGCCGAGGCCGGCTTCCCCAACGGCTTCCGCATCACCCTGAACAGCCCGAACGACCGCTACATCAACGACGCCCGCATCGCCCAGGCCATTGGCCAGATGTGGACGCGCATCGGCCTGCGCACGCAGGTGGAGGCGCAGACCTGGTCCACCTTCGTCGGCCGCGCCGCCCGCACCGAACTCTCGGCCTGGCTGATCGGCTGGGGCAGCAGCGGGTCCGAGGCCAGCAATCCGCTGCGCAACCTGGTCGCCACCATCAGCCGGGAGCGGGGCTGGGGCGCCAGCAACCGCGGCCACTACTCCAACCCCGCGATGGACGCGCTGGTCGAGCGCGCCATGGTGGAACTGGACGACCCGAAGCGCGAGGCGCTGCTGCGCGAGGCCACGCAGATGGCGATGGATGATGTCGGCATCATCCCGCTGCACATCCAGACCAACATCTGGGCCATGCGCCGCGGGCTGCAGCACCAGGCCCGCGCCGATGAACTGACCCGCGCGCAGGACATCCGGCCGGCGGCTACCGGTTCCGACACGCGTCCCGCACGCTGATGACGGTCTTCCTGCTTCGCCGCCTGCTGCAGGCGGTTGGTGTGGTGCTGGCGATGACGCTGCTGGTCTTCCTCGGCGTCTTCGCCGTGGGCGACCCGGTTGAAATCCTCATCAGCCCCGAGGCCGACCAGCTGGAGCGCGAGCGCGCGATCCGCGAACTCGGCCTGGACCTGCCGCTGTGGCGGCAATACCTGGTCTTCCTCGGCAACGCCCTGCAGGGCGACCTGGGCCGCAGCTTCGTGTTCAACGAACCGGCGCTGCAACTCATCTACCAGCGCATGCCGGCCACGCTGGAACTGGCGCTCGGCGCCACCTTCCTGGCGCTGATCATCGGCCTGCCGCTCGGCCTCTTCGCCGGCCTGCGTCCCAACGCCTGGGGCTCGCGCACCATCATGGCCGGCAGCATCCTCGGCTTCTCGCTGCCCACCTTCTGGGTCGGGCTGATGCTGATCATGGTCTTCGCGGTGCAACTCGGCTGGTTGCCCAGCACCGGGCGCGGCGAGACCGTCACCATCCTCGGCATGCGCTGGTCCTTCCTGACCTGGGACGGGCTGCTGCACATGGCCATGCCGATGCTCTCGCTGTCGCTGTCGCGCATCGGCCTGGTGATCCGCCTGACGCGCTCCGGCGTGCGGGAGAACATGGTCATGGACTACGTGAAGTTCGCCCGCGCCAAGGGCCTGTCGCCCAACCGCATCGTCTTCGTCCATGTGTTCCGCAACATCCTGATCCCCGTCGTCACCGTCATGGGGCTGGAACTCGGCGGCACCATCGCGTTCTCGGTGGTGACGGAAAGCGTCTTCGCCTGGCCCGGCATGGGCAAGCTGATCATCGACAGCATCAACGTGCTGGATCGCCCCGTCATCGTCGCCTACCTCATGCTGATCGTGCTGATGTTCATCGTCATCAACCTGCTCGTGGATCTCAGCTACTCCGTGCTCGACCCCCGCGTTCGGCTGGAGAGCCGCGAATGAGCATCTCCACCCTGCCCCCCAAGGTGGAAACGCCGTTCCGCCGCTTCGTCGCCGGCTTCTGCGAGAGCAAGGTCGCCATCGGCGGCCTGGTGGTCTGCACGCTGATCGTGCTGGCCGCGCTGTTTGCGCCCTGGATCGCGCCGCAGAACCCCTACGACCTGGCGCAGCTGGACATCATGGATGGCCGGATGGAGCCGGGCACCGTGGGCGGCGGCGGCTTCACCTACCTGCTCGGCACCGACGACCAGGGCCGCGACATGTTCAGCGGCATTCTCTACGGGCTGCGGATCAGCCTCTCGGTCGGCGTCGGCTCCGCCGTCCTGGCCGGGCTGTTCGGCGCCACGCTGGGGCTGATGGCGGCCTATGTCGGCGGCCGCACCGACAGCGTGATCATGCGGCTGGTGGACCTGCAACTGTCCTTCCCCGCCATCCTGGCGGCGCTGATGATCCTGGCCGTGCTGGGCAAGGGCGTGATGAACGTGGTCATCGCGCTGGTCATCGTCGAATGGGCCTACTACGCCCGCACCGTCCGCGGCTCCGCGCTGGTGGAAAGCAAGCGCGAATACATCGAGGCCGCGCGCGGCCTTTCCCTGCCCACGCGTCGCATCCTGTTCAACCACCTGCTGCCGAATTGCCTGCCGCCGCTGATCGTCGTCGGCACCATCCAGGTCGCCCGCGCCATCGCGCTGGAAGCGACGCTGAGCTTCCTCGGCCTCGGCGTGCCCATCACGGAACCCTCGCTCGGCCTGCTGATCGCCAATGGCTATGAGTACATGCTGTCCGGCAAGTACTGGATCAGCTTCTATCCCGGCATCGCGCTGCTGCTGACCATCGTCTCCATCAACCTGGTGGGCGACCAGGTCCGCGACGTGCTGAATCCGAGGCTGCAGAAATGAGCCCCACCCTCGAAGTCCGCGACCTGCAGACGCACTTCTTCACCCGCGCCGGCGTGGTGAAGGCGGTGGATGGCGTCAGCTACAGCCTGCAACGCGGCAAGGTGCTGGGGCTGGTGGGGGAAAGCGGCAGCGGCAAGTCGGTCAGCGGCTTCTCCATCATGGGGCTGGTGGATGAACCCGGCCGCATCGTCGGCGGCAGCATCCGCTTCCAGGGCCGCGAGCTGGTCGGCCTGCCGGAGCCGGAGATGCGGAGCCTGCGCGGCAATCGCATCGCGATGATCTTCCAGGACCCGATGATGACTCTCAATCCGGTGCTCCGGATCGACGTGCAGATGATCGAGACCGTCCTGGCCCACGAAAAGGTCAGCCACACCGAAGCCCGCGCCCGCGCCCGCGACGCACTCGGCATGGTCGGCATCCCCAGCCCGGATGAGCGGCTGAAATCCTACCCGCACCAGTTCAGCGGCGGCATGCGCCAGCGCGTCGCCATCGCCATCGCGCTGCTGCACCGGCCGGACCTGATCGTGGCGGACGAGCCGACCACAGCGCTGGACGTCACCATCCAGGGCCAGATCCTCGCTCAGGTGCAGAAGCTGGCGACGGACCTCGGCACCGCGCTGATCTGGATTACCCACGACCTCTCCGTCGTCGCCGGCCTCGCCGACGACATCGCGGTGATGTACGCCGGCCGCGTGGTGGAAAGCGGCAGCGTGGACGCCGTGCTGGACGCGCCGCTGCACCCCTATACCCATGGCCTGATCGGCAGCGTCCCCAGCCGCAACCGCCGCGGCGCGCCGTTGCAGCAGATTCCGGGCATGACGCCCAGCGTCATCAACCTGCCGCCCGGCTGCGCCTTCCGCGCCCGCTGCCCGCGCGCCGACGGCATCTGCCAGCAAACGCCCGAGATGGCGGAGCTGCTGCCCGGCCGCACCGCCCGCTGCTTCCACCCGCATCTTGAGACCGTCCCGGCATGAGCACCAGCGCGACCCCGATGGTGGAACTGCGCGGCGTCTCCCGCCGCTTCTCCAAGCCGCTCGACTTCACCACCAAGCTGCTGAAGCGCGCCGGCCTGGTGGTGAAGCACGACGTGGTCCACGCGGTGGATGGCGTGGACCTGACGATCCGCCAGGGCGAAGTCCTGGGCCTGGTCGGGGAATCCGGCTGCGGCAAGTCCACGCTCGGCCGCATGGTCGCGGGCATCCTGCCGCCCAGCGATGGCGACATCCTGTGGCGCGGCCAGGCCCGCAGCGCCATGGAACCGGCCGAGGAGCGCCGCTCCCGCCTCGCCACCCAGATGATCTTCCAGGACCCCTTCGCGTCGCTGAACCCGCGCGCCCGGGTGCAGGACATCGTCGGCGAAGCGCCCTACGTCCACGGCCTGGCCAAGCGCGCCGATCTCTCGGACTACGTGGACGACCAGCTGCGCCGCGCCGGCCTGGACCCCGGCCTGAAGCGCCGCTACCCGCACCAGTTCTCAGGCGGCCAGCGCCAGCGCATCGGCATCGCTCGCGCCTTGGCGGTGCAGCCGGAATTCCTGGTCTGCGACGAAGCCGTCGCCGCGCTGGACGTCTCGATCCAGGCGCAGATCCTCAACCTGTTCATGAAGCTCCGCGCCGAGCTGCACCTGACCTACCTGTTCATCAGCCACGACCTGGGCGTGGTGGAACATCTCAGCGACCGCGTCTGCATCATGTATCTCGGCCGCGTGGTGGAGCAGGCGCCGTCCGAGGAGGTTTTTGCGAGAGCCAACCACCCCTACACCCAGTCGCTGCTCGCCTCGGTGCCGCGGCTGGAGGCGCGCAAGCGCAACTTCGCCAGCGTGCAGGGGGAAATACCCTCGCCGCTGGCGCCGCCGCCGGGCTGCCACTTCCACCCGCGCTGCCCGCACGCCATGCCGCGCTGTTCGGCGGAACGCCCGGCGCTGCGCGAGATCGCGCCCGGCCACCTCAGCGCCTGCCACCTGAACGACGGAGCCTGACCATGCGCGTCCTCGCCGCGCTGCTGCTGCTGGCCCTGGCCGCCTGCGCTACCGACGCCCCCGGCAGCGGCCCCTATGTCGGCGGCAGCATCGGCGGCAACAGCCGCACCCGCGCGCTGCATTGATGCCGGCGCTGCTGCTGCTTCTGCTGCTGGCCGGCTGCGGCACCCAACCCGCCCTGGCGGAGCGCGAGGCCGGGGAGACGCCGGCCGCCCGCATCGGCTTCAGCGGCGCGGCGCTCTACTCCTTCACCCGCTGATCCCCGCGCGTCGCCGCGCCTGCGGCGGCGCAAGTAACTCAGCGCGCCTGCGGCGCTTGCGCGGCGACAAAGAAGCCCAGCGCCGCCAGCACCCCCACGGCGGCCAGTATCCACGCCACCGGGCCATAGCCACCGCCGGCCTGCCACAGCAGCGCCAGCACCAGCGGCGCCGCGGTGCGCGGCAGCATCGCCGCCGTGGTCAGCGCGCCGGAAACCTGGCCGAAGCCGCGCGGCCCCAAGATCTCCGCCACCCCGCTGGCGCGCACGATGGTGATCAGCCCGTTCGCCACGCCCCACAGCACGGTATAGCCCAGCACCAGCCACAGCCTGTCCCCTGCCAGCGCCAGGGCCACCAGCGCCGCCGGCATGGCCAGCGTGGCGATCCGCCCGATCATGCGCATATCCGCGCCGCGCCCGAACACATGCAGCACCGCCCGCGCGCCGACCTGGCAGGGGCCGTGCAGCGCAATGGCCAGCAGCACCGCGCCCTCCGAGAAGCCACGCTCCTGCAGCAGCGGCATCAGGTGGAAGGCCAGCCCGGTGCTCATGAAGCTCTGCGCGCAGAAGCACAGTGCCAGCGCCCAGAAGGCGCGCAGCTTCATCGCCGCGCGCAGCGGCGCGCCATCCCCGCGCGGCTGGCCCTGCATGCCGCCCCGCGTGCCGCGCAGCGCCCACCAGGTCATCGCCCCCGGCACCAGCTGCACCGCCGCCAGCACCAGCAGCGCGCCGCGCCAGCCCACCCCGTCGATCAGCACGCTGGCGAAGGGCACGAAGATGCTGGTGCAGAAGCCGGTGACGAAGGTCATGAAGGTCACCACGCGCCGCGGCTCCTTCGCGCTGGCGACGATGACGGCATAGGCCGGGTCCGACAGCGCGCCGGCATGGCAGATGCCGATGCCCACCCACACCAGGTAGAACAGCGCCAGGCTGTCGCACGCCGCCCACAACGCCACCAGCGCCGCGCCCAGCCAGGCCGCCCAGCTGACCAGGCCGCGCCCGCCATGCTGGTCCACCCAGCGCCCGGCGGGAATGGCGGCAATGCCCCCGGCCGCCAGCGCCGCCGTCATCGCGCCGTTGATCGCGGCGCGCGACCAGCCCAGCTCCTGCTCCATCGGCCCGACGAAGACCGGGAACACCGCGAACAGCGGCCCCCAGTTGATCAGCTGCGCCACCGCCAGGCCCCAGGTCAGCTTCCTGTCGCTGGGTGGTGAGATGGTCTCCGCCACCGATTCACGCTTCCGGGGCATGCGCCCCTCCAGCGATCGGGGGCATGTCCGCCACCGCTTCACGCCTCCGGGGCATGCGCCCCTCCAGCGATCGGGGGCATGTCCGCCACCGCTTCACGCCTCCGGGCCATGCGCCCCTCCAGCGATCGGGGGCATGTCCGCCACCGATTCACGCCTCCGGGCCATGCGCCCCTCCAGCGATCGGGGGCATGTTCGCCACCGCTTCACGCCTTCGGGGCCTGCGCCCCTCCGGCGATCGGGGGCGGGTCCCTGTCGTCGCCGCACCGCCACTCACACCGTGAACTGCTCCGCGATGATCCGCTCGGAAAGCCCGTGGTCGGGGTCGAACAGCAGGGTCAGGGTGATGCTCCGGTCCTCGCGCACCTCCACCCGGCGGATGTCGCGTACCTCGGTATAATCGGCCACCGCCGCCACCGGCCGCTTCTCCGGCTCCAGGATCTCGAACACCACCTGCGCCTCGGCCGGCAGCAGGGCGCCGCGCCAGCGCCGCGGGCGAAAGGCCGAAATCGGCGTCAGCGGCAGCAGGTTGGCGCCCAGCGGCACGATCGGCCCATGCGCCGAAAGATTGTACGCGGTGGAGCCCGCCGGGGTGGATACCAGCACGCCGTCGCAGACCAGTTCCGCCAGCCGCTCCTTGCCGTCGATCAATATGCGGATCTTCGCCGCCTGCCTGGTCTCGCGCAGCAGGGAAACCTCGTTGATCGCCAGCGCCTGCCAGGTCAGCCCATCCGCGCCATGGGCCAGCATGCGCAGCGGGTGCAGCACCGCCGCCTGCGCCTCCGCCAGGTGGAAGGGCAGCCGGTCCTCGCGGTAGTCGTTCATCAGGAAGCCGACGCTGCCGCGGTTCATGCCGTAGATCGGCAGGTTGCGGCCCAGGAACCGATGCTGCGTCTCCAGCATCAGGCCATCGCCACCCAGCGCCACCAGCACCAGCGCCTGGTCGGGGTCGCAGTCGCCATAGCGTGCCACCAGCCGCGCCAGCGCCTCCTGCGCCGCCTCGGCCGAGGACGCGATGAAGCCGATGCGCCCCTGCAGCGCCGCCTCGTTCAGCGGCGTGGGAACCGGAAAGGCCGCGGGGCCGTCGCTCACAGCGCCAACTTGCGCATATCGGCAAAGTCCACGCGCCTGGCGTCATCAAAATCCACGCGCCTCGCGGCGCGATGCTCAAGCACCGGCATGTCCCGCCGCACCCGCGCCGTCAGCGCCTGGTCCAGCCGCGCCGTGGCCCAGCCAACGCCGTCGCTGCACTTGGCCACCACATGCCCCCAGGGGTCCGCCACCAGGGAATGGCCGTAGACGCTGCGCTGCGCCCCGCGCTCCTCATACTGCCCATACGACGCGGCGGCGATGATCCAGCACTGCGTCTCGATGGCGCGCGCCCGCAGCAGCACTTCCCAATGGTCCTTGCCGGTCTGCAGCGTGAAGTTGCTCGGCACCAGGATCGCCTCGGCCCCCGCACGGCGCAGCGCCACGTAGTGCTCAGCGAAGCGCATGTCGTAGCAGATGGTGCAGCCGAAGCGCACGCCCCCGGCCTCGAACAGCACCAACTCCTCGCCGGCGCCATACAGCGCGCTTTCGCGATAGCCGGTACCGTCCGGCGCCACGATGTCGAACAGGTGCACCTTGCGGTAGCGGGCAATCTCCGCCCCGTCCGGATTGAACACGACCGTGGTGTTGAACAGCTTCTCGCCGCCATCCTCGATGATGCTGCCGCCATGCACGAAGATGCCGTGCCGCCGCGCCAGGCCGCGCATCAGCTCATAGGCCGCGCCGCCTTCGGCCCCCACCACGGGCAGCACCTCCGCCGCCGCGCGCCGGCTGTCCCGGCCGCCGCCCAGGTTGGTCCAGGTCTCCGGCAGCGTCACCAGGGCGGGCCGGTCGGCGGCCACGGCGGCACCGACCAGGGCCTCGGCGCTGGCCAGGTTGGCGGGCTTGTCGCTGCCCTGGTTCATCTGGATGACGCTGACGCGCATCGTAGGCTCCTTCGGCGAGGTCGCCCGCCCTGCGGCCATCAAGCCGCGCCTGCGCACGCCGCGTCAACCGCCCCGCCCTGCCCATCGCCCCGCGCACCGCCCCGCCCTGGCGGCGCGGCAGCGCCACAACGCCAGCGCCGCGGACGCGAAGGCCGCCTACGCTGACCGAGGCGGGCCGAAAGGCCCGAGAGCGCGAATGCGCGACGTGCGCTCACGCGCACGCAAGCCAAGCCGGCGGATGGCGTCACGCCTAAGGCGTGCCTGCGGCATCACGCTTAAGGCGTGCCTGAGGCCGAAAACTAATCCGCCCGGGCGCCGCTCAGCCGCACCACTTCCCGCAGGAACACGCGCTGCTGCGCGGCGTAGCGCACCGCATCCTCCGGCGTGCTCCAGACGCACTTGGCCCCGGTCCGCAGGAAGCGCGCCTGCACCGCCGGGTCCTCGCTCACCGCCTTCATCGCGGCGTTCAGCTTGTCCACGATCGGCCGCGGCGTGCCGGTCGGCACCACCCAGGCGCACCAGCTGGTCAGCGTGAAGTCGGGCACCCCGGCCTCCGCCATCACCGGAATGTTCGGCAGCGTCGGCCAGCGCGCCGGGCTGGTCACCGCATAGGCCTTCAGCCGGCCTTCCGCGATGGTCGGGATGTAGCTGGCCAGGTTGTCCAGCGCGCAGGTCAGGTCGCCCGAAAGCATGGCCGGGATGATCTGCGCCGCGCCGCGGAACGGCACGTGCTCGCCATCGATCCCCTGGCGCTGGCAGAACAGGCTGCCCGAAAGATGCGCCGTGGTGCCGATGCCGGGGCTGCCATAGGTGATGCCCTTGGGCCGCGTCTTCGCCCAGGCGACGAACTCCGCCATGGTGTTGGGCGGGGTGAAGCTGGCCGGCGCCACCAGCACGTTCGGCAGCTCCCAGTGCATCGAGACGACGGAGAAGTCCTTCTCGGGGTCGAAGGCCAGGTGGCTGTAGAGGAACTGCGCGATGCTGAGGTTGGCGATGGTCGCCGGACCCATGGTGTAGCCGTCCGGCGCCGCCTTCGCGATCGCCTCCATGCCGATGTTGCCGCCGGCGCCCGGCCGGTTCTCCAGCACGAAGTTCTGCCCCAGCTTCGCGGTCAGCTGCTCGCTCAGCAGCCGCGCCAGCACGTCGGTGGACCCGCCGGGCGGCCAGGGGATGATCACCCGCACCGGGCGGTTGGGATACTCGCCCTGCGCCAAAGCCGGCGTGGCCAAGGCAAGGGGGGCGGCAAGCAGGCTGCGGCGCGGGATCATGGGCGGCTCCTTGGGTTGGCGCGGTTCAACCGCGCCGGCCCGGCGGCGTCAATGCACGGCTTGCTTGCCCCTGGCGGCCGGCCGGCCCGGCCCGCGGGCGCCACGGCGGGGCGGGCCGAGACCCCGGCCCTCGCCGGGGTCACTGCCATGCCGGGTGCGGCTCAATCCGCCTTCGCGCCGGAAACCCGCACCATCTCCTGCCACATCGGCCGCTCCGCCCGCGCCCGCGCCATGGTCTGCTCCGGGCTGGTCCACACCGCCCGCCCGCCGGATTGCAGCATCCGCGCCTGCACATGCGGCATCTCGGCGACGGCGCGGAAGGCGGCGCTGATCCGCTCCACCACCGGCTTCGGCGTCGCGATCGGCGCGATGATCGCGGCCCAGCTGGTCACCACGAAGTCGGGCATCCCCGCCTCGGCCATGGTCGGCACCTCCGGCAGCGTCGGCCAGCGTTCCGCACTGGTCACCGCCAGGCCGCGCGCCCGGCCCTCCTGCATCACCGGGATCCAACTGGCCAGGTTGTCCAGCGCGAAGTCCAGGCTGCCGGAGAGCATGGCCGGCACGGTCTGCGCCGCGCCGCGGAACGGCACGTGGATGCCGTTGTACCCCGCCCGGGCCGCCAGCATGGCACCGGCCAAATGCGGGCTGGTGCCCACCCCCGGGCTGCCGAAGGTCACCCCCTGCGGCCGCGCCTTGGCCCAGGCGATGAACTCCGCCAGCGTCTTCGTCGGGTTGTACTCGGAGGGCACCACCGCGATGTTCGGCAACTCGTAGATCAGCGAAATGCCGGTCAGCTCGCGGTCGAAGTCGAACGGCATGCGGCTGAACAGGTACTGGTTGATGCTGAGCAGCCCGACGGAGACCGAGCCCAGCGTGTAGCCATCGCCCGGCGATTTCGCGATCTGGTCGGTGCCGATGTTGCCGCCGGCGCCGGGCCGGTTCTCCACGATGATGGACTGGCCCAGCCCCTGCTGCGCCGCCTCGCAACTCAACCGGGTCAGTACGTCCAGGCTGCCGCCGGCGGGAAAGGGCACGATCATGCGGATCGGCCGGTCCGGCCATGCCGGCTGGGCCAAGGCGGGGGTTGCCAATACCAGCGGGCTGGCCAACAGGGTTCTGCGCAGCATCTTCGTCACTCCACCTTGGCTCCGGCCACGCGTACCATTTCCGCCCACATCGGCGCTTCCTTCCTCAGGCGCGCCACCGCGCCTTCCGGCGTGGTCCCCAGCAGCCAGCCGCCCATGGCCAATGCCCGGCGCTGCGCGTTCTCGTCCCGGCTGATCGCCTGGACATGCCCGTTCAGCGCCCGCACGATGCCATCCGGCGTGCCCGCCGGCAGCGCCCACAACGACCAGCTGGTCAGCTCGAAATCCGGCACGCCCGCCTGCGCCATGGTCGGCACATCCGGCAGGTTTGGGAAGCGCTCCGCACTCGTCACCGCCAGCGCACGCATCCGGCCTTCCTGGATGACCGGCATGTAGCTGGCCAGGTTGTCCACCGCCAGTTGCACATCGCCGCTAAGCATGGCCGGAATGGTCTGCGCCGCGCCGCGGAACGGCACGTGCACCGCCTGCGTCACGCCCGACCGCGCCAGCAGGGAGGCACCGCACAACTGGATGGTGGTGCCGACGCCGGAAGACCCGTAGGTCACCCCGCGCGGCTGCCGCCTGGCCCATTCCTGGAACTCCCGCAGCGTCCGCGCCGGCACGTGCTGCGCCGGCACCGCCACCACGTTGGGGAATTCCCAGGTCGGCGAGACGTAGATCAGGTCCTTCCAGGGGTCATAGGGCAGCGTCGCGAACAGCAACGGCGAGATCAGCACGCCGGGCATGCCGATGGTGCCGATGGTGTAGCCATCCGGCGCCGCCCGGGCCACCGCCTCGGTGCCCAGATGCCCGGTCGCCCCGCTGCGGTTCTCCACGATGAAGCTCTGCCCGGTGCGGGCCTGCATGTACTCCGCCAGCAGGCGGGACATCACATCCAGGCTGCCGCCCGGTGGAAAACCGACGATGATGCGGACGGTGCGGTTGGGCCAGGGGGCCTGGGCAATGGCGGGCGTGGCCAACCCAGCCAGGGGCATGGCCAACAGGCTACGGCGTTGCATCCCCGCGCTCCTCCATCGTTGTTGCCGACAGTGAAGCGCACAGTCCCGCCCAATACCAGCGGCACGCGCGCCGGCCGAACCGACGACGCCTCCCGGCAGCCGCGGGCGCGGCGGCTCAATCCTGCTGCAGCAGCGTCGCCTTGGCCGATTGCAACCGCGCCCGCTCCTCCGGCGCAACCTCCGGGTAGTGCAGGTCCAGCCCCTCCATCGCGGCGGCGATGGTCTCGCTGACCACCAGGCGGGTGAACCACTTCTGGTCGGCCGGCACCACGTGCCACGGCGCCGCCTCGGTCGCGGTGGCGCGGATCGCCTGTTCATAGGCCGCCTGGTAGTCCTTCCAGCGCGCCCGCTCGGCCACGTCGGCGGCCGAGAATTTCCAGTTCTTCTCCGCCGCCTCGATCCGCGCCAGGAAGCGCCGCTTCTGCTCCTCCGGGCTGACATGCAGGAAGAACTTCAGCAGCACGATCCCCTGCCGCCCCAGGTACCGCTCGAAGGCGGCGATATCCTCCAGCCGCTCATCCCAGATCTTTTTGCCCACCACCGGCTTCGGCAGCTTCTGCCGGGCCAGCACCTCCGGGTGGACGCGCGCCACCAGCACTTCCTCGTACCAGCTGCGGTTATGGATCCCGATATGCCCGCGCCGCGGCAGCGCCAGCGCGTGGCGCCACAGGAAGTCGTGGTCCAGCTCGTTGGCGCTGGGCGCCTTGAACGCCTCCACCGTGCAGCCCTGCGGGTTCAGCCCGCTGAACACGTGCTTGATGGCGCCATCCTTGCCGGCGGCGTCCATGGCCTGGAAGATCGCCAGCACCGCCCAGCGGTCCTGGGCGTAGAGCTTGTCCTGCAGCTCCGCCAGCCGCGCGGTGCTCTCGGCCAGCAGCGCCTCGGCATCCGCCTTGTCGCCGGGGAAGCCGTCGGTATCCGCGGGGTCCCAGTCCTTCAGCCGGAAGCCCTTGCCGCTGGCCACGCGATACCGCGCCACCAGCTTCGCCCGTGCCTTGCGTTCCATTCAGCCCCTCCTTCCGCCTCGCGCCCCCAGCAGCAGCCAGCCGATGGTCGCCACTTCCGCCGCCAGGGTTGCCCCCAGCGCCCAGCCATAGCCGGCGGGGTCCCAGCCCCCGGCCGCGGTGCGCGGCCACAGGTCCAGCACCCAGCCGACCGCGTTCTGCAGCAGGAAAACCACCACCAGCATGCTGAAGTTCATCGCCGTCGCGACGCGCCCGACCAATTCCGGCGCGAAGCGCTGCGCCACCAGGGAATAGCTGGCCGGCCCGCAACTGCCGGAGAAGGCGAAGCCGAACCATAAAAGCGCCAGCGGCACCACGCCGGCCGGCGGCGCCAGCGCCAGCACCGCCTGGAAGCCCAGCATCGCCGCCAGCCCGGCATACGGCACCAGCATGGGGTTGACCCCGCGCCGCTGCGCCAGGGAGGCCAGGTGCCCGCTGACCAGGTTGCCGGTCATCATGCCCAGCGCGTAGCACAGCAGCACCTGCGCCCGGCTGAGGTCCGGCAACTGGGCGACATCGCGCAGCCACGGCCCGGCCCACAGCCCCTGGTAGGTGAAGACCAGGCCGGAGAGCAGCGCCATGGCCGGCATGAAGCGCACGAATTCCGGGTGGGCGAAGATGCGGCCGAACTCCGCCACCTCCTGCCGCAGCCGGCGCTTGGGCGGCGCGACGAAGCCGGGCGGGCGCAGCGGCACCGACAGCCGGATCCACAGGGAAACGCAGCAGGCCAGCCCGGCCAGCAGCGCGAAGGCGCCGCGCCAGCCGATATGCGGCAGCAGCAACTGCACCGGCACGGTGGCCGCCAGCCCGCCACCGGCGCCGATGAACACCGCCGCCCCGGTCATCTGCGCCAGCTGGTCCGGCCGGTACCATTGCCGGTTGGCCTGCATGATCCCGATCAGCGCGCCGGCGATGCCGATGCCGGTGATGAAGCGCCCCAGCGCCAGCACCGGCGTGTCCGGCGCCAGCGCGCACAGCGCGAAGCCGGCCGCCGCCACCAGCGCCAGCACGGTCTGCACTTTTCGCGCACCGTGCACGTCCATGGCCACGCCGATGGGCAGTTGCGCCAGCGCGTAGCTGGCGAAGAACACCGCCGCCAGGGCACCCAGCCCGCTGGCCGAAAGCCCCAGCTCCACCGCCATCAGCGGCCCCACCGTCGCCACCACGCTGCGGCTGGCTTGGTTGGTGAAGTTCATGGCCGCCAGCGGCAGCGTGACCCTGGCGAAGACCCGCATCAGCGCAGGCCCAGCTGCACGCTGACCGGGCAATGGTCGGACAGCATGTCGCGCAGCCGCGGGTCGTTCTCGGTATAGACCATCACCTTCAGGCTATCCCGCCGCCACCACTCCCGCGCCGCGCCGCCCAGCAGGATGTGGTCGATGAAGGCGCGGCCGCTGCTGTTGCCACGCGCCCAGCAGGGGTTGGCATAGCCCTCCGCCACGCTGACCATCGGCGCCGCGGCCTGCAGCGCCTGGAACATCTCGTCGCGCTGGCTCAGCCGGCGGTTGAAGTCGCCCAGGATGGCGAAGGCCACGCCCTCGCGCCGGCGGTCCGCGATCCAGGCCGCCAGCACCGGCACCTGCGCCGCCAGCGCCTGGCAGTTCGGGTTGTTCGGGTTGGCCAGCGCGCCGTCATGGCAGCTGCTCTTCAGGTGCACCGCCAGCAGCCGCAGCTTCTGGCCGCCGGCCTCCAGCGTCACGTCCACCCCTCGCCGCAGGGAAAAGCGCGACCGCGCCTGCACGTCCAGCGCCGCCAGGTCGGGGTTGCGGGTGACGCGCAGGCTGCGATGCAGCGCGAAGCCGACGCGCTGCACATCGTTCTCCTCGGCGAAGACGAAGCTGTAGTTGCGCGCATCGAACACCCGCGCCGCCACCTCCGGCCCGTCCACCTCCTGCAGCGCCACCACATCGGCGTTGAGCCGCCGGGCATAGCCGGCCAGCCGGTCCAGATCGGCCGGACCGCGGCGCGGCACGTCCGGCGGAATGGCGGGGTCGCCAGCCGGGCGCAGCGTCAGCCAGGCCAGGTTCCAGGTGGCGATCTTCAGGTCGGTGGCGAAGGCGGGGCCGGCCAGCAGGCAGGCCAGGGCGAAGGCGAGGATCAGGCGCATGCGGCCACCATGCCCGCGGCGGCCCGGCAGCGCCAGCGGGCCAGGCTGCCGGATGCCGAGCGCGCGGCCGGTGGGTGGAAGCGCCAGCCGGGTGGCGCGGCGATGGTTGGGCACCGGGCGGCGCCGCCGGTGGGAAGCCGCGCCAGCCGGGCAGCGGTGCGGCGATGGTTCAGGAGCCCGATCCCGAGGGGACCGCCGGCGGCCAGCCGCGCCAGCGGGGGCGATACGGGCGACGCAGCGATGGTTCAGGCGCCTGATCCCAAGGGTACCGCCGGCGGCCAGCCGCGCCAGCGGGGGCGATACGGGCGACGCAGTGATGGTTCAGGCGTCAGATCCCGAGGCCGCCGGCGGCGGTGCGCGCCGCGCGCCGAAGGCCAGGGCACCCGGCGGCGGCGGCGGCGTTTCCTGCTGTGGCTCCGCCGGGCGCTGGCGTAGCCTGCCGCCGTGCGGCGCGGCGGCGTGGCGCAACGCGGGCACCAGGCCCGGGGGAGCAAGGATCATGCGGCTTGCGATGGCGATGCTGGCAGCCCGGCTGGGAGGCGCGACCGCCCTGGCCCTGCCTGCCCTGGCGTTTGCGGCTATCCTGCAGGCCGCCGTCGCGCAGACCGCCGTCGCGCAGCCCGCCCCGGCGCCGCCCGGCCCTCAGCTGGCGCCGCCCGCGCCACCGCCCATCGGCGCCGCCGCCGGCCTGGCCGCAGCGTTGCCAACAGAGGCCGCCGGCTTCACCCGCGCCGGGCTGACCGACTTCGAGGCCCGCCCCGGCGGCGCCGGCCTGGGCGCCGCCGCCGAATACCGCCCGACCGATGGCAGCAGCGGCGTCGCCACTGTCTACCACTACACCCACGGCCTGGCCGGCCTGCCGGAGGGCACCGCCGCCCCCGCCGTGGAGCAGGAACTGCAATCCGCCGTGGCGGAAATCCGCTCGGTCGGGCACCTGCGCCGCTACGGCCTTGCCAGCCAGGCGGAGGCGCCACCGATCCCGGCGCCAGGCGGCCAGCCGGCGCTGCGCTGCCTGGCCATGCTGCTGGTCTATGAGGGCGGGGTCCGCGCCGCCGACAGCTTCGTCTGCGTCGGCGTGGTGCGCGGCCGGTTCCTCAAGCTGCGGCTGACCCTGCCGACCGAACGCCAGGGCGAGACCCAGCCCCGCCTGGAGGCTTTCGGCCGCGCCGTGGTGGCGGCGCTGGCTACACCAGGCTGAGCGCGGGTTCCGCCGGCGCCGGTTCGGTGGCCGCCAGCGGCCGCGCGCCACAAGCCAGCAGAAAGTCGGCGATCGCGTCCATCTCCGCCGCCGGCCGGGTGCGATCGTGGAAGCCACCGGCGGGGCTGCCCCCGGGCACCCAGATCACCGTCTCGTAGCGCGCCCGGGTCAGCAGCACGCGATAGGTGTTGATCTGGTTCGACCATGCCTCGTCGTCCGGCTGCCGCATGCGCCAGTCCGTGCCGTGGAGATAGCGCACCTGCCAACTGTCCCTCTGGCGCACCAAGTCCCCGCCCCAGGCCAAACCGACAAAGTCGAGTTCCAGGCCCTGGCAGGAAAACTGCGTCGCAACGACATCCAAAGCATCGGAACCCCGGATATCCGCGGGAAAGCTGTCGAGGAACCAGTTGGCAACCGCCTTGGCATCCATATGTGGCAACTCAGCGCCAAGGCCCTCGGCCCGCAGCCGCTTGGCACCTGCACTTGCGACCAAGCCAGCGCGTCGCTGGCCACGTGCCCGCCCTCGCAGCGCATGGCGTAAGGCTCCCAGGTCGCGGGTAATGAAATAGGGCAGCGAACCGACAGCGGCGATGCGCCACGCCTCGGCCTGGTCGCCCCGCAGCACCGCATCGGCCCAGGCCGCAGCATGAGCGGTCTGCAGGTTGCGCACCGCCACAGCCAAATGCAGGGCCGCATCCTCGCCGCTGAGTACTGACCGCGAAATGCGTTGGCGCGGGTCCGGCGCTTCGATCGCGGCCGCCGATGCGAAAGCCCGCCACAATGGCCGCGCGGCAAGTGCAGCGCCCCATTCTGCAAGTCCGCCTTCGCCGTCATGGATTTCCTGACCGCCTCCGACAAGGCACACAACAACAGCCCAGCCGTCATGGCGGCCCATCGCGTCCAGGATATGGCCGGGTTCGCTGTCGGTCAGCGGTGGCTTGCGGTCCGCGGTCTTCCGCACGGCGTGTTCACGCGACCAGGAACGCTGGGCTTCGTCGACGATGATGATCCTCTCATCCGGCGTTGCCCCGTTCAGGTGATGGTCTCGGAACCACGGCAGCGGCTGGATCTTGCCTTCCATCTCCTGCCGGGCGCGCCGGAGGCTGGCCCCCTGGCGCGCGGCATCGCGGGCCAGTGCCTCTCGGAAAACATGTATCAGGGAGGGGTTGCCGGTCAGGAATACGGCACGCCCCTCCGCATTGCCCTCAAAGGCAACAGCAAGGCCACAGCGGGTCTTGCCAGCCCCGGGAATGCCGGTGACGAAGACGACCCGATACTCTCCAAGGCGATGAGCCTCCGCAATATGGCGCAGGATGGCATCCGTGGTCGCCCTCAGTCCGGTCGTTCCCGCACGCGTAGCATTGATCTCCGGAACGGCCTGGCGCTGAAAGGCCATGCGCGCCGCTTCGACAATGCTAGGCACCGGCCGATACGGCTGCGCCCGCCACCAGCCCGCATCCAACGGCAAGCCCAGCGGCACCGTCGCGTTCAGGTGCCGCAGCGCGTCGCCAAGCCCCGCGCCAGTGGCATGCTGCACCGGCCAGACCGCGGCCAGCGGCAGTACCGGCGCCGCCGATGCCGTCGGCAGGTTGGCAGCAACGACCAATGGGATCACCGGGTGTTGCCGGCTACCGGCGTGGAAGTCCCAAAGGTCCAGCGCGTAGTCCTCAACTTGGCGCGCCGCTGCGCCAAGGTCGGTTGCCGCGCCGGTCTTGAACTCCAGCACGAAGATCGCGCGTTCGGTCAAAAGCACCGCATCGGCGCGCTTGCCAACCCGCATCAGCGGATATTCCAGATGCAGCGTCCAACCCCTGCACTCGGGTGCAGCCAGAGCGTGCCGCAGGTGACCGATACTGCGGTCCCATGCGTGCAGGTGCTGCGACCTGCCGGGCAGGCTGTACTGCATCTGCCGCGCCGCCAAGGTCTGCACCAGCACATCCGGCGAATCAGCGAGAAAGTCGCCCACGCCTCGTTCGATCCAGCTGTTCACCCCGCCCCCTTCCGCCGCGCCGGCCAGGTGGCCAGCAACAAGCTCCCCAGCATCAGGGCAAACCCAACCGCATGCAAAACGGAAAACCGCTCCCCCAGCACCCACACCGCCACAACCGCCGCGCTGGCCGGCAGGAAGGCGGTGAACACCCCCGCCAGGCCCGCCTTCACCCGCCGCAGCCCGGCGTACCACAGCAGCAGGCACAGCACGCTCGCCGTCAGGCTATGAAACACCAGCAGCCCCGCCAACCGAGGCTCCGCCAGCGCCGCCGCCGCGCCCAGCCCCGGCAGCGCGAAGGGCAGCAACACCAGCGCGGAAAACGCCTGCATCCACAGGCTGGCGGTCACCACCGGCACCTGGCCGGACAGCCGCTTGGCCAGCAGCACATACACCGCCTCGCCGCACAGCCCGCCGAACACCAGCGCATTGCCCAAGGCTGCGTCCCCGGTGGCCGAGCCGCCCGCCCCGCCCCCAACCCGCGCCAGGGTCAGCCCCGCCATGCCGCAACTGGCCAGCGCCACCGCCGTCCACAGCCGGGGCGCCAGGCGTTCCCGCAGCCACACCGCGCTGCCCAGCGCCACCACGGCGGGCAGCGTCGCCAGCACCAGGCCGGCCTCCAACGCGCTGGTGTAGCGCAGCCCCGCCAGCAGCCCGGCATTGTACAGCGCGGTGCCGAACACCGCCTGCAGCGCCAGGTTGCCCAGCGCCCGGGGCGCCACCCGCACCCGCCCCTCCATCAGCCGCGCCAGGGGCCACAGCACCAGGCAGGCCAGGGCGCAGCGCAGGCAGGCAATCAGCGGAATCGGCAGCGCCTCGGCCAGCAGCTTGGCCACCGCCACATTGGCCCCCACCAGCGCCATGGCCGCGGCCAACTGCGCATAGGCCAGGATCACTCGGCCTCGCCGACCTGCCGATAGGGCGACAGCGTCGCCAGGGCCTCCATCTCCGCCAGCATGGCCGGGCGTTCCCGCTTGAGGAAATCCGCCACCGCCCGGCGCAGCCCGCCATGTTCCAGGTGATGCACGCTGTAGGTGGGCTTGGGCAGGTAGCCACGCTGGATCTTGTGCTCGCCCTGCGCGCCCGCCTCAACGCGGGGCAACCGGTTCTCGATGGCGAAGTCGATGGCGCGGTAATAGCAAAGCTCGAAGTGCAGGAACGGCGCATGCACCACGGCGCCCCAGTTGCGGCCGTACAGCGCTTGGCTGCCCAACAGGTTCAGCGCGCCGGCCACCGGCGTGCCGTCCTGCTCCGCCACCATCAGCACCACCTTGTCGCCCAGCCGATCCCCCAGCATCGGCCAGAAGCGCGGCGTCAGATACGCACTCCGCCCCCACTTCTTATCCGTGGTCGCCCGGTAGAACGAGTGGAACGCCGCCCAGTGCTTGCTGGTGATCTCATGCCCGCGCAGCGTCTTCAGCACGTAGCCGCTGGCTGCGGCATCCCGGCGCTCCCGCTTGATCGCCTTGCGCTTGCGGCTGTTCAACGCGCCGAGGAAATCGTCGAAGCTCGCATAGCCCTGGTTTTCCCAGTGGAACTGCGTGCCCAGCCGCTGCAGCCAGCCGGCCTTCCCCAGCGCCTCGTACTCATCCTGCTGGCAGAAGGTGATGTGGGTGGAGGACATGCCTGCCTGTTCGCAGGCCTGCTTCAGCCCCTGCGCCAGCGCCACCGCCGGCACGCCGCTGCCCCCCCTCCCGCTTGGCCGCACCAGCAGCCGCGGCCCCGGCACCGGGCTGAACGGCACGCAGACCTGCAGCTTGGGATAGTAGCTGCCGCCCGCCCGCTCGAAGGCATCGGCCCAGCCCCAGTCGAACACGTATTCGCCCTGGGAATGGCTTTTGGCATAGGCCGGCGCGCAGGCCACCACCTGGCCGGCGCCATCCCGCAGCACCGCATGCTGCGGCAACCAGCCGGTGCGCGCGGTGGCGCTGCCGCTATCCTCCAGCGCCGCCAGGAAGGCATGGCTGACGAAGGGGTTCTCCGCCCCGGCGCAGGCATCCCAGTCGGCCGCCGGTATCTCGGCGATGGTCCGGTGGAGCGAGAGCGAGAGGTCCGGCGCGCTGTCGGGCATGGCCGGCAGTTTGGCCCGGATGCGCCGAATGCAACAGCCGGCATCGCCGGGCTGGCATTCCGCCGTAGTTCCCTATATGTTCCCAACCACGGTTCGCCCCCCCGAGCCGCCGCTCTTTTCCTCGCCCCCATCCGTAAGCTGCTGCCCCGCGCGAGCCTCGCCCGGCTTCGGTGGGCACCCCATGTCCGTTCCAGGGGCCGGAAGCCGCATTTGTCCGAAATCGGCGCCAGCAGGGATTGGGCCGCCCTGCCCGCGCCTGAGGATCGGGGATTTGTCCGAAACTGGCACCACCAGCGATCGGGCTGCCCTGTCGCGCCTGAGGACCGGGGATTTGTCCGAAGCCTGCACGGCCGTCGCGGCCAGCCACGCTCGGCTCCGGTCGTTGTTCCAAAGCTTGATCGGCTGAGGGCAGAGACGCCGCAAGCCGTGAGTCAGCCTCTCGGATGCGGCTGGCCCACCGCTGCGGCGATGCCGCCTTCCCCGTCCAGGCCCAGGACCGGGGATTTGTCCGAAGGCTGCACACCTGCGGCGCAGCCCAGGCTCCAACGCCCCACCCCGGCCATTTGTCCGAAGCAGGCGCTTCCCGCGTTGCCGCCCGGCAGGCGCCAGCCCGCCGGGTCCGGCCCCGCCTCAGCCGATCTCGAACATCCCCTCCACCTCGACCGGCGCATCCGCCGGCAGGCTGGGCACGCCGATGGTGGTACGGGCGTGCTTGCCGGCATCGCCGAACACCTCCACCGCCAGGTCGGAGGCGCCGTTCATCACCAGGGCATGCTGGGTGAAGTCCGGCCCGGCGGCGATGAAGCCGCCCAGCCGCACCACCCGCTTCACCTTGTCCAGGTCGCCGCCGCAGGCCGCCTTCAGCTGCGCCATCAGATTGATGAAGCACAGCCTGGCCAGGGCCTGGCCCTGCTCCACCGTCACCCCGGCGCCGACCTTGCCGGCCTGGGCCAGCTTGCCCGCCACCAGCGGAATCTGGCCGGAGATCACCACCAGCGCCCCGCGCCGGCCGAGATCCGCCGCCGTCTCCACCACATTGAAGCCGACATAGCTGGCAATCGGCGCCGGTGGTGGCGGCAGCTCAATCCCCAGTGCGGCCAGCTTCGCCTCGATCCGTCCCGCCATCTTCATTCTCCCCGCCCATGCGTTCGCCGGCGCCCACCTGGTCGCCCGCCGCTGCCGCCATCAGGCGACACCGCCTGCCCCGACGCAAGCCGCCCTGGCGCCAAACCTGGGTTCCAAGGGCCCCTCGGCCCTTGGCGGGGGAGTTTGAGGGGGCAGCGCCCCCTCAAGACAGCGAAGCCTGCGCCCTGCCCCAGACCAGCCGCTCAGGCCACCACGCGCAGCCCACGGCGCCGGCCGCGCGGGCTGGCGCTGGGCGACTCGGGCAAATCCAGCGGCAGCAGCGGCCCCTGCTGCGCCGCGCTGCCCAGCGTATCCGCCGCGCAATCATCCTCGGAGGGTTCCGGCAGGTCGCGCCGGCCCAGGTAGTCCAGCGCCAGCCGCCGAAAGGCCCAGTCCAGCACGCTGGTCGCCCGGGTAATGGCGGGGTCGCCCTCCACCACGCCGGCCGGGCCGAAGCGGGTATAGGCAAAGGCCTCGACGTAGTCGGCCAGGGGCACGCCCCGCGCCAGCCCCAGCGAGACCGCCTGGGCAAAGCCATCCATCAGGCTGCGATACGCCGCGCCTTCCTTGGACAGGGTGAAGGCCACCTCCAGCAGCCGGCCCTCGGCATCCTCGGCGCTGCGCAGCGCCACCCGATGCCCGCCCACGGTCACATGGATGGTGGTGCCATTGTGCCGGCGCGGCTGCGCCACCTTGGCCACCGGCCTGGCCGGCGCCGGCAGCGCCACCGGGCCCGGCGGCGCCGCATGCAGGAAGGGCGCCACCGCGTCCCGCATCGCCTGGCGCGCCACCTCGTTCACCGGGGCCAGCAGCCCGGCGGCGCGCTGCGGAAACGCCCGCTGCACCTGCATCGCCGCCCGCGTCGGCAGTTCCACCGCGCCACCCTGGGGGGCCAGGGCCAGCCGGGTCGCGCCCGGCATCGGCGCCAGGCCGCCCACCTCGGCGCCCAGCAGCGCCTCCGCCGCATCCGGCAGCGCCAGCGCCACCAGCCCGGCATGGCGCAGGCCCGGCGAGCCCGCCGCCGCATCCAGCGCCGCCCGCGCCGCCTGGGCCAGGCCGGGCAGCACAGTCTCACCGGGAGGCGCCGGCCACAGCAGCGCCACCGGCTCCCGCGCACCCAGCTTCTCGGCCAGTCGGCCGGAACAGGCTTCCGCCGCGCCACGGGTCAGCGCGGCGATGCCGGCTGCAACGGCGCGGGCCTCGGCGCTGTCATACTCAAGCCCCAGCGCGGCCAGCAGCCCGGCCAGGTCGGCAAAGCCCAGCCGCAGCCGGGTGGCCTTGGCATGGGTCAGGCAATCCAGCGCCAGCACGCCCAGCGCGCAGGCCTCGGCATAGCCTTCGCAATCGAAGCCGCCCTCCGGCTCCAGGAAGGCCGGCAGGTTCAGCACGAAGCGCGGCTCCGGCCGGGCGGCGCCCGACCAGCCCTCGGCCCCCGGGGCGCCGCGGCGGGCCAGCAGCAGGGCGCGCAGCCCCTCGGCCAGGTGCAGCGCGCCGGCATCGTCCAGCAGGCCGGCCTTGCGGCCGCGGGTCACGGCCCGGCCGATCCAGCCCTCGGCGGCGCGGGCCAGCGTGGCCGGGCCTTCGCCCGGCGCCAGGGCGGCCAGGGCCTCGGCGGCGCGGCCGTCATCCTCCCAGGCCACGGGCAGCGCCACGGCGCGGGGTGCCGCGTCGGGGTCCGCCGAAGCCCGGCTGCGCCGCAGCGCCACGCCATCCCACAGAGTGCCTTTGATACGTGCCATGGCCCAAGGTTACGAAGGCCCGCGCGACTCAGGAAGCCGCATTTAGTGGTTCGGCCCGCTTCCGGACCCAATATCCTGTGGACAACGCCGGCTTTGCACCGCAACGGCCGCTGTGCGATTGTCCCCCCTGAAATCGCGCCGCTTCCGTTGAGGCCCCCATGTCCTTCCTGTTCCGCGTGTTCGCGCCCTTCATGGGCCGCAAGGTCGGCACCGACCGCTTCGGCAACATCTATTATGAGAGCCGGGGCGACATGCCCGGCGGCTATGGCCGCAAGCGGCGCTACGCCGTCTATGCCAAGGGCGGCAGCGAAAGCACCGTGGTCCCGCCGGAATGGCATGGCTGGCTGCACCACACCACGGAGGCACCGCTGCCGGAGCAGCAGCTCTACCCCTGGCAGGCGCAGCACCGGCCCAACCCGACCGGCACCGCGCTGGCCTATGCCCCGCCCGGGCATGACAGCAAGGGCGGCAAGCGCGCCGTCAGCCCAGCCGACTACGAAGCCTGGACGCCCGGTTCCTGACCATGGCCAAGCGCAGCATCGCGGAAGTCGCGACCGGCGCCGTGGTGCTGGGCATCGCCGCCGTGTTCCTGGGCTATGCCATGCTGCATAGCGGCCGCGCCGGCGGCGCCACGGATGGCCTGAGCCTGACCGCCCGGTTCGACAAGATCGACGGGCTGAACAACGGCGCCGATGTGCGGATCGCCGGGGTCAAGGTCGGCAGCGTCACCAGCCAGCGGATCGACCCGACCAGCTTCGCCGCCGAGATCACCCTGAACGTGGACCGCGCGCTGCGGCTGCCCAAGGACACCTCGGCCGAGATCACCTCCGAGGGGCTGCTGGGCGGCAAGTACGTGTCGCTGGTGCCGGGCGGTGACGACCAGGTGCTGGCCAATGGCGCGCGGATCACGGAAACGCAGGGCAGCGTCTCGCTTGAATCGCTGCTCGGGCGCTTCATCTTCTCGGTCACGCAGATGAACAGCAGCCAGCCCGCCAACGCCCCCGGCACCCCGACCACACCCGCCCCGCAAGGGACGCCGTCTCGATGAGCGCGGCGCCCCCCGCCAGCTGGCCGGGGCGCGACGGCCAGCCGATCTCCTGCCGGGAGAAGCTGAAGATGCTGGCCGAGAACCACGCCGAGGCGGCCCAGGTGCTGCGCGACACCTTCGAGGATGCGGTGCTGATGGGCGTGGACGAAGCCGCCATGCGCCGGTTGCTGGCCGAGCTGGTGGCAAGCCTGGAAACCCCGCGGGTGAAGGCATGAGGCGGCTGGCGCTGCTGGCCGCGCTGCTGCCGATGACGGCGCTGGCGCAGGCCGATGGCTGGGTGGCCAAGCCCGCCGCCGAGCTGCAGGTGCTGGACAAGGTGACGGCGCGGGTCAGCCAACTGCGGGCGCCGCTGAACACGCCCACCGCCTTCGGCGCCATCAGCATCACCGTGCGCGCCTGCAATGCCCGGCCGGCCGACGAGGTGCCGGACGCGCTGGCCTGGATGGAGATTTCCGACAGCCGGCGGCCGGAGGCATCGCGCGTGGTGTTCCGCGGCTGGATGTATGCCAACACCCCCGCCGCCAACATGCTGGAACACCCGGTCTACGACGTGCGCGTGCTGGACTGCCGGTAGCCGCCTCAGTCAGCGCTGGCGCCTGAGGCGCGGATCACCGGCGCCCAGCGGGCGATCTCGGCCGGGATGAAGCGGGAAAAATCCTCGGCGCCCATCAGCATCGGCAGCAGCGCCAGCGCCTCCACCTTCGCCTTCCAGGCCGGCTGCGCCATGGTCTCGGTGATCGCGGCCGAGAGTGCGCGCGTCGCCTCCGGCGCCAGGCCGGCCGGGGCGGCCACGCCGACCCAGCCAGGTGCCTCGCAGCCCGGCAGGCCCTGTTCGATCAGCGTCGGCACCTCCGGCAGCGCCGCCAGGCGTTCCCGGTTGGTGACCGCCAGCGGGCGCAGCGTGCCGGCGCGAATGTGTTCCACCGCCGGCGGGATGTCGGCGATCATCACGTCGATCCGGCCGCCCAGCAGGTCGGTCAGCGCCGCCGCGGTGCCGCGGTACGGCACATGCGTCGCCTCGAAGCCGGCGATCTGCTTCAGCAGCTCAAAGCCGATATGGTGCGGGGTGCCGGCGCCGGAGGTGCCGTAGCTGACGCGCCCGCCCGCCGCCTTGGCCTGGGCGATGAACTCGGCCAGCGACGTCGGCCCCGCCGTCCGCACCACCAGCACGAAGGTGGTGGCGGCCAGCAGCGCCACGGCGGTGAAGTCCCGCATAGGGTCGAAGGGCGGGCGTTTGTACAGCGTCGGCGCCACCGCGAAGGTGGTGCTGGTGGTCAGCAGCAGGCTGTGGCCGTCCGGCGCCGCGCGCTGGATCGCCTGGCCGCCGATGATGCTGCCGGCGCCGGGCATGTTCTCCACCACCAGCGGCTGGCCCAGGCGCGGCGGCAGCGCTTCCGCCAGCAGCCGGCCCAGCAGGTCGATCACGCCGGCGGGCGGGTAGGGCACCACCAGGCGCATCGGGTGGCTGGGCGCCCAGCGCGGCGGCTCCGGCACCGAGAGGGCCAAGGCGGGGCTGGACAAGCTGGCAGCGCCGAGCAGCAGGCCGCGTCGTGTCGGCATGGCCATTCCTCCCGTTGTTTGGCGCAGCTTGGAGGTTGCGCGCGAAGCTGCCAACCTTGTTGCCAAGCAGGGGGGGGGTCCGAGCATGGCGGAACCAGTGGGTATCAGGCGCATCGTCACCGGGCATGACGCCAGCGGCAAGGCCGTGGTGCTGCAGGACAGCCCGACGCCGAACGTGAAGGTGCGGCCGGTGGGCGGCTTCGTCAGCCACCTGGTCTGGGTGACCGATGAGAGCCCGGCCGACATCAACACCGGCACCGACCGCGCCGACCGCACGATAGGCACCGCGCCGCCGCCGGGTGGCACCATCTTCCGCGTGGTGGACTTCCCGCCCGAGGGCGGCAAGGTGCATGACCGCGAGGCGATGCTGCAGGCCATGGGCCTGAAGGACGAAAGCCACGCCGAGGGCGCGCGCCACGCCTTCATGCACCGGACCAAGAGCGTGGACTACGCGCTGGTGCTGAGCGGCGAGATCGACATGCTGCTGGACGACAGCGAGGTCCACATGAAGGCCGGCGACGTGATGGTGCAGCAGGCCACCAACCACGCCTGGGTGAACCGCGGGACCGAGACGTGCCGGATCGCCTTCGTGCTGGTGGATGCGGTCGAGCATCCGCATTTCGTGAAATGAAGAGCCGGCCGATTCACGCCTCCGCGCCGTGCGGCGCTCCAGCGATCGGGCGGGAGATTGGCCGGCCGATTCACGCCTCCGCGCCGTGCGGCGCTCCAGCGATCGGGCGGCGCACCCTGCTCGCCACCACCCTGGCCGCGCCCTTCCTCGGCGCCGGCGCGGCGCGGGCGCAGGAGCGGGCGGTGAACATCCTGGTGCCGTTCTCGCCGGGCACCAGCATCGACACGCTGGCGCGGCTGGCGGCCGAGCATCTGCGCCGCAGCCGCGGCCTGGCGGCGGCGGTGGAGAACCGGGTCGGCGGTAGCGGCGTCATCGCGACGCAAGCCGTGGCGCGAGGACCGCATGACGGCAGCATGCTGCTGGTGACCACCAATACCTTCGTCACCACGCCCAGCCTGCTGCCCAGCCTGCCCTACGACCCCATCAGCGACTTCGCCCCGGTGATCCACCTGGCCAGCGTCGGCATGGCGCTGTGCGTGCATGCCGACATGCCGTCGCGGGATGTGGCTGGCTTCGTCGCGGCATTGCGGGAAAAGCCGGGGGCGGTGGCCTATGGCTCGCCAGGCGTGGGCTCGCCGCAGCATCTGGGCATGGCGCTGTTCCTGCAGCGCACCGGCACACAGGCGCTGCACGTGCCCTATCGGGGCAGCGCCGGGGCCTTGCCGGATCTTTCGGCCGGGCGGGTGGCGGCGATGTTCGTGCCGGTGAATGCCGCGGTGCCGCTGGCGGCCGAGGGCCGGGTGCGGCTGCTGGCGGTGGCGCAGCCGCGCCGCAGCGCCCAGGCGCCTGCCGTGCCGACCATGGCGGAGGCCGGCTTCGCCGGGCTGGAGATCGAGGTCTGGTTCGGCCTGCTCGGCCCCGCCGGCATGCCCGCCGCCCAGGTGCAGCGGCTGAACCTGGAGCTGAACGCCATGCTGGAGGAGCCTGCCGTGCGCCAGGTGCTGGCGCGGCAGGAGCTGGAGCCGAAGGGCGGGCCGGTGGAGGCCTTCGCCGGGCTGGTGAATGGCGAACGGGCGCGCTGGGCGCGCGTCATCCGAGAAGCGGGGATCACCGCGGAATAACCAGGGAGGCTGTCATGCCGAAGCGTCGGGCGTTGCTGGGTGCCTCCTTGGCCGCATTGGCCGCGCCGCGCCTGGCGCGGGCCTGGCCGGACCGGCCGATCCGCTGGGTGGTGCCCTTCACCGCCGGCGGGCCGACCGATGTGTTCGGCCGGATGCTGGCGGAGCGGCTGGGGGCGCGCCTCGGCCAGCCGGTGGTGGTGGAGAACCGGCCGGGCGCCGGCACCGTGGTGGCCAATACCGCCGTGGCCCGGGCGGCACCGGATGGCTACACGCTGGCGCAGACCATCAGCGCCTTCACGCTGAACCCGGCGCTGCGGCCCAACCTGCCCTACGACACGCTGCGCGACATCGCGCCGGTGTCGCAGCTGGCGATCTCACCCATCGTGCTGGTGGCGCGGCGGGAGTTTCCGGCGGCCGACATCAAGGGCCTGGAGGCAGTGGCGCGGGCGCGGCCGGACGGGCTGAGCTATGGCACCGCGGGCGTCGGCACGCTGTCTCATCTGGCGCTGGTGCTGCTGATGCAGCAGGCGGGCATCCGCATGACGCATGTGCCCTATAACGGCTTCAGCCAGGCCAGCCTGGACCTGCTGCAGGGCCGGCTGGACATGGTGATCGACATCTGGGGCGGCATGCGGACGCATGTGCAGTCCGGCGCGCTGAAGGTGCTGGGCGTGGCCGGGCTGGCGCCGGTGCCGGGCGCGCCGGGGCTGCCGAAGTTCGCGGACGCGCATCCGGGCTTCGACGTCGCCTCCTCCTTCGGGCTGATCGCGCCTGGCGGCACGCCGGGGGAGCTGCTGGCGCGGGTGGCCGCGGAGCTGAAGGCCATTCTGCACGGGCCGGAGATGGCGCCGCGGCTGCTGGACTTCGGCATGGTGCCGGTGGGCAGCAACCCCGACGAATACGCCGGCTGGGTCGCCACCGACCTGGCGCGCTGGCGGAAGGTGGTGCAGGACGCCGGCATTCGCGTGGAGGAGTAGCGGCCGGCTTCGCAACGGGCCAGGATGGCCGGCGAGACCCGGGGGATACCGCATGATCCGCTTGCTGCTTGCCGCGCTGCTCTGTGTGTTCGGCGCCGGCGCGCGCGCCGAATGGCCGGAACGGCCGATCCGCATGATCGTGCCCTTCCCGCCCGGCGGCGGCACGGATGCGCTGGCCCGCGTGCTGGCGCAGCACCTGCAAAGCGTGCTGGGCCAGCCGGTGGCGGTGGAGAACCGGGCCGGCGCCTCCGGCGTGATCGGCACCGAGGCCGGCGCCCGCGCCCCCGCCGATGGCTATACGCTGACGCTGAATGCCAGCGGTCCCCTGACCATCGTGCCGCAGATGCTGCCCAACCCGCCCTATGATCCCCTCCGCAGCGTGGTGGCGGTGGCGATCCCCAGCGTGACGCCGCTGCTGGTGGACGTGCCGGCGGCCTCGCCGCTGCGGGACATGCAGGGGTTGGTGGCGTGGGCGAAGGCCAATCCGGGCAAGGGCAACTACTGCTCCATCGGCATCGGCTCCCCCAGCCACCTGGCGGCCGAGATGTATCTGCGGCGCTTCGGGCTGGAGATGACGCATGTGCCGTTCAACGGCAGCGCGCCGGCGCTGACCGCGCTGGTGGCCAATACCTGCGACGTGCTGTTCGACAGCGGCACCTCCTCCAGCCCCCTGGTGCGGCAGGGGCTGATCCGCGCGCTGGGCATCACCGCCGCGCGGCGGCACCCCAGCTTCCCCGACATCGCGCCGGTCAGCGACCAGGGCGCGGCGGGCTACGAGGCCTTCACCTGGTCCGGGCTGTTCGCGCCGGCCGGCACGCCGCGGCCGATCATCGAGCGGCTGAACCGCGAGAGCCGCGCGCTGGCGGCAACGCCGGCGGAGCGGGCGCGAATCGAGGGCCAGGGTGGCCTGGTGATGGACATGGACCTGGCGGCGCTGGACGGCTTCATGCGGCGCGAGATCGAGAGCTGGGGCGCGGTGATCCGCGCCGCGAACATCCGGCTGAACCAGTAGCGGCGGGGTGGGTGGGCGCCACCGCGCCCACCCGGCGGCTCAGTCCCGCAGGCCGGCCCAGGTCTCGCCATAGGTATCGCCGTAGACGAACTCCTCCAGCTTGCCGCGGCCGACCGGGCCGAACTTCCCCATCGGCCAACCGATCGGCAAAATGGCATAGCTGTGCACGCCGGGTGGCAGGCCCAGCGCGGCCTCGGCCTCCTTCTCGAACAGCAGGTGCCGGGTGGTCAGCGTGCTGCCCAGGCCCAGCGCGCGGCAGGCCAGCAGCATGTTCTGCACCGCAGGGTAGATGCTGGCGCCGGTGCTGCGGTTGGGGTTGAGCCCTTCCAGGCAGCAGACGATCCAGACCGGGGCGTCGGCGAAATGCTCGGTCAGGTATTCCACCGCGCTGTGCTGGCGATGATACTTCTCGGCCGTCACGCCGGGCGGCGGGGCGCTGCTGGCGTAGCGCGGGCCGACCACCTCATCCAGCGCCTTCTTGTACCAGGCCTGCACCGCCTGCTTCTTGGCGCGGTCGCGGATGACCATGAAGCGCCATTTCTGCGTGTTGCCGCCATTGGCGGCGGCGGTCCCGGCTTCCAGCACCTGGCGGATCAGCGCATCCGGCACCGGGTCCGGCTTCAGCCGACGCATGGCGCGGGTGGTCTGGATGATGTCGAGGACGTTCTTGCTGGCGACGTCTGGACCTTGCCCGGACATGGCTGTGCTCCCTTGGTCAGGGCCTCAGCGTGCCATGCGGTGGCGGGCTTCGCCACCCGGGGCGGCGAAACGAAGCGGCGGCCGAACCGAGGTGTCCGGGGCACGCCGCATCCGGGCGGACGCGGCGTGCCTACCCTTGCGCCGCGGCGGGCGTGGGCGGCAGCGTTACCGGGGTGAAGCGGGCGTTCAGCGCAATGGAGATCCGCTCCACCGGCTGCTCGTGCGGGTAGACCCAGTGATGCAGATAGGACGGGAACAGCAGCAGCAGGCCGGCATGCGGCTGCACCGCGTGCTTGGCGGCAAAGCAGGGCGCGCCTTCGATGCCGACCACGTTGGCATTGGTGCGGGTGTCCAGGAACTCAAACCAGCCGCCGCGCCCGGCCGGCGGCGGCACCTGCACGTAGTAGGTGCCGGACCAGGCCCAGCCCGGGTGGTCGTGCGGCGTGTTGAACGCGTGCTGGCCGTTCACGTTCACCCAGCCCTCGGCCTGCAGGCTGCGGCCGCGGAACTCGTAGCCTGGCGCCACCCGGCTGGTGGCGGCCATGACGGCCTTGGCCAGGGCGCGGCAGAGTTCAGGGAAAGGCGGTTCCGGCCAGTGGAACAGGCTGTCGTCGGAATGCCAGCCGCCCTGGTTGCTGCGCGCCAGGCCCTGGCTGGCGGCCCGGCGCGCGGCAATGGCCGGCAGCAGGCGGGCATTCAGCGTCGCGGCATCGGCCAGGTCGAAGCGGAAGCAGGGGGAGGCGAACAGCGCATCGGTGCCGGCAAGGGCGAAATCGGCCATGCCACTGACTATCACGAAGCGAGCATGCCCAACAGGCACGACCACATGACGATGACGCCTGGCGGGGTGCGGAAAGGGGGGAAGGCAAATGGTGCCCAGGGGCGGAATCGAACCACCGACACTGCGATTTTCAGTCGCATGCTCTACCAACTGAGCTACCTGGGCCCATTGCGGCGGCCCACCTTGCGGTGGGCTTAGGCAGAGGCGGGCGGAGATAGCGGAAGCCGGTGGGGCTGTCCACCCGGCTTGGCCTCCGCCCGTTGGTATTGTTGCGCGGGGCTCAGGCCGCCGCGGCTTCCTTCTTCGCCTTGGCACGGGCGATGCGGTTCTTCAGCACCTGCGCTTCTTCCGGCAGCTTCCGGTTCGGCGTTTCCAGCAGGAACGCGTCCAGGCCGCCATTGTGCTCGATCGTGCGGATGCCATTGGCGGTCAGCCGCAGGCGGATGCTGGTGCCCAGCACGTCCGAGAAGAACGAGGTTTCCTGCATGTTGGGCAGGAAGCGACGGCGGGTCTTGTTGTTGGCGTGGCTGACGTTGTTACCCGTCAGCACGCCCTTCCCGGTAATACCGCAACGGCGGGCCATGGTGGAGTTCCCGAAACAGCGCAGGCGGCCAGAATGCCGCCTGGAGAGGATGGCGATTGGAGGCAGGGCGTATGGCGGAACCATCGGCCGGAGTCAACCGGAGGCTGGAGCCGCCCCGCGGGCTACCCGGCGCCGCCGGGCAGTTGCTCGCGCATGGCGCGCAGCTCGCCGCTCTCCACGCTGGCCAGGGCGTTGCGCAGCACATTGGCCACGCCGCGGTCGTCCAGGCTGCGGGCCAGCAGGCCCAGCGCGCCGCCCAGCAGGGCGGAGGCGACCGAGATCGGGTCGATGTTCTGGTCCATCATGTACTCGATCGCCTTGTCCACCACCGAACCGGCGTGGCTCAGGTCCTCGGGCGCCATGCCTTCGGGGTCCATCTGCATGGGCAGCCTCCTGTAATGCCGGCCGCAGATAGGGCGGCAGGCGCCCGGGCGAAAGCCCCGCCGGTGCGCCGGGGTGCACAGGACGCAAATCTGGGCAATGCTGGGACCAAACAGCAACAGGAGGATCGCCATGACCTTTTCCACCCTGCCGCGCAGAAGCCTGCTCGGCGCCGGGCTCGCCCTCGCCGCCCCCTTGGTCGCGACATCGGCCCGCGCGCAGCAATGGGCGCCCACCCGCCCCATCCGCATGGTGGTGGGCTTCCCGCCCGGCGGCGCCACCGACGTGCTGGCCCGCTGGGTGGCGCAGCAGCTCAGCCCGCGCCTGGGCCAGCCGGTGGTGATCGAGAACCGGCCGGGCGCCAATGCCTCCATCGGCTCCGCCGCGGTGCAGAACGCGGCGCCGGATGGCACCACGCTGCTGTTCACCACCGCCGACACCCACAGCGTCAACCCGGTGGTCTATCGCAGCCTGCCCTACCAGCCGGAACGCTTCGTGCTGGTCGGCGGCATCGCCCGGCTGCTGTTCGCGCTGGCCGTGCGGCCGGGGCTGGCGGCGGGCAACCTGCGGGAATTCGTGGCCCTGTCCCGCGCCGCCCAGCAGCCGTTGACCTATTCCAGCTGGGGCGTCGGCAGCACCAGCCAGGTGATGATGGAAACCTTCGCGGCCGAGAGCGAGCTGAAGCTGCAGCACGTGCCGTTCCAGGGCGCCGCGCCGGCGGTGCAGGCGCTGATCGCCAACCAGGTGGACGCCTTCATGCTGCCGATCAGCGTGGCCATGGCGCAGGGCAACCTGGTGAAGACGCTGGGGATCGTGAACCCGCAGCGCTTCGCCGGCGCGCCCACGGTGCCGACCTTCGCCGAGCAGGGCTTCGGCCTGGTGGGCGACCTGTGGTTCGGCGTGCTGGCGCCGCCGGCCACGCCGGACGCGGTGACCAACCGGATCGCGGCCGAGATGCACGCCATTGCCAACAGCCGGGAGGCTGCGGCCTTCCTGACCCCGAACGGCTTCGTCGCCGACCCGGCCGACCGCGCCGGCTTCGTCGCCCATGTGGCGGCGGACGACACCCGCTGGAAGGCCCGCGCCCGGCGGCTGGGCGTGGTGCTGGACCAGTAGCCCCAGGGTAGCGCGGCCGGGTCACGCGGCCGGGTAGCGGGGCTGTGATCGCGCGCCCGGATTTCGCCCTTTTCCGGGCTGAATCCGGGCGCGCCGGCACCGCATCCTGCCGCGCATGAACAAGCGCATCCCCGCCATCCTGCTCGCCGGACTCATGGCCTCCGGCATCGCCGCCCCGGCCGCGCAGGCCCAAGGCTGGCATCGTGGCGGCCATGGCTGGGGCGGTGGTGGCCATCACCATCGCGGCCCGGGCGGTGGCGCCATCGTCGGCGGCATCATCGGCGGGCTGGCCCTGGGCGCGCTGGCGGCCGGCGCCGCCGGTGCCTATGCGGCACCGCCGCCGCCCCCGGTCTACTACGCGCCGCCCCCGCCACCGCCGGTGTACTACGCCCCGCCGGGCTATGCCCCGCCCGGCTACTACGCGCCGCCGCCGGCCTATGTGTACAAGCCGGGCTGGTAGTCGCCCTGCGGCCGGGCCGGTTCAGCCCGGGATCAGACCGCGCGCTGCATGCCCTGGCGCAGCGCCACGCCCTCGGCGCTGGCGGGGTCCAGCAGCCCCTGGCGCAGGAACAGGTCGCACAGCGCCAGGTTGACGTTGAACTTCACCTCGGTGGCCCCGGCATCCCGCACCTGGGCGAACAGTCGGTCGATCGGCCATAGCTCGAAGCGCTCGACCTCGTCGTCATTCGGCTGCGGGGTGAAGTCTGGCGGCAGTTCCAGGTCGAAGATGTGCATCACGTCCCGCCTGGTGCCTTCCGGCACCTGCATGACGTAGCTGACCTTGGCCACCGGCACCGCCTGGCGGGCCAGCGCGGCGGGGATGCTGGCCTCCTCCTCGGCTTCCTTGACCAGGCACTCGAAGGCGCTGAGCCCGGCCGGGGTGCCACCCGCCACCAGGTTGTCCAGCTGGCCCGGCGCCACCGACTTGGTCTTGCTGCGCCAGCCCACCCACACATGCAGGCCATCCGCCCGGCGGACCAGGCCGTTCACGTGCACCCCCTGGCCGATGACGCCGAAGACCGGGATGGCGCCGCGGTCCAGCACCGCCAGGGAGGGACCTTCCGGCCGGTGGCGCACGTCGAACAGCTCCCGCCGGTTGCGGGCCCCCAGGGCGGCGGCGGCGGCGGCCAGGGTGGCGCTGCGGGCCTCGGCGGGGGCGACCAGCTCCAGCGCCGCCCCGGCCTGGTGCCAGCCGGGCAGCGCGGCCAGCGCGGCGGCATGGGCCGGGGCCAGGTAGCCGGCCACGGCGCCGTCGATCCGCCAGGGCCGCAGCGTGTGCAGCCCCGGGTGGTTGTTGCAGGCGGCGAGGTGGCGGAGAAAGGCGCTCATGCCCCCGGGTTTAGCCCCGGCGGCCCCGGCCCCGCCAGATGGCGGGTTTGCCCCGGCGCCGTTCCGGTCCACATAGCGCCAGGGCGGCACGCGCCCGCCCGGGGCCCGCCTGGTGCCCCGGCAGCCATTGACGCCGGCGCGGGTACAACCCCGCCCCGGCCACGAAACGGACGCAAACGTGGCCAAGCCCAGCCCCGCCGAAAAGAACCACTGGCAGACCCTGCTGTCCCTCGCGCCCTGGCTGTGGCCGAAGGGCGAGCCGGAGCTGCGGCTGCGGGTGGTGGCGGCGGTGGTCTTCCTGGTGGTCGCCAAGGCGGCCAACGTGCTGGTGCCCATTGCCTATGCCCGCGCGGTGGATGCGCTGACGCCCAAGGGCGCCGAGCTGGTGGCGGTGCCGATCGCGCTGGTGCTGGCCTATGGCGGGCTGCGCTTCGCCGCCTCGGCCTTCTCGGAGCTGCGCAGCGCGATCTTCGCCAAGGTGCAGGCGCGGGCGGCGCGGCGCATCGCGCTCAACGTGTTCGTCCACCTGCATGCGCTGTCCATGCGCTACCACATGGACCGGCAGACCGGCGGGCTGTCCCGCGTGCTGGAACGCGGCACGCGCGGCATCTCCTTCGTGCTGAACTTCCTGCTGTTCAACATCATCCCGACCATCGTGGAGATCTTCTTCGTCGCCGGCATCCTGTGGGGGATGTTCGACATCTCCTTCGCCGCGGTCACGCTGGGGACCATCGGGCTCTACATCGCCTTCACTCTGCTGTTCACCAACTGGCGGCTGCGCTTCCGCCGGGTGATGAACGACACCGACACCGAGGCCAACAGCAAGGCGGTCGACAGCCTGCTGAACTACGAGACGGTGAAGTACTTCGGCAACGAGGCGCATGAGGCGCGCCGCTACGACGAGAGCCTGACGCGCTACGAGCGCGCCTATGTGCAGAGCGAGACCACGCTCAACATGCTCAACACCGGGCAGGCCACCATCATCGCGGTGGGGTTGACCATGGTGATGCTGCTGGCCGGGCGCGGCGTGATGTCCGGCGCCATGACGGTGGGCGACTTCGTGCTGGTCAACACCTACCTGATCCAGCTGTACATCCCGCTCAACATCCTCGGCTTCGCCTACCGCGAGATCAAGCAGGGCCTGGCCGATACCGAGGCGATGTTCGCCCTGCTGCAGGAGCCGGAGGAGGTGCGCGACGCGCCCGCCGCGCCGGCGCTGCTGCCCGGGCCGGGCGCGGTGGAGTTCCGCGACGTGCGCTTCGGCTACCGGCAGGACCGGACCATCCTGAAGGGGGTCTCGTTCAGCCTGCCGCCGGGGCGGACGCTGGCCATCGTCGGGCCGACCGGGGCGGGCAAGAGCACCATCTCCCGCCTGCTGTTCCGCTTCTACGACACCACCGGCGGCCAGGTGATGGTGGATGGCGAGGATGTGCGCGGCGTGACCCAGCTGTCGCTGCGCCAGGCCATCGGCGTGGTGCCGCAGGACACCGTGCTGTTCAACGACACCATCCGCTACAACATCGCCTATGGCCGCCCCGGCGCCACCGATGCCGAGGTGGAGCAGGCGGCCCGGCTGGCGCAGGTGCATGACTTCGTCATGAAGCTGCCGGACGGCTACCGCACCATGGTGGGCGAACGCGGCCTGAAGCTTTCCGGCGGCGAGAAGCAGCGCGTGGCCATCGCCCGCACCATCCTGAAGAACCCGCGCATCCTGATATTGGACGAAGCGACCAGCGCGCTGGACACGCGGACCGAGCAGGACATCCAGTCGGCGCTGCGCGGCGTCTCGCGCGACCGCACCACGCTGGTCATCGCCCACCGGCTCTCCACCGTGGTGGAGGCGGACGAGATCATCGTGCTGCAGGACGGCCAGATCGTGGAGCGCGGCAACCACGGCGTGCTGATCGCGGCCGATGGGCTGTATGCCGAGATGTGGCGGCGGCAGAGCGAGGCCGTGGCGGCGGCGGAGGCGGCGGCCGCCGCCCAGGCCGCGGCGGACCTGGACGGCACCCGGATCTCCCGCGCCAGGGATGCGGCGCGGGAGTAGCCGCCGAAGGCCGCTGGTGCCCGGCGGCTACCGCGGCCCGAGCAGGCCGAGTTCCATCGCCTTGATCTGCAGCGCCAGGTAGCGGGAGTTGATGCGGCACTGCGCCAGGCCGCCGGCGATGAACCACAGCCCCTGCTGCGGCGTGCGCTTGTACATGTTGTTCAGCTCGCCATCCGGGCCGATGCCCCAGACCGGGCCGACCTTCTCGACCATCGCCTCGCCCATCGCGCGGCGCACCAGCTCCTGCTGCGGGTAGTAGCCGGTGGCCAGCAGGATCAGGTCGGCCGGTACCACGCTGCCATCCTTCAGCAGCGCGCCCTGGGCGACGAAGCGCTCGATGCGGTCGTACTGCAGCAGGCCGATCTCGCCCTTGATCATCAGCTCGGAGCTGCCGGCATCCAGGTTGTAGCCACCGCCACGGCGGTAGTACTTCATCTGGTGGCCGGTCTCGTCCTCGCCCATGTCGTGCTTGAAGCCGATGCGCTTCAGCCCCTCGATCAGGTCGTGGTCCAGCGCCAGCATGCGCTTGGCCACCGCGCGGTAGTTGCGCAGCGTCAGCGGCGGCGGCGAGGAGGAGACCACCAGGTCGGCATCCTCCAGGCTGCCCGGCTCCAGCCACACCGCCTCGTTCAGCCGGGCACTGGGGTTGATGGAGACCACGGTGGTGGAGCCGCGCTGGATCAGCGTGGTGTGGACGCCATGGCTGTGCAGGTCCTGCGCCATGTCGTTGGCGCTGCTGCCGGTGCCCAGGATCAGCGCGCGCTTGCCGCTCCAGCCGGCGCCGCTGTCGAAGCCTTCCGAGTGCATCACCGTGCCCTGGAAGTCGTCCAGCCCCGGGACATCCGGCCGCAGCGGGTAGCTGCTGACGCCATTGGCGCAGACGATGTGGCGCGGCCGCATGACGCGCTCGGTGCCGTCGGCGCGCCTCAGCGTGGCCACCCAGGTGCCGGCCGCCTCATCCCACTCGGCATGGGCGAATTCGGTGTCGGTCCAGCAGTTGATCTCCATCGCGTCGGCATAGAACTCGAACCAGTTCCCCAGCATGTCCTTGGGGATGTAGGTCGGCCAGGTCGGCGGGAAGGGCATGTAGGGCAGGTGGTTGATGTGGATGGAGTTGTGCAGCGCCAGGGAATGGTAGCGCCGGCGCCAGCTGTCGCCGATGCGCGGCCACTTCTCCACCACCAGCGTGTCCACGCCTAGCTGGTTCAGCCGCGCCGCCATGGCCAGGCCGGACTGCGCGCCACCCACCACGATCACCGCGGGGTCGTGGTCCTCATAGGCGCTGGCGCGGCGGCGCATGTCGGCCCAGTTCTCGCCGCCGAAATTGCGCGAATAGGCCGAGCCGCTGGGCCGGTTGGCGCCGATCTTTTCCTCATGCCCGCTGATGGATTGCAGCGTGGTGGAGATCAGCCAGGCCTTCAGCGTGCCGGCCTCATCCGGCGACAGGCGGAAGATGCCGGCGCCGCGGCCGGTGGCGGTGTCGAACTCGTAAATCGCCTCGATGCTCTCGACGCCCAGGCGCGTGGCGCGGCGCGGCGGCCGGCGGTCGGCCGGCAGCGTGAAGTTGCGGGCGGCGACGCGCGGCTGCTGGGCCAGCAGCCCGGCGATGATGGCGTCCCGCCCGGCCACCGGGGTGATGTGCCAGGTGAAGGCCAGCACGTCGCGCCAATGCGAGTCCTGGTGGAACAGCCGGGACAGCGCCGCGGCATCGCCGGCGGCCAGCGCCGCCTCGAAGCCGGCCAGCCAACCGGCGGCGCTGCGCCGCACCTCCAGCGCCGTCCGCAGTTCCTGCAATTCCTGGTCGTCGTCCATGCCGTTCCTCGTGCCCGGCCCGGTGCGGCCGGCTTTGCGGCCAGCTTAGGCGCGGGGGCAGCGGGGCGTAAACCGGCGGCGGGCCAGGCCGAGGAAGGTCAGTCCGGCCGCAGGTTCAGGTCGCGCACCACCTCGCCCCAGCGCTGCCAGTCGCGCTCGATGGCCTGGGCGTAGAAGGCGCGCGTGCCGCCGATGGGGTCGGCGCCGAAGCTGCGGACGCGCTCGGCCACGTCCGGCTCCTTCAGCACCGCGTCGGTGGCGCGGCTCAGGGTTTCCAAAATCGGCTCCGGCGTGCCCTTGGGCGCCAGCAGCCCGCCCCAGAAGGTCACCTCGTAGCCCGGCAGGGTCTCGGCGAAGGTCGGCACGCCGGGGTGCGTCGCCATGCGCTGGGCGCTGGTGATGGCGATGGCGCGCAGGCTGCCGCTTTCCAGCTGGCTGCGCGGGGCGAAGAGGGAATCGCTGGCCAGGTCCACGTCGCCCCGCATCAGCGCGGTGATGGAGGGCTGGTTGCCGTTGTAGGGCACCAGGGTCAGCTCGATGCCCGCCTGGCGCATCCACACCGCCAGCGACAGGTGGTTGATGCCGCCGGCGCCGGGGTGGGAAATGGTCAGCGGCCGCTGCTTGGCCAGCGCGATCACCTCGGCCAGCGTCTTCGCCGGAAAGTCGGGGCGGGAGACCAGCAGCAGCGGCGAGTTCTGCGCCATGGCGATGGGCAGGAAGTCGCGCGGCACGTTGATGCCGGCATTGCGGTTGACCAAGCTGGTGATCAGCGTGGAGGTCGAGGCGTAGAGGATGGTGTAGCCATCCGGCGCGGCGCGGGCGACATGGTCGGCGGCCAGCAGCGTGCCGGCGCCGGGGCGGTTTTCCACCACGAAGGTGGCGCCGGGGAAGTGCGGCGCGAACTTGGCCGCCAGCAGCCGGGCCATGATGTCGTTGGCGCCGCCGGAGGCGAAGCCCACCACCAGCCGCACCTGGCGGGCCGGCCAGGCCTGGGCCTGGGCGCCACGCGTGGCCAGGGCCAGGGCCGGCAGCGCCAGCAGGGCGCGGCGTGTCGAAGCGTGCATGGATTTCCTCTCCCCGAGACGGGTTGTTGCGCGGGAAGCTAGCGGAGATTGCGGCGGTGGCAACGGCCGCCGCCGGGTCAGCCCAGCAGGTCGCCCAGGCAGCGGTCCAGGGAGGCGCGCCAATCCGCCGCGTGGATGCCATGCACCGCGGCGATGCGGCTGCAGTCCAGCCGGGAGTTCGCCGGGCGCCGGGCGCGGGTGGGGTAGTCCGCGGTGGCGATGGCGCGCAGCAGCGGCGGCTTCTGGCCCCGCGCGGCGGCACCCGCAAAAATCGCCTCGGCAAAGCCGTGCCAGGTGGTGAAGGGCTGGCCGGTGAGGTGGAAGGTGCCGAAGCCGGCATCCCCGGCCGGCGCCGCCACCAGGCGCGGCAGCAGCGCCAGCACGGCATCGGCCAGGTCGTCGGCGAAGGTGGGCGCACCGTGCTGGTCCGCCACCACGCCCAGCTCCGGGCGTTCCCGCCCCAGCCGCAGCATAGTCTTGACGAAGTTGCCGCCATGCGCGCTGCACACCCAGGCGGTCCGCAGCACCACATGGCGCGGGTTGGCGGCGGCCAGCGCCAGGTCGCCCGCCAGCTTGGAGGCGCCGTAGACGCCGACCGGGCCGGTCGGGTCGCTCTCCACATAGGGCGCGGGCTTGTCGCCGGCGAAGACGTAGTCGGTGGAGAAATGGATCAGCGGCACGCCGAGGCGCGCCGTCTCCCGCCCCAGCAGCGCGGTGCCGTGGTGGTTGATGGCATGGGCCAGGGCGCTGTCGTCCTCGGCCTTGTCCACGGCGGTATAGGCGGCGGCGTTGACCAGGATGTCCGGGCGGAAGGCGTCCAGCGCGGCGCGCACCGTCGCCGGCTGCAGCAGGTCCAGCTCCGGCGGCTCCAGCGACAGGCTCTCATGCCCGGCGGCGGGCAGCCGGCGCGCCAGCTCCGTGCCCACCTGGCCCAGCCGGCCGACGACGAGGACGCGCATCAGCCGGCCGGCTTGAGCAGGCCGAGGCGTTCGCCGCCATAGACCTTGTCGCGCAGCGGCCGCCACCACCACGCATTGTCCAGGTACCACTGGATCGTGCGGGCGATGCCGGTCTCGAAGCTTTCCTCGGCGCGCCAGCCGAGCTCGGTCTCCAGCCGGGTGGCGTCGATCGCGTAGCGCGCGTCGTGCCCCGGGCGGTCGGCGACGAAGGTGATCAGCTCCCGCCGCGGGCGCGCCGCCGGGCGCAGCCGGTCCAGGTGGTCGCAGATCGTCTCCACCACCTGCAGGTTCCGCCGCTCATTCCGGCCGCCCACATTGTAGGTCTCGCCGACCCGGCCGCGTTCCAGCACCAGCGCCAGGGCGCGGGCGTGGTCGTCCACGTACAGCCAGTCCCGCACATTGGCGCCGGTGCCGTAGACCGGCAGGGGCTTGCCCTCCAGCGCGTTCAGGATGACCAGCGGGATCAGCTTTTCCGGAAAGTGGTAGGGGCCGTAGTTGTTGGAGCAGTTGGTGACCAGCGTCGGCAGCCCGTAGGTGTGGTGCCAGGCGCGGGCCAGGTGGTCGCTGGCCGCCTTGCTGGCGCTGTACGGGCTGCGCGGGTCGTAGGGCGTGGCTTCCGTGAACAGCCCCTCGGCGCCGAGCGAGCCATAGACCTCATCCGTGCTGATCAGGTGGAAGCGGAAGGCGTCCTTCGCCGCGCCCGCCAGCGCCGCCCAATGGGCACGCGCCACTTCCAGCAGCGTGAAGGTGCCGACGATGTTGGTGGTGATGAAGGGCGCGGCGCCGGCGATGCTGCGGTCCACATGGCTTTCCGCCGCTAGGTGCATCACGGCTTCCGGCTGGAAATCCGTGAAGGCAGCCTGCATGGCGGCCTGGTCGCAGATATCGGCCTGCAGGAAGCGGAAGCCCGGCTTGCCCTCGCAGGGCGCCAGGCTGCGGCGGTCGCCGGCATAGGTCAGCTTGTCCACCACCAGCACCTCGGCGCCCTTGTCCAGCACCAGGTGGCGGGTAAGGGCGGAGCCGATGAAGCCGGCGCCGCCGGTGACGAGGATTCGCATGGGTCCGCCGTTCAGGGTCAGTCGAAGCAGGGGGGCAGGTCGGCCAGCAGGGGCTGGCGGCGGTCCTTGTCCGAGAGCTGCGCCTCGGCGGGCCGCACCGGCCAGGGCAGCGCCAGGGCGGGGTCGTCCCAGGCCAGGCCACGGTCGCATTCCGGCGCGTAGAAATCAGTTAACTTGTAGGCCACCTCGGTATCCGCCTCCAACGTGCAGAAGCCATGCGCGAAGCCTGGCGGCACGTAGAGCTGCACCGCGTTCTCGGCGCTGAGTTCTGCCGCGACATGGCGGCCGTAATGCGGCGAGGACCGGCGCAGATCCACCGCAATGTCCAGGATGCGGCCGCGCAGCACGCGCACCAGCTTGGCCTGGGCGTGCGGCGGCAGCTGGAAGTGCAGGCCGCGCACGGTGCCGGCGGCGGCGGAAAGCGAGTGGTTGTCCTGCACGAAGTCGTCGGCCACGCCCAGCGCGGCGAAGTCGCGGCTGCTGTAGGTCTCCAGCACGAAGCCGCGATGGTCGCCATAGCGCTTCGGCTGCACCAGCACCGGGCCGGGAATGGCGAAGCGCCAGGCCATGAAGTTGCCGCTGGCCTGGGGCGGGGCGGCCGCGTCTATCGGCGTGCCGACGGAATTGTGCACCAGTCTTCCTCCGCCCGGGACAAGGGCCGCTGGCGCTGATAATGCAGCGGCCCCTGCGGTTCAAGCAAAGCGGCGCGATACTCCCCGGTGCATGCCTCCCCGGTGCAGGCCGCTTCAGTGCATGAAGTCGGGTTCGTCCTTGGCCAGGATCCGCTTGACGCTTTCCAGGTGCAGCCGGGCGCTCTCGCGATCGCCCTCGCGCATCTGGGCGTAGGTGGCGGCGGCCAGGGCGGGCGGCACCGGCTTCAGCGGGCGGCCGGTCTGCATCGCCAGGCGCTGCACCTCGCAGGCGCGTTCCAGGTAGTACAGGTCGTCCCAGGCCTCGGCCACCGTGTTGCCCAGCACCATCACGCCGTGGTTCTTCATGAAGACGATCTCGGCATCGCCGAGCGCGCGGGCGATGCGCTCGCCTTCCGCGTTGTCCAGCGCCAGGCCGTTGTAGTCCTCGTCCACCAGGGTGCGGCCGTAGAACTTCAGCGCGGTCTGCCCGGCCCAGACCAGCGGCGGACCTTCCAGCATGGCCAGCGCGGTGGCGTTGGGCATGTGGGTGTGGAAGGCCGCCTTGGCGCGCGGCTGGTGCTTGTGGACCTGGGCGTGGATGTAGAAGGCGGTCGCCTCCGGCACGCCGTCGCCGGCGATGACATTGCCGTCGAAGTCGCAGACCAGCAGGCGCGAGGCGGTGATCTCCGAGAACGCCCAGCCATAGGGGTTGACCAGGAACAGGTCGTCCCGGCCGGGCACCACGAAGGACAGGTGGTTGCAGATGCCCTCGTGCAGGCCCATCCGCGCGGCCATGCGGAAGCAGGCGGCCAGGTCCACGCGGGCCTGGCGCACGGCATCGGCGTCCAGCGCGGTGTTGCGCAGCAGGGCGGGGGCGGCGGCGTTACCCAGGGCATGGGCCATCGGGGGGGGCTCCTTCGGTTCCCCGCCAGTGTGCCCAGGACGCGGGCGGCCGACCAGGGGGCGTGACGAACCGGCAGGCCGGCGGCGGGTTTGGCTTGCCTGCCACCCCCGCCCGCAGGGAACATCAGGCCATGCCCGAAGCCCCACCCCCTCCGCCGCTGGGCGGCGTGCTGGAAACCTGCCTCTACGTGGCGGAGATGGCCCGCGCCCGCGCCTTCTACGAGGACGTGCTGGGCCTGGCGCCGATGTTCAGCGACGAGCGCCTGACCGCCTACCCCGTGGGCGGGCGCAGCGCGCTGCTGCTGTTCCTGCGCGGCAGCACCACGGCGACGGTGCACCTGCCCGGCGGCACCATTCCGCCGCATGACGGCGCCGGGCCGGCGCATTGCGCGCTGGCGGTGGCGGCCGCCGACCTGCCGGGCTGGGAGGCGCGGCTGGCGGCGATGGGCGTGGCGGTGGAAGGCCGCACCCGCTGGGCGCGCGGCAGCACCAGCCTGTACTTCCGCGACCCCGACGGCCACCTGCTGGAGCTTGCCACGCCGGGGCTTTGGCCGATCTACTGAGCCGACATCAACCGCCGGGCCAGCCCATGCCGCCGATGAACCGCCGTTCCCTGCTGGCCGCCGCCGCCTTGGCGCCGCTGGCCGCCCGCGCCGCCGAGCCCTTGCGCCTGCTGGGCACCGGCGCGGTGGAACACGCGGTGCACGACCTGGCCGAGGCCTTCACCGCCGCCACCGGCCAGCGGGTGCTGATCACCATCGGCAATGCCGGCGGCGTGGCGCGCCGGCTGCGGGACGGCGAGCCGGCCGACCTGGTCATCAACAGCGCCAACCAGCTGGCGGTGATGGCCGGGGCCGGGCTGGTGGAAGGCGCGAGCATCGTGGAGCTGGGCCGCATGCGGATCGGCCTGGGGGTGAAGGAGGGCGCGGCGGTACCCGATATCGGCACGCCGGAGGCGCTGCGCGCCGCGCTGCTGGCCGCGCCGATGATCACCTATTCCGACCCCGCCAGCGGGGCCACCACCGGCATCCACCTGCTGCGGATGCTGGAGGGCATGGGCATCGGCCCGCAGATGGCGCCGCGCAGCCTGGTGTTCACCCAGGGGCTGGAGGCGGCCAAGGCGGTGGCGGCGGGGCGAGCCACGCTGGTGATGACGCAGATCAGCGAGATCCTGGCAGTGCCCGGGGTGCGGCTGGCCGGGCCGCTGCCGGCGGCGGTGAACCTGGTCACCCCTACAGCGCCGCCCTGCCCGCCCGCGCCGCGGACCGCGCCGGCGCCACCGCGCTGCTGCGCTGGCTGCGCGGGCCGGAAGGCCGGGCGCGGTTCGAGCAGGCGGGATTCCTGGTGGCCGGCTGAGGCTGGCGGCGCATGCCGGACGCCGCGATGCTGGACAGCGCTGGGCGCCGCGCGTAATCGGTCCGGCTGCACCACCCACCCCAGACCCGATGGCACGGACATGAGCGGCACCAACCAGCGCATCGACCCCAAGCGTCTCTGGGAAACGCTGATGGCCATGGCGGAGATCGGCGCCACGCCGAAGGGCGGCGTCAAGCGCCTGACCCTGACCGACGTGGACCGCCGCGGCCGCGACCGGTTCAAGACCTGGTGCGAGGCGTTGGGCCTGACGGTGCGGGTGGACAGCATGGGCAACATGTTCGCCCGCCGCGCGGGCCGCGACCCCAACCGCCTGCCGGTGCTGATGGGCAGCCACCTGGACAGCCAGCCCAGCGGCGGCAAGTTCGACGGCGCGCTGGGCGTGATCGCGGGGCTCGAGGTCATGCGCAGCCTGAACGACCTGAACATCGTCACCGAGGCGCCGATCGAGGTCATCAACTGGACCGACGAGGAAGGCAGCCGCTTCGGCCGCAGCCTGATGGGCAGCGGCGCCTGGGCCGGCGTCTACCCGGTGGAGCAGACCTACCAGCTGGCCGACCCGGACGGCGTGACCGTGGGCGAGGCGCTGGACAGCATCGGCTACAAGGGCGAGATCCCGGCCCGGCCCTTCCCGGCGGATGCCTATTTCGAGCTGCATATCGAGCAGGGGCCGATCCTGGAGCGCGAGCAGAAGCAGATCGGCATCGTCACCGGCGCCCAGGCGCAGGTCTGGTTCGACGCGGTCTGCATTGGCCAGGACGCGCATGCCGGCACCACGCCACCCAGCACCCGCAAGGACGCGCTGGTCTGCGCCAGCCGGATCGTGGACCTGGTGGATCGCATGATGCGCGCCCGCGGCGATGATGGCCGCGGCACCGTCGGCTACATGCAGGTGATCCCCAACAGCCGCAACGTGGTGCCGGGCGAGGTCCGCTTCAGCGTGGAGTTCCGCCACCCCGAGACCGCCGAGATCGAGAAGCTGGCCGCGCAGTTCCCGCGCGAGGCCGGCTTCATCGCCCGCGACTGCGGCATCGAGCTGAAGCTGACGGAGCTGTTCCGCATTCCGCACCAGCCCTTCGACGAGAGCTGCGTCGCGCTGGTGGAGCAGGCGGCGGCGAAGCTGGGCTACCCCGCGCGTAAGATCATCAGCGGCGCCGGGCATGACGCGGTGTATGTTTCCCGCAGCATCCCGACCGCGATGATCTTCACGCCGTGCAAGGACGGGCTTTCGCACAACGAGGCGGAGAGCATCGAGCCGGAGGAAGCGGCGGCGGGCTGCCAGGTGCTGTTCGAGGCGGTGCTGGCGCGGGCCAACCGCACGCTATAGTTGGGCCAGCCGCCCGCCATCCACCGCCAGGCAGGCACCGGTGACGAAGCGCGCTTCGTCGCTGGCCAGGAAGGCGATGGCGGCGGCGATGTCGGCGGGCTGGCCGATATCGGCTTCGTCCAGCTTCTCGGCACCGGATTTGAGGTTGGGGTTCTCCCGCAGCATCGGCGTTTCCACCGCGCCGGGCAGCACCGCATTGGCGCGGATGCCCTGGGCCTTGCCCTCGATGGCCGCGGAGCGCGTCAGCGACAGCAGTGCCGCCTTGGCCGCGGCATAGGGCGCCACCAGCGGCGTGGTCATGGCGGCGTGCACGCTGGCGACATTCACGATGGCGCCGCCCGGCTTCATGTGCAGGAAGGCCTGGCGGGTGAAGTGGACGGCGCCCATCAGGTCCACGCCCAGCACCTGCGCCCAGTCCGCGCCGGTATAGTCGGGCAGCTTCTTGAACAGCATCAACCCGGCATTGTTCACCACCACATCCAGCCGGCCGTGCCGCGCCAGCACGGCGGCGACGAAGCGTTCCACCTGGCCTTCGTCGGAAACGTCGCAGGGCGGGTCGCCATGGCGTTCCGCGGAAACCGCGATGGCGCCCTCGGCGGCCAGGCGTTGCAGGGTGGCGGCGCCGATGCCGCCGGCGCCGCCGGTGACGACCACGACCTTGCCGGTGAAACGCTGCATCAGCTGCTTGCTCCTGGCAGTGGGTGGATCGGCACCTGCAGGCAGAGGCTCTGCGCCGGCAATACGTCGCGCCAATCCGCGATCAGCTTGCGATAGGCCTTCCCCACCGTGCGCGGCTGGCGGTTGAGGTCATAGAGGCCGAGCGGATTGGCGCGGTTGTTCTTCTCTCGCAGCGCGGTGTCCCAGTCCACCTGGTCCACCAGGCTGTACCAGGTGAAGCCGACCACCGGCACGCCGTCGTTGCGCACGCGCAGCACGTTGGCCCATTGCTTCCACAGCCACTGGCAGGGTTCCAGGCCGGTCGGGCCCTCGTTCAGGTTGGTCTCGGTGTGCATCACCGGCAGGCGGTAGCGGTCGTAGTATTGCCGGGTGATGGTGGCGTAGCCGAAGATCTCCCCGGACGGGCGGGTGCTGCCGTCCTTGGACACCAGGTGCTCGTTGGTGACGTAGTAGTCGTTGCCCATGATGCACCATCGCTTCAGCCGATGGTCCAGGAAGAACTGGTATTCCTCCCGCGTCATGCCGTTGCCCAGCAGGTATTCATACATGTCGGAGCCGACGCGGCGGCCGTAGTTGAGGTCGAGCGAGAGGAAGCGCTCGGCGTTCAGCACCTCGGCCGGGCCGATGGCGGCGGGGCTGTCGGCGTGGAAATATTCCGAGCTTTCGCTCTGGATGAAGATGGCGTCTGGGCGGATGTCGAGGATCGCCTCCATCGCCAGCACGTTCGCCTTGACCACATGCTTCAAGGCGGTGACGAAGCCGCGGTCGCTGCGCAGCATCTCGTTCCACCAGCCATAGCGGCCGGAGAACAGCGCGGTGACGTACATCTCGTTCACCGGCGTGTAGAGTTGCACCCAGGGGAAGCGCTGGGCGAAGGCGCGGGCATAGTCGGCGAACAGTTCGGGGAAGTCCGGGTTCTGGAAATCGCCCAGCCAGTCCGGCAGGCCGAAATGGCAGAGGTCCACGATCGGCGTGATCCTCAGCCGCAGCAGCTCCGCCATCGCCTGGTCGGTGAACTCCCAGTCATAGCGGCCGGGGCCGAGCATGGTGCGGTACAGCGGCGGGCCATAGCGCAGGAAGTTGCAGCCAACCTCCTGCACCAGCGCGAAATCCTCGCGCCAGTGGTCGTAATGGCCGCATTCCGCGAGCTCGTCGCGGCGGACGCCCCCGGCGATGCGCGGGTTGCTGTTCTCGATGCCGGTGGCAAACATGAAATAGACCATGATGCCACCGGCAACGCGCCGTGCGACCGGGGGTTCAGGGCGCCAGGTGGCGGGGCACCCGGACCGTCAGCGCCAGCAGCCGGAAGCTTTGCGTCTTGCCGTGGCCGTCCAGGTTGAGGCTGGCGTTGACCCCGCCTTCCAGCACGTCGTCCACCACGAAGTTGAAGGCGTGCAGCAGCGGCAGGTCGTAGCGCCGGCAGCGCGTGGCACCACGATGCGCGAACAGCGCGAGCACGCGTTCCTCCGTCACCTGCTCGGCCAGGATCGGGTAGAGCTCCGGCCGGTAGGGGATCAGCGAGAGGTTGGCGCGGTTGCCCTTGTCCCCGGCGCGGCTGTGCGCCAGGTCATACAGCGGGAGTTCGACTGTCTCGCTCATGCCGCGATCTCCTGTGCCGTGCGGGTGGTGATGCTGGTGGGCACGCGTTCGCACAGCACCAGGTAGCTGCGGGTCAGGATGCGGGGCGTGACGCGCCAGCGCGCGCCGCCGGTGCCGGCGGTGCCGCAGCACAGCAGCGCCAGCACTTCGCGCGCCGCCTGGTCCACATCGTCGCGCGTCGCGCCCTCGGCGGCCAGGCGGATGCGGATGTCCAGCGGCTCCGGCCCTTCGTAACTGCGCCACAGCGCGCCATCGTCGCTGTCATGCACGCTGGCCACGCCGATCAGATCCACCCGGGCGCGCACCGGCAGGCCGCGCAGCTTCAGGCGCTGCAACAGCACATCGGCGGTGGCCTTGGCGCGGGCCAGCGCGTTGGGGCCGGAGACGGAGACCTCGCCCTCGCCGAGCCAGCTGCCCTCAAAGCTCGCGGTCACCTTCAGCGATTCCGGTGCCGGTTCGCCCTTCAGGCCGTGGATCGCGACGCGGTCCTTGCCAACCTGCTCGATGTGACAGGCAGAAATATCCAGCACCACATCGGGGGTGATGTAGTGCGCGGGGTCGTGCAGCTCGTACAGCAGCTGTTCCTTGATGGTGCGCAGGTCCACCAGGCCGCCGGTCTCCACCGCCTTGGTGATGATGAGGCCGCCGTCGCGCGTCACCTCCGCGATGGGAAAGCCGATATTGGCGGGGTCCGGGATGTCCTTGCGGCCGGGGTCCCAGAACACGCCGCCGGTGACCTGGCTGCCGCATTCCAGCAGGTGGCCGGCGGCGGCGCCGACCGCCAGCTTCTGCCAGTCATCCAGGCTCCAGCCGAAGTGGGCCACCAGCGGCGCGATGGCCAGGGCGGGGTCGCTGGTGCGGCCGGCCACCACCACATCGGCGCCGGCCTTCAGCGCGGCCACCAGCGGTTCGGCACCGATATAGGCGTTGGCGGCAATGAGGCGTGCGCTGCGGGTATCGATGCTGCCATCGGCCTCATGCACCGGCAGCTGGTCCAGCGCGATGCTGCCCATGACGTCGTCGCCGGCGACCACCGCGATCCGCAGGTTGGGCAGCCCCAGGCGCAGCGCCAGCCGGGCGATGCAGCGCGCCGCGGCCGGCGGGTTGGCGGCGCCGAAATTGCCCAGGATGGGGATGCGGTTGTTGAAGCAATCGGCCAGCACCGGCGCCAGCAGGCGTTCCAGCATGGGCTCGTAGCCGGCTTCCGGGTTGGCGCGGCGTTCCAGCTGGGCCAGGGCGACGGTGCGCTCGCCCAATACCTCGAAGAACAGGGCTGCCGGCAGGCCGCGCTGGATCAGGGTTCGCACCACCGGGATGGGCGCATCCACCCGGTCGCCGGAAAAGCCGGCGCCATTGCCGACCAGGAAGACATCGCTCATCGCGTCAGGGTCCTTTGCACGGCGTCGCGCCAGCCGGCGTGTTTGCGCAGCGCGTCTTCACGCGCCATCTGCGGTTGGAAGCGGCGGTCCAGCCGCCAATGTGTTGCAGCCTGGTCCGGCCCCGGCAGCAACCCGGCCTGCATGCCCGCCAGGTAGGCGGCGCCGAGCGCGGTGGTCTCCATCACCGTCGGCCGGTCCACCGGGGCGCCCAGCAGGTCCGCCAAAAACTGCATGGTGAAGTCGCTGGCGGTCATGCCGCCATCCACCCGCAGCACGGTCTCCCCCATGCCCGGCCAGTCCGCGCGCATGGCGTCCAGCAGGTCTTTCGTCTGGTAGGCCACGGCTTCCAGCGCGGCGCGGGCCAGTTCGGCGCGGCCGGCATTGCGGGTCAGGCCGAAGATGGCGCCGCGCGCTTCCGCGTCCCACCAGGGCGCGCCCAGGCCGACGAAGCCGGGCACCAGGTAGACGCTCTGCGCCGGGTCGGCCCGGGCTGCCAGTTCGCCGGCCTCGCGGGCTTCCTTAATGATGCCGAGGCCGTCGCGCAGCCATTGCACCGCGGCGCCGGCGACGAAGATGGCACCCTCCAGCGCGTAGGTCCGCTTGCCGCCGAGTTGCCAGGCCAGCGTGGTCAGCAGCCGGTTGCGGGAGAACACCGGTGCGTCGCCGGTATTCAGCAGCGCGAAGCAGCCGGTGCCGTAGGTGGATTTCAGCATGCCCGGCGCGAAGCAGGCCTGGCCCAGCGTGGCGGCGTGCTGGTCCCCGGCCATGCCGCGGATGGCGATGCGCCCGCCCAGCAGCGTGGTCTCGCCGAAATCGGCGGCGCAGTCGCGCACCTCAGGCAACAGGGCGCGCGGAATGTTGAACAGCCGCAGCAGGTCGTCGTCCCAATCGCCCTGCACGATGTCGAACAGCATGGTGCGCGCGGCGTTGGTCGCGTCCGTCGCATGCACCGCGCCGCCGGTCAGCCGCCACAGCAGGAAGCAGTCCACCGTGCCGAAGGCCAGCTCGCCGCGCTCGGCCTGGGCGCGGGCGCCGGCGACATTGTCCAGCAGCCACGCCAGCTTGGTAGCGCTGAAATAGGGGTCCAGCAGCAGGCCGGTCTTGGCGTTGACCAGCGCCTCATGCCCGGCGGCACGCAGCGCGGCACAGGCATCGGCGGTGCGGCGGTCCTGCCAGACGATGGCGCGGTGCAGCGCGCGGCCGCTGGCGCGGTCCCACAGCACCACGGTCTCCCGCTGGTTGGTGATGCCGATGCCCGCGATGTCCCCGGGCGCGCAGCCGGCCATGGCGTCCCGCAGCACCGCCAGGCTGCTGGCAAAGATGTCTTCCGGCTCGTGCTCCACCCAGCCGGGGGCGGGGTAGTGCTGGGCCAGTTCGCGCTGCGCCGTGGCGCGCGGCGCCAGGGCCGCGTCGAACAGGATCGCGCGGGTGGAGGTCGTGCCCTGGTCCAGTGCCAGCAGCATCTTGCCTTGGACGTTCATCCGCCCAGCTTACATCGCGGCGCCAGCCATGCCACCTTCCGCCGCCGCCGTGACCCCCCCTGGGAGCCCGCCCCATGCCGATCATCAACCGCATCGCCGAGTTCACGCCGGAGTTGACCGCCTGGCGGCAGGACCTGCACCAGCACCCCGAGTTGGGCTTCCAGGAGCATCGCACCAGCGACTTTGTGGCCGCCAAGCTGGCGGAATGGGGCATCGAGGTGCATCGGGGCATCGCCGGCACCGGGCTGGTCGGCGTGCTGAAGGGCCAGCCGGGCACGGGCAGCATCGGCCTGCGGGCCGACATGGACGCGCTGCCGATGCAGGAGGCCAACCAGTTCGGCCATGCCAGCAAGACCCCGGGCAAGATGCATGGCTGCGGCCATGACGGCCACACCACCACGCTGCTGGGCGCGGCGAAGTACCTGGCGGAAACCCGCAACTTCGCCGGCACCGTCAACTTCATCTTCCAGCCGGCGGAGGAAGGCGGCGGCGGCGGCCGGGTGATGGTGGAGGAAGGCCTGTTCGACCGCTTTCCCTGCGATGCGGTCTACGGCATCCACAATGACCCCAGCCTGCCGCTGGGCCAGGCCGCGGTGGTGGACGGCACCATCCTGGCGGCGTCCGACCGCGTGTACATCACCATCAAGGGCTTTGGCGGGCATGCGGCCAAGCCGCATTTGGCGGTGGACCCGGTGATGGTGGGCGCGCATGTGCTGGTGGCGCTGCAGGCGGTGGTGGCGCGGCGGGTGGACCCGGTGGACAGCGCGGTGCTCAGCATCTGCCAATTCCACAGCGGCAGCGCCAGCAACGTGATCCCGGCCGAGGCCGAGCTGGCCGGCACCGTGCGCACGCTGAAGCCGGAGACGCGCGACCTGATGGAGAAGCTGATCGCCCAGGTGGCCGAGGGCACCGCCGCCGCGCATGGCGCCACCGCCGAGGTGCGGTACGAGCGGCTGTATCCGCCGACCATCAACCACCAGGCGCAGACCCAGCGCGCCGCCCTGGCCGCGGCCAAGGTGCTGGGGGAGGCCGGGGTGAAGCGCGACCTGCCGCCGATCATGGGCGGCGAGGATTTTTCCTTCCTGCTGCTGGCGCGGCCGGGCTGCTTCGTAATGATGGGCCAGGCCGGGGCGGAGAAGGGCGGCGTGCCGGTGCATCACCCGCTGTATGACTTCAACGACGACATGCTGCCGGTGGGGGCGAGCTACTTCGCCAGCCTGGTCGAGCAGGAATTGCCGCGGTAGCCGCCCTGTCGCCGCGGGCCCGCATGGCCCGCGGGCGTGCATCGGCCGGCCAGATGAAGAGGTTTCCATGGGCATGCAGGCCGACCTGCTGATCGACCGCCAGCGGTTGAAGCGGCACCTGACGATCTGGCGCGCCGGGGCGGTGCTGGCCGTGGCGGTGGCGCTGGGCGTGCTGTTCGCCAGCGCCAGCACGGCGCCCAGCCATGTCGCGCGGGTCAGCCTCAGCGGCTTCATCGGCGACGACCAGAAGCTGAACGAGGCGCTGGACCGGCTGCGGCGGGACCAGACCGTGAAGGCGGTGATCGTGGCGCTGGACAGCCCGGGCGGCAGCGTCGGCGGCGGCGAGGCGATCTTCGCCGCGCTGTCGGCGATCCGTGCGGTGAAGCCGGTGGTCGCGGTCATGGGCGGCACCGCTGCCTCGGCCGCCTATATGGCCGCGCTGCCGGCGCACCGGATCTTCGCGCGGGAGATGAGCATCACCGGCTCGATCGGCGTGCTGCTGCAATCGGTCGATGGCTCCGAGTTGCTGGCCCGGCTGGGGGTGCGGGGTGAGGCGCTGGTGAGCGGCCCGCTGAAGGACCAGCCGAGCCCGTTCCACCCACTGTCGCCAGAGGCGCGGACGGTGCTGCAGGGCGTGATCAACGACCTGCACGACCAGTTCGTCCGCAAGGTGGCGGCGGCGCGCGACCTGCCGCTGGAGGTGGTGCGGCCGCTGGCGGATGGCCGGGTGTTCTCCGGCCGGCAGGCCCTGGCGCTGGGCTTGGTGGACGCCATCGGCGGCGAGCGCGAGGCCCGCGCCTGGCTGGCCGCCGAGCGCGGCGTGGCCGAGGCCCTGCCGGTACGGCCGGTGGAAACCCGTGGCAGGCTGGAACGGCTGTTGCAGTCCGCCACAACGACCGTCATAAAAAGCGTGATTTTTGAAGGGCTTGGCGTTGACGGCGCGCGCATGCTCTGGCAGCCTTAGGGCCAAGAAGGACCCTCGGCCGCACGCCATGACCAAAAGTGAACTGATCGCGCAACTGGCGCAGGAAAACCCGCATCTGCGCCAGCCGGACATCGAGGCCATCGTGGCCACGATCTTCGAGGAGATCATCGCCGCGCTGTCGCGTGGGGACCGCGTGGAACTGCGCGGCTTCGGCGCGTTTTCTGCCAAGCAGCGGGAAGCCCGCACGGGGCGCAACCCGCGCACCGGGGCTGCCGTGGCGGTGGATGGCAAGGCAGTGCCCTATTTCAAGCCAGGCAAGGAATTGCGGGAACGGGTGAATGGCGGTCCGCCGCAGCCCACCCGGACCGCCGCCAAGCCCGCCGCCCCGGCCACGGCCAAGGGCGCCGGGACCAAGGTGGCATGAGTTGGCGCCTGGTGCTGCTGGCGCCACTGGCGCTGCTGCTGGTGCTGTTCGGCCTGTCCAACCGCCATGTGGTGGCGCTGAAGCTGTGGCCCTTCGACCTGGAATGGGACACGCCGCTGGCGGTGGCCGTGCTGCTGGTGGCGGCGCTGGCCTTCCTGCTGGGCGCCGGCATCGCCTGGGCCTCGTCGCTGCCGCATCGGCGCCGCGCCCGGCAGATGGCCGCCGCCGCCAACCTGCTGGAGGCTGAGGTGAACGAGTTGAAGGGCCAGTTGGCCACCGCGACGCTTGCGTCGTCGGCCGCCGCCGAGATGCCCGTCGCCGGCACCGCGCTGCCGCCACCCGCCGCATGAGCCTGCCTCGCCCCGCCGCCGCCGCCGCCCGCCTGATTGCAGCGCTGGACACCCCCGACATGGCCCGCGCCGAGGCCTGGGCCACCGCCCTGGCCCCCCATGTCGGCGTGCTGAAGGTGGGGCTGGAGCTGTTCACCGCCCTGGGGCCGGAGACGGTGCGCCGCATCGGCGCGCATGGCCCGGTCTTCCTGGACCTGAAGCTGCACGACATCCCCAACACGGTTGCCGGCGCGGTCCGCAGCCTGCTGCCGCTGCGCCCGGCCATGCTGACGCTGCACGCCGGCGGCGGCGGGCCGATGATCTCGGCGGCGCGGGAAGCCGCGGAAAAGGCCGGCGCGGAACGCCCGATATTGCTGGCGGTGACGGTGCTGACCAGCATGGACGCCGCGACCCTCACCAGCACCGGCGTGGCCGCCAGCCCGGCCGAGCAGGTGGTGCGGCTGGCCCGGCTGGCCATGGCCGCCGGCGCCGATGGCCTGGTGTGCAGCCCGCAGGAGGTGGCGCCGATCCGCGCCGCGCTTGGCCAGGCACCGCTGCTGGTGGTGCCCGGCGTGCGCCCGGCCGGCAGCGCCCTGGGCGACCAGTCCCGCGTCGCCACCCCGCGCGAGGCGGTGACGGCCGGCGCCGACTGGATCGTGCTGGGCCGCCCGCTGACCCAGGCCGCCGACCCCGCCGCCGCTGCCCGCGCCATCGCCGCGGAGCTGGCGTGAACCAGGTAAAGATCTGCGGGCTGAACGACGCCGAGGGCTATGACGCGGCGCAGCAGGCCGGCGCCGACTACATCGGCTTCGTGTTCTACCCACCCTCGCCCCGCGCCGTGACGCCGGGCCAGGCGGCGGCACTGGCGGCACGTGGCGGCCCGGCCAGGCGGGTCGGCCTGCTGGTGGATGCCAGTGATGACGAGATCGCCGGCATCCTGGCCGCCGTGCCGCTGGACATTCTGCAGCTGCATGGCGAGGAGACCCCTGCCCGCGCCGCCGCGCTGCGCCAGCGCTTCGGCCTGCCGGTCATGAAGGCGCTGGGCATCGCCGAGCCCGCCGACCTGGCGCGGCTGGCCGACTACGCGCCGGCAGTGGACATGTTCCTGCTGGACGCCAAGCCGCCGCCGGGCGCCACGCTGCCGGGTGGCAACGCCGCCAGCTTCGACTGGGCGCTGCTGGCCGGCCAGGCCATCCCGCTTCCCTGGCTGCTGGCGGGCGGGTTGACGCCGGACAATGTCGCCGATGCCATCGCGCAATCCGGCGCGCCTGGGGTGGATGTTTCCTCCGGCGTCGAGCGGGCGCGGGGGGTCAAGGACCCCGCGCGCATCCGCGCCTTCATCCAGGCGGCTCGCTGAAGCCCCATTGTCGTGGTTTGTCGTCCGCTTGGCGCCCTCGGCACGACAATACCAGACCTGAACGGCGCGCTTTGTACTTGCGCTTCCTGAATTCACCCATGCCGCAATCAAAACACGACGCGTTCATTACAGTACTTTCGTAGGGTTGCCTGCCCCGCTTGGGTACCTTCTGCTCAACCGAAACTCACCCGAGCAGGGGAACCACCATGTCGGCAGTGCTCAATACCCAGATCGCCAACGAGTGGACGGGTGGCTTCGTGGCCAACCTGACGCTCACCAACGACGCCACCCCGGTCAACAATTGGACGCTGAGCTTCGACGCCGGCTTCGACATCGCCAATATCTGGAATGCCCAGGTACTGAGCCATGTCGGCAACCACTACGTGCTGCAGGGGCTGTACTACGACGCCAGCCTGGCACCGAACGAGGTCATCACCTTCGGCTTCCAGGCGGCGGGCGGCCAGTCCAGCGGCATCACCAACCAGGTGTTCAGCGCCGGCGGCGGCATCGCCGCGCCGTCCTACATCACTGCCTGGAACATGGATATCGGCGAGCCGCAGGCCGGCGCGCAGGAGGCCAGCTTCGCCATCCAGCTGTCGCAGGCCAGCGCCACCGCCATCACGGTCAGCTACGCCACGCAGGACGGCACCGCCAAGGCCGGGCTGGACTACATCGGCGCCGCGGGCACGCTGACCTTCCTGCCCGGCGAGACGGTGAAGACCGTCGCCATCTCCATCCTGGCCGACGCGCTGGTGGAGGGGAACGAGACCTTCAGCCTGGCGCTGGGCACCCCCGTCGGCAACGCTGCGCTGCGCCAGGGCACCGGCACCGCCACCATCCACGACAGCGCGCCGCCGCCCGAGTTCAGCGTGGGCAATGCCAGCGTGCTGGAGCCGGCGAGCGGCACCAACAACGCCGCCTTCACCATCACCATGTCCAAGCCCGCGGCGGTGGCGATCACGCTGGACTACGCCACCCAGGACGGCAGCGCCAAGGCCGGCAGCGACTACGTCGCCAAGTCGGGCACCGTCACCTTCGCCCCCGGCGAGACCAGCAAGGTGGTCTACGTCTCGGTCAATGCGGATGCCGCGGCCGAGGCGCCGGAGAGCTTCGGCCTGCGGATCACCAACCCCAGCCTGGGCAACGTGATCCGCGACATCGGCACCGGCACCATCACCGACCCGGGCGGCCCGCTGCCCAACCTGAGCGTGGGCGATGTCAGCCTGACGGAGCCGGGCACCGGCACCGCCAATGCCAGCTTCACCGTCTCGCTGAGCCAGGCCTCCGCCGTGCCGGTGACGGTGGCCTACGCCACCGTTGACGGCACCGCCAAGGCGGGCAGCGACTACACCGCCGCCTCGGGCACCCTCACCTTCGCCGCCGGCGAGACCACCAAGGTGGTCAACGTGGTGGTGAACGCGGATGCGCTGGTGGAAGGCAGCGAGAGCTTCGGCCTGGCGCTGACCACGCCCAGCAATGCCGGCCTGACCAAGGCCAGCGCCACCGCCACGGTGGCCGACGGCACCGCGCCGCCCAGCTTCAGCATCAGCGACGCCCCGGTGGTCGAGCCCAGCAGCGGCAGCGCGCTGGCCAGCTTCACCGTTACCATGTCCAAGGCCGCGACCATTCCGGTCAGCATCGGCTACGCCACGCAGGACGGCACCGCGCATGCCGGCCAGGAATACACCGCCACCTCCGGCACGCTGACCTTCGCCCCCGGCGAGACCAGCAAGGTGGTCACCGTTGCCGTGCTGCAGGACATGCTGGCCAACGGCACGTCCAGCTTCGCGCTGAACCTGGGCAGCCCGAGCCTCGGCACCACCAGCGACAACCAGGGCATCGGCACCATCACCGACAGCGGCATCACGCCGCCGCAGCTGAGCGTCGGCAATGCCAGCGTGGCCGAGCCGACGCTGGGCACGGCCAATGCCAGCTTCACCATCAGCCTGGACAAGGCCGCCACCGGCGCGGTGACGGTGAACTACACCACGGTTGACGGCACCGCCCATGCCGGCAGCGACTTCACCGCCGCCAGCGGCAGCGTCACCTTCGCCGCCGGCGAGACCAGCAAGGTGGTCAACGTGGCCGTCGCCGCCGACAACCTGGTGGAGGGGACCGAGGGCTTCCAGCTGCTGCTCTCCGGCGCCAGCGGGGCCACCCTGGCGCAGGCCACCGGCCAGGGCAGCATCCTGGACGGCACCCCGGCGCCGACCTTCTCGGTCGGCGACGTGACCGTGAGCGAGCCGGTCAGCGGCACCGCCAATGCCACCTTCACCGTCACCATGTCCAAGGCCGCCGCCGTGCCGGTGACGGTGGGCTACGCCACCGCCGACGGCACCGCCCTGGCCGGCAGCGACTACACCGCGGCCGCGGGCACGCTGACCTTCGCCGCCGGCGAGACCAGCAAGACCGTGACCGTGGCGGTGAAGGCGGATGCGCTGCTGGAAAGCACCGAGGCCTTCGCGGTCAACCTCTCGGCGCCCAGCGCCGGCACGCTGACCAAGGCCAGCGGCGCCGGCTCCATCCAGGACCTGCTGCCGGCGATCTCGGTCGGCGATGCCACGGTGGCGGAACCGGCCAGCGGCGCGACGGCGACGGAAAGCTTCACCGTCACCCTGTCCAAGGCCTCCACCACCCCGGTGACGGTGGCCTACGCCACCGCCGACGGCACCGCCAAGGCGGGCGTGGACTACACCGCCACCTCGGGCACGCTGACCTTCGCCGCCGGCGAGACCAGCAAGGTGGTCAACGTGGCGGTGACGCCGAATGCCGCCATCGCAGGCAACGAGCAGTTCAGCCTGGTGCTGAGCGCGCCGACCGCGGCCACGCTGGCCGACGGCACCGGCGCCGGCCTGATCACCTATACCCCGCCCACCCCGGCGCTGAAGCTGACCGAGGTGGTGCGTGACGAATGGGGCCAGGGCTTCGTCGCCGACTTCACCATCGACAACAACGGCCCGGCGCAGAAGAACTGGACCGTCAGCTTCGACTTCACCGGCAGCACGGTGAACGTGTGGAACGCGCATGTGGTCAGCCACACCGGCAACCACTGGGTGCTGGCCGGTGAGAACTACGACGCGGACCTGCCGGCCAATGGCCAGGTCGGCTTCGGCTTCCATGCCGAGGGCGCCTCGGCCAACCTGACCAACCTGATGGTCACCGCCGGCGGCACCTCCACCGGTGGCAGCGTCGACAACGGCGGCGGCAACTCGGGTGGCACCTCGGGCGGTACCTCGGGCGGCAGCGGCGGCGGCAACGGCACGCCCAGCCTGGTGGTGCACGACACGGTGGTGGCGGAGCCGACCGACACGGTGGGCACCGCGACCTTCAACGTCACGCTGTCGCATGCCTCCGCCACCGCCGTGACGGTGGACTACGCCACGGTGGATGGCACCGCGACGCTGGGCAATGACTACACCGCGACGCATGGCACCCTGACCTTCGCCCCCGGCGTAACCAGCCAGCAGGTGACGGTGACGGTGCTGCCCGACCCGGCGCTGGTCTCCACCGAGACCTTCGGCCTGCACCTGAGCAATGCCAGCGGCGCCACCATCGCCGACGCCAACGGCACCGCCAGCATCCTGGACAGCCTGCTGTCCGCCGAGAACCCGGGCTGGCTGCACACCGACGGCAACCAGATCGTCAACGACCAGGGCCTGGCGGTGCAGCTGAACTCGGTCAGCTGGTTCGGCTTCGAGAGCGCCAACTTCGCGGCGCACGGGCTGTGGACCCGCGACTACCATTCCATGATGGACCAGATGGTGGAGCTGGGCTTCAACAGCATCCGCATCCCCTACGCCGACCAGATGTTCGACGCCGCGAGCAAGGCCAACGGCATCGACTTCGCCAAGAACCCGGACCTGGTCGGCCTCAGCCCGCTGGAGATCCTCGACCGGATCGTCGCCTACGCCGACAAGATCGGGCTGAAGATCGTGCTGGACCACCACCGCAACAGCGCCGGCGCGGGCAGCACGGAGAACGGGCTGTGGTACGACAGCAAGTACTCCGAAGCCGACATGATCAAGAACTGGGAGATGCTGGCCGACCGCTACGGCGGCAACACCAGCGTCATCGGCGCCGACCTGCACAATGAACCGCACGCGGCGGCCAGCTGGGGCGGCGGTGGCGCCACCGACTGGGCGGCGGCGGCGGAACGCATCGGCAATGCGGTGCTGGCCAAGGCGCCGAACTGGCTGATCTTCGTGGAGGGTACCGGCGACTACAAGGGCGAGACCTACTGGTGGGGCGGCGACCTGGAAGGCGTCAAGGACCGCCCGCTGGAGCTGGCGGTGGACAACCGCCTGGTCTACTCGCCGCACGACTACCCGAACTCGATCTACCCGCAGACCTGGTTCTCCGACCCCAGCTACCCGAACAACGAGCCGGCGATCTTCGCCGACAAGTGGGGCTTCATCTACGAGCAGGAGATCGCGCCGATCTGGGTGGGCGAATGGGGCAGCAAGCTGTCCGACCCCAAGGACGTGCTCTGGGCCGATGCCATCACCAAGTATCTGGGCGGCGGGACGACCCAGCTGAAGATCGACCCGGGCGAGCTTGGCCCGAGCTGGTCCTGGTGGGCGTGGAACCCGAATTCGGGGGATACCGGCGGCATCCTGAAGGATGACTGGACCACGGTGAACCTGAACAAGATCGAGCTGCTGCAGCCGCTGATGTACGGCCTGATCCCGACCGAGGGCGGTGCCGTGCTGCATGCCGCCAGCAATGCGGCGCTGGGCCTGGTGGACCAGTCCTTCACCGGTGCCAGCTTCAACGACGTGCTGTTCCAGAACACCAACGGCACCACCTGGTTCTGGGAAGTGGAGAACGGCGCCATCACCCACCAGGGCGCGGTCGCCTTCCTCGACCCGACCTGGAAGATCATCGGCTCCGGCGATACCGATGGCAGCGGCAAGGCGGAGATCCTGGTGCAGACGCCGTCCGGCTACTTCGGCATGTGGCAGCTGGATGCCAACCTGCAGGGCCACTACATGGGCAGCCCGGGCAGCCTGGACGCCAGCTGGACCGCGCTGAAGATGAAGGACTTCAACGGCGACGGCATGGCCGAGGTGCTGTTCCACCACACCACCGACAACACCTACTGGACCTGGCAGCTGAACGGCAGCCAGGTGGTGGCCAGCACCAACCTGGGCGCCGGGCCCAGCGGTGCCAGCTTCGCCGGCGCCGGCGACTTCAACGGCGACGGCAATTCCGACGTGCTGTGGAAGGCGGCGGACGGCGCGCTGTCCATCTCCTTCACCGATGGCCAGCACTTCACCACCACCAACGCGGTGGCGCCGCAGGCCATGGGCTGGGGCGTGCAGGGCGTGGCCGACTTCACCGGAGACGGCAAGACCGACCTGCTGATGACCGACGGCCTGGGCCATGCCGAGCTGTGGGAGATGGCCGGCAACATCGTCACCAAGGTGGACGAGCTGGGCGCGGTGGACCCGAGCTGGACGGTGGCCTCGGTGGGCGACCTGGGCGGCGACGGCAAGGCCGACATCCTCTGGCACAACACCAGCGGGCAACTCTGGGCCTGGAACATGGATGGCGGGCAGATCGTCAGCCAGGGCAGCATCGGCTGGGTCACCGCGGACTGGCACGTGGTGGGGGCGTAGCAGCGCCGGCCGGGCCGTCGATTTCAGGGCTTCATCGGCCCTGAAGCGCCGGGCCGGCGGCATCCGTGGCGCCTCGCTGGCGCCGAATGCTCGGGGGGCCGTTCGGCACCCCGGCATCCCGTACCCCGGCGCCCCCGCGCCGGGCGTCGGCGCGCACCGGTACCTGGCGGCAGGCGACGCGGGCGAAATATCCCCCGCCGCGGCCACCCCAAAGCTTTGACCTTTCGGCCGGCGGCGCTACATGGGGCTGGCTCAGGCCGCGCTACCCGCCATTACGGCGGGCGGCGTGGCCAGGCACCTCAGTAGCAGCGACTGATCCACGCCTTTCGGCCATTCCGCCGCCGGCGATCAGGCGCCAGGGAACACCGCCTTGAACCAGTCCGCGCCCAATTCCTTCCGCCAGGGCCCCGACAACCGGGGCCGCTTCGGTCAGTTCGGCGGCCGCTTCGTCGCCGAGACGCTGATGCCGCTGATCCTGGAGGTCGAGCAGGCCTACAACGCCGCCAAGGCCGACCCGGCCTTCATGGCGGAATGGCGCCTGCTGCTGAAGGACTATGTCGGCCGGCCCAGCCCGCTTTGGTACGCGGGCCGCCTGACCGAGCATTTCCGCGCCACGGCGCCGGAGGGCAAGGGCGCCAAGATCTACTTCAAGCGGGAAGAGCTGAACCACACCGGCGCGCACAAGATCAACGCCGTGATGGCGCAGATCCTGCTGGCCCGCCGCATGGGCCGCAAGCGCATCATCGCCGAGACCGGCGCCGGCCAGCATGGCGTGGCCACCGCCACCGCCTGCGCGCTGTTCGGCCTGCAATGCGTGGTGTTCATGGGTGCCACCGACGTGGAGCGCCAGCAGCCCAACGTGTTCCGCATGAAGCTGCTGGGCGCCGAAGTCCGCCCCGTCACCTCCGGCGCCGCGACGCTGAAGGACGCGATGAACGAGGCGCTGCGCGACTGGGTCGCCAACGTGCACGACACCTACTACTGCATCGGCACCGTCGCCGGCCCGCACCCCTACCCGACCATGGTGCGGGACTTCCAGTGCGTCATCGGCGAGGAAGCCAAGGTGCAGATGCAGGAGGCCGAGGGCCGCCTGCCGGATGTGCTGGTGGCCGCCGTGGGCGGTGGCTCCTCCGCCATGGGGCTGTTCCACCCCTTCCTGGACGACCCCAGCGTGGCGATGGTGGGCGTGGAAGCCGCCGGGCGTGGCATGGATACCGAGGAACACGCGGCCAGCCTGAACCGTGGCCGCCCCGGCGTGCTGCACGGCAACCGCACCTACCTGCTGCAGGATGGCGACGGCCAGATCATCGAGGCGCACAGCATCAGCGCCGGCCTGGACTACCCGGGCATCGGGCCGGAGCATTCCTGGCTGCATGAACTGGGCCGCGTGCAGTACGTGGGCGCGACGGACAGCGAGGCGCTGGAGCAGTTCCAGCTCTGCTCCAAGCTGGAAGGCATCATCCCCGCGCTGGAATGCAGCCACGGCCTGGCGCACATCGCCAAGCTGGCGCCGACGCTGGACCGCGACAAGATCATCCTGCTCAACCTCTCGGGCCGCGGGGACAAGGACATCTTCACCGTTGCCAAGCACCTGGGGGTGCAGCTGTGAGCCGCATTGCCGCCAAATTCGCTTCGTTGAAGGCGCAGGGCCGTGGCGCCCTGGTGACCTACCTGCAGGCCTATGACCCCGACCCGAAGACCAGCCTCGCGATCATCCGCGGGCTGCCCGGCGCGGGGGCCGACATCATCGAGGTCGGCGTGCCCTTCACCGACCCGATGGCCGATGGCCCCGCGATTCAGCGCGCCGCGCAACGCGCGCTGAAGGCCGGCGCCACCCTGCCCGGCGTGCTGGCGCTGGTGCGGGACTTCCGCAGTGGCGACGCCACCACGCCGGTGGTGCTGATGGGCTACTACAACCCCATCCTGAGCTACGGCATCGACCGCTTCTGCGTGGATGCCGCGGCGTCTGGCGTGGATGGGCTGATCATCGTGGACGTGCCGCCCGAGGAAGCCGACGAGATCGAGCCGCAGGCCAAGGCGGCGGGCCTCGACCTGATCCGCCTGGTGGCGCCGACGACCGATGACGCGCGGCTGCCGCAGGTGCTGCGGGCCACCAGCGGCTTCGTCTACTACGTCTCCATCACCGGCATCACCGGTACGCGCAGCGCGGCCAAGGACACGCTGGAGGAAGCGATCCCGCGCATCCGCCGCTTCACCGACCTGCCCATCGCCATCGGCTTCGGCGTCCGCACCCCGCAGCAGGCGGCCGAGGCCGCGGCGATTGCCGATGGCGCGGTGGTCGGCACCGCCATCGTGGATACGCTGGCCGCCAGCCTGGATGAGCAGGGCCATGCCCGGCCGGAGACGATGCGCCTGGTGCTGGACCAGGTGCGCGGCCTGGCGGAGGCGATCCGGGGCGCCGCGCGATGAACTGGATCAGCGAATGGGCGCTGCCCAAGATCAAGACGCTGTTCGGTGCGCCGCGGGAGGTGCCGGAGAATCTCTGGCACAAATGCCCTTCCTGCGAGCAGATGATCTTCCACCGCGACCTTGAGCGCGCCCTGCATGTCTGCCCGCATTGCGGCCACCACATGCGCGTCGGCGCCCGGACCCGGCTGGACTACACCATGGACCCCGGCTGGCAGAAGATTGAGCTGCCGAAGGCGCCGGCCGACCCGCTGCGCTTCCGCGACCAGCGGCGCTATGCCGACCGGCTGAAGGAAGCCCAGCTGAAGGCCGGGCAGGAAGACGCGGTCCTGGTGGCGCATGGCGCCATCGAGGGCAATCGTGCGGTCTGCGCCGCCTTCGACTTCGGCTTCCTCGGCGGCTCCATGAGCGCCGGCGTCGGCGAGGCACTGGTCACCGCCGCGCGGCTGGCCGTGCTGCAGGAAGCCCCGCTGATCGTCTTCACCGCCTCCGGCGGCGCCCGCATGCAGGAAGGCACCGTCAGCCTGATGCAGATGCCGCGCAGCGTCATCGCCACCCGCATGGTGAAGGAAGCGGGGCTGCCCTACATCGTGGTGATGTGCGACCCGACCACCGGTGGTGTGACGGCCAGCTTCGCCATGCTGGGGGATTTCCACATCGCCGAGCCCGGCGCGCTGATCGGCTTCGCCGGCGCCCGCGTGATCGAGCAGACGGTGCGGGAGAAGCTGCCCGAGGGCTTCCAGCGCGCCGAATACCTGCTGGCGCATGGCATCCTGGACATGGTGGTCAAGCGCGGGGAAATGCGGGCCACGCTGGCCCGGATCATCAGCCTGCTGCGCATGCCGGAAGCCGCGGCGGAGCCGGCGGTGCTGGCCGGCACCATCGCGCTGCCACCGCCCGAGGCCGGCGCCGCCGCCGTCCAGTGACCCCGCCCGCCGATCCGGCGCGGCCGCCGGGGCGCGACATGGGCGCGCCCCTGCCGGCGGGCGGCCCCCCGCTGGTCGCCAGCAACCGCAGCGAGGCGATCATCGAGCGGCTGCACGGGCTACACCCCAAGCTGATCGACCTGAGTCTCGGCCGGCTGCACCGGCTGCTGGACGCGCTGGGCAACCCGGAGCGCGCCTTGCCGCCGGTGGTGCATGTGGCGGGTACCAACGGCAAGGGCAGCACCTGTGCCTTCCTGCGCGCCATCGGCGAGGCCGCCGGGCAGCGCGTGCATGTCTACACCTCGCCGCATCTGGTCAGCTTCCATGAACGCATCCGCCTGGCCGGCGAACTGGTCAGCGAAGCCGCGCTGAGCGCGGCGCTGGAGGAGGTGGAGCAGCGCAACGGCGGCGAACCCATCACGGTGTTCGAGGTGACGACGGCCGTCGCCCTGCTGCTGTTCGCCCGCGTTCCCGCCGATATGCTGGTGCTGGAAGTGGGCCTGGGCGGCCGGTTCGACGCCACCAATGTGGTGGACCGCCCGGCGGCCTGCTGCATCGCCAGCATCTCCCTGGACCACGTGGATTTCCTGGGGGACCGGCTGGACGGCATCGCCGGGGAGAAGGCCGGCATCATCAAGCCCGGCGTGCCCTGCGCCACCGGCGCGCAGGACCCGGTGGCGCTGGCGGTGCTGGAAGCCGAGGCCGCGGGGCAAGGCGCGCCACTGCTGCGGCGTGGGCGGGACTGGCAGGCCGAGTTGACTGCTGATGGCCTGCGCTATTGCGACGCCAGGGGCGAGTTGGCGCTGCCGGCCCCTGCCCTGCCCGGCTCGCACCAGGCCGACAATGCCGGCATCGCCATTGCCGCGCTGCGCGCCTGGAACCCGCCCTGGCTGACCGAGGCCGCCATTGCCGAAGGGCTGCGGCGCGCCGAATGGCCGGCCCGGCTGCAACGCCTGCACGGCGCCGTGGCCGCCCGCCTGCCGGCGGGGTGGGAGCTGTGGCTGGATGGCGGGCACAATGCCGGCGCCGGCCAGGCCCTGGCGCAGCATCTGCCCGCCTGGGCCGACCGGCCGCTGCACCTGGTAGTCGGCATGAAGCAGTCCAAGGCGGTGGCGGACTTCCTGGCGCCGCTGCTGCCCTTCGCCACCACGCTGCACGCCATTGCCGAACCGGGGCAGCACCTGGCCACGCCGGTCGAGCAGATCATCGCCGCCAGCGGGGGCGTGGCCCAGCCGGGGCCGACCCTGGCCGAGGCGCTGGCCAAACTGCCCGCAGGGCCGCCGGCGCGGGTGCTGGTCTGCGGCAGCCTCTACCTGGCTGGGGAAGTGCTGAAGGCGGATACGGCGGTCTGAGGGCCGACAGCGCCTCAAGCTTGCCTTCCTGCCAGTGCGCGACAGCGCTGCAGGCGAGCCAAGTGACGACGTATCGCCCTACCCCGGCGAAATCCGCAGCACCCGGCCGTCATTCTCATCCGTCAGCACATACAAAAAGCCCTCCGGCCCCTGGATCACCGCGCGCATGCGGATCTTGTCCCACAGCAGGCGCTCCTCGCCGGTGACACGGTCGCCATCCGTCGTCAGCCGCAGCAGGCCCGGCGTGTTCAGGCAGGGCAGGAAGGCGTTGCCGCGCCAGCCGGGGAAGGCACTGCCGGTGTAGAAGGTCAGCCCGGTCGGGCTAATCGAGGGCACCCAGTACCGCAGCGGCTGCTCGGTGCCCGGGTGGGTCGGGGCGCCGATGCGGCTGCCGTCGTAGTCCACGCCATGCGTCGCCAGCGGCCAGCCATAGTTGCGCCCGGGCAGGATGGCGTTGACCTCGTCGCCGCCGCGCGGGCCGAACTCGGATTCCCACAGCGTGCCGGTCGCGGGGTTGAAGGCCAGGCCATCCGGGTTGCGGTGGCCGTAGCTGAAGATCTCCGGCCGCACCCCGGGCCGCCCGAGGAAGGGGTTGCCCGCCGCCGGGGCGCCGTTGCGTTCCAGCCGCAGCACCTTGCCGGCCAGGTCGTCCAGCCGCTGGGCGCGCATCTTGTCGCTGTAGCGGTCTCCGGTGGAGAGGTAGAGCTTGCCGTCCTGCGGCCCGAAGGCGATGCGACAGCCATATTGCAGCCGTCCCCGCGGCTGGGCCGGGGTGGCGTCCAGGATCGGGGTCACCGCTTCAAGCGCCGTCGCGTCGGCCGAGAGCCGGGCGCGGACCAGCCGGGTCAGCATGCCACCGGCCAGCTGCGCGGAATGGCAGAAGTAGAGTTCGCGTGTCGCGGAAAAATCCGGCGCCAGGGCCAGGTCAAGCAGACCGCCCTGGCCGCCTTCCGCCACCGCGGGCACGCCGGACAGCGGCGGGGAGACCCGACCATCCGTGCCGACCAGCCGCATGCGGCCGGGCTTCTCCGTCAGCAGCAGCCGGCCATCTGGCAGAAAGGCACCGCCCCAGGGGTGGTCCAGCCCCTGGGCGAAGACCTCCACCCGGAAGCGCGCCGCCTGGGAGGCGATGGCGCCCGCCGGCGGCTGCGCGGCGCAGGCCGAGGCGAAGAGCAGGCTGAGGCAGAGGACCAGGTATCGCATCGGCGAGACGTGGCCTTCAGCCCTGCCCGCGCAAGGGGTCAGCCCAGCTTGGTGTCCAGCCAGGTCTTCAGCTGGCCCTTCGGCTTGGCGCCGACGCTCATGTCCACGACCTTGCCGTCCTTGAACAGGATCATCGTGGGGATGCCGCGCACGCCATACTCGTTGGGGGACATCGGGTTGCTGTCGATGTCGACCTTGGCGATGGTCAGCTTGTCGCCGTATTCCTTGGCGATCTCGTCCAGGATCGGCGCGACCATCTTGCAGGGGCCGCACCACTCGGCCCAGAAATCCACCAGCACCGGGCCGGGGGCGTTCAGCACGTCCTGCTTGAAGGTCTCGTCGGTGACGGCCTTGGTCAACTCGCTCATCGGCATTTCTCCAAACGGGGTTGCCCCGGATTCCTCAGGTAAAGTCGGGTGCCGGCGCGCCCGGGTCAAGCCGCCCCGGCCGCACCCTGGGGTGCATGCGCGTCCAGCAAGCCATGCGGCAGCGGCATGACGGTGGCGCCGTAGGTCCACACCAGGGCGCAATCCACGGCGCGGCCGGGGAAGGCTTGGCGCAGCACCGCCCGATACGCCGCCATCTGCCGCAGGTACAGCGGCGCCACGCGGTCCGGGCTGGCCGGCGGCGGGCGGTTGGTCTTGTAGTCCAGCACCAGCACGCGGTCCGGCCGCACCAGCAACCGGTCCACCTGGCCGGCGATCAGCGCGCCGCCGACCTGGCCGGCCAGCGGTGCCTCGGCCAGGCTGTCCGGCCCGAAGGCGGCCTGGAGTTCCGGCGTGGCCAGCAGCGCCATCGCCTCGGCCAGCGCCTCGGCCTGCTGCGCCGCGTCCAGCCCATGGCCGGGGCGGGCCAGGAAGGCACGGGCGGCGGCCTCGCGGTCTTCCGGCGCGCGGTCCGGCAGGTATTGAAGCAGCGTGTGCAGCAGCCGGCCGCGGCGGAAGCGCTGGCCCAGCGGGTCGGCGCTGCCATGCGGCGCGGCGGCGGGGGTCTGCTCCTCGCCAGGCAGGGCGGAGGGTTGCAGGCTGCGGCCGCTGCTCTCCGGCCTGGCCGGCACGCTGGCCCAGGCGGGCAGTTCGGCGCGGGCGCGGGTGGCCAGCGGGCGGTCGGGGCTGGGGGTCGCGGTTTGGGTGTTCGCCAGCCGACGTAGCGGGTCGCCGCCGAAATCGCCGGCCGGGGCGTTGAAGGCCGTGGGCTCGAAAGGCGCATCGACGGCGGCGTCCAGCCGGGCAAAGCCGGCGGCGACCTTGGCGTACCAGCTTTCCGGCTTCGGCTCGCCCCAGGCGCAGACCAGCAGCCGGTCCTCCGCCCGGGTCAGCGCCACATAGAGCAGGCGGTTGTCTTCCTCGGCCGCATCAGCGGCTTCCGCCGCCAGCAGCCCCTGGAAGGTGGGGCCGTGGAACTCCTTGCGGTTGTTCGGTGCCCAGAGCGGCAGTTCGGCCTCGGCATCCTCCACCCAGCGCAGCGCCTTGCCACCCTTGCCCGCGCCCAGATCGGGCAGGATCACCACCGGCGCCTGCAACCCCTTGGCGCCGTGCACGGTCATGATCCGCACCGCGTCGGCAGTGCTCTCGGTCTCGCGCTTCACCTCGGCATTGCCGCGGCGCAGCCAGCTGACAAAACCCTGCAGGCTCGGCGGGTGCTGCTTTTCATAGGCCAGCGCGGCGTTCAGCACCTCGTCCAGCGGGTCCGCCGCATCCGGACCCAACCGGGCCAGCAGCTTGGCCCGGCCACCGGCCTCGCCCAAGACGCGGGCCAGCAGGGCGTGCGGGGTAACCAGGTCGGCCTGGTCGGCCAGGGTCGCCAGCCAATCGGCGGCGCGGCCCAGCGCGGTCTCGGCGGTGCGTTGCCGCAGCAGCGCGGCCCAGAGGCTGCCAGGGCGCTCCCACGCTAGGTCCAGCAGCGCCTGCTCGTCCACACCGCACAAGGGCGACTTCAGCAGGGCCGCCAGTTGCAGGTCGTCATCCGGCAGCAGCAGCACGTCGCACAGTGCCAGCAGGTCCTGGACCGCGATCTGCTCCACCAGGTGCAGCCGATCGACACCGCCCACCGGCACCTGGCGTTCCTTCAAGGCGCGGACCAGCAACTGCACGAAGCGGGTGCGGCGGCGCACCAGCACCAGGATGTCGCCGGCGCGGATCGGCCGCGGCACCGGGTTGGCCTTGTCCAGGCAGCGGGCCGGCAGGGTCTCGCCGCCGACCATGGCGGCGATGCGCGCGGCCAGGGTCTCGGCCAGCAGCGCCTCCACGCCGGTGGCGCGTTCCGGCGTCTCCGGCACGTCCCAGGGTTCCGGCTTGGGGGCGGCCTGCTTGCGCAGCAGCGGCCACAACTCCACCAGCCCGGCCTGGCCGGTGCGGTTGGGCACGTGGGACAGCGTCTCGCCCGGCCGCACCACGCCATCCCGCGCCGGGCCCGCGGCGAAGACCGCGTCCACCAGCGCCAGCACCGGGGCGGTGGAGCGGAAGGACACGTCCAGCGAGACGCTGGCAAAACCCTGGTCCAGCCCCTCCACCTTGCGGCGGAACCGCGCCTGCCATTCGCCGAACCCGGTGGGGTCGGCACCCTGGAAGCTGTAGATCGACTGCTTGACGTCGCCGACCGCGAAGACGGTGCGCGGGCGTTCGCCCTCGCGCGCGCCCTCGCCGGCGAAGAACTCGGCGGTCAGCGCCTCCGCGATGCCCCATTGCGTGGCGTTGGTGTCCTGCGCCTCGTCCAGCAATACGTGGTCCAGGCCGCCATCCAGCTTGAACAGCACCCAGGCGCTGCCGGGGTTGTTCAGCACGCGGCGGGCAATGGCGATCAGGTCGTCATAGGCCAGCAGTCCCGCGCGGGCCTTGCGGCTTTCGTAGTGGTCCAGCACCGGCTGGCCCAGGGCGAGCAGGGCTTCCGTGGCCGCCAGAAGCCGGGCGGCGGCCATGGTGCCGCGCACCGCCAGCAGCCGCGCCGCCTCAGCCTGCATGACCGCCAGCACCTCGTCGTAGCGGGCGCCGACGCTCTTGGTGAGCATGCTTTTCGGAGAACGGGGATCGCCATCCTTGGTCAGGAACAGCCCGGCCCAGTCCTCCACCCGCGCGGCGCGGCGCTCGGGGTCCAGCGCCAGCCAGTCCGCCATGGTGGTGGCGCGGCGCTGGTCGTTGTCGTTCTTGCTGGCGCCCAGCAGGGCGGCGGCGGCGCGCAGCGGGGCTTCCTCCAGCACGCAGGCGGCGCTGAGCAGGCTGGCCTCGTCATCCTCCTGCTCCAGCCCCAGCACCCGCGCCAGGCGCGCCCGCAGCGCCAGCGGGCCGTTGCCCAGGCGCAGGCAGGCGCCCACCTTCTCGCGGTCGCGCAGCAGGGCCGCGACCACATTGGCAAAATCGTCGGCCGAGACCAGCGCCGCCACCTGGGAGAGCGCCGCACCGGGTGCCTCGGCGCTGGCCAGCACGGCTTCCCGCGCATCGGCCAGCAGGCTGGCGCTGTCGGCTTCCTCGATGACGCTGAACTGCGGCGGCAGGCCGGCTTCCAGCGGGAAGGCGCGCAGCAGGCTTTGGCAGAAGGCGTGGATCGTGGAAATCCGCATGCCGCCCGGCAGTTCCAGCACCTCGGCGAAGAGTTTTCGCGCGCGGTCCAGCAGGTGCGGGGTTGGGGTGGTGCCGGTCAGCCCGGCCAGCTCCTTGGTCAGCTCGGCATCGTCGGCGCAGGCCCATTGGCCCAGGCGCTTCGCCAGCCGGGTCTGCATCTCGGCGGCGGCGGCTTTCGTAAAAGTCAGGCAGAGCAGGCGGTTGGGCGCCTGGCCGTCCTGCAGCAGCAGCCGCAGCACGCGGTCGGTCAGCACCTTGGTCTTGCCGGAACCGGCCGAGGCGCCAACCCAGGCCGAGAGCGCGGGGTCCGACGCAATCCGCTGCTGGCGCTCGGCGCGCTGGCTCGGGGTCAGGGTCTCGCTCATGCCTCGCCCTCCTCATCGGCGGCGGACCATTCCGCCAGGCGGGAGAGGTGGTCGTAATCCTCCCCGGCTGGCTTGCGGCCAGGGTGGGGGCGAGCCAGGAAGGCGGCATCGCCCCAGAGGAAGCGTTCGGCCAGCTCGCGCAGCTTCGCCGTGGCGTCGTCGGCGGCGGCGGTGATCTCGGCGGCGCCCAGGTCCAGTTTCGGCACCTCGCCGGGGGTGGGGCCGCCGGTCAGGCGCCAATAGACCAGGCGCTCCACCGCTGCGGCCGGGACACCACGGAACCCCTCCGCCGCCAGCATGGCGGCTTCCAGCGGCAGCTGGGGCTTCTCGCCACTCTCCACCTGCTTCTTGGAGGGTGGCTTGCCGGTCTTGTAGTCGAACAGCGCCAGCCCGCCGCTGGCCAGCACGTCCACCCGGTCGACGCGGCCGGTCAGCAGCAGCTCGCGGCCGTCGTCATGGGTCAGCACCAGGCGCCCACCAGCCTCCACGATGCTGCGCTGGATGGCGTTGCCGGCGCGGGCCTCGGCTTCCTCGGCCAGCACGAAATCGCCGATCCGCAGCAGCCGCGGGCGCCAGAATGCCGCGAAGCCGGGGCGGACCTGGGCGTCGTGCAGCGCATCCTCCAGGCACTCGGCCCAGATGGCGCGGGCGGTGGTCTCGCCAGGCCAGGGGGAGAGGCGTGGGATGAAGCGCTTCAGCACGTCGTGCACCAGCATGCCGTAGTCGGCGGCACCGACCTCGGCATCCAGCGGGTCCAGCGGCGAGAGCTTCAGCACCCGGCGGGCGTAGAAGGCGTAGGGGTCGGCGACCAGCGTCTCGACCTCCGTCACCGAGAGCCGGTCGGGGCGCTGGTCGGCGCGCGGCCTGGGCGCCGGGCGCGGCCAGGGGCGGACTTCTGCGGGTTGGTCCAGCTGCGCCGCCCAGGCGGTGGCGGGGCTGGTGGGCAGCTTCAGGCCATCGGGGAAGCCCTCCCCTTTCTGCCCGGCCAGGAAGGTTTCCAGCCGCACCAGCCAGCGCGCCGGCACGGTGGGGGCGCCGCCGCGCTTTTCGGCACGGGAGAGCACGGTGCGGGCGGCGGAACAGGCGTCCAGCAGGAAGTCCGCGGCGACGCGGCCGATGCGCGCCTCCGGCTCCGGCAGGCCGAAGTCGCGGCGCATCGGCCGGCTCATCCAGGGGCCGGGGTCGGTGGCCAGCGGCCAGACCGTCTCATCCAGCGCGCCCAGCACCACCAGGTCGTGCGTCAGCAGCCGGGCTTCCAGCAGGCCGAGGATTTCGACGCGCGGATGCGGGCCGCTTTCCCGCCCGCGGCTGCCATGCAGGCTGGGGGCGGAGGCGCCGGCCATGGCGGCATCGAACAGCGCGGGCCAGGAGGCCGGCGACATCGGCGCCGCGCCTTCCAAAGCGGCCTGCAGGTTGGCCAGGTGCTGGGCCAGCATCTCGCCTTCCTCCCCGGTGTAGAGGCGGAGGCCCCCGGGCAGGGTCGGCGTGGCGGCCAGGGCCTCGGCGGCGGCCAGGTGCGCGCTGAGCAGCGCGGCGGGGGGCAGGCTGGGGGCTTCCGGCAGGGTGAAGCCGGCCAGGCAGTTCTCCAGCGTGGCCAGCAGGGCGGCGACCTGCGCGGCCTGGTCCTCCAGCCCCGGCTTGCCCAGCGCGGCGTTGGCGGCCTGGCGCAGCCCGGCCAGGCCAGGCCCGGGGCGGGTGCCGCGCAGGGCGTGCCATTCCAGCCGGCGGACGGCGGCCATCCAGTCCGTGCGGTCCAGGCCGCCGCAGCACATCGGGTGCTTCAGCACTGCCAGCAGCGGCACGGGGGCCAGGTCCTCCGCCACCGCGCGGGCCAGCAGGCGGAGGAAGGCGCCGGCCGGCGTTTCGGCCAGGGGCGCGCCGGCGCTGTCATCGGCGACGATCCCGTGTCGCGCGAGTTCCGCGGTCACGCGGCGGGCCAGTTCGCGGTCGGGCGTGACCAGGGCGGCGCGGGCGTCCGGCTGTTCCAGGGCTTCGCGCAGGGTCAGGGCGATGGCGGCGGCCTCGGCCTGGGCGTCCGGGGCGACCAGCTGGGTCAGGCCCTCCAGCGCCGGCGCCCATTCGTGCGGGCGGCGGTTCTGCCAGGCGGGCAGGCCCAGCGCCGGGCGCAGCGCCATGCCGAGCAGCGCCGGCCGCGCCTGTGGCACAGCGCCGGGCGCCAGGCCGGGCCAGGGGCGCAGGTCTTCCCGCCGCGCGCCCAGCGCCGCCAGCAGGCGCTGCTGGCCGCAGAAGGGGTGGGTGGCGGCGTCTCGGATGGCGTCCCAGACCTTGTCCTCCGCGCTGGCCTGGTCCACGCCGTGCAGCACCACGGCGCCCTGCGCGGTGCTGGCCAGTACCTTCAGCAGTTCCGCCGCGGCCGGGATGGTGCCGCCCACGCCGATGCCGGCGGCGATGACGGGGTAGTCAGGCGGCTGCGCCACCCAGGCGCGGGACTGCGCCCGCAGCGCCTGGACGCGGCGCATGCCGATATCCAGCAGGCCCTGTTCCGCCAGCCAGCCCTGCCAGGCCTGGAACACCCCGCGCAGGAACAGCAGCGTGATCTGCCAGTGCTGGGCGTGCTGTTCCGGCACCAGGGTTTCCAGCCGGGCCAGCCAGGTGGCGATGAGGTCGGCCGGGGGGGCGGTTTCCAGCAGGTCCAGGTCGCGTTCTTCCAGCGCGATCTCGTCCAGCAGGGTGGCGAGTTCCCCGGCCAGGGACCAGGCCTGTTCCGGCGTGCCGGGGCCGCCATGGCGCGGCTGCCAGCGGGTGACGAAGCCGGCTAGCACGGCCTGGCGGCGCAGCGGCTCCACCGCCGGGGGCAGGCTGAGCAGGGCGGGCAGGGCGAGTTCGTCCGCATCCTCGGTCGAAAGCCCGGCCAGGGCGCGCATGCGGGGGAGGAGCAGGGCCTCTCCCCGCGCGGCTTGCAGAAAGGCGGCGCGCAGCGCGCGGGCGGAGCGGCGGGTGGGCAGCAGGATGGTGGTGCGGGAGAGGCGTTCCGGCTGATGGCCGCGGGCGGCGGCGAGGATGCCGGCGGCGAGGCAGTCCAGGAAGGGGAGGTGCGCCGGGATGGAGTAGAGGTTCATGTGGGGGAGTTTGGCATGGGGTGGGCGAGTCGGGGGGGCCGGTTGTTAAAGGGGCGAGTCAGCGTGCATGGCTCCGCCGGAGCCGACCAATACAGACCTTCGCAGCGTCGTTCGTGAGAGGATTCGGGTTGGCCGGCCTCGACGAGGCTTCCCTAAATCCCTCCGCTTGTTTAGTTTTATGCTGATACAAAATCGATAAAGGAGCCTCAGTATGTTACTTGAAGAGATGTTCACTCCGATGAGATTATTGATCGTATGTCCGACCCAATCAGAAAATTTGAATGAAGCGATAAAGGCAACAGTCGGGAATTATACTGCGCGACGTGATCCCCCACACTTTCAGGGTGATTCTTACCACGCGCATGCCGACATACCCGGGGGATACGAAGTTGCTTGGGACAAGAGCGGAAATCGGAGACATGGAGGTAAATTTCCAGCAGTAATACCCAATGATGCCCGACTCGCGGTGGCCAAAGTTTTGGGAGTTGATGCATCTATTTTGGAAGGTTACGATTATTTCGACGAAATTATCGGCGAGAAGGTTCTATTGATTGAAGTAAAGGATGCACAAGGCAAGTAAGGTCAGCGCCACATACTACTCCACCACAACCGCTTTCCCGCCCTACGCTTCCCCCTAAAACGTCGCCTTCACCAACCCCGCCGCCATCGCCGCCTCGGCCCGCGCCAGGTCGGCGGGGGTCGAGAGGTGAAACCACACCCCGTCATGCACCAGGGCGTAGAGCCGCCCGGCCTCGATGGCCTGGTCATAAAGCCGGTTCAGGCTGAAGGCCCCGGCCGGCGCCGCCGCGAACAGCCGGGGCGACAGCACCTGCACCCCGGCAAAGATGTACGGCGCCAGCTCGCGTTCCTTCGGCCGGCGGGCGCGGCCCAGCGGATCCAACAAAAAGTCGCCGCGGCCGACCTCGCCATCCACCTGCGCGCTGCGCACCACCAGCAGCAGCGCGTCCATGCTTTCGTCATCGAAGGTCGCGCCCAGGCGTTCCAGCACCGGGGTCGGGCCGTCCAGCCACACGCTGTCGCCATTCGCCACCACGAAGGGCCTGGTGCCCAGCTTCGGCAGCGCCATGGTCACGCCGCCGCCGGTCTCCAGCAGGTCGTGCTCATGCTGCAGGCTGAGCTGAAGGTCGGAGCGGGCGGCCACGGCGGCGGCCACCTGCTGGGCGTGCCAATGCGCGTTCACCACCACCTTGTTCACGCCGGCGGCGGCAAAGCGGTCCAGCGCGCGGTTCAGCAGGCTGCGCCCGTGCAGCATCAGCAGCGGCTTGGCGGTGTTTTCGGTCAGCGGCCGCATGCGCTGGCCGAGGCCCGCCGCCAGCACCATGCCATGGGTCAGGGGTGTCACGTCGCCTCCGGCGATGAGGGGGGGTTGCCGCGCCGGTCGTCCGGCACGTGAGCGTCCAGGAACTCGACCAGCGGTCCGCAGACGGGGTGGGAGAGCGAGCGCGCCAGCAGCCGCCAGCAGCGCGGGCCGTGGATGAGGTAGCCGGGCTTGGCGTCTCGGCGCGCCAGGCGCACCCACAGCGCCGCCACGCGCAGGTGGCGCTGGGCGCCGTGCGCGGCCAGGCCGGCCAGCAGTTCGTTGGGGGAGGTGCCGGGGCGGTGCCGCAGATAGGCCGCCACCGCGGCGCGCCTGGCTTCCGGCGCCACGTCGCGGCGGGCGTCCTCCACCAGGGAGACCAGGTCGTAGGCGGGGTGGCCCAGCGCGGCGTCCTGGAAGTCCAGGATGCCCACGCGCCGGGCGCCGTCGCGGCCGGGCAGGCGCATCAGGTTGGCGGGGAAGTAGTCGCGGTGGACGAAGCCCTGGGCGGCGAAGGGGGCCAGCATGTCGTGCAGGGCCGTGGCCAGTTCCTCGCGCACGGCGTCGCTGGCGGGGGCGCCGAAGCTGGCGGGCCACCACCAGTCGAGGAAGGTGGCGGCGGTTGCCTTCGCCATGGCGGCGGCGTCCCAGGCCGGCAGGCCGGGGGGTGGGGCCACGCTGTGCAGCCGGGCCAGCGCCTCGGCGGCTTCGGCATAGAGGGGGACCGGGTCGGCGCCGGCGTCCAGCTGCTGCGCCAGGGTATGGGGGCCGAAATCCTCCAGCAGCAGCAGGCCCGCGGTCTTGTTGGCGGCGATGATCTCGGGCGCCGAGAGGCCGTTGGCCAGCAGGTGCTGGGCGATGCGGATGAAGGGGCGGGTGTCCTCCGGCGGCGGCGCTTCCATCAGCAGCGCCGGGCGCGGGCCGCCGATCAGGCGGGTGTAGCGGCGGAAGCTGGCATCGGCCGGCAGCGGGTGCAGCGTGGCGGCGCCGAAGCCTTCGGCGCGGAGGAAGTCGTGCGGGTTCATCAGCGGTCGGCCCAGCCGTGCAGTTCGGCCACGCGGGCATCGTCGGTGGCGCCCTGGGCCAGGGTCAGGGTCAGGGCGTCGGCGGGCGCCAGGTGGCCCAGGCGGTCTGGCCATTCCACCAGGGCGATGCCTTGGCGGGCTTCGTCCCAGCCCAGCTCGGGCACCTCGGCCGGGCCGGAGAGGCGGTAGAGGTCGAAATGCCAGGCGGTGGTTCCGTCGGCGCGCTCATACGCCTGCACCAGCGTGAAGCTGGGGCTGGGCACTTCCAGGCGCGGGTCGCCGGCCCAGGCGCGCAGGAAGGCGCGGGCGAAGGCGGATTTGCCGGCGCCCAGCGGGCCATGCAGCAGCACCGCATCGCCCGGCCGGGCCTGGGCGGCCAGGCGGGCGGCCAGGGCTTCGGTGGCTGCCAGGTCGGGCAGGTCCAGGGTCATTGCGTCTCCACGGCCGCTTCGGCCTTGGTGGCCGGGCGCATTCCCCTTATGACGCCGGGCCTTGGCCAGGGAAGTGGGATTGCGCCGCCATGACCGCGATTGTTGAGACGGATGTCGCCATCATCGGCGCCGGGCCGGCCGGGCTGTTCGCCGTGTTCGAATGCGGCATGCTGAAGATGAAGGCCGTGGTGATCGACGCGCTGGACGCGATCGGCGGCCAATGCAGCGCGCTGTACCCGGAAAAGCCGATCTTCGACATTCCCGCCCACCCTTCGATTGAAGCGGGCGACCTGGTGGCGGCGCTGGAGAAGCAGGCGGCGCCCTTCCTGCCGCTGTACCTGCTGGGCCGCCGGGTGGAGACGCTGGTGCCGCATGACGGCGGCTTCACCCTGACCACCTCAGCCGGGGATAGGGTGACGGCCAAGGCGGTGATCATCGCCGCCGGCGCTGGCGCCTTCGGCCCCAACCGCCCGCCCCTGGAGGGACTGCCGGGCTACGAGGCCGGCGGCGGCGTGCGCTACCTGGTGGCGCGGCGCGAGGATTTTCGCGGCAAGCGCGTGGTCATCGCCGGCGGTGGCGATTCGGCGGTGGATTGGGCGCTGTCGCTGAAGCAGGTGGCGGCGAAGGTGACGGTGGTGCATCGCCGGCCGAAGTTCCGCGCCGCGCCGGAAACCGCGGCCCAGCTGGAAGCGGCGGCGGCGAAGGGCGAGGTGGAGATGGCCATCCCCTACCAGCTGCACGGGCTGGAAGGCGACGGCACCACGCTGACCGGCGTGCAGCTGGCCACGCTGAAGGGCGAGGTGAAGACCGTGCCAGCCGACCACCTGCTGGCCTTCTTCGGGCTGTCGATGGAACTCGGCCCGATTGCCGAATGGGGGCTGGGCCTGTCGCACAGCCATGTGGCTGTCAATCCGGCGACCTGCGAGACCAATATCCCGGGCGTCCACGCCATCGGCGATATCGCCACCTATCCCGGCAAGCTGAAGCTGATCCTGCAGGGCTTCAGCGAGGCGGCGATGGCGGCGCATGCCATTCACCCCCGCGTCTTCCCCGGCCAGGCGCTGCACTTCGAGTACAGCACCAGCAAGGGCGTCAGCGGCGGCTGAAGCGGGCCGCGCAAGCTTGGGGAGGAAACGGCATTTCCTCCGCAAACCTCACCGATGCTTTCTTGTAAGCAAAAATAGATGAGGGGTTCGGGGAGAATACCTTCTCCCCGACCTTGGCTAGCTGCGGGCTGCCGAAGCTAATAGCTCTTCGCCAACCCCAGCACCCGCTCGGCGATGTGGCTCAGGATGAGTTCGCGCGAAACCGGCGCGATGCGCGGGATCAGGCTTTCCCGCAGATAGCGTTCCACGTGGTATTCCTGCGCGTAGCCCATGCCGCCATGGGTCATCACGGCGGTCTCGGCGGCGGTGAAGCCGGCCTCTCCGGCCAGATACTTCGCCGCATTGGCCTCGGCGCCGCATTCCTGCCCCTGGTCGTACAGCTCGGCGGCCTTGAAGGTCATCAGGTCGGCGGCTTCCAGATGCGCCCAGCAGCGCGCGAGGGGATGCTGGATGCCCTGGTTCTGCCCGATCGGCCGGCCGAAGACGATGCGCTCCTTGGCATAGTTGCTGGCCTTGGCCAGCGCGGCGCGGCCGATGCCCACCGCTTCGGCGGCGATCAGGATGCGTTCCGGGTTCATGCCGTGCAGGATGTAGCGGAAGCCCTTGCCTTCCTCGCCGATGCGATCCTCCTCCGGAATCTCCAGCCCGTCGAAGAACAGCATGTTCGAATCCACGGCGTGGCGGCCCATCTTCTCGATCAGCCGCACCTCCACCTTGCTGCGGTCCAGCGTGGTGTAGAACAGCGACAGGCCGTCGGTCTTCTTGCGCACCTGGTCCAGCGGCGTGGTGCGCGCCAGCAGCAGGATCTTCGTCGCCACCTGGGCGGTGGAGATCCACATCTTCTGCCCATTCACCACATAGCGGTCGCCGACGCGCTCCGCCCGGGTCTTCAGCTCCGTCGTGTTCAGGCCGACATTGGGTTCGGTGACGCCGAAGCAGGCCTTGTCGGTGCCGGCGATCAGCGGCGGCAACATGCGGCGCTTCTGCGCCTCGGTGCCGAAGACGACGACCGGGTTGAGGCCGAAGATGTTCATATGGATGGCCGAGGCACCGGACATGCAGGCGCCGGATTCCGCCACCGCCTGCATCATGACAGCGGCTTCGGTGATGCCGAGACCGGCGCCGCCATATTCCTGCGGCATGGCCACGCCCAGCCAGCCGCCATCCGCCATGGCGCGGAAGAACTCCTCGGGGAAGACGGCGTCGCGGTCGCGCTTCAACCAGTAGTCATCGCCGAAATCGGCACAGATGCGCAGCGTCTGCGCGCGGATTTCCTGCTGTTCGGCGGTGCGGCTGAACCCCACGGCGCGTCTCCCTTGCCCGAAGCGACCACAAAACCAGGGCAATATCCGTTCGGCTGAAACAGCCCAACGGATATTGCCCTGGGCCCGGAAGATACCGGCTCAGGCCGCCTGCGCCAGCCCCTGCTGCGCCTCGGCCAGCAGCTCGTAGCTGCGGCGGCGCAGGGCGTGGTCGTGGATGTTGCCGGTCACCATCAGCTCATCCGCGCCGGTTTCCGCGATGAAGGCGGCCAGGCCCTGGCGCACCGTCTCCGGCCCGCCGACCACGGCGCAGGACAGCGTCTGCGCCAGCACCATCCGCGCCCGCGGGTCCAGGCGCTCGGCAAAGCCTTCCACCGGCTTCGGCAGCTTGCCGGGACGGCCGGTGCGCAGGTTGATGAAGCTCTGCTGCTGCGAGGTGAACAGGTACTGCGCCTCCGCATCCGTCGGCGCCGCGATGACGCTGACGCCCAGCATGACATGCGGCTTGTCCAGCTGCGCCGAGGGCCGGAAATTGGCGCGGTAGAGCTGCACCGCCTGCATCATCATCTGCGGCGCGAAGTGGCTGGCGAAGGCATAGGGCAGCCCCAGCATGGCCGCCAGCTGCGCGCCATAGGTGCTGCTCCCCAGGATCCACACGGGGATGTTGCTGCCCTCGCCCGGCACCGCGCGCAGCGACTGCCCCGGCTCGGACGGCTGGAAGTAGCGCATCAGTTCCAGCACATCCTGCGGGAAGTCGTCGCCGCCGCCCGCCAGGTTGCGGCGCATGGCCCGCGCGGCGATCTGGTCGCTGCCCGGCGCCCGGCCCAACCCCAGGTCGACACGGCCGGGGTACAGCGCCGCCAGCGTGCCGAACTGCTCCGCCACCATGTAGGGCGAATGGTTCGGCAGCATCACCCCACCGGCGCCGAAGCGGATGCGCTTGGTCCCCTGCGCCACATGCGCCAGCGCCACGGCGGTGGCCGCGCTGGCGATGCCGGGCATGTTGTGATGCTCGGCCATCCAGTAGCGGTTGTAGCCGAGCGTATCCGCCAACCTGGCCAGGTCGGCGGAGTTGCGCAGGGCATCCCCGGGCTCCAGGCCTTCGGGAACGGGGGAGAGGTCGAGGACGGAAAGCGGGATCATGCCGGTCATGTGGGGCCCTCAGGCAAAAATGTCACCCAGGCGGCGGATGCTGGCCAGCACCTTGTCCTGCTCCAGCCCCGGCCATTGCACCCGCATGATGAAGTGGTCCACGCCCAGCTCCTCGCGGTAGCGGGCGACTTCCTCCTTCACGCTGACCTTGTCGCCGATGATGAAGCGGTCCTTCACGAATTCCTCGAACGGCATGCCGAACATCTCCAGGTCGCTGCTCTGCTTGGTCAGCCCCCAGCTGGCATAGGCGGCGTATTTGTAGTGCAGCGCCTGCCGGCATTCCTCGTACGCCGTGGCGTGGCTGGTGCCCACATAGCATTCGCGCGCGATCGGGTATTCCAGCGGCGTCCGCCCCGCCTCGGTGCAGGCGGCGCGGTAGACCGCCATCTGGGCCTTGATGGTGGCGATATCTGCGGAGTTCACGATCAGCCAGGCATCGCCGATACGCGCCGCGCGCTTCACCGCCGCATCCACCATGGCCGCGACATAGATCGGCGGTCCCCCCGGCGTGACCGGCGGGCAGGACAGGCTGACATTGTCCAGCGTGTAGTGCTTGCCCTGGTGGCTCACCGACTTCTCGGTGAACAGCCGGCGGATCAGCGGAATGCTTTCGGCGAAGCGGCTGGCGCGTTCACTGATCGGCACGTTGAAGGCGGTGAATTCCTCCTTCCGGTAGCCCAGGCCGACGCCCAGCACGTACTTGCCGCCGGACAGCAGGTCGAGCGTCGCCGCTTCCTCCGCCACCAGCGCCGGCGCCAGCAGCGGCAATATCCGGATGTTGGGGCCGATGACCATGCCCTCGGCCTCGCGCAGCAGCCAGGTGGCCAGCAGCATCGGCTGCGGCATCTGGATCGGGCCGATCAAATAGTGGTCGGGGAACCACAGCGAGGCGAAGCCGGCATCCCGCGCCGTGCGGACCTGTTCCTGCATCAGTGGCAGGCGGTCGCGCAGGCTGTCGCCTTCCGGGAATTGCGTGTTGATGAACAGGCCGACCTTCATGCCGGGAACTCCCAACCGATCCAGTCGCAGACGGCGCGGCCCATCACCAGCTCAAGGTCGTTGCCGCGCAGCCAGGGCAGCTCCTCGGTGAACATGGTCACGCATTGCTTCCAACTGCAGGGCATGCGGGTGATGTCCGTGCCCCAGAAGAACCGATGCGGGCCATAGGCGTCGAAGATGCGATGCAGCCCTTCATGCAGGTTGCGGTAGGGGTAGCCCTGCGTCGAATAGCCCGGTGCGCCGGTGGCCTTGATGGCCACGTTGGGCAGCTTGGCCAGCTCGCAAAGCTCTTCAAGCCGGCCGAAGGCGGCGCTGTCCTGCGCTTCCCGCACCAGGCCGCAATGGTCGATGATGAGCTTGAGGCCAGGGTGGCGCCGCGCGATCTCGCCGAACTCGGTCAGGAAGCGCCCGGCCATGGTGGCGACGGGCAGGCCGAGCCGCTCGGCTTCCGGCCAAAGCCAGTCCATGGTGCCGTCCTTGTACCAGTCGCGCTGGTCGGCGCGGACCAGCGGGAAGCGCAGCCCCTTCTGCCCCGGGCGGCCGCGCCAGTTGGCCAGCAGCGCGCGGCTCGGCTCCGGCGTCAGCAGGTCCACCTGGCCCAGGACCGCGAAGCGCTGCGGGTAACGCCAGGCGGCGTGTTCGGCGATGGCGTTGGCGCCGGGGTCCCAGCTCTGCGGCGGGTGGATCAGCGCGCCGTCGATGCCGGCGGCGTCCATCTCGGCCAGCAACTCCTCCACGCTGAACACGGGCACCTGGCGGTGATGGCCACTCGGCGTGCCGCTGCCCCAGATATGCACCTGGGCGTCGATGATCTTCATTGGTCGTTCCCCCTCACGCACGCGCCGGAGCGTGACCGCTCCGGCCTTTTCGCCTGCTGAGCCTGCTCCGCGCAGGCTCGCTCAAACACAGCCTAGCGGCGGTAGTTGAAGCCCTTGCGGTCCACCTGACGCACCAGGCCGTCCCATTCCATGCGGCCGTAGTCGTCGGTCAGGCGCATCGCCTTCATGCGCTTGGCCGCGCGTTCGATGATGTAGTCCTGCACCATCACCGGCGGCTCGCCCAGCTGGCGGGCGATGATCTCCACCTCGCAGGCGCGTTCCAGCATGTAGAGCCGCATCAGCGCGCCATGCACGGTGTGGCCCAGCGTCAGCAGGCCGTGGTTCAGCAGCACCACGCAGCTGCCGGTGGCGCAGGAACGGCCGAGCTCCTCGCATTCCTCCTTCGAGGCCGGCACGCCGTAGTCGTGGTAGATCACGTCATCCAGCACATGCAGCGCGTCCTGGCTGATCGGGCGCAGGCCATTGCGGATGGTGGAGAGCCCGGCGCCCGCGCGGGTATGCGTGTGCATGACGCAGTTGGCGTCCGGGCGCGCCTTGTAGATGCCGCTGTGGATGGTGAAGCCGGCGGCGTTGAACTTGCCCTGGTCGCCGATGACATTGCCTTCCAGGTCCATCTTCACCAGCGAGGACGCGGTGATCTCGTCGAACATCTCGCCATACAGGTTGATGAGGAAATGCTCGGGCTCACCGGGCACGCGGACCGACATGTGGGTGTTGATCAGGTCGGTCCAGCCGAGATGCTGGGTGACATGATACAACGCTGCCAGGTCGCAACGCGCCTGCCATTCGGCATCGGTCATGCTGGGCTTCAGGACTGCGGACATCTTCTCTCTCCTTCGGGTTCAGGTTTTGACGCGACGGAACTTCTGCAGGGACCGCACGCCGGGTGGCGTCGGCTTGCCGTCGTGATAGCGCGGCCAGGCGGTGAAGCTGACCTCACCGACATAGATGTCGCCATGGCTGTCCACCGCCAGGCCGTGCGGCGAGTAGAACTGGCCCTCGCCCTCACCCAGCTCGCCGAAGCGGGACAGCAGCTTGCCATCCATGTCCAGCACGCTGACACGCGGACCGATGTTGGGCGCCTTGATGTTCACCGGCAGCGCCGGGCCGAGTTCACCCACGTAGCAGCAGGCACACTTGCCCTGGCCGAGGAACAGCGAGCACGGCCGGTGCAGGTTGTTCCATTGCCGCAGGTAGGTGCCGTCGCCATCGAAGATCTGCACGCGATGGCTTTCCCGGTCCGCCACATAGACCAGGCCGGCGCTGTCGCAGACGATGTTGTGCGGCAGGTTGAACTGCCCGGGATCGGTGCCGGAGCCGCCCCAGCTGAACAGATGCTTGCCCTGCGCGTTGTACTTGTGCACCTGCGCGTTGCCGTAGCCGTCCGAGACGTAGATATCGCCCTGCGGCGACAGCGCGGTATGGGTGCAGCGGTTGAAGGGCTTGCCGCTCATGTACGGCGCCGCCGTGCCGGGCAGGCCCAGCGTCATCAGCACACGGCCGTCCAGCGTGCAGCGGCGCACGCTGTGGTCGCCGTCATCGGTGCACCACAGCGTCTCGTCGGGTGCCATGTGCAGCCCGTGGGCACGCTTGAACACGCCCTCGCCCCAGGACTTCAGGAAGTTGCCGTCGCGGTCGAAGACGATGACCGGATGCTCGCCGCGGCTGAAGGCGTAGACGCGGTCCTGGCTGTCCACCGCGACAGCGGCGACCTCCTTGAAGTCCCAGCCTTCCGGCAGCCGGCCCCAGCCGGGCACCGCCTCGTATTTGTAGTCACCGAAGCCGAGCAGTTCGCCCATCTTGTCGTCCCCCCTCAGGCGGCGGCAACCTCCACCGCCACGTCGTTGAAGCAGGCGCCGGCGCACAGGTCGGCGCGGTCGTCGGCCGAAACCAGCGCGCTGATGGTCTGCCCGGTCGGGCTCGTCGCCAGCCAGGCGCCCTTCTCGCTGCTCACCACACCACGCGGCACCGCGTCCGTCACCACCAGCGGCAACACCACGGCGCCGAGCGTGTTGAAGACGCGTACCTGCGCGGCGCCGCCAAGCCCGCGCGCGGCGGCATCGGCCGGGTGCATCAGCAGCGGCGGCGTCTCGCCGGCCGTGCCGCCGAAGCCGAGCAGCGTGGAGGTGATGCGCTTGTCGGAAGCCGGCGAGATCAGCGCCAACCCGGGCCGATGCGGCCGATACCCCGGCAGCAGCTGCGCCGCGCCCCACTTCGCCGCCAGGCTCTCGCTGGCCAGCTCCACCTTGCCGCTGGGCGTGGCCGGCTGCACGTTGTGGAACAGCGCCAGCGCGGCGCCATCCGGCGCGCTCATCCGCAGCGCGGCCTCGGTCGGCAATGCGCTGGGCGCAACGCCGCCCAGCTTCGGGCTGGCATTGTCCAGCGCGGCATCCATCAGCGCGGCGTCGTCATCCTGGAAGCACGCGTCGTCGAAGCCGAAGCGCGCCGCCAGCCGGCGGAACACCTCGGTATTCGGCACCGCCTCGCCCTGCGGCGGCAGCACCGCCTCTGCCCGTTGCAGCCAGTGCTGGCCATAGGCGGCGTAGAGGTCGTCGCACTCGAAGCTGGTCGCCGCCGGCAGCAGCACGTCGCAGTACTTCATGCTCTCGGTCATGGCGATCTCGATGCCGACCGTGAACACCTCCTCGCGTTCCAGCCCGCGGCGCAGCCGGTTCTGGTCCGGGTGCACCACCAGCGGGTTGTGGTTGTAGATGAAGACCGCGCGCAGCGGCGGCGCGCCGCTGTCCTCGGCCAACATCTTCCCCACATCCAGTATGTTCAGCGTCCGCGTGCCCGGCGGCAGCAGGTCCGGCCTGGTCAGCCGCGCCGGCGTGCGCGGAAACACGTTGCCGGCGCCCAGCACGATGCCGCTTTGCGCGTCCATCCGCCCCAGCAGCGCCGGCAGCGCGATGATGGCGCGGATGCCGCTGCCGCCATTGCGGCCCCGCTCCAGCCCATTGCCGGGGGAGAGCACCAGCGGCTTCGCCCCGGCCATCCAGGCGGCCAGGGTGCGGATATCCTCGGCCTTCACACCGCTGGCCTCGGCGGCGCGCGCCACCGGCCATTCCCGCGCCACCGCCATGAAGGCGTCGTAGCCCTGCACATGCTGGGCGATGAAGCCGTGGTCATGCGCGCCCAGCCGCTCCAGTTCCACCGCCAGGGCGAAGCCCAGCAGCACGTCGGTGCCCGGCAGCGGCGCGATGTGCAGGTCGGCCTGCTCCGCGATCTTCGTGCGAAGCGGGTCCACCACCACCAGCTTGCCGCCCTTGCGGCGCGCCTGGGCGATCTGCCGCACCAAATGCAGGTTGGTGACGGTGGCGTTGTTGCCCCACACCAGGTTCAGCGCCGCGTCGCCGGCGGCTTCCGGCCCGATGCCGGGCACCGCGCCGTAGGTGCCGACCCAGGCCTCTCGCCGTACGCCGCCGCACATGGCGCCGCGGAACAGCTGGGACGCCCCCAGCTTGTGGAAGAAGCGCAGCGACATGCTGTCGCCCGAAAGCATGCCGTGCGGCCCGGCGTAGTTCAGCGGCGCCACCGCCTGCGGGCCGTGCTCGGCCACCACCGCGCTGGTGCGGGTGAAGATCTCGTCCAGCGCCTCGGCCCAGGAAATCCGCGTGAATTGCCCACTGCCGCGCGGGCCGCTGCGGCGCATCGGGTACAGCAGCCGCCCGCCGCCATGCACCCATTCCGCCGTGTGGTGCGCCACCTTGTTGCAGATCACGGCGCCGGTGTAGGGCAGCGCGTGGCTGCCGCGGACCTTGACGATGCGCTGGTCCTCGACCGTCACCGTCAGGCTGCAGGTATCGGGGCAATCCAGCGTGCAGACGCTGGCATGTTCGGTCGTGGCCATGGGTTCTCCCCTGGGTCGGTCCGGGATGCTAGCACGCGCCCGCGATTGTCAAAGCGCCCCGCTGTGGCAGCATGGGCGGCAACCCTGGGAGAGAGACACCATGCGCGCATCCATCGTCCTGCCCGTGGCGGATTGGCGCCAGTGTGGCCCCGCCGCCGCCGCCGCCGAGGCCGCCGGTTTTGATAGTGTCCAGGCCAATGAGATCGCGCACGAGCCCTTCACCCCCCTGGCCTTCGCGGCGCTGGCCACCCAGCGGGTGCAGCTGATCACCTCGGTCGCCATCGCCTTTCCGCGCAGCCCGATGATCGTAGCGAACCATACCTGGGACCTGGCCAAGCACAGCGGCGGGCGCTTCGTGCTGGGGCTGGGCACCCAGGTGCGGGCGCATAATGAACGCCGTTTCAGCACCCCCTGGGTCGCGCCGGCGGAACGCATGGGCGAGTACATCGAGAGCCTGCGGGCGATCTTCCGCTGCTGGGAGACCGGCGAGAAGCTGGCCTATGAGGGCAAGCACTACCGCTTCAGCCTGATGAACAAGGAGTTCTCGCCCGGCGCCAACCACATGCCGCTGCCGCCCATCACCATCGCGGCCGTGGGGCCGCTGATGCTGCGCAACGCGGCGCGCCTCTGCGACGGCGTCCGCCTGCACGGCTTCGCCACCCGCGCCTATATCGAACAGCAGGTCCAGCCGGTGCTGGACAGGCATCTGGCCGAGGTCGGCCGCGCCCGCGCCAATTACGAGGTCAGCGGCGGCGGCTTCATCGCCACCGGCGGCACGCCGGAGGAAGTGCGCGAGGCGGCCGAGAAGATCCGCTATCGCGTTGCCTGGTATGCCTCCACCCCGGCCTACCGCACGGTGCTGGAACCGCATGGCCTGGTGCCGCTGGGCGTCCAGCTCTCGGAGCTGGCGCGGAAGGGCGAGTTCGAGGGCATCGCCAGGCTGATCCCCGACGAGGTGCTGAACCTGTTCGCCGCCATCGGCAATTACGACCAGATCGGCGAGCGCATCGCCGCCCGCTTCGGCGGCCTGGTGGATACCGTCACCATCCCCTTCCCGGCCGGCGCGCCCGCCGGCGCCATGGCCCAGGTGGTGCGCGACGTGCAGTCGATCCCCAGCCACTTCACCGGCTTCGCCACCGAAAGCTTCGGCTGACATGCCCGACCTGCTGCTGGAACGCGCGCCGGAAGGCTATGCGGTCCTGACGCTGAACCGGCCGGCGGCGATGAACGCGCTGTCGCTCAGCCTGCGGCGGGAGTTGGCCGAGGCGGTGGACGCGCTGGCCGCCGACCCCGGCGTGCGGGTGCTGGTGCTGACCGGCGCCGGCCGCGCCTTCTGCGCCGGGTTGGACCTGAAGGAGCTGGCCGGCGGCGGCGCCACGGCGGTGCCGTTCAACCGCGCCGACCCCGTCGCGGCGCTGGGGCGCTTCGCCGGCCCGATCATCGCCGCGGTCAACGGCGCCGCCATCACCGGCGGCTTCGAGCTCGCCCTGGCGGCCGACCTGATGCTGGCCGGGGAGAGCGCGCGCTTCGCCGACACCCATGCCCGCGTCGGCATCCTGCCGGGCTGGGGGCTCTCGCAGAAGCTGCCGCGGATCATCGGCATGGGCCGGGCGAAGGAGCTGTCGCTGACCGGCAACTTCCTCTCCGCCGCGCAGGCGGAACGCTGGGGCCTGGTCAACCGCGTGCTGCCGGATGCCGAGTTGCTGCCCGCCGCCCGCGCCCTGGCCCGCGACATGCTGACCGCGCTGCCCAGCATGCTGCCGGCGATGAAGCGGGTGATGGATGACGGCTACGCCCTGCCCTTCGGCGAGGCGATGGCGCTGGAACGGGCGCGCAGCGAGGCGCATCGCGCCGGGCTGACCGGCGCCGCGGTTGGTGCCACCCTGGACGCCCTGTTCGCGCGCGGACAGCAACAGAAGAATGGCTGACATGCTGGACAAGACCACCCCGCAACTCGCCCGCCTGCTGGCGCGCGGGGAGATTTCCGCGCTTGAGCTGATGCGTGCCAGCCTGGCCCGCATCGCCGCGCTGAACCCGCGCCACAACGCCCTGGTCAACCTGCGGGACGACGCCGCGCTGCTGGCCGAGGCCCGCGCCAGCGACCGCCGCCTGCGCGCCGGCAAGGCGCGCGGGCCGCTGGAAGGGCTGCCGACCGCGCTGAAGGACACGGCGCCGGCCAAGGGCCTGCCCAGCACCAGTGGCTCGCCGCTGTTCCGCGACGCGGTGCCGGATTTCGACGCGCTCTCGGTCGGGCGCATCCGCGCGGCCGGCGCCATCGTGGTCGGGCGCAGCAACGTGCCGGAATTCGGCTTCGGCTCGCACAGCTACAACACGGTGTTCGGCACCACGCGCAACGCCTGGGACCCCGCGCTTTCGGCCGGTGGGTCGTCCGGCGGCGCGGCGGTGGCGGTGGCGCTGGGCATGGTGCCGCTGGCGGATGGCTCGGACGTGCTCGGCTCCCTGCGGAATCCGGCGGCGTGGAACAACCTGTTCGGCTTCCGGCCCTCGGCCGGCCGGATCCCGGTGGTGCCGCACCTGGATGCCTTCTGGGGCCAGCTCTACACCGAGGGACCGATGGGCCGCACGGTGGAGGAGCTGCGCTTCCTGCTGGCGGTGCAGGCCGGGCCGGACCCGCGCGCGCCGCTGGCGCTACCGGCCGATGCCGCGCTGGGCAAGGCCAGCCTGAAGGTGCCGGTGAAGGGCCGCCGCATCCTCTGGCTCGGCGACCTCGGCGGCCATCTTCCGTTCGACCCTGGCATCCTGCCGCTGTGCGAAAAGGCGCTCTCCGCCTTCCGCGCCCAGGGCTGCAAGGTCTCGGCCGGCGCCCCGGCGCTGGACTGGGAAGCGACGTGGCAGGCCTTCATCGCGCTGCGCCACTACGAGATCGGCCTGCGCTACGAGGCGATATACGCCGACCCGGCCAAGCGGGCGCAGATGAAGCCGGAGGCGCAGTGGGAGGTGGAGGGCTTCCTGCGGCTGACCGGCGTGCAGCTTGCCGCCGCCGCCAAGCAACGACACGCCCTGTTCCAGGCCTTCGCCACGGTGTTCGAGACCTACGACGCCGTGGCGATCCCGACCGCGCAATGCTTCGCCTTCCCGGCCGAATGGGACTGGCCGAAGCAGGTCGGCGGCCGCGCGATGGACAGCTACCACCGCTGGATGGAAGTGACCGCGCTGGCGACCATGCTGGGCTGCCCGGCGGCCAATGTGCCGGTCGGCTTCGACGCCGGCCGCCCGATGGGCATGCAGCTCATCGGCCGCCCTGGCGCCGACCTGGCCACGCTGCAACTGGCCCGCGCCTACCAGGAAGCGACGCCCTGGGCCGCGATGCGGCCGGCCCCATGAAAGCCACGGGCATGAGGCCACCAGCATGACCTGGCTCGCAGCCTTCATCAAGAACGGCGACAACCCGAACTACCAGGCCTTCCTGCACGGCGTGGACCGGGTCTGCGCCGAAGCCGGCGCCCGCGCCACCCGGCACTTCCCCACCACAGCGGACGACCCGGTGGAGCAGACCGCGCTGCTGCGCGCGGTGGTGGCCCAGCGGCCCAGCGCCATCCTGTTCGCCCCCGCCGATGACCTGGCCATGGCCGGCCCGGTGGCCGAGGCCAACGCGGCGGGCATACCGCTGGTCGGCTTCGTCAACCGCATGGCCGGCGACTTCGTCAGCTTCGTCGGCGCCGATGACGAGGCGATGGCCTTCGCCGAGGCCAGCTTCCTGATCAGCGCGCTGCACGGCCAGGGCAAGGTGGTGCTGATCGAGGGTCCGGAGACGGCGCCCACCAGCCGCGACCGTGGCCGTGGCTTCCGCCGCGCCCTGGCGTCGGCGCCGGGCATCCAGGTGTTGGGCACCCTGCCCGGGCTCTACCAGCAGCAGGCCGGGCGGCAGGCCATGGCGGCGCACCTGAGCGCGCACCCCGTCATAGACGGCGTGATCTGCACCAATGACAGCATGGCGCTGGGCGCCATCGAGGCGTTGCAGGCGGCCGGCCGCACCGCCCTGGTGGTGGGCAACAACGGCACCATCCCCGCCGCCCAGGCCATCGGCGCCGGCACGCTGCTGGCCACCATGGACTATTGCGGCTTCCGCATGGGCGCGCTGGCCGCCATGGCCGCGCTGCGGCACCTGGCCGGCAAGCCGGTGCCGCGCGAGATCATCCTGCCGGCGCAGGGCATCCACGCCGGCAACCACCAGGCCTGGCTGGTGCCGGTGCAGCAGCGCCCGCTGCCGCCCTGGCCCTTCGACTGACCAGGCCGGCGCCGGCGCCTCAAGCGTAGAGGATATCCGCGCCCGCCAAGGCCCACACATTGGCCAGGAACACGCTGTCCCCCGCCGTGCCGTAATGCACGTCGGTGCCGCTGGTGCCGAAGTAGGTCACCATCGCCGTGGTGACCGTGCCGGGGGCGATGCCCTTCAGCACCAGGTGGTCCTGGCCGCGGGTGAAGTCGTTCAGCCAGTCATGGCCGTCGCCCTGCGCAAAGACGAAGTTGTCGTTGCCCGCGCCGCCGGTCAGCCCGTCATTGCCCAGGCCGCCGGCCAGCATGTCGTTGCCCGCGGTGCCCACCAGCTGGTCGGCGCCGTTGCCGCCCTGCCGTACCTGGCCATTGCCGCCACCCGGCAGCCCATAGGCGTTGCCGGCCAGGAAATACGCGGTGCCGTTCGACATCATGTTGGCCGAGGCACCGCTGGCGGTGCCGCCATAGGACATGCCCTCCACATACAGGTTGCGGTCGGCGCCGGTGCCGCTGCCCCAGGCGTCGTTGAGGAAGCTCACCGCCACCACATGGCTGCCGGCGCCCCAGCTGCCATGCAGGCTGACGCTGTCGGCGCCGCTGCCATGCAGCGCGGTCGCGGTCAGCGTGCCGCCCACCTGCACGCCATCCACCGTTACGCTGTACTGCGCGCTGCCGTGCCACGCGTCCTGGCTGACGCGCAGCAGCAGCGTGTCGGCGCCGCTGCCCACGGCATAGCTGGCCGGCGCGGGGGTGCCGCCCGCCACGTTCATCGTGACGGTGCCGGTGCTCATCAGGTCGGCGCGGCCACTGGCCTGCACCACGCCGTCGTAGCTGACGCCGTCCAGGTGCAGGTTGCGGTCCTGCCCGGCGCCGCTGCCCCAGGCGTCGTTGAGGAAGCTCAGCGCCACGCTGTGCTGGCCGCCGCCCCAATTGCCCAGCAGCGTCACCACGTCATGCGCGCCGCTGCCGGCGCTGGCATGGGCGGTCAGCGTGCCGCCCACCTGCACGCCATCCACGCTGACGGTGTAGAGCGCATTGCCCTGCCAGGCGTCCTGGCTGATGAACAGCACCAGCCGGTCCGCCCCGCTGCCCACCGTGCTGTCCACCGGGGCGATGGCGCCGCCGGCCACGGCCACATTCAGCGACCCGTTGCCCAGCAGGGCGCCACCGGCCACCCAGTTGCCGTCATACTGCACGCCGGCAATGTAGAGGTTGCGATCCTGCGCGGGGGTGCCGCCATAGGCGTCGTTCAGGAAGGTCAGCGTGACCACATGCGCGCCGCCGCCCCAGTTGCCATGCACCGTCACCTTGTCGGCGCCCATGCCGGCGCCGTCCCAGGCAATGGCGGTCTGGATGCCGCCCACCTGCACGCCATCCACCTTGATGGTGTACTGCGCGTCGCCGTTGAAGGCGTTCTCGGTGGTCCAGATGACCAGCGTATCCGGCCCGCTGCCGAACTCCACCCAGGCCGGGGCGGGGGCCACCGGCGGGGCGGGCACGGCCACGCCCGCATTCAGCTGGCTGTAGCTGATGTCGTACAGCTTCAGGCTGACGCTCTGGCTGGTGGGCGCGCTGCCGGCATTGGTCACCTGCGCGGCGAAGGTCTCGTTGACGCCGCCATGGGCCTGGTCCAGCGGCACGTGGTTGGTGGTGGTGAACGCCATCTGGCCGTCGATGTAGTAGGTCAGCCGGCCAGGTTCCCAGTCCAGCGAATAGGTGTGGACCCGGGTCAGGTCGGTGGTCAGCGTGTAGCTGTCATAGGCGTCGCCGCCATTGGCCGCCTTGGAATGGATGGCGGAATAGCCCCAGCCGCGGGTGGCATCGAAGCTCTCCAGCATGTCCAGCTCGGCACCCGGCCAGATGTTGTCGGCCGGCCACAGGCCGAAGCAGGCGCCGATGCCCTCGCCCCCCAGCAGCGCGGCGGTGACGCTGTACAGGCCATAGCCCTGGCCGCCGGCCGCGCCGGTGGGGGCCTGGATGAAGCCGGCATTGGCCCAGCCCTCGCTGGCGCGGGAAGTGATGGTCAACGCGCCGCCACCGGAGGTGATGTCGTTGGCATTGCCCCAGGTGATGGGGAAGATGGCGCGGTCCAGGCCGCTGTTGTCGGCAAAGTTGTCGCGCCAGACCAGGCTGTAGCTTGTGGGGTCCAGGGTTCCGAAGGTCGCCATGGCAGGGGGGTCTCACCAGTCGCGGTGCATGCGGGGGTGCATGCACCTTGCGGGAGACAAGCCTTGGCGATTCAACCCTGGGTTGCAAGAAATTGATTGTCTTCAATCTACCAAGCAACGTATACCGCGGCCGCGCCGGTACCCGGGGCGCTCGCGGTTGGCGCGCTCCGCCGGGTCGGAAATCAGCGGGAGAGCGCAGGCGCGGCGGGTCGTCCCCGCCGGCCCGCATCGGCCAGGGTCAGACGAACCACTGCCCCGTGGCGGCGAAGTTCGCCTCCGCCTGCGCCGCCAGGGCGTACCAGTCCGTGGCGGCGACGGGCTGCGGGGCGGGCGCGCTGGCGGCCGGCTGGGCGGCCTGCGCCGCGTCCCAGGCCAGCAGGTTGTCGTAGTCCGCGCCCCACCATTGGCCGGTGGCTGCGTGGTAACTCGTCATCGCCGCGCCGATGGCGTTCCAGTCGGTCGCGGCCGGGGCTGCAACCGTGCCGGACCCCGCGGCCGGTGTGCCGCCGGGCCCACTGCCCGCCGCCGGCTGGCCGGTGCCGGGGGTGGTGCCGACCGGGATGGTGGCGATCGGCGTCTCCAGCCCCGCCTGGCCGGGGGCCGCCATGGTCACGTCGCTGAAGGCCAGGCGCTCCACGCCATAGAGCAGCGCGGTGCCCAGCACGCCCTGCAGGTCCACCACGCGCGTTGCGCCATCCGCCGCTACATCCACGGTGAAGCGCGTGCTGGGGTTGTGCCAGGCCACGGTATCGTCGCCGGCGCCGGCATCGATGACCGCCTGGCCGGCGTCCACGGTGATGGTGTCGTTGCCCGCGCCGGTGCTGACCTGGGCGACGGAGGCGCGGCCGTCATAGTCCTTGTTCCAGTCGCTACCCCAGGCAAAGGGCTCGTCGGCCTGGGAGAAGGCGGCGGCGGTCAGGTGGATGCCGTCACTGCCGGCGCCGGTGACGATGTTCATGACGTTGTTGGCACCGGCATTGGCGCTGGAATGCGCCACCCAGGTGACGCCGTTGTTGCCGTCGCCCAGCATGATGTTGCCGTGCTGCGCGCCTTCCGCCAGCACGTTCACCCCGGTGGTCCCGGCGGCACGGAAGTCCAGCTCCACATCGACGAAGTTGGCGAACAGCAGGTTGCGGCCGTAGCTGGCGTCCCAGGTCGCCGGCGCATCGGTCACCAGGGTCAGCTCGGTGTTCCAGGCCGCGGCATTCCAGGTGGCGGCGTAGTTGATGCCCTCCACGCTGCGCTGGCCGGTCAGCGCGAATTCGCGGTTGCCGTTGGCGTCCACCAGCAGGCCCGCGGTCCACTGCCCGGTATAGGGGTTGGAGGTGGCGTGCAGGTCGGCCGGGCCGGTGCCGTACAACGCCGCCGGCAGGTTGCCGGCGTACTGGTCGGCCAGCGTCCAGGTGCGGACCCAGTCGATGTGCAGCGCCGTCACCGCGGGGGTCTGCGCGTTCGGCTGGCCGCCGAACCAGCTGTCCCCGCCACTGGCGACGTAGCCGAGGAAGCCGAGCGACATCGGCTCGTCCGGCACGCGCTCATTGGTCTCCAGGATCTTGGTGCCGTCCAGGTAGATCGCGATCAGCCCCGGCTTCCAGTCCACCGTATAGGTGTGCCACTGCGTCGCGTCGTAGTCGAAGGGGACGGTGATCGCGTCGTTCGGGCCGTGGATGGTCGTGTTGTTCAGCGTGGTCTTGTCGGCGCTGCGCGGTTCCACCAGGTCGATCTCGAACTTGTCGTCGCCGCTGGTGGGCCACAGCAAAATCGCGGCGGTGACGCCCTGGCCGGCATCGAAGCGCGCGTTGATCGACCAGCGGCCGTACATCTGGCCGTTCCAGCCCTGCTGGAAGGCGCCGCTGGTCCAGCCATTGCCATCGGCAATATTGGCCACGTTCATCTCGCCGTCGTAGCCGAAGATGTTGTTGGGCGAGTAGGTGAAGGCACCATTGGCGCCGACATTGTACTGCACGATGGGCCAGGCCGCGCGATCCAGGTAGGCACCGTCGAAGCCGTCGAAGAAGGTCTGCACCCAGCCGTTGCTGTTGACGCCGGACGTATCGATGTTGCTGGTGGTGCCCACGGTCGCGCGTTCTCCTGGCCGCGGCCCAATGCGACGGCGTGGAACGACAGCGGGCGCGCGGCAACACGGTTGCCTGCCAAGGCGAACCGAAGGGATGACGACGCCGTGAGCCGTGATCGGCCGCGAGGCCTTTGCCCCATGCCGACCCGGATCGATCCCGGCGCGATGGGACCGGATGCGATCCGGCCCCGCCGCGATGTGCAGGCGAAGACGATTTCCCCGACCGAAAGTTTCCAGGCCCCGCCCGGAAAACGCTGCGGCCGGCGATGCGGATGCCCGCGCTGCTGCGTCAGCCGCGCGGGTCGATCGGTGTCGGCATGGGCGCCCGCGCCTCCACCACCTCGGCTGCGGCCAGGCACAGGTCTTCCCGCCAGCGCGGGGCGATGATCTGCACCCCCATCGGCAGGCCGTCCGCGGTCAGGCCGGTGGGGACGCTGACGCTGGGCAGCCCCAGCAGCGGCGCGGCCAACAGCGGCTGCTGCGCGGCATAGACCCGGTCGAAGCCCTGCTGGCCGTCCAGGTCCAACCCCTGCGGGAAGGGCGGCTCGGCCGAGACCGGGCAGAGCACCAGCGGATAGTCCTGCATGAACAGCGCCCAGGCGCGCTGATGCGTGGTGCGCCGCGCCATCAGCAGCAGCTGGGCACGCAGGTCGGCCGGCGGGGTGTGGCGGACCATGTAGCCATAGGTTGCCCGCGCGCCCTCATCAGCCAGGCGCTCGAAGCTTTCGGCCATGAAGAGCTGCGCCTCGCCATGCGCGAAGGCGTCCCAGTCCTTCGCCACCGCGGCGAAGTCCGGCGGCGCCGCTTCCTCCACCCGGTAGCCGGCCCGTTCCAGCCAGGCGGCGGCCTGCAGCACGGCGGCGCGCACTGCCGGATGCACGCCGGTGCCCATGGGGTCGACGCAGAACGCCACCTTCAGCGGCCCGGGCAGGTCAGGGCCTTCCAGCGGCACCGGCATGTGCCAGGGGTCGCGCGCATCCGGCTGGGCCATGGCGGCCAGCGCCAGGCGCAGGTCCCGCACCCGCCGCGCCAGCGGGCCCTGAGTGGACATCAGCTGGCCGGACAACGGCCGCTCCCCGGCGACCGAGGGATTGAACGCCGGCACCCGGCCGAAGCTGGGGCGGATGCCCGCCACGCCACAGGCATAGGCGGGGTAGCGGATCGAGCCACCCAGGTCGTTGCCATGCGCGATCGGCCCGATGCCCGCCGCCAGCGCCGCCGCCGCCCCGCCGGAGGAGCCGCCCGGCGTATGCCCGGCGCTCCACGGGTTCAGCGTGCGGCCGTGCAGCGCGTTCTCGGTGAACCAGCGCATGGACAGCGCCGGCGTGTTGGTGCGGCCGAGGAAGACCGCGCCGGCGCGACGCATGTTGGCCACCACCGGGCTGTCGGCCGGCGCCAGGTTGTTGGCCAGCGGCACGCAGCCATTGGTGTTCGGCAGGCCGGCGAAGTCCACGTTGATCTTGGTGGTGACGGGCACGCCGTGCAGCGGGCCCAGCGCCGCGCCCCGGCGCACCGCGGCGTCGGCGGCATCGGCCTCGGCCCGGGCCGCCTCGGCGGTCACCTGCGCCATGGCGTTGATCGCGGGGTTCACCGCCTCCAGCCGGGCCAGGCAGGCCTCGGTCGCCTCGCGCGCGCCGATGGCGCCGGTGCGGATGCCCTGGGCCAGGTCAACCGCGTCCCATTTCCACAACTCGGCTGGCAGATGCTGCATGGCGGGCCTCCTGGCGTGCTCGGGCGCCGAGGCTGACAGCGGGCCGCCCCAGCGGCAAGCGACCGGTCTGGTGACATCACATGTGCGTGTGTCGCCCCTGGGTGCGGGCGCCGGCGGGTGGGGCCGGTCGGCACCGCGAGGCGTCTTCGCAAGCGCATGATTTCAACCGCTTGGCAGCCCCAGACCCGCCCAGAGACATAATGTGACCTAATAGTATTCTATCTACAGTTGATCGCGGCGGCGTGAGCGGACATAGATTGCATACTGTCTGCTCATCACCTTCCCGTGAAGCAGGCAGCCCCATCCCCCAAAGCTGAGAGGCTGCCGTGAACCTCAACATCATGCTCCGCGGGCAATCGAACTCGGTGCTGTTCGACGCCTTCGGCGGCCTCGCTACCCTGCAGAACCAGGTCCAGACCCTGCTCGGCTTCGATGGCAAGTCCAGCACGGTCACGCTCGTCGCCGATTTCGGCAACGCGTCCGGCGTCAACACCATGAACTCCGGCACCGCCTTCCTGTCGGACTGGCTGACGCCGAAGAATGGCGACTGGCACCAGGGCTGGCAGGTCAACACGCTGGAAAAGGGCCTGCTGGACGACGTCGCCGGCCAATCCGCCGCCGTGAAGGCCTCCCCCACCGCCATCGTCTGGCTGCACAACGAATACGACAGCCAGCAGGTCAACCTGACCGCCGATGAATGGACGAGCGCGGTGCGCTTCGACGCCGGGCTGGTGCGCGCCGCGCTGGGCCAGTCGGCCGCCACCACGCCCTATATCTTCGTCAACGCCATCCCCTATTCCTCGGCCAACTGGGACAGCAACCAGCAGATCAAGATCGGCATGCAGAACCTGGCCAACGACGCCGGCTTCAATGCACTGGTCGGCGCCCAGTTCCAGGACGCCAACATGGACGCCTGGGATTCCGGCATGGGCGGCCCGCACCTCGGCGCCGAGGATACGCCCCAGCTGGCCTATCGGCTGGCGCGGAGCATTGCCGAGGAATTCGCGCAATACGCCGTCCCCGGCTCCCCCGTGGCGCTGGCCAATGGCCAGCTGGACAGCAACGGGCCGGAGGTGATCCAGGCCCAGGCGGTGGATGGCCACGCCAACCAGGTGCTGCTGACCGTCGGCTTCGACCACGCCACCACGCTGCTGGCGCTGGACGCCGTGGCCGCCACCGGCGCCAACTGGTTCGTCAACGGCAGTGTTTCCGCCGGCAATGGCGGGCATTGGGCCACCGGGGCGGAGCTGGTGGACGCCAGCCACCTGAAGCTGACCTTCACCGACCCGGTGCCGGCCAATGGCCTGGTGTTCTACGGCTATGGCTACGGCAAGGTCTGGTCCCAGGTGGACGGCACCGGCATCGGCCACGGCATCTATGATGAGCACGGCATGCCGCTGTGGACCGTGGCCACCGGCGTGCAGATCGGCGCCCCGGCCCAGGTGATCCCGGCGCTGGACACCACCCCGGCCGGCCCGGCCAACGGCGCCGGCGGCGGCGCCGATACCCTGGTGCTGCACCTGTCTGAGGCCGCCTGGCAGGGCGACGCGCAGTTCACCGTCAGCGTGGATGGCGTGCAGCAGGGCGGCGTCCTCACCGCCCATGCCAGCCACGCCGCCGGCGCCACGGAGGCCTTCACCTTCCATGGCAGCTGGGGCAGCGGCACCCATGCGCTGGCGGTCAGCTTCCTGAACGACGCCTGGGGCGGCACCGCGGCGACCGACCGCAACCTGTACCTGGACAGCGCCAGCTTCAACGGCGCGGCGGTGCCGAATGCCGCGACCGCGCTGCTGTCGCAGGGCACGCACTACGTCTCGGGCCCCGGCGGCGGCGCACCGCAGGCGGTCTCTCTGGGCAGCGGGGCCGATACGCTGGTGCTGAAGATCAGCCAGGACGCCTGGCTGGCGGACGCGCAGTACAGCGTCAGCGTGGACGGCCAGAAGCTGGGCGGCACGCTGACCGCCAGCGCGCTGCACGGCGCCGGCCAGTCGGATACGCTGACCCTGCACGGCAGCTGGGGCGCCGGCGCGCACGACGTGTTGGTGACCTTCCTGAACGACGGCTATGGCGGCACTGCCGCCACCGACCGCAACCTGCATGTGGACGGCATTTTCTGGAACGGCGCGGCGGTGGCGGGCGGCAGCGCCGACCTGCTCTCGGCCGGGCCGCACGACTTCGGCTTCGGCACCGCCATCGCCCCGGTGGCTGCCGGCGCCGCGCCCGCCGCCGCGGCGGTGGCCGGGCCGGTGGACTGGAACGCGGTTGCCGCCCAGGCCGAGGCCAACTTCGCCGCCACCGGCCACTGGTACCTGTAGCCGCCGCTGCAAGCTGCCCCGGGGGAGCTGCCTCGGGGCGCTACCTCGGGGTGCTGCCTCGGGGTGCTGCCTCGGGGTGGTTGCGCCCGGGTGTTGCCCCGGAGGCGCTACCCCCGGGGTGTTGCCTCGGCCGGTGCCATGGTATGCGCGCCGCCATGCAATCCCGGCCGCAGAACAGCCCCGCCCTGCCCGACCTGGCCCAGGCCCGGCGGGTGGTGGTGAAGATCGGCTCCGCCCTGGTGGTGGACGAGAAGACCGCCGCCCCGCGCGAGGCCTGGCTGGCCGGCGTGGCCGCCGATGTCGCGGCCATGCGCGCCCGCGGCACCGAGGTGGTGCTGGTCTCCAGCGGCGCCATCGCCCTGGCCCGGCGCAGCCTTGGCCTGACCCGCAAGAAGCTGCGGCTGGAGGAGAAGCAGGCCGCCGCCGCGGTGGGGCAGATCCGCCTGGCCGGCGCCTGGGACGCCGCGCTCTCGGCGCAGCAACTGGTTGCCGCGCAGCTGCTGCTGACGCTGGAGGATAGCGAGGACCGTCGCCGCTACCTGAACGCGCGGGAGACGCTGGGCACGCTGCTGACGCTCGGCTGCATTCCCGTGATCAATGAGAACGACACGGTCGCCACGGCGGAAATCCGCTTCGGCGACAATGACCGCCTGGCCGCCCGCGTGGCGGAGATGATCCAGGCGGATGCGCTGGTGCTGCTGTCCGACATCGACGGCCTGTACACCGCCGACCCCCGCAGCAACCCCGGCGCCCAGCACCTGCCGGTGGTGGAGCGGCTGTCCGACGAGATCATGGCCATGGGGGGCGAGCCGCCGCCGGGCTATTCCTCCGGCGGCATGCGGACCAAGCTGATCGCGGCGAAGATCGCGACCGGGGCGGGTTGTGCCATGGCCATTGCGCTGGGCAAGCAGGACCGGCCGCTGCAGGCGCTGGTGCAGGGCGCGCGCTGCACCTGGTTCCTGCCCTCGCCGGAAGGCCGCACCTCACGCAAGCGCTGGATCGCCGGGTCGCTGCAGGCGCAGGGCTGCCTGGTGGTGGACGAGGGCGCGGCGCGGGCGCTGGCGCGCGGTTCCTCCCTGCTGCCGGCCGGGGTGCGCCGGGTGGAGGGCAGCTTCCTCCGCGGCGACGCCGTCAGCGTGAAGGACCTGGACGGCCACGAGCTGGCCCGCGGCCTCAGCGCCTACGACGCCGAGGCGGTGCGCCAGATCGCCGGGCGGAAGTCGGCAGAGATCGAGGCGATCCTCGGCTGGCGCGGCCGCGACGAGGTGGTGCACCGCGACGACCTGGTGGTGCTGTAGCTACTTGATCGCCACGCTCAGCCTGAACGTCGTGCCGCCGCGCGTGCTGCCGGCCACGATCAGGTAGCGCCCATCCGCCGGCAGCACCCCGACGAAGCGCATCGCATCCGTGCTTGGCCCCACCCCCGGCAGCGGCTTGCCGTCGGGGCCCTCGCCCGGCTTGTCGGTCCAGCCCGGCGCGTAGATCTGGAACACGCCGTTGTTCTCCACGCTGGAGATCGTCACCTCCATGCGCTGCCCGGCGCGGGCGGTGACGGTGTAGCAGCTGATCTCGCCGCGCGGCGCACCGCCCTCCACCGTGGCGCCGCGGGTTCCGGGGGCGAACTGGATCGGTGTCGGCCGGCCGCAGCCGGCCTGGGCGAAGGCCGGGGCAGAGATTGGGGCGCTGGCCAGCAGCAGCAGCAGGGCGGCAAGGGCGGAACGCAGCATCGCGGTACTCCTCAATTGGCCTGGGTCAGCCCGCCCAGCCCGGCACCGACGAAGCCGCCGAGGACGAAGCCAACCAGGGATTGCACGCCGAAGAACGCCACCTGCCAACCGGCCAGGCGCTCGCGCCGCGGGTCGTCGAAGAAGGGCGCGAATTCCGGCGACAGCGTGGCGAAGGGGATCAGCTGGTCCAGGCTGGCGCCGAAGCACCACAGCAGCCCCTTTTCCCGTCCGGCGCGGCAGCACAACAGCACCAGCGTGCCCAGCACGCAGAACCCCAGCACCCACCACAGCACGCGGAAGAATTTGTACCCCAGGCCGTAGCCTATGGTCACCCGCAGCGCCGCCAGCCCGGCGGCGTCCCACCATTCGCCGGCCTCCCAGCCCAGCAGCTCCTCGCGGTAGCGGGCGGCGAACAGGATGTCGGTGGCGCGGTTGGGGTCGCCGGCGGTGGTGAACACCCCGGCCAGCTGCTGGTAGGGCTGCCGGGTGAAGCTGCGGTCTCGCGCCAGCCAGCCGACCAGCTCGGCGGTCGGCCGCGCCATCGTCGGGTCCACCGCGTCCAGGCTGCCGCCGCCCAGCCGGTCGTAGACGAAGCCCTGCAATTCCAGCACCGCCGGCCAGGCGTGGTTGTCCGGCGCCAGGCCGCCCTGCACCGCCGCGGCATGGGCGTTGCGCAGGCTGAGCGTGGCATCCGGCGCCCAGCGCGGCGCCGGGCGCTGGTCGGTGGAAAGCTGCAGGTCGCCGCCGATCACCGCGCTGGCCAGCGTCACCTGCTGCAGCGCCGCGTTGGTCAGGTCCAGGTCGCCGTCGATCCGCGCATTGGCCAGGTTGACCCGGGTGCCCGCGGGGTTGCGCAGCACGGTGTCGCGCAGTTGCAGGTGGTTGCGGACCTTGATGCTGTTGGCCTGCAGGTTGCCGCCCAGCACCGCCTCGGTGATGGCCAGCTGGCCCTCGATGGTGGCGTTGCGCAGCACCAGCGCGTCGCAGCCCTGGCCGGGCGCCGCCGGCCGGCAGCCCAGCTCGGCACCGCGGTCCAGGAACATGCTGCGCGCCACCCGCAGCCCGGCGCCGACCAGCCCGCCCTCGATGCTGGTGCCGGAGAGCATGAGGCTGCCGGTCACCGTCAGGTCGTCGGCGGCCAGGCCGGTGGCGATGCTGGAACCCTCCAGCCGCAGGTCGCCGCCGATGGTGGCGGCGCTCAGCACCATCCAGCCGCAGTTGCCCTCGGCGGTGGCCCGGCAGCCGACATGCGCGCCGCCGGAGAGCTGGAGATTGCCGCCGACCTGCAACTGGTCGGCATAGAAGCCGCCGTCCAGGCGGGAGCCGTCGAAGGTCAGCGTCTTCTCGAACTTCGCCCCGGTCAGGGTCACCTGGTCGGTGAAGAGCGAGGCGTCCAGCCAGACCTCCACCGCGACCACCAGCGCCGAAAGGTCCAGCGCGCCGACCACCCGCAGGTTCTGCAGCCGGAGGCCGCGGCGCGGCAGCTGGTCGCGCCAGGGCTCCCGGCTCAGGATCAGCTCCAGGAACTCGGCGGTCACCGCGCGGCAGGGGTCGGCCCAACCGGGATCCTCCGGCTGCGCCGGGTCGGCCGCCGCGCCCTGGCAGTTGTCCGCCATGGTGACCGCGAATTCCGGCCGTGGCAGCGGGCCGCGCAGGCGGTCCCACAGCCAGCGTTCGGCCGGGGTGGTGCCCGGGTTGGCCGGCTCCGCCGCCTGGCCAAGCGCCGCCCCTGGGGTCAGCAGCGGCAGCAGCACCAGGCCGAGCAGCATCGCGGCCCGGCTGATCCATTCGCGCATCGCCCGCCCCCGCCCGTTCCGGCCGCGACCATAACCAGTGGTTGCCGGGGGTGAAAGCAGCCTCCCCGGGCCGTACGGGTGATTTCGCCCGGCCGGCATTTGCTCTACCTGTTCGGCCAGGAGCCCGACCGATGAACGCCATTGCGCCCGATGCCGCCCAGCAGCTTGAAGCCGCCGCCCGCGCCGCCCGCGCCGCCGCCGGCCAGGTGGCCCGCGCGCCGCGACCGCAGAAGGACCAGGCGCTGCACGCCGCCGCCGCCGCGCTGCGTGCCAGCCAGGCCGCGCTGCTGGCCGCCAACGCCGCCGACCTGGCCGCTGCCACCGGCCTGACCGCCGCCTACACCGACCGCCTGACCCTGACCCCCGCCCGCATCGAGGCGATGGCCCGCGGGCTGGAGGAGGTGGCGGCGCTGGAGGACCCGGTCGGCCGCGTGCTGGCGGAATGGCAGCGCCCGAACGGCCTGGTGATGCGCCGCGTCGCGCAGCCGCTGGGCGTCATCGGCATGATCTTCGAGAGCCGGCCCAACGTGACCGCCGACGCCGCCGCGCTGTGCCTGAAGTCCGGCAACGCCGTCATCCTGCGCGGCGGCAAGGAAAGCCTGCACAGCGCCGGCGCCATCCATGCCTGCATGGTGCAGGGGCTGCGCGCCGCCGGCCTGCCGGAAGCGGCCGTGCAGGTGGCCAGCACCGCCGACCGCGCCTTCGTCGGCGCCATGCTGAAGGCCGCCGGGCTGATCGACCTGATCATCCCGCGCGGCGGCAAGGGGCTGGTGACCCGCGTGATGGAGGAAGCCCGCGTGCCGGTGCTGGCTCATGCCGAGGGGCTCTGCCACACCTACATCCATGCCGCGGCAGAACCAGCGATGGCAAGAAGTGTGCTGGCCAACGCCAAGATGCGCCGCACCGGCATCTGCGGCGCCACCGAGACGCTGCTGATCGACGCCGCAGTGGCCGCCACCCTGCTGCCGCTGCTGGTGGCCGACCTGGCGGCGCTGGGCTGCGGCTTCCGCGCCGATGACCGCGCCCGCGCGATCTGCCCCGAGTTGCCGGCCGCCACCGAGGCCGACTTCGCCACCGAATGGCTGGACAGCATGCTGAGCGTCGCCGTGGTGGATGGCGTGCCCAGCGCGCTGGCGCACATCCGGCAATTCGGCAGCGAGCATACCGAGGCGATCATCACCGAGGACACCGCCGCCGCCGCCGACTTCCTCAACGGGTTGGACAGCGCGGTGGGCATGTGGAACGCCAGCACCCAGTTCTGCGACGGCGGCGAGTTCGGCTTCGGCGCCGAGATCGGCATCGCGACCGGCCGGCTGCATGCGCGCGGGCCGGTGGGGTTGGAACAGCTGTGCACCTATCGCTACCATGTGCTGGGGACCGGGCAGACCCGGCCCTGAGCCCGCGCCGGAAGGCGCCAACAAAGCTAGGGAACGCCCTCATGCGCCGCATGCTGCTTGCCGCCGCCACCACCCTGGGGCTGGCCGCGCCCGCCCTGTTGACCCCGGCCCTGGCCGCCTGCCCGGACCCGACCGAGATCGCCGCCATGGCCGGGGCGCTGACCAGCGGCCGCGTGGCCGAGCCATTCTCCCCGCCGCTGACCATGGCGGATGCCGAATGCGCCCGGAACGGCCTGGTGCCGCTGCTGGCGCAGAGCTTTGGCCGCCCGATCGGCTACAAGGTGGGCGCCGCCGGCGCGGCCACGCAGCGTCGCTACGGGCTGAACGGCCCGGTCTGGGGCGTGCTGTTCGCCGGCGCCACCGCCACCCGCAGCGGCGCCACCATGCAGCTGACCCCGGCGCTGGCCGGGTTGGCCGTGGAGGCCGACCTGCTGGTGCGGGTGCGCGATGCCGGCATCAACCGCGCCGGCACCGACCACGTGGCCCTGCTGCGCCACCTGGACCAGGTGATCCCGTTCATCGAGCTGCCGCGCGGTGGCATCGCCCGGGTGCCGGACGGCATCGCGCTGGTCTCGGTCAACGTGTCCTCGCGCCTGGGCGTGGTGGGCCGGCCGATCCCGGTGCAGGCCACGGCGGACTTCGCCGCCCGGCTGGGCAGCATGGTCGTGACCTTCCACGACGACGACAAGGAAGTGGCGCGGGAGACCGGGGCGACGCTGCTGGGCCATCCGCTGAACGCGCTGTCCTGGCTGGTGGCCGACCTGGCGCGCCAGGGCAAGCGGCTGAACCCCGGCGACATCGTCTCGCTCGGCGGCTTCGCGCCCTCGGTGCCCGCGGTGGCCGGCCACCGGTACGAGCAGCGGTACGAGGGGCTGGCGGCGCAGCCGATCAGCGTCTCCGTCCGCTTCCGCTGAGGCCGGCGCCTGCGCCCGACCCCCGCCAGCGCCGTACCCGCGCCCGGCCCGCATGGCGACCGGCGCCGCCGGCGGATCGGCCTGCTGGGCGGCAGCTTCAACCCCGCCCATGCCGGGCACCGGCATGTGGCGGACCACGCGCTGCGGGCGCTGCGGCTGGACGAGGTCTGGCTGATGGTCTCGCCCGGCAATCCGCTGAAGCCGGCCCGCGGCATGGCGCCGCTGGCCGAGCGCCTGGCCAGCGCCGGCCGCATCGCCGGCGGCCGGGTGCGGGCGACGGCGATCGAGGCCGGGCTGCGCACGCGCTACACGGTGGATACGCTGGCGCTGCTGCGCCGGCGCTTCCCGCTCGCCCGCTTCGTGCTGCTGGTGGGGGCTGACATTCCGCCGCAACTGCCACGCTGGAAGCGCTGGCGGCAGATGCTGCGCGACACCCCGCTGGCGGTGCTGCCGCGCCCCGGAGAGACCCGTCGGGCGCTGGCCGGTCGGGCCTTGCATCGACTGTCTGCTTGGCGCCGGCGCCCGGCGGCGCTATTGGCGGGACCACAGATGCCGCACGCGCCCTGGTGCCTGGTTCCAGCGCGCGAGCACCCTGCCTCCGCCACCGCGATCCGCGCGGCGTTGGAACGGCAGAACAGCATGCCCAGGAGGCAGCCATAGCCCGCACCCCAAAGGCCCCGACGCCCGTGGCCGCCGCCCCCAAGCGCCGCGCCACCGCCAGCGCCGCCAGCCCGAAGCCGAAGACCCGCGCCGCCAAGGCCGCGGAGGAAGAGGCACCCGCCAAGCCGAAGCGCACGGCGGCGAAGCCAGTGAAGGCGGCGGCGAAGGCCGCGCCGAAGAAGGCTGCTGCTAAGCCCGCGGCGAAGAAAGCCGCTGCCAAGCCGGCCGCGAAGGCCCCGGCCAAGGCTGCGCCGAAGAAGGCCGCCGCGAAGCCGGCCGCCAAGGCCCCGGCCAAGGCTTCGACCAAGGCCGCGCCGAAGAAGGCCGCTGCCAAGCCGGCCGCCAAGGCTCCGGCCAAGGCCGCCGCAAAGGCCGCGCCGAAGAAGGCCGCTGCCAAGCCGGCCGCCAAGGCTCCGGCGAAGGCTGCCGCAAAGGCCGCGCCGAAGAGGGCTGCTGCGAAGCCGGCTGCCAAGGCTCCGGCCAAGGCTGCCACCAAGCCCGCGCCGAAGAAGGCCGCTGCTAAGCCGGCCGCCAAGGCTCCGGCGAAGGCTGCCGCAAAGGCCGCGCCGAAGAAGGCCACTGCCAAGCCGGCAGTGAAGGCCCCGGCCAAGGCCGCCGCAAAGCCCGCGCCGAAGAAGGCCGCTGCCAAGCCGGCCGCCAAGACCCCGGCCAAGGCCGCCGCAAAGCCCGCGCCGAAGAAGGCCACTGCGAAGCCGGCTGCCAAGGCTCCGGCCAAGGCTGCCACCAAGCCCGCGCCGAAGAAGGCCGCCGCCAAGCCGGCCGCCAAGGCTCCGGCCAAGGCTGCCACCAAGCCCGCGCCGAAGAAGGCCGCTGCCAAACCGGCCGCCGAGGCTCCGGCCAAGCCCGCCGCCAAGCGCGCGCCGAAGAAGGCCGCTGCCACCCCGGCCGCCGAAACTCCGGCCAAGCCCGCCGCCAAGCGCGCGCCGAAGAAGGCCGCTGCCACCCCGGCCGCCGAGGCTCCGGCCACCGGCGACGCCAGCGCCCCCGCGCCGGAGGCGGCCACCGCCGAGGCGCCGCCCGTGACCAAGGACGATTTCGTCGAAGGCCCCGCCGCCAAGCCCAAGCGCGCCGCCAAGCCGCGCGAGAAGGTGGCGCCGGACCGGCTGGAACAGCTGGTGGAGGCCGCCTGCAAGAGCCTGGACGATGACGGCGCCGAGGATATCGTGGTGCTGGACATCACCGGCCGCTCCAGCTTCGCCGACCGCATGATCATCGCCACCGGCCAGGTGGAGCGCCAGATCCAGGCCATGGCGACGCATCTGGAGGACGCCCTGCGCGAGGTCGGCCTGAAGCTGCGGCGCGACAACATCCAGGCCAGCCCGGACTGGGTGCTGATCGACTGCGGCGACCTGATCGTTAACCTGTTCAAGCCGGAAACGCGCGAGATGTACGCGCTGGAGCGCATGTGGGGCCCGGGCAGCCCGGCCGGCACCGAAGGCTAGGGTGCGATCCGCTTAGGCGGACCCGCCGGAGCCGTGAATCGCCCGATGAAGCCGAGAGCCGGAGACTGTCAGGCGCTGCTGTCCGCGCCTGACAGGCTCTAGCGATGGGGCCGAAGCGGCTGCTGGCGGTCGGCCGGCTGAAGCCGGGGCCGGAGGCGGATCTCTTCGCGCTCTACAACGCCCGGCTGCGCCCGCCGCTGGCCGTCACGGAAGTGCCGGAAGCCCGCGGCAGCGCCGCTGAGGTGCGCCGCCGCGAAGGCGCCGCCCTGCTGGCCGCGCTGCCGGACAACGCCCTGCTGGTCGCCATGGACCTGGGCGGCCAGGCGCCAACCAGCGAGGCGCTGGCCGCCCAGGTGACCCGTTGGGAGGAATCCGGCCGACCCCTCGCCTTCGTGATCGGCGGCGCCGAGGGGCTGGACCCCGCGGTGCTGGACCGCGCCACGCAGCGGCTTTCCCTGGGGCCGCTGACCTGGCCGCACTTCCTGGTGCGCGGCCTGCTGGCGGAACAACTGTATCGCGCGCAGGCGATCCGCACCGGCCACCCCTATCATCGGGCTTGGCGGCCCTAGCCGCCGGGGGCCATGCTGGGCTGCACATTCGGGGGCGGCCATGGCGGAACTTCTTCTCGGGGCCCTGGCCTGGGTCGGCATCCATGTCGGCCTGGCCGGCACCGGCCTGCGCGGCACCGCGGTGCGGGCGCTGGGCCAGCGCGGCTTCATGATCGGCTTCTCGCTGCTCTCCGTCGCCAGCATCGTCTGGCTGGTGCGGGCCTATGGCGGCGCCGAGACCTCGCCCTGGTGGTTCACCCCCGCCTGGCTGCGCTGGGTGCTGGTGGTGCTGATGCTGCCCGCCTTCATCCTGGTGGTGGCGGCCTATACCCAGCCCAACCCCACCGCGGTGGGGCAGAAGTTGCTGGCCAATGCCGAGCCGCGGGGCATCCAGCGCATCACCCGCCACCCCATGATGTGCGGCATCACCCTGTGGTCGCTGGTCCACATCATCGGCAATGGCGACAGCGCCAGCACCGCCTTCTTCGGCGCCTTCCTGCTGACGGCGGTGCTCGGCATGCCCAGCATCGACGCCAAGCTGGCGGCGCGCGACCCCGTGGGCTGGCGGGCCCTGGCGGAGCGAACCTCCGCCCTGCCCTTCGGCGCCATCCTGGCCGGGCGCAACCATCTGGCGGTGCGCGAGATAGGCTGGTTGGCGCCGCTGCTGGGGCTGCTACTCTGGGCCCTCGTGATGCATTTCCACCAAAGGCTGTTCGGCGTTGCGCCGGTGGCTATGGGCTGAGACCCGAGGGAGTTAGACGCTTGGCCTTCAAGAGCACCAGCAGCTACATCGCCACCCGAGACCTGGAGGTGGCGGTGAATGCCGCCGTGGCCCTGCAACGCCCGCTGCTGGTCAAGGGCGAGCCCGGCACCGGCAAGACCGTGCTGGCGCACGAGGTTTCCCGCGCGCTGGGCATGCCGCTGATCGAATGGCACATCAAGTCCACCACCAAGGCGCAGCAGGGGCTGTACGAATACGACGCGGTGTCCCGCCTGCGCGACGGCCAGCTGGGCGATGAACGCGTCCACGACATCGGCAACTACATCGTCCGCGGCAAGCTGTGGGAGGCCTTCGAGGCCGAGCAGCAATCCGTGCTGCTGATCGACGAGATCGACAAGGCCGACATCGAGTTCCCCAACGACCTGCTGCTCGAACTCGACCGCATGCAGTTCTATGTCTACGAGACGCGCCGCACCGTGGTGGCCAGGCAGCGCCCCATCGTCATCATCACCAGCAACAACGAGAAGGAGCTGCCGGACGCCTTCCTGCGCCGCTGCTTCTTCCACTACATCCGCTTCCCGGACCGGGAGACGATGGAGCAGATCGTCCAGTCCCACTTCCCCGATGTGAAGCAGGAGCTGGCGCGCGAGGCGCTGAACGTCTTCTTCCAGATCCGCGGCGTGAACGAGCTTAAGAAGAAGCCGGCGACCAGCGAATTGCTGGACTGGCTGAAGCTGCTGATGATCGAGGACCTGCCGCCCGAGGTGCTGCGCAGCGCGGATTCCAAGGTGGTGCTGCCGCCGCTGCACGGCGCGCTGCTGAAGAACGAGCAGGACGTCCACCTGTTCGAGCGGCTGGCCTTCCTCTCCCGCCGCCAGCCGCAGCGCTAAGGCCATGTTCGCCACCTTCATCCTGGCGTTGCGGTCGGCGGGGTTGCCCACCTCCGTCACCGAGCACCTGGCGTTGCTGAACGCCATGAAGTCCGGCGTCTGCGACTACAGCGTGGAGGATTTCTACTACCTCTCCCGCGCCACGCTGGT
>CANGNF010000010.1 GCA_947455205.1 Acetobacteraceae bacterium | reverse complement strand
GGGCGGGTGCCGGGGCAGGTCCGGGCGCAGGCGCAGGGCCGGGCCCTGGCGCAGGTGGCGCCGGCGGCCCGGCAACCGGCGGGGCGGCTGGGGCCGGCGGGTCGCGCCAGGGGTCCTGGCCACGCGGCGGGTCCGTGTTGGGCTTCGGCGTCGCCGCCAGCGCGGTGGCCTGCTTGGCGGCGTCCTCGGCCTTGGCCGGCACCGGCAGGGTGATGAGGTCGGAGCCCTTCAGCAGCCGTGGCAGGCTGTTGGCGCCGGTCGGCCCCGGCGTGACGTTCAGGTAGCGCTCCTCCTTGCCGCTCAGCGTGTCGCGGACCGTGAGGTTGTACAGCGCCTTGTCCTGCGGGTTGCGGGTCTGCTGGTCGATGCGGATGCGCAGGCCATTGCCGGCGCTGCCGGGGTGGGATGCCTCGAACACCAGGTCGCCGATGCGCAGCCTGGCCGGCATGGGCGCCCCGCCGGCGGCATCGGCGGCGCCGCCGCCGGCTGGTGCCGGGCCGGCCTTGTTGCCGGCGGCGGTGATGCGGACGATGACCGCTTCATGGCCGCCGTTCAGGTAATATTGCTGGACCGCGCGGCCCAGTGGGTTCTTCGCCGTTTCGCTGCCAAACCGCCGGCCGAAATCCGCGAAGCTGGTAACGTGCACCGGCTTGTCCACCGGCCCCCACACCGCCGGCCCGACAAAAGCCGCGATGGAGGTAGGAACGCCGGTAATGGTCCGGATTCCGCTTGGTATTTCCTCGACGTATACTCCGGGGTAGGAAAGGAGTGCTGGCATCAACTGCTCCTCTTGCGCAGGCAGGCGCCTGTTGACGCCACCTCGCCGAGATACGTCGGCACTGTTTCGCTTGGTTAGTCATTCATTATTCTTCACGCTAGGGCGCGGTCCGCTTGGTCAGCAAGCGCAAAGGTATACAATCGCGAAATCTTCAGCGGCCGGAGTTTGCAACCCGTCGGCGACACCATGGCGGACCCTTCTGGCGCCGGCTTGATGACAGGGGGTGGCCGCCGGGCTAGCGTTCCGCTTCGGCGGAGGGGAAGGGGGCATGGTGTCGGCACGGGCAGCGGTAGCGCTTTTCCTCTTGCTGTGCGCGGCGTCCACCAGCCATGCCCAGGGCAGCCTCAACCTGGTCTGCTCGGTGCAGGCCGAGTGGTGCCAGGCCATCGCCACCGGCTTCCAGCGGGAGAGCGGCATCCGCGTCGCCATGGTCATGCGCGGCTCCGGCGAGGCGCTGGCCGCGATCCGCGCCGAGGCCGCCAATCCGCGCACCGACCTGTGGTTCGGCGGCACCGGCGACCCGCATCTGAACGCCGCCGAGGATGGGCTGACCCAGCCCAATGAGAGCGCGAACAACGCCGCGCTGCACCCCTGGGCGCTGGCGCAGTGGCGGCAATCGGGCCAGCGCGCCATCGGGGTCTATGCCGGCGCCATCGGCTTCGGCTTCAACACGGAAGTACTGGCCCGGCGCAACCTGGCCCCGCCGGCCTGCTGGGAAGACCTGGCCACGCCCCGTTGGCGCGGCGAGGTGCAACTGGCCAACCCCGCTTCCTCCGGCACCGCCTATGTGGTCATCGCCACGCTGGTGCAGTTGCGCGGGGAGGATGCGGCCTTCGACTTCCTCAAGCGGCTGCACGCCAACGTCAACGCCTATCCGCGCAGCGGCACCGGGCCGATCAAGGCGGTGGCGCGCGGGGAGACCGGCGTCTCCGTCTCCTTCGTGCATGACGCGGTGACCGAAAAGAACGCCGGCTTCCCGGTGGCCTGGGCGACGCCCTGCGAGGGCACCGGCTACGAGATCGGCTCCATGTCCATCATCCGTGGTGCCCGCAATGCCGCCCAGGCCCGGCGCTTCTACGACTGGGCGCTGACCGCCCCGGCGCAGCGCCTGGGCTTCGACGCCGGCGGGCAGCTGCAGACCCCGTCCAACCGCAGCGCGCCGCTGCCGCCCGGCGCGCCAGACCTGAACGCCATCCGCCTCATCGACTACGACTTCGCCCGCTACGGCCGCAGCGCCGAACGCCGGCGCCTGATCGAGCGATGGGAGCGCGAGGTGGGAGCATTGCCACGATGACCCGACTGCTTCTTCTGCTGGCGCTGCTGGCGCCCCTGCCGGCGGCCGCGCAAGGCACGCTGAACATGCTCTGCGCGCCCGCCGCCGATTGGTGCGAGGCGATCGCCGCCGCCTTCCAGCGGGACACCGGCGTGCGCGTCAGCATGGCGCGCAAGAGCACCGGGGAGATCCTGGCCCAGGTGCGCGCCGAGGCCGCCAACCCGCGCACGGATGTCTGGTTCGGCGGTTCGGCCGAGGCGCATTTCACCGCGGCCGAGCAGAACCTGCTGCAAGCCTATACCTCGCCCAACATGGCGCAGCTGCCCCCCTGGGCGCAGCGGGTGCACGCGCAGTCGCAGGGGCGCTGCGTCGGCGTCTCCTCCGGCGCCATCGCCATCGTCTACAACCGGGAAGTGCTGGCGCGGCGCAACATCCCGGTGCCGCAGAGCTGGGCGGAGCTGCTGCTGCCGGCCTATCGCGGCGAGATCCAGCTGCCCAACCCCAACAGCTCCGGCACCGCCTACACCATCATCGCCGGCCTGGTGCAGCTGTGGGACGAGGACCGCGCCTTCGCCTACCTGCGGCAACTGCATCGCAACGTGAACGCCTATACCCGCAGCGGTGCCGCGCCGGTGCAGGCCGCGGCGCGCGGCGAGACCGGGCTTTCCGTCAGCTTCAACATGGAAACCGAAAGCCTGGTGCAGCAGGGCTTCCCGCTGGCCATGACCTACCCCACCGAGGGCACCAGCTACGAAGTGGCCTGCCTGAGCATCATCCGCGGCGCCCGCAACCAGGCCCAGGCGCGCCGCTTCTACGACTGGTACCTGACCCCGGCCGCCATGGATATCGGCCTGGCCAGCAACCAGTACCACGTGCCCGCCCATGTCGGCGCCAAGGCGGACCCGCGCATTCCGGACATGACCAAGCTGCGGCTGATCGACTACGACATCGCCGCCTATGGCGACGCCGCGCGCCGCCGCCAGATCCTGGAACGCTGGGACCGCGAGGTCGGCAGCCAGCCGCGTTGATGCCGCGCCTGTCCTGGCCTCCGCCCTGGCCGCTGCTGCTGGCGGCGGCGGGGCTGCTGCTGCTGCCCTGGCACTACCCACAGGACGGCTTCGCGCTGGTCTCCGTATGGGGGGAGGACGCCGACGCCACCAGCGCGCTGGCGCAGGCCGCGCGCCACGGGCGGTTCTGGTTCTGGCCGGCGCTGGCCGCGCTGGCGCTGTGCGCCGCCTGGCCGCGCGCGCTCGCACCGGCGGTCCTGGGGCTGGCCGCCGTCCTGGCGCAGGCGCTGGCGGTGGGCGTGCAGGGCTGGTCCGCGCCGTGGCTGGAGGCGCTGTTCGGCGCGCTGGATGACCGGCAGTTCGGCATCGGCCTGGGCGGTGCCTGCACGACGCTCGGCTTCCTCTGGCTCACCACCGGGGCGCTGGCGCGGCGCGGCGCCTTCCGGGGCGACCGCTTCGTCGCCGGCGGTGTCGGCCTGCTGGCGCTGCTGATCCTGCTGTTCACCGCCTGGCCGGTGCTGCGGCTGCTGGCGGAGATGGCGGCCCCGCGTGAGGGCTTCACCGCCTGGGCCTCCCTGGCCGAGCGCCTGCTGGACCGCAAGCTGCTCAGCCTGGCCTGCGTCGTGCAGCCGGTGGGCTGCGGCGTGCTGTGGAATACCCTGCTGCTGGCGGCGTGCAGTGCCACCGGCGCCACGCTGCTCGGCCTCTGCTTCGCGCTGCTGGTGACGCGCACCGGCCTGCCCGGGCGCCGCGCGCTGCGTATGCTGACGGTGCTGCCGCTGATCACCCCGCCCTTCGTCATCGGGTTGGGGCTGATCCTGCTGTTCGGCCGCGCCGGGCTGGTCAACCAGGCGGCCGAGGCGCTGTTCGGTTGGGAGTTGGGCCGCTGGATCTATGGTTTCGACGGCGTCTTCCTGGCCCAGGTCTTCGCCTTCACCCCCACCGCCTTCCTGGTGCTGATCGGCGTGGTGGAGGGCATTTCCCCTGCCATGGAGGAAGCCGCCACCATGCTGCGCGCCACGCGGATGCGTGCCTTCACCAGCGTGGCGCTGCCGCTGATGCTGCCGGGCATCGCCAATGCCTGGCTGGTGGCCTTTGTCGAGAGCCTGACCGATTTCGGCAACCCTGTGGTGCTCGGCGGCTCCTTCGGCGTGCTGTCCACCGAGATCTTCTTCGCCGTGGTCGGCGCGCAGCAGGAATTCGGCCGCGCCGCGGTGCTGGCCTCGGTCATGCTGGTGGTGGCGCTCGGCGCCTTCGCCCTGCAACGGCGGGTGGTGGCGCGGCGCAGCTATGTCAGCCTCACCGGCAAGGGCGATGCCGGGCTGCCGCCGCAACTGCCCGCGCCGGTGCGGCGCGCCGCCATGGCGGTGGCGCTGCCCTGGGCCGGGCTGACCGTCATCGTCTACGCCATGGCGCTGGCCGGCGCCTTCGTGAAGGTATGGGGGCGGGACTGGACGCCGACGCTGGAGCATTTCCGCCGCGCCTTCGCGCTGGAATGGAGCGCGGGCGGGCTGATCTTCTCGGGCGGCGCCTGGCATTCGCTGGGCACCACGCTGCTGCTGGCCGGCATCGCCGCGCCCATCACCGCCGCGATGGGCCTGCTGGCCGCCTGGCTGCTGGCGCGGCAGGACTTCCGCGGCCGCACGCTGCTGGAATTCGCGTTGATGCTCACCTTTGCGGTGCCGGGCACGGTGATGGGCGTGGCCTATATCCTCACCTTCAACCTGCCGCCGCTGGAGCTGACCGGCACGGCGGTGATCCTGCTGGCCTGCTTCGTCTTCCGCAACCTGCCGGTGGGCGTGCGCTCGGGCCTGGCGGCCATGAGCCAGCTGGACCGCAGCCTGGACGAAGCCGCGCTGACCTTGCGCGCCTCCAGCTTCCGCGTGCTGCGCACCGTGGTGTTGCCGCTGCTGAAGCCGGCCATCGTCACCGCGCTGGTCTATGCCTTCGTGCGCGCGGTCACCACCGTCTCGGCGGTGATCTTCCTGGTCTCGGCGGAGTACGAGATGGCCACCGTCTTCATCATCAACCGCGTCATCAACGGGGACTACGGCGTGGCCATTGCCTATTGCGCGGTGCTGATCCTGCTCATGGTCGGCGCGGTCGGGCTGATCCAACTGCTGGTCGGGCAACGCCGGCTTGGCCGCCGCGCCGCGGTGCCGGCATGAGCGGCGGGGCGCTGACCCTGGAGGGTGTCGGCAAGCGCTATGGCGTGGTGCGGGCGCTGAAGCCGCTGGACCTGGTGGTGCAGCCGGGCACGCTGGTGACGCTGCTGGGGCCTTCCGGCTGCGGCAAGACCACGCTGCTGCGCCTGGTCGCCGGGCTGGAGACGGCGACCGAAGGCCGTATCCTGCTGGGCGGGCAGGACGTGACGCAGCTTGCCGCCGGCGAGCGCAACGTCTCCATGGTGTTCCAGAGCTACGCGCTGTTCCCGCATCTCAACGTGCTCGACAACGTCGCCTATGGCTTGGTGTCGTCGGGCGTGAAGCGGGCAGAGGCGCGGCTGCGGGCGGAAGCCACGCTCGGCACGGTGGGCCTGGCCGGCTATGGCGCGCGGCTGCCGTCGGAACTCTCGGGCGGGCAGCAGCAGCGCGTGGCGGTGGCGCGCGCCCTGGTGCTGGAGCCGGAACTGCTGCTGTTCGACGAACCACTCTCCAACCTGGACACGCGCCTGCGCCGGTCCATGCGGGAGGAAATCCGCGCCCTGCAGCAACGCCTTGGCCTGACGGTGCTGTACGTCACGCACGACCAGGCCGAGGCGATGGCGATCTCCGACCGGATCGTGGTGCTGCGCGACGGCGCCATCGCCCAGGCCGGCACGCCGCGCGAGCTGTATGAGCAGCCCGCCTCGGTCTTCGTCGCCGGCTTCATGGGGGAAGCCAATGCGGTGCGCGCCCGGGTGCTGGCGGTGGCGGCGGGGCAGGCCGAGGTGGCGCTGGGCGCGCTCCGCCTCACCCTGCCAGCGCGCGGCTGCGGGCCGGGGGAGGCTGACCTGGTGGTCCGCCCGGAAGCCATCCGCCTGGGTGGCGCCGAGCCCGCCACGGTGACGCGCGCCACCTACATGGGCAGCCACGCCGAATACGTGCTGGCCACCGCGCACGGCCCCTTGCTGGCCATGCTGCCGGGGGGCGGGGAACCTCACGCCGCCGGCAGCGCGGTTGGGTTCGACATCGACCCCGCCGGCGCGGTACTGATCGGGCAGGAAAAGGAAGAGGAACGATGACGCGCTTCACGCTCGGCCTGCTGGCCTTCGGTGGGCTCCTCGCAGCCGCGGTCCCCGGGGCGGCCCCGGCCCAGGCGCAGCAGCAATGCAGCCATCGCGGCGCGCTGGACGACGCCTTCTGCGACGAGAACCGCGACCTGGTGGCCGACCTGCCGCCGCCGGCGCGCCAGCGCGAACCCTCCACCCTGGTCTTCGCCTATACCCCGGTGGAGGACCCAGCGCTCTACGCCAACCAGTTCCGCCCCTTCCTGGAGCACCTGACGCAATGCACCGGCAAGCGCGCGGTGTATTTCCAGGTCACCAGCAATGCGGCGCAGGTGGAAGCCATGCGCTCCGGCCGGCTGCACATCGCCGGCTTCTCCACCGGCCCCACTGCCTTCGCGGTCAACCTGGCCGGCGCCATTCCCTTCGCGGTGAAGGGCAACGCGGAACACTACGAGAGCTACCGCGTGGTGATGATCACCCGCGCCGACAGCGCCTTCCGCACCCTGGCGGACCTGAAGGGCCGGCGCGTGGCGCATACCTCCGCCACCTCCAACAGCGGCAACCTGGCGCCGCGCGCCTTCTTCCCCGCGCTGGGGCTGGTGCCGGAAACCGACTACCGCGTGGTCTATTCCGGCGGGCATGACCGCAGCGTGATGGGCGTGAACGCCGGCGACTACGACGCCGCGCCGGTGGCGTCGGACGTGTACAACCGCATGATCGGGCGCGGCCAGGTCCAGGCCGGCACCTTCCGCACCCTGTGGGAAAGCGCGCCGTTCCCGACCTCCTCCTTCGCCCACGCGCACGACCTGCGGCCGGAACTGGCGCAGCGCATCCGGCAGTGCTTCTTCGACTATCGCTTCCCGGCGGCCATGCAGCGCGACCTGGGCGGCAATGACCGCTTCTGGCCCGCGACCTACCTGAAGGACTGGGAGCCGGTGCGCCAGGTGGCGGATGCGGTGAACGCGCCCTACACCCGCGCCAACTTCGACGCCGAGGCCCGCGCCGAGGAAGCCGCCGCCGCCCGCCGCGCCCAGCAGCAGCAGCAGCGGCCGCAGTGACCCCTTCCGGCCTCTCCATCCGCGGGCTGGTCAAGGAATACGTCCCGGGCCAGCCGGTGCTGCGCGGCATCGACCTCGACATCGCCGCCGAGGGCGTGACCGCCATCATCGGCCCGTCCGGCACCGGCAAGTCTACGCTGATCCGTTGCATCAACCGGCTGGTGGAACCCACCGGGGGTGAGATCAGCCTGAATGGCCAGCCGCTGACGGGCCTGCGCGGCACGGCGCTGCGCCTGGCGCGGCGGCGGATCGGCATGGTGTTCCAGGAATACAACCTGGTGGAACGCCTGACCGTGATGGAGAACCTGCTCTGCGGCCGGCTGGGCTATGTGCCGGTCTGGCGCGCCTGGCTGCGGCGCTACCCGGAAGCCGACGTCGCCCGCGCCTTCCAGCTGCTGGACCAGGTCGGCCTGCCGGACCACGCGCATCGCCGGGCGGATGCGCTGTCCGGCGGCCAGCGCCAGCGCGTCGGCATTGCCCGCGCGCTGATGCAGGCACCGGACCTGCTGCTGGCGGATGAGCCCACTTCCTCGCTGGACCCGAAGACCGCGGTGGAGGTGCTGGACATGCTGGCGCGGCTGACCGCCGAGGCCAACGTCCCCGTCATCATCAACATCCACAACGTGGAGCTGGCCAAGCGCTACGCGCGGCGCATCGTGGGCATGGCCGGCGGCGCCATCGTCTTCGACGGACCGCCGGAGGCGCTGGAGCCGCACCACCTGCGCCTGATCTATGGCGGCGAGGACTGGATGTGAGCGCGCCTGCCGCTACGGGCCTGCGCCAGGGCGACGCCTTTCCGCCCAACTGGCCCGCCCGCCTGGGCCTGCTGGCGCTGGCGGTCTACGCCGCCTACGCCACCACGCAGCTGGACATCACCTGGGCCCGCCTCGGCACCGGCATGGGGGAGGCGGCGCGCTTCCTCGCCCGCATGTTCCCGCCCAACTTCGCCCGCTGGGAGTTGCTGGTGGAAGGCCTGGTGGAGAGCCTGCAGATCGCGGTGCTGGCCAGCGCGGCCGGTATCCTGCTGTCGTTGCCGCTCGGCCTGATGGCGGCGCGAAACCTGTCACCCTGGTTCGTCAGCGGGCCGACGCGGGCCTTCATCGCGGTGTGCCGCAGCCTGCACTACGTCATCGTCGCAATCATGTTCGTCAAGGCCATCGGCTTCGGCGCGCTGGCCGGCATGGCGGCGCTGACCATCGCCAGCATGGGCTTCATCGCCAAGCTCTTCGCCGAGGCGATCGAGGAAATCTCGATGAAGCAGGTGGAGGCGGTGCGCGCCACCGGGGCGCCGGCGGCCTCGGTGCTGATCTACGCCGTGCTGCCGCAAGTGGCGTCGCGCTTCGTTGGCTTCTGCCTGTACCAACTGGACAGCAACCTGCGGAACTCCACCCTGGTCGGCATCGTCGGCGCGGGTGGCATCGGCGGCACGCTGTTCGCGGCGTTCAAGCGGTTCGACTACGACTTCGTCTGCGCCATCCTGCTGGCTACCATCGCGCTGATCTTCCTGGCGGAGGTGGTGTCGGGCCGCATCCGGGCGGCGATGCGATGAGTACCCAGCCGATCGACGGAGGGCGCAGCGGCGACGCCGCGAGCACCGGAGGCGTGAATCGGGTGGGCAGCACTTCGCTGGCGCGCGAGTGGCAGCGCTTCACGCCCGGCCAGCGCATCGGCCGCTGGCTGGTTTGGCTCGGCATGGTCGCGGCCTGCGTCTGGGCCATCCGCAGCATCGACATCATCCCGGAATTCCTGGCCGACGCGCCGGAACAGATGGCCGACCTGCTGGTGCGGATGTGGCCGCCCAACCTGGCGCACTACTACCCCACCGTGCACGGCGCGCTGGTGGAGACGATCCACATCGCCACCCTGGGCACGCTGATGAGCCTGGGGCTGGCCTTGCCGGTGGCCTTGCTGGCCGCCCGCAACGTCTGCCGCAGCCGGGTGCTGAACACGCTGGCGCAGCTGATCCTGGTGTCTTCCCGCACCGTCAACTCGCTGGTCTGGGCGCTGATCTTCGTCGCGGTCTTCGGCCCTGGCCCGGCGGCGGGCACCTTCGCCATCGCCTTCCGCAGCATCGGCTTCGTCGGCAAGCTGCTGGCGGAAGCCATGGAGGAAGCCGCACCCGGCCCGCTGGAGGCGCTGCGTGCCACCGGCGCCCCCTGGGGCAGCGTTATGCTGAAGGGCCTGTGGCCGCAGGTGCAGCCGGCCTTCTGGGGCGTGGCGCTGTTCCGCTGGGACATCAACCTGCGGGAAAGCGCGGTGCTGGGCCTGGTCGGCGCCGGCGGCATCGGCGTGGTGCTGGACGACGCCATCAACTTCTTCCACTGGGACCGGGTGGCCACCATCCTGCTCGCCATCCTGGTGGTGGTGCTGCTGGCGGAAGTGGTGGTGACGCGCATCCGCACCAAGCTGCTCTGACAACCCGGCCTGTCATCCGATTGTCATGGACGACCGGGGCTTGCAGGCTCCGGTCATGTCCACCCCGCCCGAAGCCACCACGCGCGCCGACCGCGCCTCCCGAGATGCCGCCCTGACGCTGGGCCTGGTGCTGCCCACCGACACGGTGCTGTACCTGCTGCTGCCGATGCACGCCGCGGAGTTCGGCGTCTCCCTGGCCGAAGCCGGCGTGCTGCTGGCGGTGAACCGCCTGGTGCGAATCTTCGGCTACTGCTGGGTGTCGCGCAGCTATGAACGCCAGGGGCCGCGCGTGGCCTGCATCGGCGCGGTGCTGGGGGCGGTGGGCTCCTCGCTGGGCTATGCGCTGCTACCGGGCTTCTGGTGGCTGGTGGTGGCGCGGCTGATGTGGGGGCTGTCCTTCGCCGCGCTCAACATCGCCACCCAGGCGCTGGCCACGGCCCAGGCGCAAGGTGCGGCCCGGCGCAACGGGCGGTCCCGCGCCATCATCGCTGCCGGGCCCATGCTGGGGCTGGTGGCGGGGGCCGTCATCGCCATGGCCTACGGGCCGCATGTGGTCTTCCTGGTGCTGGCGGCGGTGGCGCTGCTGGCGCTGCCCTTCGCCTGGCGGCTGCCGGCGGGGCAGGGCACGCCCATCCGCAGCGCCGGTCCGCGCTTCAGCCTGCCGGCGCCGTTGGATGTCTGGTCCTTCGTCAACGGCTTTGCGCTGGATGGCATCTTCATCCTGGGCCTGTCGGTGCTGGCGGCACGCGCCAACCCGGAAGGCGCGGTGCTGGCCGCCGGCCTGGCCATGGCGCTGCGCTACGTGGCGGAGGTGCTGCTGGGCCCGCCCGGCGGCGCGCTGGCCGAACGCTTCGGCGCCGAGCGCCTGCTGGTGCTGCTCTCGCTGTCCTGCGCCGTCGGCCTGGTGCTGATCGGCCTCGGCGTGCTGTGGGCCGGCGCGGTCGGCATCATGCTGCTGCGCGGCCTGCTGCAACCGCTGCCCGCGCCGGTGACGGCGGCGGCCTACCCGGGGGCCGAGCGGGTGCCCGCCCTGGCGCGCCAGGCCACCTGGCGGGATCTCGGCGCCGGGCTGGGGCCGATCGCCGCCGGGCTGCTGCTGCCGCTGCTCAGCCCGCCGGTGCTGTATGGCGCCACCGCCGCCGCGCTGGCGCTGGCGGCGCTGGCCGTGCATCGGCGCTACCGGCAGGCTTCTTGCTGAACCACCCACGACACTGCCGGAGCGCGCCATGACCACCACCTTCCCCCAGCCGCTGGACGGCGTGGTGACGCCGCGCTTCGCCGGCCCGGTCACCTTCATGCGCCTGCCGGTCATCGAGGACGCGTCCCAACTGGACATCGCCCTGCTCGGCGTGCCCTTCGACCTGGGCACCACCAACCGCGCCGGGGCACGGCACGGCCCGCGCGAAATCCGCAACATGTCTGCCATCATCCGCCGGGTGCATCCGGCGACGCGGGTGGAGCCGTGCAGGCTGTGCCGCGTGGCGGATGCGGGCGACACGCCGACCAACCCGGCCGACCTGATGCATTCGCTGCAACTCATCGAGGACCGCGTGGCGGAAATCCGCGCCGCCGGGGCCTGGACGCTGTGCCTGGGCGGCGACCACCTGATCTCGCTACCCATCCTGCGCGGCCTGGCGCGGGCCACGCCGGGCTTCCAGCCGCTCGGCCTGGTGCATTTCGACGCGCATTCCGACACCAACGACAGCTACTTCGGCGGGATGCGCTACACCCATGGCACGCCCTTCCGCCGCGCCATCGAGGAAGGGCTGCTGGACCCCAGGCGGATCGTGCAGATCGGCATCCGCGGCTCGCTGTTCGACCCCGAGGACATGGTCTGGGCCGCCGAGCAGGGCGTGCGGATCATCCGGATCGAGGAGTTCGAGTCCCTCGGCGTGGAGGCCACCATCGCCGAGGCGCGGCGCGTCATCGGCGACGCCCCGGCCTACCTGACCTTCGACGTGGACAGCCTGGACCCCGCCTTCGCCCCCGGCACCGGCACGCCAGAGATCGGCGGCCTGACGCCGCGCGAGGCGCAGCGCATGCTGCGGGGCCTGCGCGGCCTGAAGCTGGTGGGCGCCGACGTGGTGGAGGTGGCGCCGCCCTTCGACCAATCCGGCGGCACCGCGCTGATCGGCGCCAACATGATGTTCGAGATCCTCTGCCTGCTGGCCGAGGCGCGGGTGGCGGCGGGCTGAGGCTGGCCCGGCGCTTGCAACGTCATCACCGGCATTTCGCCCGGCAACCGGCACCGAGGATCACCGCCATGCGTAGCTTTCTGGCAGGCCTCCTGCTGCTTGTCCTGCTTGCACCGCCCCAGGCCCGGGGGCAGGCACCCATCACCATCGTGGTCAATTTCGGCGCCGGCGGCAGCGCCGACCGCATCGCCCGGCTGGTGGCGCCCGAGATGGCCAGCACGCTGGGCACCCAGGTGGTGGTGAAGAACACCACCGGCGCCGCCGGCGCCATCGGCGCGGCCGAGGTGGCGCGGGCGCGGGCGGATGGCACCACGCTGCTGCTGACCACCACGGGCCCGATGGCGATCCAGCCGCATTTCCGCAGCGACCTGCCTTATCGGGTGGCGGATTTCGCCCCGGTCTGCCTGCTGGGCGACGCGCCGGTGATGATGATGGCGGCGCCGGCCAGCGGGTTGCGCAACGTGCCGGACCTGGTGGCGCGTGCCCGGCAGCTGAATGGCGGCTTCAACTACGGCTCGGCCGGGCCGGGCTCGATTCCGCATATCGTCATGGCGGCGCTGGCGCAGCGCGCCGGCGTGGCGATGACGCATGTGCCCTTCCGCGGCAGCGCCGAAGCGATCATCGCCCTGCTGCGCGACGATGTCTCGATCTATGCCGACCTGCCGGGCGGGTTGCGCGCCAACAACCTGGTGGCGGTGGGCGTCATGGCGGAACGGCGCACCACCGACTTCCCGGAGACGCCGACGCTGCGCGAGCAGGGCTTCGACCTGGTCTATTCCATCTGGGCCGGCCTCTATGCGCCAGCCGGTACGCCGGCGGCCTTCCTGGCCCGTGCCGAGGCCGCCTGTGCCGGCGCGCTGCGCGTGCCCAACGTGATCGAGGGCTTCGAGCGCATCGCCACGCCCATCACCTTCCGCGGCCAAGCCGACTTCGCCCGCTTCCAGGCGGCCGAGCTGGAGAAGTTCCGCGCCGTGGTTCAGGCGGCCGGGGTGCGGCCGGGCGACTGAGCCGCGACGAAGCGGCGCACGAAGTCGCGCTGCGCCTCGGTCTCGGGGCCCGAGCCCGCGGCGTGGACGGCCTCCGCCGCCGTGGCATCGGGCACGCCCAGCAGCGCCAGCAGGCACAGCGCGGCGGTGCCGGTGCGGCCGATGCCGGCGGCGCAATGCAGCGCCACATGCTCACCGCCGCGCAGAAGCGAAGCGGCCGCGGCCAGCCAGGCGGCGAAGGCCGCGGCATCATCGGGCACGCTGAAATCCTCGACCGGGAAGGCGTTGAAGGCGGCCGGGATGCCGCGCTGCCCCAGCGCCAGCGCATAGGCCGGCGACTTGGCGGCGATCTCGGCTGCGCTGGTCAAGCAGAGGACATGGCCCACCCCGGCGGCGGCGATCGCCGTGGCGAAGTCCTCGACCGCGCCGTACCGGCCGGGCATGGCGGTGAGGAACAGGCGCCCCTTCGGTGCCGGTATCGGCAACACCTGGCGCAGGGCGGCGGATGGAATCACGATGCACCGGATGAGGTTTCGGCCGCTGTTTCGCCTCGGCCGAGGCCGAAGTCCAGCCGGCCGTGCGCGGCGCCACCCGTGCGCCGCCGGCAAGGGCGGTGGCTGATCCACGCCGCCGGCGCGGATCGGGCGCTAGCCACCGTGCAGCCGGTGCGCCGCAAAGAAGCGCAGCATCTCCCGCGACGCATCGGGGCCCAGCGGATCGGTATGGGAACCCTGCGCGCTGCCACCGGACCAGGCGTGGCCGCCGCCCGCCACCAGCCAATGCTCCTGCATCGCCAGACCGGTCGCGTCGCGGAAGACGGTGCGCTGATAGCGGCGGCCGCCGGGAACCTGGCCGGCCTGAACCTCTCGTTGCAGCGCGCCGCCGGGGGTGAACTGCTCGATCACCTGGTCGCCGTTGCGGGGGTGCACGGTGCGGTCGCTGTCGCCGTGGAAGACGATGGCCGGCAGGGGAGGGACGCCGCCGCCCGTGGCGCGCGGGGCCGGCGCCCCCTGGCGCATGGCGGTAAAGGCGGAAGGCATGTCGCGCGCGGCACCGCAGGCCAGCCCCGAATGCACGCCGACAGCGGCATAGAGGTCCGGGTAGGCCATGCCCATGATCGCCGCCGCGGCACCCCCGGCGGAAAGCCCGGCGACATAGACACGGCTGGCATCGACGGCGTGTTCCCGCATGACCTGGCGGGTGATGCCGGCGATCAGCGCGGGCTCGCCGCGGTCGCGCTGCTGGTCGGCCGGGCTGAACCAGTTCCAGCATTTCTGCGGGTTGGCGGACTGGGTCTGGCCGGGGTAGGCCACCAGCCAGCCCTGCGCCTCGGCCAGCGTGTTCATGCGGGTGCCGGCGGCGAAGTCGTCGGGCGACTGGGTGCAGCCATGCAGCATGACCAGCAGCGGCAATGGCCCCTGACCCGCCGTGCCGGGAACGTAGAGCCGGAAGTCGCGCCGGCCGGCCTCGCCCTGGAAGGTCCCGGCCAGGAAGGCGCCGCCCGCCTGGCGTGCGGGGCGCGGCGTGGGGTCTTCATCCGGGCTCGGCTCGACATCGATGATGCGGGGCTGCCGGCCCGGCGCGGCGGGCGCCGCGGGCGTGGTGGGCGCTGGCGTACCGGTGGGGCCAAGCAGGCCCTGGCGCAGCAGGGTGGTGGCTTCGGTCAGCCGGCCCTCGCGGGTCAGCCGGGTTGCTTCGGTCATGTAGGGGGGCAGCATCGCGTTCATGACTGTACCTTTGCTTGGGGGCGGCGGGCCGCTGCGGGGCAGGGGGCGCGCGTGAGGGGTCGCGGCATGGCCCGGTTGAAGGGTCACACCACGGTTCGGGACACCGCTGCGGCTGCGGGGGGAGCTAGCTGGTGCGGTCGGCCAGCGCTGCCTTTACGGCGGCGCTGGCCTGGAACGCCCCGAGCACCGAGACCGATGCGATGGTGGCCTGCGCCAACTCGGGCGAGACATCGGCGGCGATGGTGACCAGGCCGAGGACGCGGATGTCCAACCGCTGGCCTTCCCGGCGGAGAGCTTCCAACTCCGCGCGGCTGAAGTAGCGCAGCCCCAGGTCCAGGCTGCGACGCTGGACGGATTGCCGGGCCGCTTCGGCGTGGCGTTCCACCTGGTTGCGGATGGCGGTGCGGATGAAGTCGGTGCGGTTGGCGTAGAAGCCGTCCTGCACCAGCAGGTCGATATGGCCCAGGTCCACATAGCCCAGGTTGATGGTGATCTTCTCGCTGTCCGGGCCTGACCGGGGCCGAACCTCCTGTGTGCCTGCCGGCATGCTGCTGTAGTTCCGCCATCCGTGTGGATGGTAAGTGGATGGTGAATCGGCGAATTCAAGGGCGCCGACGGATTGCCGCGCTGGTCACGGCCTTTCGCGGCTGACCCCGGCCGGCCGCGGTTTTTTTGCCGGCGCCACTGAATAGCGGGTTTCGGCCGCGCCGCCGGCGGGCCTAGGCTTGCCCCCAAGGGCCGCGCCAAGGCGGCCGGGAGGAAGCGCATGAGCGAGCCGCGCGCGGGCGAGGACGCCCCGTTGGTGGACACCCATTTCCACCTCTACACCCGGGACATGCCGATCACGGACTGGGCCTGGCACCACCCGCCGGAGGACGCGACGGCCGAGCAGTTCATCGCCACGATGGACGCGCATGGCGTCGGCTTCGGCGTGGTCGCCGCTGCCAGCCTCTATGGCGACTACAACGACTACACCATCCGCAGTTGCCGCCGGCACCCGCGGCTGCGCGGCACCGCCTTCGTGCAGCCTTCCATCACCATGTACGAGATGGAGCGGATGAAGGCCGACGGCATCGTCGGCATCCGCCTGTTCTTCCGCCGTGTGCCCAACCCGCCGGACCTGCGCTCGGCCGAGTACCGGCTGCTGCTGCGCCGCGTGCGCGACCTGGGCTGGCACGTGCATACGCTGGTCGCCAGCGCCATGCTGCCGGAGATCATCGCCGGCTGCGAGCAGGCCGGGGTGAAGCTGGTGATCGACCACATGGGCCAGCCCGACCCGGCGCTGGGCACCAACGACCCCGGCTTCAAGGCCATGCTGGCCGCCATCGAGCGGGGCCGCACCTGGGTCAAGCTCTCCGCCGGCTTCCGCACCCGCTCGCCGGAGGATGCCCGCGCCCAGGCCCGCGCCCTGGTCGGCGTGGCCGGCGGCGAGCGGCTGCTGTGGGGCAGCGACTGGCCCTTCGCCAACTTCGAGGGAAGGGTGCGCTACGCCGATACCATCGCGGCGCTGCGGGACTGGGTGCCGGATGCGGCGCTGCGCCGGCAGATCACCGGCGAGACGCCGATGCGGCTCTACTTCGGCGAATAGCGGGGGAGGCGCATATGGCTGAGACAACCCGCCGGGCCCTGCTGGCCGGCGCCGCGCTGGGGGCCACCGCCAGCGCCCGGGCCCAGGCCTGGCCCAGCCGCGCCGTCGCGCTGGTGGTGCCTTTCGTGCCCGGTGGTTCGGCCGATGTGGTCGGGCGACCACTGGCGCAGCACCTGGCCGCGGCCTTCGGCCAGCCCTTCGTGGTGGACAACCGCGGCGGCGCCAACGGCAATGTCGGCACCCACGCGGTGGTGCGGGCGGAACCGGATGGGCAGACGCTGCTGGTCACCACCAACGGTCCGATCTCGACCAACACGCTGCTGTTCAAGCGGGTGCCCTACACTCCCGCGACGGAACTGACGCCGATCGTGGCCTTGGCCGACCTGCCGGTCATCGTGGTGGCGCGGCCGGACGCGCCGTTCCGCACGCTGGCGGAGATGTTCGCCTACGCCCGCGCCAACCCAGGCAAGATCAACTGCGGCGTGCCGGCCACCGGCTCCCTGGCGCATCTGGCGGCGGAGCTGCTGCAACGTCGCGCCGGCATCAGCGTCACCGTGGTGCCGTTCCGCGGCGGCGCCACAGCGATGACCGGGCTGCTCAGCGGCACGGTGGAGATGACGGTGGACCTGGTGCCCGCCTATCGCCCGCACATCGCCGCCGGCACCGTCCGCGTGCTGGGCGTGGCCGCCGCCGAGCGGCTGGAGGGCGTGCCCGGCGCCGAGCCAATCTCGGCCCAGGGGCTGCCGGGCTTCGAGGCTTCCGGCTGGACCGCGCTGCTGGGTCCCGCAGGGTTGCCGGCCGGGATCGTGCAGCAGCTGAACGCGGCGACCAACGCCTTCCTGGCCAGGCCGGAGACGCGGGAGATGCTGGCGGCCACCGGCTCCCGCGTGATCGGCGGCGCCCCGGCGGAGGTGACCCGCCGGATGCAGGCGGAACTGGCGCTGTGGCGGCCGATCATCGCCGAGGCGGGGATTACCCTGGAATAGGCGCCGCGCCGGCAGCCGGTGTGGCGCTTCCGCCGGCATGGCGCGGGCATGAAAAAGGCCGCGATCCGCCGGTTGGCGCATCGCGGCCCCTTCATGCCGGCAACCCACCGCCCCCGAGGGGACGGCAGGAAACCCAGCCAGCGTCAGGCGCTGTAGTACATCTCGAACTCGACCGGGTGCGGCGTGTGCTCGAAGCGGTAGACTTCCTTCCACTTCAGCTCGATGTAGCTCTCGATCTGGTCCTTGCTGAACACGTCGCCGGCCAGCAGGAAGTCGTGGTCGGCTTCCAGCGCGCCCAGCGCTTCGCGCAGGCTGCCGCACACCGTCGGGATGTCCTTCAGCTCTTCCGGCGGCAGGTCGTACAGGTCCTTGTCCATCGGGGCGCCCGGGTGGATCTTGTTCTTGATCCCGTCGATCGCCGCCATGGTCAGCGCCGCATAGGCCAGGTAGGGGTTCGCGGTCGGGTCCGGGAAGCGGACTTCGACGCGCTTGGCCTTCGGGCTGGTGGTGTACGGAATGCGGCACGAGGCCGAGCGGTTGCGCGACGAGTAGGCCAGCAGCACCGGCGCCTCGAAGCCCGGGATCAACCGCTTGTAGCTGTTGGTGCTCGGGTTGGTGAAGGCGTTGACGGCCTTGGCGTGCTTGATGATGCCGCCGATGGCGTACAGGCACATCTCCGACAGGTCGGCATACTGGTTGCCGGCGAACAGCGGCTTGCCGTCCTTCCAGATGCTCAGGTGGGTGTGCATGCCCGAGCCGTTGTCGCCATAGATCGGCTTCGGCATGAAGGTGGCGGTCTTGCCGTAGCTGTGGGCGACGTTGTGGACGCAGTACTTGTAGATCTGCATCTGGTCGGCCATCGTCACCAGCTTGCCGAACTTGGTGCCCAGTTCGTGCTGGCTCTGCGCCACCTCGTGGTGGTGCTTCTCGATCGGCAGGCCCATCTCGCCCATCGTCGACAGCATCTCGGCGCGCAGGTCGACGTCGCCGTCAACCGGGGCAACCGGGAAGTAGCCGCCCTTCACCGCCGGGCGGTGACCCATGTTGCCTTCCGGGTAGTCCTTCATGGACGAACCGGGGCCCTCGACGCTCTCCAGCATGTAGTGGCCGAAGTTGCCACCGGTGCCGAACTTGACGCTGTCGAAGATGAAGAACTCGGCCTCGGCGCCGATGAACACCGAATCACCCACGCCGGAGGAAGCCACGTAGGCTTCGGCCAGCTTGGCGGTGGCGCGCGGGTCGCGCGCATAGAACTGGCCGGTCGACGGCTCGATGATGTCGCAGATCAGGATCATCTGCGGCTTGGCCGAGAACGGGTCCATCACGGCGGTCGACGCGTCCGGCATCAGAATCATGTCGGATTCGTTGATCGCCTTCCAACCGGCGATCGACGAGCCGTCGAACATGAAGCCGACCTCGAAGACGTCCTCGTCCACGGTCGAGACGTGCTGCGCGGTGTGCTGCCACTTGCCGCGCGGATCGGTGAACCGCAGGTCCACGTACTCCACACTGTGCTCCTTGATCATTTCCATGACCTTGGAGACGGCATCCTTGTTCGCCATGCTGATCCTGTTCCCCTGATGTCCCGCCGAACCCTTGGGGAGGGTCCGGCTACAATGCCCCGTTGTTGACCTGGCGGAGGGCCGGGGCCCGGCCTCCGAGGCGTCCGTGCCGCGCATGCGCGGCCCGTTGATCTGGCGAGCGCCCGGGGCCGAGGCCCCGGCACCGCCGGTTTTCAGACCGCGTCGTCGCCCCGTTCGCCGGTGCGGATGCGGATCACTTCCTGGATCTCCGAGACGAAGATCTTGCCGTCGCCGATGCGGCCCGTGCGGGCCGCGGTCGTGATGGCCTCGATGGCGCGTTCGGCGAGGTCGTCGCCGCACACCACTTCGATCTTCACCTTGGGCAGGAAGTCCACGACGTACTCCGCGCCACGGTAGAGTTCGGTATGCCCCTTCTGGCGCCCGAAGCCCTTGGCTTCCAGCACCGTCAGGCCCTGCAGGCCTATCTCGTGCAGCGCGTCCTTCACCTCGTCGAGCTTGAAGGGCTTGATGATGGCCTCGATCTTCTTCATCGGCTCCGCTTTGCCACCGGTGTGACTGTTCGCCCCTGACGTTTCCCTTGCCCGGCCCCAGGCCAGGCGAGCCGGGAAGGCCGGCTTGATGCCAGGTCTTTTGCACTTACCGTGCCAGGGGTTCAATCCGCCGTGGCAGGGGGGTTGCCTGATTTTTCCGGCGAAACAGCCTATTGTGTCACCTAATTGCACAAAATTGCGGCGATTTATCTGGACGTATCGTCAGCGAGCCAAGGCCGCGCGGAAACCCGGGTCATCCAGCACCTTGTCCACCGAGTTCCGCAACAGCCGCGCCAGAATGGGTGACAGCGCCGAAACCGGCGCGGTGCCGGCGCCGCCGCCCAAGGTCCGGTCGATTTCGCGCTGCTGTTCCTCGTGCCGCCACAGCTCGCGCCCCGCGGAGTCGAGCAGGCGGACGGTGAACCGCGCGGTGGCGCCGCGCTGCACCACCTGAACCGCCTCGAACTGCCGCAGCGCCACCGAGAGGACGGGGCCGGCCTGGCCCGGCGTGGCCAGCGCCAGGCCGCGCGCGACCAGCCCAGCCTCGAAGCCCGCGCGCACCAGCTCCGCCACCGGGCGGCTGGTGACGGCGCGGCCGGCGGTGCTGCCCATCAGGCCGCGCACCTCGCCGGCGCTGTCGGCCGGGCGGCGGCGCTCATCCAGCACCTCCACCCGCAGCGGCGCGCCGGCCAGGGCGTTCAGGCTGACGCCGGGGCGATAGGCGAAGTCCACGTTGGTCCGCGGGATGCAGGCGCCCAGCAGCAGCAGGGCAGGCAACAACATGGCAAGGCGCACTGGGGGCACTCCCGACGGATTTCTCCGCCAAGCGTAATGACCCCGCCCGCTTGCGGCAACCGCCCCCCCTCCGCATAGTGCCGGTGCTTTCGAGGACCGTTTCTACAGATGCAGCCGCAGAACCACCTGCTTTCGGCCATTGGCACCACCATCTTCACCGTGATGAGCGCGCTGGCCACGGAGCATGGCGCGATCAACCTGGGCCAGGGCTTCCCCGACTATGACGGCCCGCCGGACGTGGTGAAGGCCGCCGCCGACGCCCTGCTGGACGGCCGCAACCAGTACCCGCCGATGACCGGCCTGCCGGAGCTGCGCGCCGCGGTGGCCAGCCACAACAAGCGGTTCTACGGCATCGAGGCCGACCCGAATGGCGAGGTCATCGTCACCTCCGGCGCCACGGAAGCCATTACCGCCTGCCTGATGGCGGTGCTGAACCCCGGCGATGAATGCGTGCTGATCGAGCCGCTGTACGACACCTACCTGCCGGTGGTGAAGCTGCTCGGCGCGATCCCCAGGCTGGTGCGGCTGAACCCGCCGGACTGGGCGCTGCCCCGCGCCGAGCTGGCCGCCGCCTTTGGCCCCAAGACCAAGGCGATCCTGTTCAACACACCGATGAACCCGTGCGGCAAGGTGTTCACCCGGGACGAACTGGAGTTCATCGCCGGGCTGGTGGCCAGGCACGACTGCTACGCCATCTGCGACGAGGTCTACGAGCACCTGGTGTTCGACGGCATGCCGCATATCCCGCTGATGACGCTGCCAGGCATGCGCGAGCGCTGCATGCGGATCGGCAGCGCCGGCAAGACCTTCAGCCTGACCGGCTGGAAGGTGGGCTACATCACCTGCGACCGCAGCCTGGCGCCCAACGTGGCCAAGGCGCACCAGAACCTCACCTTCACCACCGCGCCCAACCTGCAGCGCGGCGTGGCGGTGGGGCTGATGAAGGACGACAGCTACTTCCACGGCCTGTCCACCAGCCTGCAGGCCAAGCGGGACCGCCTGGGCGCGGGGCTGAAGAAGCTCGGCTTCGGCGTGCTGGACAGCAAGGGCAGCTACTTCATCACCACGGATTTCCGGCCGCTGGGCTTCAACGGGGATGACGTGGCGTTCTGCCGCACCCTGACGACGGAAGCGAAGGTGACGGCGATTCCCGTGACCGCCTTCTACGAAGGCGCCGATGCGCCCAGCCATTACGCCCGCTTCGCCTTCTGCAAGGCCGACCATCTGCTGGATGAGGCGCTGGAGCGCATGCGTGTGTGGTTGGAAGCACGTGGCCAGTTGACGGCTGCCGTCGGCAGAGGGTAACACCCGGCGTCTGTGTGGCGGCCTTAGCTCAGCTGGCAGAGCGTCGGCTTGTGGTGCCGAATGTCACGGGTTCGAGCCCCGTAGGTCGCCCCAGACTTTTCCTTCCCCGATTTCCTCTCCCCTTCGCTGCCTGCGGGCGGCAGGATGCGCCGCATCCAAGGGAGGGTTTCCAACATGCAGTTATCCGTAGCCGGCCGTGGCGCGCTGATCACCGGCGGCTCCAAGGGCCTGGGCCTTGCCATGGCCAAGGCCTTCGCCCAGGCGGGCGGTGATGTCGCCATGGTGGCACGCGGCGCCGAATCGCTGGCCAAGGCTGAAGCCGAGGTGAAGGCCGCGGCGCCGGGCATGAAGGTCATCGGCATCTCCGCCGACATCAGCACCGCCGCCGGCTGCAACCAGGCTTTCCAGGCTGCCGCCGCCCACATGGGCAAGGTGGATATCCTGATCAACAACGCCGGCACCAGCCAGCGCGGCGCCTTCCTCAACGTCACCGACGAGCTGTGGCAGAACGACCTGGACCTGAAGCTGTTCGCCGCCGTCCGCCTGGCCCGCCTGGCGATTCCCGGCATGACCGAGCGCAAGTGGGGCCGGATCATCAACGTGCTGAACATCGGCGCCAAGGCCCCGCCGGCCGAGGGCGCGCCGACCGCCGTCTCCCGCGCCGCCGGCATGGCGCTGACCAAGGTGATCGCCAACGAGGTGGCCAAGCACAACATCCTGGTCAACGCGCTGATGGTCGGCATCATCGAGAGCGACCAGTGGGTGCGCCGCCACGCCACCGAGCAGCGCAACATCACCTGGGAAGAGTGGAAGGCCGAGATGGGCAAGCCGGTGCCGATGGGGCGCCTCGGCAAGGCCGAGGAGTTCGCCGCCACCGCGCTGTTCCTGTGCAGCGAGCAGGGCGGCTACGTCACCGGCACCGCCATCAACGTGGATGGCGGCCGCAGCCCGGTGGTGTGAGGCGACACGCCCCACGGTTGCAATCGGGGCGGTAACAACCCGCCTGGAAGCCCGGGCCGCCGGCATGATAGCCTCGGCCTTCGGTTGGGCAGGCGGTCCACGCCGCGGGGGTGAAGGCCACCCCCGCAGGGCCGCCGAGGAGGGCGGTCATGCAGCGTCGAACGGTGGTGGCGACCTCGCTGGGCCTGGGGGCCGGGTTGGCGCTGCCGGCGCTGGCCCAAGGGCCCGCGCGCGGGCGCCCGGTGCGGATCGGCTGGCTGACCGGCCAGCGCGCCGCAAGCCTGGCGCCCTACCTGGCCACCTTCCGCGAGGCAATGGCTGAACTCGGCCATGTCGAGGGCCGCAACCTCATCATTGAATACCGGCACGGGGACGAGGACATCTCCCGCGTGCCGGCCCTGGCGCAGGAACTCGCGGCCCTGCCGGTCTCGGTACTGATGGTGCAGGGGGTGGCCGCCCAGGTGCCCCAGCTGGGCCTGAAGGTCCCGGTCGCCTTCGTGATGAGTGCCGACCCGGTGCTGGCCGGGCTGGCGCCCTCTCTGGCCCGCCCCGCGCACAACATGACCGGCCTGACCTTCATGTCGGCCGAACTGAACGGCAAGCGGCTGGAACTGCTGCGCGACATCGTGCCGGGGCTGCGCCGCGTCGCCGTCCTGGCGAATCCGGAACATCCGGGCATGGAGCTGGAGCGTGCGGCGGCGATGGAAACCGGCCGGCGCCTGGGGGTGGAGGTAGCCTTCCACACCACCCGCACGGTTGCCGAACTGGACCAGGCCCTGCACCGCCTGCCGGACAGCCGGCCCCAGGCCATCAGCGTCCTGGCCGATGGGTTCGCCCTGCAGCACCGCCAGCGCCTGGCCGACTTTGCCGTGCAGCATCGGCTGCCGCTGATCGCGGGTTGGTCGATCTTCGCCGAGAGCGGCGCGCTGTGCGTCTATGGCCCGCGGCTGCGCGAGTCCTATCGGCGGCTGGCCTATTTCGTGGACCGGCTGATCCGTGGCACCCAGCCGGCCGACATGCCGATCGAGCGGCCGACGGTGTTCGAGTTCGTGTTGAACCAGCGCACCGCCCGCAGCATCGGCACCACCATGCCGCCGCACCTGCTGGCCATGGCGGACCAGATCATCGACTGAGGCTCAGGCCGCCCGGCCGCGCAGATGCGCCAGCGCGGTATCTATCCGCGCCAGGGTGGCCAGGTCCTGGTTCAGGGCAAAGGCGGTCACGCCCGACCCCTTCCGCGCGACCCGGCCGGTGACGGTGCTGTCGCCGCCCGGCAGCCGCAGTTCCGCCCGGGCGCCCACCGGCAGGGCCAGTTCGCCCACCACCGCCACGCCGCCACGGGCCATGTCGGCTATCGGCAGTTGCTGGGTGCCGCCGGTCAGCAGCACGGCCACGGTCAGGCCACGGCCGGGAAGGCGGTCGTAGTGCCGGCGTTCCCCGGCGTTGCGCATGGCTTCCAGGAAGCTGTCCATCTCGCCGCGCAGGGTTGCCGCCTCCTGCCCGCTGCCGGCGGCGGCCCGCAGCACGTCCTGGCTCAGCGTGCCGGTCTGGTCGGCCACGGCCACCAGGTCCTGCATGGCCTGGGCGGTGGCATCGGTGGTGCGGGCCACGCTCTGCGCGCCGGCGGCAATCTCCTGCGTGGCGCGGCCCTGTTCCTCCACCGCATGGGCGATGCCGGCGGCGATCTCCTCCACCCGGCGGACGGTATGGGCGATGCGGCCGATCGCCTCGCAGGCCTGGTCGGTGCTGCCCTGCACGGCTGCGATCTTGCCGGCGATGTCGGCGGTGGCGCGGGCGGTCTGCGCCGCCAGGTTCTTCACCTCCCCGGCGACCACGGCGAAGCCCTTGCCGGCCTCGCCGGCGCGGGCGGCCTCGATGGTGGCGTTCAGCGCCAGCAGGTTGGTACGGCCGGCGACATCCTCGATCAGCCGGACCACGGCGCCGATCTCCCGCGCATGGCCGGTCAACCCGGCCACCAGCGAGTCGGATTGCTGCGCCTCCTGCACCGCCGTCGCAATCATGCTGGTGGCGTCGCGCACCTGGCGGGCGATCTCGCCGGTGCTGGCGGCCAGTTCCTCGGTGGCGGCGGCCACGGTGGAAAGGTCGCGGCTGGCGGCCTCGGCGCCGGTGCCGGTGTCCCGCGAATAGCGGCGGATGCGCTCGGCGGTCTCGGTCATGCGCTCGGCGGTGCCGCGCATTTCCTCGGCGGTGCCGACCAGGCCGGACATGGCGGCGCTGGCGCTGGCGCCGAACTCCTGCACATGCGCCTCCACCGCGGCCTGCCGACGGTCCTTGGCCAGCCGCTCCGCGGTGACCTCGCCTTCCATGCGGAGGTTCTCCAGCCCCTGCAGGCGGAAGGTCTCCAGCGCCCGCGCCAGGGCACCCATCTCGTCGTGGCGGTCCTGGCCCTGCACCGCCGTCTCAAGCTTGCCGGCGGCCAGTTGCACGGTCTGCTGGGTCACCAGCGCCAGGGGCCGGACGATGCCGCGGCCCAGCAGCGTGGCCAGCAGCCCGACCAGCGCCGCGGTGCCCAGCGCCTCCAGCGCGGCCGAGAGCCAGATGCGCCGCTGCGCCGCGCGCAGGTCGTCCACGTAGACGCCGGAGCCGACCACCCAGCCCCAGGGCGCGAAGCCGCGCACGAAGGAGAGCTTCTCCACCGGCTCCTCCGCCCCCGGGCGCGGCCAGAGGTAGCCGACCACGTCGCCTTCCGGCCGGTCCTGCGCGGCGCGGACGAAGGCGCGGAACAGCTGGAAGCCGTTGGGGTCGGCCATCTCGCCGATGTCCTTGCCCTCAAGGTCCGGGCGGAACGGGTGCATGACCATGCGGGGGTGGGTGTCGTTCACCCAGACGTATTCCTGGCCCTGGTAGCGCATGGCCCGGATGGCGGCGAGGGCGGTGCGCTGGCCCTGTTCCACCGAGACGCGGCCGGCCTTGACCTCGGCCTCCTGCCCCGCCGCGATGGCGATGGCGCTGTCCACCACGGCACGCAGCAGCGCGCCGCGCTCGGCCTCCATCTGGGTGGTCCGGCCAGAGGCAAAGACCACGGCCAGGGTCAGCAGACCGACCAGGGCAAGCAGGGTTATGCCATGGAGGCGCAGGGCAATGGGCAGGCGACGCAGCATGAGGGGCGGCCTTCGATAACGGCGGTTTCCGGCATTCTGCGCGCCAGCGATGAAGCTTCGCTGAACGAAGCCGCTGGACCCCGTGGCCGGTTCGCCCATATGCCCCATGCATGGAATGGCAGGCCCCCGCCGTGGTGCTCGGCCTTCGCCCCTATGGCGAGGCCGGTGCCCTGGTTTCGCTGTTGACCGAAGCCCATGGCCGCCACGCCGGCCTGGCCAAGGGCGGGGCCAGCCGTGCCCAGGCGCCGGTATGGCAGCCTGGCAACTTGGTGGAGGCGCGCTGGGTCGGCCGTCTGGCCGACCAGCTGGGCGCGGTTTCGGCCGAGATGGTGCACCCCAGCGCGGCGCTGGCCATGGAGGATCCGCTCGGCATGGCGCTGCTGGCCTCGGCCTGCGCCCTGGCGGAGACGGCGCTGCCGGAGCGCCAGGCGCATCCGCCGGTGTTCCACGGCCTGGTCAGCCTGCTGGCGCGGCTGCCGGGCGGGGCGCTGGCCCTGCTGCCGGACTATGTGCGGTGGGAGGCGCTGCTGCTGCGGGAGATCGGCTTCGGCCTGGACCTGGCCTCCTGCGCGCTGACCGGGGCGGCTGACGACCTGGCCTGGGTTTCCCCGCGCACCGGCCGGGCGGTGGCGGCGGCGGCCGGGGAGCCCTGGCGCGACCGGCTGCTGCGGCTGCCCGCCTTCCTGCTGGCGGAGGACCGTCCCGGTGCCAACGACCCCTCCGGCCCCGCCGACTGGCTTGCGGGGATGCGGCTGACCGGGCATTTTCTGGGACGGGATGCCTATGCCAACCAGAACAAAGCGCTACCAAAGGGCCGGGCGATGCTGCTAGACAGGGTCGCCGCGCTGGCCGCCGATTCGGTGTGAGGAAGATATGCCTGACGATATCATGACCACGCCTGAAGGCGGCGAAGTGCGCGACACCCGCCTGGCCGAGGCGCTGGGCGAGCGCTACCTGGCCTATGCCATGTCCACCATCACGTCCCGCAGCCTGCCGGATGTGCGGGACGGGCTGAAGCCGGTGCATCGGCGGCTGCTGTGGGCCATGCACCAGCTGAAGCTGGACCCGGATGCCGGCTTCAAGAAATGCGCCCGCATCGTCGGCGACGTGATGGGCAAGTATCACCCGCACGGCGATTCCAGCATCTACGAGGCATTGGTCCGCCAGGCGCAGGACTTCGCCGCGCGCTACCCGCTGGTGGATGGCCAGGGCAATTTCGGCAATATCGACGGCGATAACGCCGCGGCCATGCGGTACACCGAAGCCCGGCTGACCGACGTGGCCCAGGCGATGCTGCAGGGCATCGATGAGAACACGGTCGATTTCCGCGCCACCTATGACGGCGAGGAGAACGAGCCGGTGGTGCTGCCGGCGGCCTTTCCGAACCTGCTGGCCAATGGCGCCAGCGGCATCGCGGTGGGCATGGCCACCAGTATTCCGCCGCACAATGCCGGGGAGCTGTGCAGCGCAGCGCTGGAACTGATCCGCAACCCCGGCGCCACCACCGACGACCTGCTGAAGCACATTCCCGGCCCGGACTTCCCTACCGGCGGCATTCTGGTAGAGCCGAAGGAGGCGATCCGCGAGGCCTATGAGACCGGCCGCGGCGGCTTCCGCATGCGCGCCCGCTGGCACAAGGAAGACGCCAAGCAGGGGACATGGCGCATCATCGTCACCGAAATCCCCTACCAGGTGCAGAAGTCCAAGCTGATCGAGCAGATCGCCCTGCTGCTGGACGAGAAGAAGCTGCCGCTGCTGGCCGATATCCGCGACGAAAGCACCGACATCATCCGCCTGGTGATCGAGCCGAAGTCCCGCACGGTGGACCCGGCGGTGCTGATGGAGACGATGTTCCGCGCGACGCAGCTTGAGTCCCGCTTCAGCCTGAACATGAACGTGCTGGACGCCGACCGCACCCCCCGGGTGATGGGGCTGAGGCAGGTGCTGCGCTGCTGGCTGGACCACCGCCACGTGGTGCTGGTGCGCCGTACCGAGCACCGGCTGGCCGCCATCGCCCGGCGGCTGGAGATCCTGGACGGCTACCTGGTCGTCTACCTGAACCTGGACGAGGTGATCCGGATCGTCCGCGAGGAAGACAAGCCGAAGGAGGCCCTGATGGCCACCTTCAGTTTGTCCGAAACGCAAGCGAACGCCATCCTGGACATGCGGCTGCGCGCGCTGCGCAAGCTGGAGGAGATGGAAATCCGCAAGGAGCACCGGAAGCTCAGCGCGGAACAGAAGTCGCTGCAGGGCCTGCTGGGCAGCGAGAGCAAGCGCTGGGCCGCCATTTCGTCCGAAATCGAGGCGACCCGTGCCAAGTTCGGCGAGGGCGCCCTGGGCAACCGCCGCACCGAGGCCGGCGCCCTGCTGCCGGCGGTGCTGATCGACGAGAGCAGCTTCGTCGAGCGCGAGCCGATCACTGTGATATTGTCCGAAAAGGGCTGGGTCCGCGCGCAGAAGGGCCACATCGCCGAGGATGCCGAGCTTCGCTTCAAGGAAGGCGACGGCCTGCACACCTGGCTGCATGCCGAGACCACCGACCGCGTCGTGCTCTTCGCCAGCAACGGCAAGGCCTACACGCTGAAGGCGGACATCATCCCGCGCGGCCGGGGCGACGGCCAGCCGGTGCGGCTGCTGCTGGACCTGGCGACCGAGGACGAGATCATCACCGCCCATGTCCACAAGGAGGGCGAGCGCTTCCTGCTGGCGGCGGAGGACGGCAAGGGCTTCGTCGCCCGGGCCGAGGAGATGCTGGCGGAGAAGCGCACCGGCAAGCAGGTCCTGGTGCCGGAGGCGGGCAAGCGCGCCATGCTGTGCGTTCCGGCCGAGGGCGATACCGTCGCCGTCATCGGCACCAACCGCAAGCTGCTGGTCTTCGCGCTCGACCAGGTGCCGGAGATGACCCGTGGCCGCGGCGTGCAGTTGCAGACCTACCGCGACGGCAAGCTGAGCGACGTGCAGGTCTTCGGCAAGGCCACCGGGCTGCGCTGGAAGCATGGCGGCGGGGTGCGGACGGAAGCCGACCTGCGGGAGTGGCGCGGCAACCGCGCCGGCGCCGGCAAGCAACCGCCGACCGGCTTCCCGAAGAGCAACCGCTTCGAGGTGTAGCGAACGGGCGGCGACCGCCGCGCATCGCGGCGGCGATCGCGGCCGGTCAGGCCCTACGCCAGTTCGCGCTTCCTCGGCGCGGTCTGCACCACCGGCGCCAGCTCCCGCGCGTTGAAGGAAGCCACGCGGCGTTCCTGCGAGGGTTCGCCATAGGTGGTCTCGCGCTGGCGCGGGGTGCGGCCGATGCCGGAGATCAGGGTTTCCATCGCCTCGGGCGGGAATTCCTGGCCGTGCTGAGTGCCGGCGGCGCGGCTGATGCTCTCGTTCATCAGCGTGCCGCCCAGGTCGTTGGCGCCGGATTGCAGCGCCAGCGCCGCGCCGGCCGGGCCCATCTTCACCCAGCTGGTCTGGATGTTCTGGATATGCGGGTGCAGCACCAGCCGGGCCACGCTGTGCATCAGCACCGCCTCGCGGAAAGTCGGGCCTTTCCGCGCCAGGCCGCGCAGGTACATCGGCGCTTCCATGTGCACGAAGGGCAGCGGCACGAACTCGGTGAAGCCGCCGGTTTCCACCTGCACATCGCGCAGCACCAGCAGGTGGCGCGCCCAGTTCAGCGGACCCTCGACATGGCCGTACATGATGGTGCTGGTGGTCCGCAGCCCCAGCGCATGCGCGGCGCGCGCCACCGCCACCCATTCGGCGGTGTTGACCTTGTCGGGGCAGATGATCGCGCGGATCTCGTCGTCCAGGATCTCCGCCGCCGTGCCGGGCAGGGTGCCCAGCCCGGCGTCCTTCAGCCGCGCCAGGAAGGCGCTGAGCGACAGCCCCAGCGTCGCCGCGCCCTGCGTCACCTCCAGCGGCGAGAAGGCGTGGATGTGCATGCCCGGCACCGCCGCCTTGATGGCGCGGCAGATGCCCAGGTACGTCTCCCCGGTGTAGTCGGGGTGGATGCCGCCCTGCAGGCACACTTCCGTCGCGCCGCGGTCCCAGGCCTCCACCGCGCGGCGGACGATCTCGCCGTGGTCCAGGTCGTAGGCGGCGCCGCGCAGCGCCTCATGCGTCTTGCCCTTGCTGAAGGCGCAGAAGGTGCAGCGATAGGTGCAGATGTTGGTGTAGTTGATGTTGCGGTTGACGACGTAACGCACCACGTCGCCGCTGACCGCCTGGCGCAGCGCATCGGCCGCCGCCGTCACATGGGCGTAGTCGGCATCCCGCGCCGCGAACAGCGCCATGATGCCGTCCGTGTCCAGTCGCTCGCCGCCGGCCGCGCGGTCCACCAGGCGCACCAGCCGCGCATCCGGCGCCGCCAACCGGGCCACGGACAGGGCAGGGGGCGTCACCTCGCCGGGGGACCAGTCGTCGCCACGGGCGAAGCCGGCGGCGTCGCTGGCCTGCATCACCTTGGTCAGCACAGCCGGCGCCTGCCAGTTGGCGTCGGTGAAGCCGGGATAGGCGGGCAGGCGCTGCACCAGCACCTTGCCGGCCTCCGCGGTGCGCTGGGCCAGGTCTTCCAGATGCGGCCAGGGTGCCTCGGGGTTCACGTGGTCGGGCGTGACCGGGGAAACGCCGCCCCAGTCGTTCAGCCCGGCCGCCACCAGCCGTTGGTACACGCCGGGCGAGAGGTTGGGCGGCGCCTGGATGTTCATCGCGCCGCCCAGCACCACGCGGGCGGCGGCGATGGTCCAGAGCAGCTCCTCCAGCCCCGGCTCCTCGGCCTCGGCGCGCTTGGTCTTCGGCTTGGCGCGGAAGTTCTGGATGATGACTTCCTGGATGTGGCCATGCTGCGCGTGCAGGTCGCGGATCGCCTCCAGTGCCGCCAGCGTTTCCGCCCGCGTCTCGCCGATGCCGATCAGGATGCCGGTGGTGAAGGGGACGCGCAGCTCGCCGGCCAGGCGCAGCACCTCAAGCCGCGCCGCCGGGTGCTTGTCCGGGCTGCCGTAATGTACCTGGCCCGGTTCGCACAGCCGCTCGCTGACGCTTTCCAGCATCACGCCCTGGCTGGCGGTCACGGCGCGGAGCGCGGCGATCTCGTCGCGGGTCATCACGCCGGGGTTGGCGTGCGGCAGCAGGCTGGTCTCCTTCAGCACCAGCGCGCACATCGCCACCAAGTAGTCGATGGTGGTGGCGTAGCCCAGCGCCGCCAGGGCCTCGCGCGCCGCCGCGTAGCGCAGCTCCGGCTTGTCGCCCAGGGTGAACAGCGCCTCGGTGCAGCCGGCGGCCTCGCCGGCGCGGGCGATGGCGAGCACTTCCTCCGGCGAAAGGTAGGCGGCGTGCCCGGCGCGCGGTGTCTCGGCGAAGGTGCAGTAGTGGCACACGTCCCGGCACAGCTTGGTCAGCGGAATGAACACCTTGCGCGAATAGGTGACGACGCGGCCATGCGCGGCATCCCGCAGCGCCGAGGCCTCGGCCATCAGGGCATCCAGCGGCGCGTCCAGCATGTGTTCCAAGCCTGAATCCACCCTCTGCTCTCCGCTTGCCGGGAAGCCACTTCGCCCGCATCCTGCGGCCAGCGGCGCCACAGCGCAACACGAGGGCAGCCCCTGGCGTCTGATCGTCGCCGATGGAATCACCGGCGGCGCGAATCAGCCGCCCAACAACAGCCGGGGTATGCGAGGCGCCTGCGTAAGCGCCTGGCAGGCCCTGGCGCGATGGGAGGCAGTCCATAATGAAGATCGGTTTCAACGCCCCGGCCGGCGGGCCGCTGGCCACGCCGGACAACCTGGTCAAGCTGGCCCAGGGCGCCGAGGCCATCGGCTTCGACTACGCCACCTTCTCGGACCATGTGGTCATCCCGACCGACATCTCCACCCGCTACCCCTACAGCGACACCGGTGAGTTCCCCGCCGGCGCGGCCGGCTCCCGCCATGAGCAACTGACCGAGGTGGCCTGGGTGGCCGCCAAGACCACGCGGCTGCGCCTGGTCACCAGCGTCATGGTGGTGCCGCATCGCCAGCCGGTGCTGACCGCCAAGGTGCTGTCCACCATCGATATCCTCTCCGGCGGGCGGCTCACGGTCGGCATCGGCGCCGGCTGGCTGAAGGAGGAGATCGAGGCGATGGGCTCCTCCTACGAGGCGCGCGGCCGGATCACCGACGAGACGATGGCGGTGTGCAAGCTGCTGTGGACGCAGCAGGACCCCAGCTTCAAGGGCGAGTTCCTCAGCTTCGACAAGCTGGTCTTCGAGCCGAAGCCGGTGCAGAAGCCGCACCCGCCGATATGGATCGGCGGCGAGAGCGGCCCGGCGCTGCGCCGCGTTGCCCGGCTGGGGGATGGCTGGTACCCGATCGGCACCAACCCGTCCTTTCCGCTGGACAGCATGGAGCGCTACCAGGCCGGGGTGGCCAAGATGCGCGGCCTGGTCGCTGCCGCCGGGCGCGACCCGGCCGGCGTGGCCCTGGCCTACCGGGTGCAGAAATACGGGCCGGACATGGCGCCCCTGGCCAGCGACGGCAACCGGCGCCTGTTTTCCGGCACGCCGGACCAGGTGGCGGCCGACCTGCGGGCGCTGAAGGCCATGGGCGTGGACAGCATGGACTTCAACTTCCCCGCCAGCAGCGCCGAGGAGATGCTCGACGCCATGCGTGCCTTCCACCGCGACATCGCCAGCAAGGTTTAGCGCCATGAAGCTTGGAATCACCCTCAGCGTCGGCAATGCGCGGCCCGAAGTGGATATGCCGCGCATTCTGGAGGCCGAGCGCCTCGGCTTCGATTCGGTCTGGTGCGGCGAATCCTGGGGCACCGACGCGGTCACGCCGGTTACCTGGGTGCTGGCGCAGACCACGCGGATCAAGGCCGGCACCGGCATCATGCAGATGCCCGGCCGCACCCCCTCCTGCGCGGCGATGACGGCGATGACGCTGCAGGCGCTGTCGGGCAACCGCTTCCTCTGCGGGCTCGGGCCCTCGGGCCCGCAGGTGGTGGAGGGCTGGCACGGCGTGGTCTATGGCAAGCCGATGACGCGGATGCGCGAGTACATCGGCATCATGAAGAAGATCATGGCGCGCGAGGCTCCGCTGGAGCACGACGGCGAGCACTACCAGATTCCGTATCGCGGCCCTGGCGCCACCGGGCTGGGCAAGCCGTTGAAGACCATTGTCCACCCCCAGCCGGGGCTGAAATTCTACACCGCCAGCATCACCCCCGCCGGGCTGCGCCTGGCTGGTGAGATCGCCGACGGCAACCTGCCGATCTTCTATTCGCCCGAGGCCGCCGACGCCGCGACCGCCGATGTGCTGGAAGGCCGGCAGAAGGTAGGGCTGACCCTGGAGGGGTTCGACACCGCGCCGTACGTGAAGATCCGACTGGGCGACGACCTGCAGGCCTGCCGCGACAGCTGCAAGCCGGAGCTGGCGCTGTACATCGGCGGCATGGGGGCGCGCGGCAAGAACTTCTACAACGACTACTGCAAGCGGCTGGGCTACCCGGATGCCGCGAAGCAGATCCAGGACCTGTTCCTGGACGGCAAGAAGCAGGCCGCCGCCGCCGCCGTGCCGGACAAGCTGGTGGACGAGATCGCCCTGCTCGGCAACGCCGACCGCATCCGCGGCCGCCTGGCGGACTACAAGGCGGTGGCCAAGGAAAACAAGCTGGGCACCCTGGTGCTGACCGGCGCCACGCCGGAAGCGCTGCGGGTGGTGGCGGAGGCCGTTCTCTAGCGCCTGATCGTCGCCGGTGGACTCACCGGCGACGTGAATCAGCCGCTCAAAAAACAGCGTCTAGCCCTTCCGCGCGTTCCAGAAGATGGCGAAGCCCTGCAGCACGTCCAGCAGGTCTCGCCGATGGGCGGTGCGGGCCAGCATCTGGCCCAGCGGCACATAGGGCAGGTCGGCGAAGGCCTGGGCCTGCATACGTTCCGCGAGGGTCCGCTGGGTGGCCTCGTCCGCCGCCGCCAGCCATTGGTCGCGCAGGGCTTCCAGCGCCGGGCTGCTGGGCCAGCCGCGGCTGGGCGCATCGCGGCCATTGCCGCGCAGCATGGCGTGGACCGCCGGGTTCAGCTGGTCCAGCCCGGACCAGAAGGTGAAGAACACGCTCCAGCCGCCCTGGTCCGCCGGTTCCTGCTTGGCCAGGCGTTGCAGCATGGTGCCCCAGTCCATGGATTGATAATCCACGTTGAAGCCGATGCGCTTCAGCATGTCGCCGCCCACCTCGGCCAGCCCCTTCAGGCTGGGGAAGTCGCCGGGCGAGAGCACCACCACCTTCTCGCCCTTGTAGCCGGCCTCAGCCAGGGCGCGCCTGGCGGCGGCGATGTCGCGCGGCCCGACCAGCGCCTGCATGCCGGCTTCGCTGGCCATGGGGGTGCCGGGGCAGAAGAAGCCGACGCCGTCGCGCCAGCGATTCTCGCCATCGCCGGCCACGGCGCGCATGAAGTCCGCCTGCACCACCGCCGGCAGCACGGCGCGGCGGATGGCCGGGTTGTCGAACGGCGCGTGCAGGTGGTTGCAGCGCATCACCGCCATATAGCCGGCCGGGTCGGGCGGCGGCACCACCAGGCGGCGGTCGCGTTCCAGCAGCGGCAGCAGGTCGGCCTGCGGGTTCTCCCACCAGTCCATCTCGCCGGCCTGCAGCGCGGCGGCGGCGGTGGAGGGGTCCGGCATGACATGCCATTCCACCCGGTCGAAGAAGGCCCGCTTCGGCCCGGCGGTGAAGCTTGGCGTGCCCGCCTCGCGCGGCTGGTAGCCGGCGAATCGCTCATAGACCAGGCGTGCGCCGGGCACCCGCTCGTCCAGCTTCAGCCGGAACGGGCCCGAGCCGGTGTAGTCGCGGATCTGCTCGAAGGGAGAGGTCGCCGCCACCCGCGCCGGCATCATCACGCAGACCGGGCTGCCCGGCTTGCCCAGGGCGTGGAGCAGCAGCGGGAAGGGGCGCCTGAGGCGGAAGCGCAGCCGCTGGTCGTCCAGCGCCTCCACGGCGTCGGTGGCCGCCGCCAGCGCCTGGCCGAAGCCGTCGCGCCGCCACCAGCGGGTGATGCTGGCGACGCAATCGGCGGCGCGCACCGGCTCGCCGTCGTGCCAGCGCAGGCCGTGGCGCAGGGTGATGGTCCAGGCCAGGCCGTCGGCCGCGACCTCGTGCCCCGCCGCCATCTGGGGCTGCACGCGGTACTGGTCGTCCAGGCCGTAGAGCGTGTCGTAGACCATCATCCCGTGGTTGCGGGTGACGTAGGAACTGCCCCAGACCGGGTCGAACACCGCCAGGTCGGATTGCGGGATGAATTTCAGCACCCGCGCGCCCTGGCCGAGGGCAAGGCGCGGCGCGGCCAGCGTGGCGCTGGCCAGTAGCAGGTGACGGCGTTTCATGGGTGTTTCCCCCGGTACGCCGCCGACATCGCGTGCCGTGACCCGGCGGGTCAAGCGCCGCCGGCGCGGGGCTGCCCCCAGGCGGCCGCGGGCTGGCCTGGCCTGCCGATTCCGGCACGGAAGCCGATGCGGGTGGCGAGCAGCCGGGGAGGCCTGGGCCGCGGGAGCCCTGGGGCGAGAGGCCGACCCCCACCGAAGGGCTTTGCGCCCGGGCGGGCTGCCTGTATGGGCTAGGCTGAGCATTCACTCCATGGTTACCGGCTGGCCTGTTCGGGCCGCTGCCGGGACCTTGGAAGCCTGTCCTTTACCTATACCCGCGTCCGCGGCCGTTCGAGAGCAATCACATGGGACTGCCAGAAGCACAGGGCCTTTATGACCCGCGCAACGAGCACGACGCCTGCGGCGTCGGCTTTGTCGCGAACATCAAGGGCCAGAAATCGCACGACATCATCCGCCAGGGCCTGCAGATACTGCTCAATCTTGACCATCGTGGGGCAGTGGGCGCCGACCCGCTGCTGGGCGACGGCGCGGGCATTTTGGTGCAGATGCCGGACCGGCTGCTGCGCGCCTGGGCCGAGGGCCAGGGCCTGACCCTGCCGGAGCCGGGGCGCTACGCGGTTGCCATGTGCTTCCTGCCGCAGGATGAGCGCAGCCGGCAATTCGCCACCGCCTACATCGAACGCTACGTGGCCCGCGAAGGCCAGACGCTGCTGGGCTGGCGCGACGTGCCGGTGGACGCCACCGGCCTGGGCGATGCGGTGATCGAGAGCATGCCGGTGATCCGGCAGTGCATCGTCGCTGCGGCCGACAGCATCGCCGACCAGGACGCCTTCGAGCGGAAGATCCTGACCATTCGCAAGCAGGCGCTGAACAAGTTCGCCGCCACCGCGCGGGCCCGCGGCCTGCCGGGCAAGGCCGACCTGTACATGCCCTCCTTCAGCACCCGCACCATGGTGTACAAGGGGCTGCTGCTGGCCGGCCAGGTCGGCAGCTTCTACAAGGACCTGGCCGACCCGCTGTGCGAAAGCGCGCTGGCCATGGTGCACCAGCGCTTCAGCACCAACACCTTCCCCAGCTGGAAGCTGGCGCACCCGTACCGCTTCCTGGCGCATAACGGTGAGATCAACACCGTCCGCGGCAACGTGAACTGGATGTACGCCCGGCGCGGCGCCATGAGCAGCACGCTGCTGGGCCCCGACCTGGACAAGATGTGGCCGCTGATTCCGCACGGCCAGAGCGACACGGCCTGCATCGACAACGCGCTGGAGATCCTGGTGGCCGGTGGCTACCCGCTGGCGCATGCGATGATGATGCTGATTCCGGAAGCCTGGGCCGGCAACCCGCTGATGTCGGCCGAGCGCCGCGCCTTCTATGAATACCACGCCGCGCTGATGGAGCCGTGGGACGGCCCGGCCGCCATCGCCTTCACCGATGGCCGGCAGATCGGCGCCACGCTGGACCGCAACGGCCTGCGCCCGGCGCGCTACATCGTCACGTCGGACGACCAGGTGATCCTGGCCAGCGAGAGCGGCGTGCTGCCGATTGCCGAGGAGAAGATCCTGCGCAAGTGGCGGCTGCAGCCCGGCAAGATGCTGCTGATCGACCTGGAAGCCGGGCGGATCATCGACGACGCCGAGATCAAGCACGACCTGGCCGCCGCCAAGCCCTATGCCGGCTGGCTGAAGCACAGCCAGTTCAAGCTGGCCGAGCTGCCGGAGGTGCCGGAAGACCCGGCCGACCGCCGCAACGAGGAGCCCGAGCTGCTGAACCAGCAGCAGGCCTTCGGCTACACCCAGGAGGACATGAACTTCTTCCTGGAGCCGATGGCGAAGAACGGCGACGACCCGATCGGGTCCATGGGCAGCGACACGCCGATCGCCGTGCTCAGCCGCAAGCCGAAGCTGCTGTACAACTACTTCAAGCAGGCCTTCGCCCAGGTGACCAACCCGCCGATCGACCCGATCCGCGAGGAAATGGTGATGAGCCTGGTCAGCATGATCGGGCCGCGCCCGAACCTGCTGGGGCATGACGCCGGCACGCATTACCGGCTGGAAGTGGCCCAGCCGGTGCTGACCAACGCCGACCTGGCGAAGATCCGCAAGATCGCCGACCTGGCCGCCGGCGACGCCTTCAGCGCCAAGACGCTGGACGCCACCTGGCCGGCCGCCGAGGGCGCCGCCGGCCTGGCCGCCGCGGTGGACCTGCTGTGCGCCGAGGCGACCAAGGCCGTGCTGGAGGAACGCCGCAACATCCTGGTGCTGAGCGACCGGGGTGTCAGCGCCGACCGCATCGCCATTCCGGCGCTGCTGGCCACGGCGGCGGTGCATCACCACCTGATCCGCCAGGGGCTGCGGACCTCCACCGGCCTGGTGGTGGAGACCGGCGAAGCGCGCGAGGTGCACCATTTCTGCGTGCTGGCCGGCTTCGGCGCCGAGGCGGTGAACCCGTATCTGGCGTTCGAGACGCTGGAGCAGATCCGCGTCTCCACCGGTCTGAAGCTCTCGGCCTATGAGGTGCAGAAGAACTACCTGAAGGCCATCGGCAAGGGCATCATGAAGGTGATGTCCAAGATGGGCATCAGCACCTACCAGAGCTATTGCGGCGCGCAGATCTTCGACGCCGTGGGCCTGACCCGCGACTTCATCGAGAAATATTTCACCGGTACGTCCACCACGATCGAGGGCGCCGGGATCGGGCAGATCGCCGAGGAAGCGGTGGCGCGGCATCGCGCGGCGTTCGGCGACAACCCGATCTACCGCAACCAGCTGGATGTCGGCGGCGACTACGCCTTCCGCCTGCGCGGCGAGGACCATGCCTGGACGCCCGAGAGCGTCAGCAAGCTGCAGCACGCGGTGCGCGGCAACTCGCTGGACGACTACAAGGCATTTGCCGCCACCATCAACGACCAGTCGCGCCGGCTGCTGACGCTGCGCGGGCTGATGCAGTTCAAGCCCGCCAGCGCGGTGCCGCTGGAGGAGGTCGAGCCGGCGGCCGATATCGTCAAGCGCTTCGCCACCGGTGCGATGAGCTTCGGCAGCATCAGCCGCGAGGCGCATACCACGCTGGCCATTGCGATGAACCGCATCGGCGGGCGCAGCAACACCGGCGAGGGCGGCGAGGAATCGGACCGCTACGTGCGGATGCCGAATGGCGACAGCATGCGCTCCGCCATCAAGCAGGTGGCCAGCGGCCGCTTCGGCGTCACCGCCGAATACCTGGTCAACGCCGACGACATCCAGATCAAGATGGCGCAGGGCGCGAAGCCCGGTGAGGGCGGGCAGCTGCCCGGCCACAAGGTGGACAAGAACATCGCCAAGGTGCGGCATTCCACGCCGGGCGTTGGCCTGATCAGCCCGCCGCCGCACCACGACATCTACAGCATCGAGGATCTGGCGCAGCTGATCCACGACCTGAAGAACGTCAACACCAAGGCCCGCATCAGCGTGAAGCTGGTGAGCGAGGTGGGCGTGGGCACGGTGGCCGCCGGCGTTTCCAAGGCGCGGGCGGACCATGTGACGATCTCGGGCTTCGAGGGCGGCACCGGCGCCTCGCCGCTGACCAGCCTGACCCATGCCGGCAGCCCCTGGGAGATCGGCCTGGCGGAAACGCAGCAGACCCTGGTGCTGAACGGGCTGCGTGGCCGCATCGCCGTGCAGGTGGATGGTGGGCTGCGGACCGGGCGCGACGTTGCCATCGGCGCGCTGCTGGGCGCCGATGAGTTCGGCTTCGCCACCGCGCCGCTGATCTCGGCCGGCTGCATCATGATGCGCAAGTGCCACCTGAACACCTGCCCGGTGGGCGTGGCGACGCAGGACCCGGTGCTGCGCGCGCGCTTCACCGGCCAGCCGGAACACGTGATCAACTACTTCTTCTTCGTCGCGGAAGAACTGCGCGAGATCATGGCGCAGTTGGGCTTCCGCACGCTGAACGAGATGATCGGCCGCGTGGACATGCTGGACATGCGCGACGCGGTGGACCACTGGAAGGCGAAGGGCGTGGACCTCAGCCGCATCCTGTTCCAGCCGGCGCAGCGGGACGGCGTGGCAATCTTCAACGCCGAGCGCCAGGACCATGGGCTGGACCGCGCGCTGGACCGCGAGCTGATCGCGGCGGCGCTGCCCGCCCTGGCCAAGGGCGAGCCGGTGCGGATCAGCCGCGGCATCACCAATGTGCATCGCACGGCCGGTGCCATGCTGTCCGGCGAGGTAGCGCGCCGCCACGGCCATGCCGGCCTGGCGGAAGACACCATCCAGATCGCCTTCACCGGCACGGCGGGGCAGAGCTTCGGCGCCTTCCTGGCGCGCGGCGTGATGATGGAGCTGACCGGCGACGGCAATGACTACGTGGGCAAGGGCCTGTCCGGTGGGCGCCTGGTGGTGAAGCAGCCGCTCGGCATCAAGCGTGACCCCTCGGCCAACATCATCGTCGGCAACACCGTGCTGTACGGTGCCATCGCCGGCGAGGCGTATTTCGAGGGCGTGGCCGGCGAGCGCTTCGCCGTCCGCAACTCCGGCGCCGTCGCCGTGGTGGAAGGCTGCGGCGACCATGGCTGCGAGTACATGACCGGCGGCACCGTGGTGGTGCTGGGCGAGACCGGGCGCAACTTCGCGGCCGGCATGTCCGGCGGCGTCGCCTATGTGTACGACGTTGACGGCAAGTTCCGTGAGCGTTGCAACACCGCTCAGGTGGAGATCGAGGAGATCGGCGCGGTCGATCCCTCGGAGGATGCCGACCGGCCGCGCCAGCGCAGCGTCTCCGCCGAGAACAGCGGCATGGGCGACATGCTGCGCTTCGACGCCGAGCGCCTGCGCATTCTGGTGGAGCGCCATGCGCTGATGACCGGCAGCGCCCGCGCCCGCCAACTGCTGGAGGACTGGGAAGCCTCGGTGCAGAAATTCGTCAAGGTCATGCCGACCGATTATCGCCGCGCGCTGCTCGACCTGAAGGCCGAGCGCGAGGCGACGCCCGCGGCCGCGGCAGAGTAGGGGTAGCAGTCATGGGCAAGCCAACCGGATTCCTCGAGATCGAGCGTGCCGACCGCGGCTACATCAAGCCGGAGGAGCGGATCCACAACTACAAGGAATACGTCACCCCGTTGCCGGCCGAGCAGCTGCACGGCCAGGCCGCGCGCTGCATGAATTGCGGGATTCCGTACTGCCACAACGGCTGTCCGGTGAACAACATGATCCCGGACTGGAATGACCTGGTTTATCGCAACCAGTGGCAATCCGCGCTGGAGACGCTGCACAGCACCAACAACTTCCCGGAGTTCACCGGCCGCATCTGCCCCGCGCCGTGCGAGGCCAGCTGCACGCTGAACATCCAGGACATGCCGGTCACCATCAAGTCGATCGAATGCGCGATCGTCGACAAGGGGTGGGAGGAAGGCTGGATCGTGCCGCAGGTGCCGGCGCGGAAGACCGGCAAGCGCGTGGCGGTGGTGGGCAGTGGCCCGGCCGGCATGGCCGCGGCGCAGCAGCTGGCCCGCGCCGGCCACAGCGTGACGCTGTTCGAGAAGAACGACCGGGTCGGCGGGCTGCTGCGCTACGGCATTCCCGACTTCAAGATGGAGAAGCACCTGATCGACCGCCGCATGCAGCAGATGCAGGCGGAGGGCGTGCAGTTCCTGACCGGCGTCGAGGTCGGCAATACGCTGCCGATGGAAGTGCTTGTGCTGGGCTACGACGCGGTGGTGCTGAGCGGCGGCGCCGAGTGGCCGCGCAACCTGGAGATCCCGAACCGCGAGGTGGAGGGCATCCACTACGCGATGGACTTCCTGACGCAGCAGAACAAGCGCGTCGCCGGCGACACCGAAGACCGCGCCGCGCCGCGGGGCACGCTGACCGCCAAGGGCAAGCATGTGGTGGTCATCGGCGGTGGCGACACCGGCGCCGACTGCATTGGCACCTCGGCGCGGCATGGCGCCGCTTCGATCACCCAGATCGAGATCATGCCGAAGCCGCCGGAGCGCGAGAACAAGGCGCTGTCCTGGCCGAATTGGCCGAACAAGCTGCGCACCGCCCCGGCGCACCATGAAGGCTGCGCGCGCGACTGGTCCGTGCTGACCAAGAACGCGCGCACCGAGAATGGCCGCGTCACCGCGCTGGATTGCGTGCGGGTGGAATGGGTCAGCAAGGGTGGCCGGATGCAGATGCAGGAAGTGGCGGGCAGCGAGTTCACGCTGGAGGCCGACTTGGTGCTGCTGGCCATGGGCTTCCTGGGCCCGAAGAAGCCCGGCCTGCTGGAAGCTGCCGGCGTGAAGCTGGACGGTCGCGGCAATGTGGCCGCGAACACCGAGGACTACCGCACCAGCGTGGACAAGGTGTTCAGCGCCGGCGACATGCGGCGTGGGCAGTCGCTGGTGGTCTGGGCCATCCGCGAGGGCCGGCAATGCGCCCGCGCGGTGGATGAGTTCCTGATGGGCAGCAGCACGCTGCCGCGGTAACGCGGTCAGCACGCTGCCGCGGTAACGCGGTCAGCACGCTGCCGCGCTGAGCGCCGAAAGGGGGGCGGTAACGCCCCCCTCAACCCGGTCACCGCCCTTTGAACACCGGCGTGCGCTTTTCGACGTAGGCGTTGATCCCCTCGATCCGGTCCTCGGTCGGGATCAGCTGGTAGTAGGCCTCGATCTCGAACAGCATGCCGCTGGCCTTGTCCATCTGCATGCCCGTGGAGATGGACTTCTTCGCCTGGCGCACGCTGATCGGCGCGTTGGCGCAGATGGTGCGCGCCACGCCCAGCACTTCCTCCAGCACCGTGCCCGGCGCGCAGAGCTTGTTGACCAGGCCCCAGTCGAAGGCCTCCTGCGCCGTGAACGGGCGGCCGGTGAAGATCAGTTCCTTCGCCCGCCGTTCGCCGATGCTGCGCGGCAGCATCTGCGTGCCGCCGCCGCCGGGCATGATCCCGCGCGTCACCTCGGTCAGCGCGAAGCGGGCGGTTTCGCTGGCGTAGGCGAAGTCGCATTGCAGCGCGATCTCCAGGCCCCCGGCGAAGGCCGCGCCGTTCAGTGCCGCGATCAGCGGCGGCGGGCAGGCGCCGACGGCGCGGAAGCAGCGCTCATACAGGTAGTGCTGAGCGCGGAAATCGGCATCGGTCATGCCGTCGCGCTCCTTCAGGTCGGCGCCGGCGCAGAAGGCGCGATCGCCGGCCGCGGTCAGCACCACGCAGCGATACGCTTCCGGCTCGGCTTCCAGCGCCGCGAAGACATGGATGATCTCGTGCGCCATCTCGGACGTGAAGGCGTTGGCGCGCTGCGGCCGGTTCAGCGTCACCACCAGCACGCCGTCGAAGGGTTCGTCCAGCAGCAGGGTGTTCAGCGGCTTGTCCAGTGTCGCCAGCTTCATCGCGTATCCTCCTCGCGTTTCGTCACCTCGGCGCCGCTTGGCAGCGCGGCGTCGTGGTCGGCCATCCAGGCCAGGATGTCGGCGGCCACCTTCGCACGTTCGCGGTCGCGCAGCAGCAGGTGGAAACCCTCGGGGTAGAAGGCCACGCGCACCGGCGCGCCGGGCGCCATGGCGCGCAGCGTGCGCCGCACGATCCGGTCCGGCACCAGGTCGTCGCGCCCGCCGTACAGCACCAGCGCCGGGGCGGCGAAGCGCGGCAGCGCCGCCACCGCCTGGTCCATCAACCCGACCAGGCCGTACATCGCATCCACGCGGATTTCCTTGGTGGTCAGCGGGTCGCGGCTCCAGCGGCGCATCGCCTCCACATTGTCGGTGGGCGTGATGCTGCCGCTGGAATTCTGGAACGACAGGGCGGGCACGGTATGCCCCACCGCCTCCAGCAGGCCGCTGAGGATGGGGCCGATGGCCTGGCGGCCGCGTACCGCCGGGGATTGCAGGATGTAGCCGTCCACCGGCGGCGGCGCGGCGCTGGTGGCGGCGGCCAGCAGCACGGCCACGCCCATGCTCTCGCCCATCAGGTACAGCGGCACGCCGGGGTGCCGGGCCCGCAGCAGTCGGGCCACCTCCACCGCATCGGCCACCAGGGTTTCGGCACCCGGCCAGTAGCCACGATTCGGCGCCGCGCCGAAGCCGCGCTGGTCGTAGGCGTACAGCGCCACGCCTTGGCCGGTGAACAGCGGCGCCGGCAGGTCCAGGTAGTTCACGGAATAATCGCCGAAGCCATGGACGCCCAGGATGACCGCGCGCGGCGCGGCCTCCGGCAGCCAGGCCCGGTAGGGCAGGCGGGCGCCATCGGCCATGGTGAAGGCGGCCTCGCCCAGCCGTGGTTCCGTCACGGCGGGGCCGGCGGCCATGGTGACCGGGGTGCAACCGGCGGCGAGCAACAACATCAACAGCAGCAGCGGCCGCACGTGTCTTCCCAAGCGCCAGTCATTGAAGGCGCCGCGGCGCCCCACCCATCATGGTGTGGCGGCGCCGCCACCGCCAGTCCTGCCGATGCGGGGCGGGGGCAATCGGCTTGACTTGGGGCCGGGCCGGCCGGTTTAGAATACCATCATGACAAGCGCCCCGGCCGAGCCCTGCGATATCCTGGTGGTTGGCGGCGGCCCGGCCGGCTGCACCGCCGCCGCGCTGCTGGCGGAACGTGGCCGCGACGTGGTGCTGCTGGAAAAGGCCAGCCACCCGCGCTTCCACATCGGGGAAAGCCTGCTGCCGCGCAACACCGCCATCTTCGACCGGCTGGGCATCACCGCGGAAGTCGGGGCGCTGGGCGTGCCCAAGCCGGGCGCCGAGTTCGTCTCCGACGCCACCGGCCAGCAGGTGCGCTACGCCTTCGTCGATGGGCTGGACAAGGTGTTCACCAGCAGCTGGCAGGTGCCGCGCGCCGAGTTCGACACGCTGCTGTTCCGGACCGCCGCCGCGCGTGGCGCCCGGGTGGCGGAGCAGACCCGCGTCACCGGGATCAGCTTCGGGCAGGAGCGCAGCCTGGTCACCGCCATCGGGCCAGACGGCGCCGAGCGCCAGTATGCCGCCCGTTATGTGCTGGATGCCTCCGGCCGCGACACGCTGCTGGCCAGCAAGCTCGGCACCCGCCGGGCCAACAAGCACAACAACACGGCCGCGCTGTTCGCGCATTACCGCGGTGTGGCGCGGCGGGGTGGCGAGCTGGAGGGCTTCATCAGCGTCCACCTGGCCGAGGATGGCTGGTTCTGGCTGATCCCGCTGCCGGACGACGTGATGAGCGTGGGCTTCGTCGGCAACCAGGCGGCATTCAAGGGCCGCAAGGGCACGCCGGAGCAGCTGTTCCAGGCCCGGCTGGATTCGAGCCCCAGCGTCAGCGCACGCATGCGGGGCGCCGAGCGCCTGGGCGGCGTGACCAGCACCGGCAACTTCTCCTACGACGCGGCGCGCAGCTGGGGGGAGGGCTGGGCGATGATCGGCGACAGCTTCGCCTTCGTGGACCCGGTGTTCTCCAGCGGCGTGCTGCTGGCGATGACGGCCGGCGAGATGGGCGCCGAGGTGGCTGATGCCTGGCTGGACGACCCCGCCGCCGGCCGCGCCCGCGCCCGCCGGATGGAGCGCGACCTGCGCCACGCCATGGCGCGGATCAGCTGGCTGATCTACCGCATCAACACCCCGGCGCTGCGGCGGATGTTCCTGGCGCCCAGCAACAAGCTGCGGATGCGCGACGGGCTGGTCAGCCTGCTGGCCGGCAACCTGCGCGGCACCCGGCAAACGCTGCTGCCGGTGCTGGCCTTCAAGACGGTGTACCGGCTGCTCAGCCTGGCGCTGCGGCTGGGCCTGCCGGTGGGTGGCGCCCCGCCGGCGCAGGCGCAGCCGGCGGAGTAACAGACCAGGCGCTACCGCAGCGCCGGCGCCTTGGCCTCGCGGAACTTGCCACCGGCCTCGGCGATCTCACGCAGCAGCGGGGCCGGGGCCCAGCGGGCGCCGTAGCGCTGATGCCAGGCGGCGACCTGGTTGTAGACCGCCTCGGCGCCGATCTCGTCGGCCCAGAACATCAGGCCGCCGCGATAGCGCGGGAAGCCGAAGCCGTTCAGCCACATCACGTCGATGTCGCTGGCCCGGAGCGCCTTGCCCTCCGCCAGGATCTTGCAGGCCTCGTTCAGCGAGGCGAACAGCAGGCGGTGCAGGATCTCCTCATCGGAGAACGCCTTCTGCTCGATCCCCAGCTCCGCGGCCACCTCGGTCGCAATCTGGTCCACGATGGGGTCGGGGTGCGGGGTGCGGTCACCGGGCTCGTACCGGTACCAGCCGGCGCCGGTCTTCTGGCCCTTGCGGCCCATCTCCACGATCCGGTCGGCCACCGGCCACTTGCGGTAGTTCGGGTCGGCGGCGGCGCGGCGCTTGCGGGTCATGTAGTTCACGTCCAGCCCGCTCAGGTCGTTCACCGCGAACGGGCCCATCGGGTAGCCGAAGTTGACCATCACCCGGTCGATCTGCTCGGGCCGGGCGCCTTCCTCCACCATCAGGTTCTGCTCAAGGCCAAAGGGGATGCGGCTGCGATTGGCGACGAAGCCGTCGCAATTGCCGGCATAGGCGCTGACCTTGCCGATGGCGCGGCCGAGCTTCATGCCCGCTGCCAGCGTCTCCGGCGCGGTCTTGCTGCCCTCCACCACCTCGAACAGCTTCATCACGTTGGCGGGGGCGAAGAAGTGGGTGCCGGCCACGGCTTCCGGCCGCTTGGTGCTGGCGGCGATGGTGTCGATATCCAGCGCCGAGCTGTTGGTGAACAGCAGCGCGCCCGGCTTCATCACCGCGTCCAGCTTGGCGAAGACCTCCTGCTTCACCGCCATCTGCTCGAACACCGCCTCGATCACGGCGTCGCAGTCGGCGATGGCCTCGTAGCCCGCCACCGGGTCGATCAAGGCCAGGCGCTTGTCCATCTCGGCCTGGGTCAGGCTGCCGCGCTTCACGGAGACGGCGTAGTTGGCGCGAATCCGCTCCATGCCGCGGTCCAGCGCTTCCTGCGTCGCGTCCATCAGCTTCACCGGCAGGCCGCTGTCGGCGAAGCTCATAGCGATGCCGCCGCCCATGGTGCCGGCGCCGACCACGGCGGCGGTCTTCACCTCGGCCGCCTTGGTCTCCTTCGGCAACTGCGGCAGCTTGGCCACCTCGCGCTCGGCGAAGAAGGCGTAGCGCAGGGCGCGGGCCTCGGGCGAGTTCTCCAGCGTGCTGAACAGCCGGCGCTCCTCCACCAGGCCCTCGGCGCAGGGCAGGGTGCAGGCGGCTTCCACCGCGGCGATGGCGGCGAAGGGGGCTGGCTGGCCGCGCGCCTTGCGGGCAATCGCCTTGCGCTGGGCCTCGAACAGGCCGGGCTCGGCGCTGGCCGGCGGCTGGTCGCTGATGCGCCGCAGCCCGGCGCCGGCCTTGGCCCGGGCGAAGGCGAGGGCGGCGGTGCGGAGGTCACCCTCCACCAACTCGTCGATGATGCCGAGCGCCTTGGCCTCCGGCGCCGGCACGTGGCGGCCGCTGACGATCATCTCCAGCGCCGGCTTGGCGCCGATCAACCGCGGCAGCCGCTGGGTGCCGCCACCGCCGGGGATCACGCCGATCAGCACTTCCGGCAGGCCGACCTTGGCCGACGGCACCGCGATCCGCCAGGTGCAGCTGAGCGCATTCTCCAGCCCGCCGCCCAGGGCAAAGCCGTGGATCGCCGCCACCACCGGCTTGCTGCACTGGTCCAGCGCGTCGTAGCTGCGCCGGGTCGGCTGTTCCCGCTTGGTGCCGAAGCGGCGGATATCGGCGCCGGCAATGAAGCTGCGGCCGGCGCCGATCAGCACCAGCGCCTGCACGGCGGGGTCGGCCTCGGCCTTGTCCACGCCGGCGATGATGCCTTCGGTGACGCCGGCGCCCAGGGCATTCACCGGCGGGTTGTCGATGGTGATGACGGCGATGCCGTCCTCGACGGCGTAATGCACCACCTCACGTTCGCTCATGGCGTGCTCTCCCGTTGCGTTTCCTGGCGCAACCAGTCCCATGCGCGGGGCGACCGCGCAAGAACGCGGGGCAGCCATTCCTTCATGCCGCCATGCAATGCTTGACCTTCCGCGCCCCGCCGCCCAAGGGACGCCTTGAGATTCTGGAATACCGTTCACCCATGCCCTTCAACAACCTGGCCGCTTCCCTTCAGGCCGCGCTGGCCGAGCGTGGCTATGCCGAGGCCACCCCGGTGCAGGCCGCCGTGCTGGACCCGGCCACCACCGGCCGCGACCTGCTGGTTTCCGCCCGCACCGGCAGCGGCAAGACCGTGGCCTATGGCCTGGCCATGGCCGCCGAGCTGATGGCCGGCGAGGAACGGCTGCCGCCGGCCGGGGCGCCGCTGGCGCTGATCGTGGCGCCGACGCGCGAACTGGCCCTGCAGGTCAAGACCGAGCTGAGCTGGCTGTACGCCGCCGCCGGTGGCCGCGTGGTCTCCGTGGTCGGCGGCATGGACCCGCTGGCGGAACGCCGGGCGCTGAATGCCGGCGCGCATATCGTGGTCGGCACCCCCGGCCGCATGAGGGACCACCTGGAACGCTCCAACCTGCGGCCGGACAACCTGCGGGTGGTGGTGCTGGACGAGGCCGACGAGATGCTCGACCTCGGCTTCAAGGAGGAGCTTGAGGCGATCCTGGAGGAGACCCCGGCCGAGCGGCGGACGCTGATGTTCTCGGCCACCGTGCCGCGCGGCATCGCGGCGCTGGCCAAGGGCTACCAGAAGGACGCGCTGCGGCTGGAAGTCGGCGGCGGCGACCCGCAGCACACCGACATCGAATACCGCGCCTGCGTGGTGGCGCCCTATGAGCTGGAACGCGCCGTGGTGAACCTGCTGCGGCTGGAAGACCCGGCCCTGGCCATGGTGTTCTGCGCCACCCGCGCCTCGGTCAACCGGCTGCACGGCAACCTGACGGAGCGCGGCTTCTCCACCGTGGCGCTCTCGGGCGAACTGTCCCAGGCGGAGCGGACCCGCGCGCTGCAGAACCTGCGCGACGGTCGCGCCCGGGTCTGCGTCGCGACCGATGTCGCCGCCCGCGGCATCGACCTGCCGGAGCTGGGCCTGGTGATCCATGCCGAGTTGCCGCGCGACCCCGACACGCTGCTGCACCGTTCCGGCCGCACCGGCCGCGCCGGGCGCAAGGGCATCAGCCAGCTGATCGTGCCGCATACCCGCCGCACCCTGGCGCAGCGCCTGCTGCAGGCCGCCCGGGTCCAGGCGACCTGGGGGCCGGCGCCCTCGGCCGAGGCGGTGCGCGCCAAGGACGCCGAGCGCATCGGCGAGAAGGCGGTGCTGCTGGCCAGCGAGCCGGCGGACGAGGCCGACCTGGCCGTGGCCCGCGCCCTGTTGGCCGACCCGCGCCTGGCCGAGGCCGGGCCGGAGGCGGTGGCCGCCGCGCTGGTCCGTACCCTGCGCGGCCCGCTGCCGGCGCCGGAGGAGATTGCCGAGCCGCGGCCGCAGCGCGTCGAGCGGCCGGACTACCGCGACCCGCGCACCGACGAGCGCATTCCGCGCGACGGCCCGCGCGAGCCTGGCCAGGAAGGCATCTGGTTCCACATGGATGTCGGCCGCGACGGCAATGCCGACCCGAAATGGCTGCTGCCCTTCCTGTGCCGGCGCGGCCATGTGACGCGGTCCGAGATCGGCCGCATCCGGATCATGCCGAACGAGACGCAGTTCGAAGTGGCGCCCTATGCCGCGGTGCGCTTCGACACCGCCAGCCGCAAGGCCACCGGCGAGAATGCGGAAATCCGCATCGAGCCGATGCAGCCGCTGCCGCGCGATGCCGGCGAAGCGCCGCGTGAGCAGCGCGAGCCGCGGGAACATCGCAAGCGCAGCCCGACGGCGCCGCCGCGCCGGGGGCCGAGCCGGCCGCGCTGAGGCTGGCTCAGGCCCAGAAGCGGTAGAAATTGTACCACTGCCGCGGCGCCAGCAGCGTGAAGTGCTGCAGGCGGGCGGCATAGCGCGCCGCCAGCCCGGCCAGCACCGCGTCCCGCCCGCCGCGCGGCAGGTCTACCCGGTCAACGAAGCGTTCCAGGTGGACGGTGTGGCCGCCATCGGCGTCCCGCAGGCAGAACAGCAGGTAGACCGGGCAGCCCAGCAGCCCCGCCAGCACCCAGGGGCCCAGCGGAAACGCCGCGGGCGCGCCCAAAAAGGGCACCCGCGCCACCCGGCCGCCGCCGCCAACTGGCGTGCGGTCCGCCGCCATCGCCAGCCATTCCCCCCGCTCCACCCGCTGCTGCAGGTCTATCGCGGTGTCCGGCCCCATCTCGGTCACCTGCAGCGTGCGGCTCAGCGGGTCGCCGTGCAGCCGGTCCAGCATGGCGTTGTACTGGGCGGCGTGGCGGGTGTGCATCAGCACGGTCATGCCATGCGGGAACCGCCCGCCCAGCGCGGCGCGGCTGATATCGGCATTGCCCAGGTGAGAGACCACCACCATGCCGCCGCGCCCCGCCGCCGCCAGCGTGCCCAGCGCATCGGGGTCCCGCACCCGCAGCGCGCCGACCGCGCCGGGCGCCTGGGCGGCCACCACGCTGTCCAGCGCCTTGGCGCCGAAGTCCAGGTAGTGCGCCAGGCCATGCCACCAGCGCGGCGGTGGCAGCCCGGCGGCGGCGCGGACCCGGCGCAGGTAGTCCATCGAGGCCTGGCGCCTGGCGCGCTCGGTCAGCCAGAACCAGGCGACCACCGGCAGCAGCACCGCCACGCAGCCACGCCGCCCGAGCACCCGGCGGGAGAGCAGCACGAATCGCATGCCCCACAGCGCCCCCCGCTCCGCCAAAGCGGACCAGTGGCCTTCCGGCGCGTCAGCCACCATCTGCCTCCTCTCGGGGATTTCGATTGTTTAACAAAAGGTTAGGGTCTTGCCGGGCAAGTATCTCCGGCGGAAAATGCCCCAGGGCGGCGCTTCTACCCGGCCGCCGTGCCGGGCGACAGCGTTGCCGAAGCGGGTTAAGACGGTATCCTGTAACGAAGCGTCGCCGGGAAGCGGGTCCGGCGGCGTGTGGAGGGGCAAGTTGGTGCTGGCTGCAAGCTTCCGGGTACTGGACTGGGCGGCCCATGCCGCCGGCCGGGCGGAGCGGGCGCCGCGCGACACGGCGGTGCCGGAGCGCCCGGGCATGCCGATGATGCTCCGCCGCCGGCTGACGCCGCTGGGCCAGGCGGCCATCGCCACCGCCTACCAGGCGGGGGCCGAGGCCGGGCTGCACTACGTCTTCACCTCCCGCCATGGCGAATTCGCCCGCTCGCTCCGTCTGCTGGAAACGCTGGCCGCCGAGCAGCCGCTGTCGCCGGCGGATTTCTCGCTTTGCGTGCATAACGCGCTGGCCGGGCTGCTTTCCATCGCAACGCAGGCCCAGGCCGGGCACACCGCCATTGCCGCCGGGCCGGACAGCCTGGCCGCCGGCCTGCTGGAAGCGGCGGCGCTGCTGGCGGACAACCCGTCCCGGCCGGTGCTGCTGGTGTACTTCGACGACGACCTGCCACCGCCCTATGCCACGCTGCAGCCCGAGCCAGCCGCCGGGGCGCTGGCCCTGGCGGTGCTGCTGGGGCCAGGGGAAGCCGGCGAGGGCGCGATCCGGTTCCTTGCCTCGCCCCAGCCCAGCGCGCCCCAGGCCGCCACCGCCGCGCCGGCCAATGCTTTCCTCGCCTTCCTGGCCGAGGGCCTGCCGCATGCCGAGGCCAGTGGCGCCCGCATGCGGGTGGAGTGGCGCCGTGCCGCCTGACCTGCCGCCCAGCCTAGGCAGCCGGCTGTTCCGGCTGTGGCGCATCCCGGCCACCGGCTTCGCCTTTGCCGCGCTGGGCCTGGGCGGGCTGGCGCTGGCGGTGCTGTGCTTCCCGCTGCTGCGCGCCCTGGCGCCCGACGAGCTGACCGGCCGCCGCCGCACCCAGCGCGCCATCAGCCTGGTGTTCCAGGGCTACCTGCTGATGCTGCGGCTGCTGGGGCTGATCACGCTGGAGGTGGAGGGCAGGGCGCAGATCAAGGCCTGCCGCGGCAAGCTGGTGGTGGCCAACCACCCGACCCTGCTGGACGTGGTGCTGCTGATGGCACTGGTCCGCAACGCGCAATGCGTGGTGAAGCACCAGCTCTGGTCCAACTGGTTCCTCGGCCCCGTCGTGCGCGCCGCCGGCTATATCCGCAACGACATCGAGGGCGAGGCCTTCGTGGCCGCCTGCCGCCAGGCGCTGGCCGAGGGCAGCAACCTGATCATCTTCCCCGAGGGCACCCGCAGCGTGCCGGGCCAGCCGCTGCGCCTGCAGCGCGGCTTTGCCAACATTGCGCTGCTGGTGCCGGCCGACCTGCAGCTGCTTCGGCTGCAATGCCGGCCGATTACGCTGGTGAAGGGAGAACCGTGGTGGCGCGTTCCGGAGCGGCGTGCCAATTTCCGGGTCATGGCCGGCGAAACGCTTCCGGTGGCGCCCTTCCTGGCCTGCGGTCCGCGGGCAATCGGGGCCCGTCGCCTGACCAGCCACCTGCAGGAATATTGGGGCCAAGAGCGCGATGACTGACCTTGAAGCCGAGATCAAGCGCCTGATCGTCTCGGCGTTGAAGCTGGAAGACCTGCGGCCCGAGGATATCGCCACCGACGAACCCCTGTTCGGCGACGGGCTTGGCCTTGATTCGATCGATGGCCTGGAACTGGGCATCGCGCTGCGCAAGACCTATGGCCTGAGGATCGAGACGGCGAACGAGGAACTGCGCCAGCACTTCGCCACCGTCGGCACGCTGGCGCGCTTCGTGGCCGCGAACCGGGAGGCGGCGTGATGGCCGACGCGACCCCCGACAAGGCGGAAGTGCTGGCAACGCTGACCCGCTACCTGGTCGAGATGTTCGAGGTGCCGGAGGAAGCGGTGACGCCGGAGGCGCATCTGTTCGAGGACCTGGACCTGGACAGCATCGACGCCGTGGACCTGGTGGTGCGCCTGCAGGACTATACCGGCCGCAAGATCCCGGTGGCGGAGTTCAAGTCCGTCCGCACCGTGGGTGACGTGGTGGACCAGGTGCATGCCCTCCTCGCCACCCCGACCTGAGGGCAGCCCGCGGCGCGGCTCGCGGCTGGTTTCCGCCGCGCTGGGGCTGGCCGGCGTGGCCTATCCGTTCATCGTGCTGGCCGGGCTGCGGTTTTTGCCGCCCGGCGCGCTGCTGGTGGTGCCGGTGCTGCTGCTGCTGGCCCGGCTGGCGCTGGGCCGGCGCGGCCCGACCGAGGCCGTGCTGGCCGTGGCCGCGCTGGCGGTGCTGGCGTTGCACCGGGCCGACCCCGAGTTGGCGGTGCGGGCTTGGCCGGTGCTGGTCAGCCTGGGCATGGCCGCGCTGTTCGCCGCCAGCTTCCGCTGGGGGCCGGTGATGGTGGAGCGCATCGCCACCGCCGCCGAAGGGCCGTTGCCCGACGCGGCGCGGCCCTATCTGCGGCGGGTGACGGCGGTTTGGGTCGGCTTCTTCCTGTGCAATGCCGCCGTGGCCGGCTGGACCGTGCGGTATGGCAGCCTGGAGCAATGGGCCTTCTACAACGGCTTCCTCAGCTACCTGCTGGTGGGCGCGTTGCTGGGCGGGGAAATGCTGGTGCGCCGCGTGGTGCGGCCGAAGCAGGCGGCATGAGCCTGGTGCCGCTGGCCGCGCTGCTGCCGCAGGGCCGCCCTGATGACGCCGTGGTGGCCGAGCGCGCCGGCGCGCCGTTGACGCTGGAGGAGTTGCGCCACCGGGTGGCGCGGGGCGCCGCCGTGCTGCGGGCGCGGGGTGCCCGTCGGGTCCTGCTGGCCACCGAGGACGCCGCCGACTTCCTGGCCGCGCTGCTGGCCACGCTGCATGCCGGCGCCACCGCCGTGATGCCGCCCAATGCCCAGCCCGGCACGCTGGAAGCCCTGGCCGGGGAGGCCGACCTGCTGCTTGCCGCCCCGCCGGAGGGCGAGGCCGAGGCCGTGCTGGCGCCGCTGGATGCCGAGGCCTGCCGGCTGGAGTTCTTCACCTCCGGCAGCACCGGGGAGCGCAAGCGCCTGGGCAAGACCCTGGCGCAGCTGCAGCGTGAGGTGACGACGCTGGAGGCGATGTGGGGCGAGCGCCTCGGGCAGGCGCGGGTGCTGGGCATGGTCAGCCACCAGCACATCTTCGGCCTGACCTTCCGGCTGCTGTGGCCCGCCATGGCCGGGCGGCCCTTTGCCGCGCACAACCACTTCGCCTGGGAATCCCTGGTGGCCGATCTGCGGGGCCCGGGCATCGCCGTGGTCAGCCCGGCGCACCTGGCGCGGCTGGAGGGGCTGGCCCCGCTGCCGGCCGGGCGGGCGCCGCTGGCCATCTTCACCGCCGGCGCGCCCCTGGCGCTGGAGGCGGCGCAGTCTTGCCGCGCCGTGCTGGGCGTGCTGCCGACCGAGATCTTCGGCAGCACCGAGACCGGCGCCATCGCCTGGCGCTGGCAGGAAGCGGCCGATACGCCGTGGCAGGCGCTGCCGGGCACCGAGCTGACGACGCGCGATGGCGGGCTGCTGGACATCCGCTCTCCCAACCTGGCGCCGGGCGAAGTGGTGCACAGCGCCGACCGGGTGGAGCTGACCGCGGGCGGCTTCCGCTTCGCCGGCCGGGCGGACCGGATCGTGAAGGTGGAGGGCAAGCGCGTCAGCCTCACCGCGCTGGAACGCGATCTGGCTGACCTGCCGGAGGTGGCCGAGGCCGCGCTGGCGATGCGCGGCGAGACGCTGGGCGCCCTGTTGGTGCTGGCGCCAGAGGCGCGCGGGACGCTGGCCGGGGAAGGGCGCTTCCGGTTTGAGCGCCGGTTGCGCCGCGCCCTGGCCGGCACGCATGAGCCGAGCGCGCTGCCGCGGCTGTGGCGCTTCCTGCCCGCGTTGCCGCTGGACCCCATGGGCAAGCGCGACCGGGTGGCGCTGGAAGCCCTGCTGGCCGAGGCGGCGCCGCGCGAGCCGATCCTGACCGCGCTGCGGCCGGGCGACCAGGCGGTGGAGCTGGACATTGCGCTGCCGGCGTCGCTGCACTGGTTCCAGGGCCATTTCCCCGGCTTCGCCATTCTGCCCGGCGTGGTGCAACTGCACTGGGCGGTGCTGTACGGGCGCCGGCACCTGGGGCTGATCGCCGCGGCCGCCAGCGCACAGGTGAAATTCCGTCGGCCGATCCGGCCCGACGACCAGCTGACCCTGGCGCTGGCGGTGCAGCGGGGGCGGCTGACCTTCGCCTATCGGCGCGGGGCGGAAACCTGTTCCTCCGGCGCGCTGGCGCTGCCGGCATGAGCTTCCGGCCCTGCTGCGTCATCCCCAGCCGCAACCATCACCTGGCCATCGCCCAGGTCATCGCGGGCGCGCGGGCGGCGGGGCTGCCGGTCTTCCTGCTGGACGATGCCAGCGAGGAGCCGGCTCGCGGCGTGCTGGCGGCCCAGGCGGCGGCGGATGTGGTGGTGACCCGGCTGGAGCCGCGCCATGGCAAGGGCGCCGCCGTGATGCACGGCTTCCGCCAGGCCGCCGCCGCCGGCTTCACCCATGCGGTGCAGGTGGACGCGGATGGCCAGCACGACCTGGCCCGGTTGGCCGACCTGCTGGCGCTGGCCCGCGCGCACCCGGAGACGCTGATCTCTGGCGCCGCGCGCTACGACGCCAGCGTGCCCAAGGCGCGGCAATGGGGGCGCTACCTGACGCATTTCTGGGTCTGGGTGGAGACCTTGTCGTTCCGGATTTCCGACAGCATGTGCGGCTTTCGGGCCTATCCGCTGGCGCCGACGCTGCGGCTGATGGAGCGGGTCCGGCTGGGCAGCTTCATGGATTTCGATACCGAGATCATGGTCCGCTTGTGCTGGCAGGGCACGCCGGTGCTGATGCTGCCGGTGGATGTGGTCTATCCTGCGGACAATACGTCGAATTTCGACATGCTCAGGGACAATTGGCGGATCACCAAGATGCACACGCGCCTCACCCTGGCCATGCTGCCCCGCGCGCCCCTGCTGCTGTGGCGCAGGCTGCGCGCATGATCAGCGCCACCACCGAGATCAAGGCCCAGTTCTACGACCTGGACCCCATGAACATCGTCTGGCACGGCAACTACGCCCGCTTCCTGGAACAGGCGCGCTGCGACCTGCTGGACCTGATCGGCTTCAACTACGTGCAGATGGCCGCCACCGACCATGCCTGGCCGATCGTGGACATGCGGACCAAGTATGTGCGGCCGATCCGCTTCGGCCAGCGCATCGCGGTCACGGCGACGCTGGTGGAATGGGAGAACCGGCTGCGGATCGACTACCGGATCGCCGATGCCGAGACCGGCGAGGTGCTGACCAAGGCGCAGACCACGCAGATGGCGGTGCATATCCGCACCGGCGAGACGGCGTTCGAGAGCCCGGCACCGCTGCTGGACGCGGTGCGGAAGGCCAGCGCGTGAGGCGGCGCGCGCTGCTGCTGGCGCTGGCCCTGCCTGCGCGGGCAATGGCGCAGGAGGCTCGGCCGGAGGTGCTGCGGGAAGGCCAGCAACTGCGCGGCCGCTTCACCCAGGAACGCCGGCTGCAGGGCTTTGCCCGGCCGTTGCGCTCGGAGGGTGACTTCCTGCTGCTGCCGGGGAGGGGGCTGGTCTGGCGGGCGACCGTGCCCTTCGCCAGCACCATGGTCATCACGCCGGCCGGCATCCTGCAGTTGCTGGAGGGGCGGGAGGCGATGCGGCTGCCGGCGTCGCGCATGCCGGGGCTGGGGCAGTTCTACCAGGTGCTGGCCGGGGCCATGTCGGGCGACCCCTCCAGCCTGGGCCAGGTCTTCGCCACCGGCTGGCAGGCCGACGCGACCCGTTGGCAGCTGACCCTGACACCTCGCCGCGCCGATGATCCGGCGCTGGCCAGCATCGCCAGCATCGTCGTGAGCGGCGCCCGGCTGGTGGAGGCGGTGGAGGTCCGCAAGGCCAATGGCGATGCCGACCTGATGACCTTCCACGACCAGCGCGTTGGCCCGGCGGCGCCGGACGCGGCGGAACAGGCGCTGCTGACGCAACTTTCGCCGTGAGACGCTACGCGGCCTGGTGCTGGCTGGCGCTGGTGCTGTTCGCCGCCGGCTATGTCGGGCTGCGCGTGCACGCCGGGCTGCACCTGCAGAGCAGCGTGCTGGCGCTGCTGCCCCGTGCCGAGCGCGATGGTGTGGCCGACCTGGCGCAGCAGCGGGTGGCGGAGGCCGGGGCGCGGCGGATCGTGCTGCTGCTGGGCCATGCCGAGCCCGCCCGCGCCCGCGCCGCGGGGCAGGAACTGGCGGCGGCGCTGACCGCCTCCGGCCTGGTGCGTGGGGTGACCGCCGGGGTGGACCAGGCGGCGCAGCAACGGCTGGGCGCGCTGTACCTGCCGCATCGGGCGGGGCTGCTGGCCGAGGCAGACCGCGCCCTGCTGCTGGCCGGCCAGGGCCAGGCGCTGGTGGATCGCGCCAGGGCCATGCTGTTCAGCCCGGCCGGCTTCGGCGATGCGGCGCTGCTGGCGCGCGACCCCTTCCTGCTGCTGCCCGGCTTTTTCACCGCGCTGCCGCTGCCGCAGTCCCGCCTGGCGGCCGAGGATGGCCAGCTGGTGGTGCATGAGGGCGGGCTGACCTGGGCCTTCGTCAGCGCAGAGTTGGCCGGCGACAGCTTCGCCCTGCCGGTGCAGCATGCCTTCGCGGCCTTCTTTGCCGCGCATTTGCCGGCCGATGTGCAGGTTCTGCGGACCGGCGCGCTGTTCTACGCCACCGAGGGCGCGCGGCAGGCGATGGAGGAGAGTTCCACCCTCGGCGCCGTTTCCCTGGCGGCGACGGTGGCGATGATCCTGCTGGTGTTCCGCCGCATCCGGCCGATCCTGTTGGCCATGCTGGATATCGGCGTCGGCATTACCGTCGCCACGGCCTTCTGCCTGTGGTGGTTCCAGGAACTGCACACGGTGGCGGTACTGTTCGGCGCCAGCCTGATCGGCGTGGCGGTGGATTATTCGCTGCAATACTTCGCCGCCTATTTCGACCCGGCGGCGCCCACCGCGACGGACCGGCTGCGGCGGGTGATCCCTGGCGTCGCCATCGGGCTGGGCACCACCTTGATAGGCTACTGCACGCTGCTGCTGGCGCCGTTCCCGGGGTTGCAGCAGATCGCGGCGTTCTCCTGCTGCGGGCTGATCGGCAGCTTCCTGACGGTTTGGCTGTGGTACCCCCGGCTGGACCGCGCCGGGCCGCTGCCGCATGGCGGGCCGATGCTGGCGCGGCTGCAGGGCCACTGGGCGCTGTGGCAGGCGCCCGGGCTGCGGCGCTGGCGGCTGGGCGTGCTGGCCCTGCTGCTGCTGGCCGCCGCCGCCGGGCTGCCCCGCCTGCACGCCGACGACAACGTGCAGAACATGCAGGGCATGCCGCCGGAGCTGAAGCGGCAGGAAGCCGAGATCCAGCGCCTGACCGGCAATGGCGGCGCCGCGCAATTCCTGCTGGTGCACGGCGCCGATGCGGAGGCCGCGCTGCAGGCGCAGGAGGCCGTGCTGCCCCGCTTGGCGGAAGCCCAGGCGCACGGCCTGCTGGCGGGCTACCAAGCCCCGGCGCAATTCGTGGCTTCCGTCGCGCGGCAGCGGGAGAATGCGGCGCTGGTCGCGCGCGTGCTGGCGCCGCTGCTGCCGGCTTGGCTGGCCGAGATTGGCCTGGACACCCCGCCGCAGCCGCCAACCGCCCAGCCGCTGCTGCCCGCGGCGCTGCCGGCGGACGGCCCGCTGGCCCTGGTGCGGGCGCTGATGCCGGAGCCGGGAACGCACCTGGTGCTGCTGCATGGCGTCACCGACCTGGCGGCGTTGCGCGCGGCGCTGGCCGGCGCACCCGGCGTGCAACTGGTCAGCCTGGCGGATGACTGGTCGGCGCTGTTCGGCGTGTACCGGCGTCAGGCGCTGTGGCTGCTGGGCTTCTCGGTGCTGCTGATGCTGCCGCTGCTGGGCTGGCGCTACCGCTGGGCCACGCCGCGGGTGCTGGCGCCGTCGCTGGCCGCGGTGCTGCTGGCGCCGCCCATCGCCGCGCTGTTCGGCCTGGCCTTCACCTTCTTCAACGCCATGGCGCTGGTTCTGGTGCTGTCCATCGGCGTGGACTACGCGGTGTTCTGCCGGGAGACCCCGGCCGAGCGGCGCGGCGTCACCGCCCTGGCCATCCTGCTGGCCGCGGTCAGCACCACGCTGTCCTTCGGCATGCTGGCCGCCAGCCAGGTCTTTGCCGTGCAGGCCTTCGGCAGCACCATGCTGATCGGCATCGGCATCGCCTGGCTGCTTGCCCCCCTGGCCGGAGGTCGCCCGACATGAATCGCCGCAGCCTGCTGCTTGCCCTGCCGCTGGCGGCCTGCGCCACCCCGCCGCGCCTGCCGGGCGATACCGCCTTCATCGCGCCGAACATCGCCTTCCGCGTGCCGGCGCCGGGCCTGCTGGGCCAGAGCGTGGCCGTGGCGCAGACGGTGCAGGCGGATTACGGCGGCGTCGGCATGGTGTTCGAGGCGCAGATCGCGCTGACCCCGGAAGGGCTGGACCTGGTGGCGCTGGACGGGCTGGGCCGCCGGGCACTGACCATCGGCTGGCACGGCACCGACCCGGTGGCGGAGGCGGCGCCCTGGCTGCCCGAGCAGGTCAGCCCGGCCAACATGCTGGCGGATATCGCGCTGCTGTACTGGCCCGAGGCCCTGCTGCGCCCCGCCCTGCTGGCAGCCGGCGCAAGGCTGGAGGCAACGCCTGAACGCCGCGCCGTCTTCGCCGGCGGGCAGGAGGTGGTGCGGGTGGAGTATGCCCAGCCCGGCTGGGGCGGCCGGGCGTTGCTCCGCAACCTCGCCTTCGGCTACAGCCTGCGGGTGACCTCCGTTCTGCTGGCGCCATGACCCTGACCCTTTCCGCCCTCGGCATCGTCAACGCGCTCGGCGCGGGGGCCGAGGCCGTGGCCGCGCGGCTGTTCGCGCCGGCGCCCGGCGAATGGTGGCAGGGCGGCGCGCTGGCGCCGCGCGCGGATATCGTGCCCGGCGCCACGCTCTGGGTCGGCGCGGTCACCGAGCCGTTGCCGGAGGTGCCCGCCGCGCTGCACCACTACGCCTGCCGCAACAACCAGTTGGCCCTGGCGGCGCTGGGGCAGATGCGGGCGCCGATCGCTGCCGCCATCGCCCGCTACGGCGTGGACCGCATCGCCGTCATCCTCGGCACCAGCACCTCCGGCATGGCGGAGGGCGAGGCCGGCCTGGCCGCCCACCGCCGTGACGGCACCTGGCCTAACGACTTCGCCTATACCCAGCAGGAGCCAGGCAACCTGGCGCTGTTCGTGGCCGACCTGCTGGGGCTGCGCGGCCCGGCCTATACCGTGCACACCGCCTGCTCCTCCTCCGGCAAGGCCATCGCCTCGGCCCAGCGGCTGATCCGCGCCGGGCTGTGCGACGCCGCCATCGTCGGCGGCGCGGACAGCCTGTGCGGCACCACGCTGCATGGCTTCTTCAGCCTGGAGGCATTGTCCCAGCGCCCGCTCAACGCCTTCAGCGGCAACCGCGACGGCACCTGCATCGGCGAAGGCGCGGCGCTGTTCCTGCTGGAGCCAGCGCCCGGCCCCGTGGCGCTGCTGGGCGTGGGGGAAAGCAGCGACGCGCACCACATCAGCGCGCCGGAGCCGGAGGGCAAGGGCGCCCGGGCGGCGATGCGTGCCGCGCTGGACGTGGCCGGGGTGGCCGCCGATGGCGTGGGCTACATCAACCTGCATGGCACCGGCACCCGGCTGAACGACGCGATGGAGGGCAGGGCCGTCACCGCGGAGTTCGGCGCCGAGGTGCCGTGCAGCGCCACCAAGGTCTTCACCGGCCACACCCTGGGCGCCGCTGCCGCCACCGAGGCCGCCTTCTGCTGGCTGGCGCTGCAACGCGGGCTGCTGCCGCCGCATCTGTGGGACGGCGTGGTCGCCGAGGATATTCCGCCGCTGCGCCTGGCCCGGCCCGGCGAGGAACTGTGGGGCCCGCGCGCCATGCTGAGCGCCAGCTACGCCTTCGGCGGCAGCAACCTGGCGCTGCTGCTGGGGGCGGCATGACGCCGCTTGTGGATCTGGTGCCGCACCGGGCGCCGATGCTGCTGCTGGACCAAGTGGAGGCCGCCGGCGAAACCACGCTGCAGGCCAGCCTGGCGATCCATGCCGGCACCGAGTTCCTGGAGGCCGAGGGCGTGCCGGCGCATATCGGCATCGAATACATGGCGCAGGCCTGCGCCGCCTTCGCCGGGCATCGCGCCCTGGCCACCGGCGGCGCGCCGCGGATCGGCTTCCTGCTCGGCACCCGCCGCTTCCTGATGCACCGGCCGTGGTACAGGCTGGGCGAGACGCTGCTGGTCAGCGTGACGCTGGTATTCCAGGACGAGGCGATGGGCAGCTTCACCGGCCGTATCGAGGTGGCGGGCGAGTTGGCCGCCGAGGCTGAACTGACCGTCTACGAACCGCCCGAGGGGGATATCCCGAGTTGAGCCGCAGCATCCTCGTCACCGGCGCCAGCAAGGGCATCGGCCGCGCCATCGCCGTGCAGCTGGCGCGGGATGGCTTCGACCTGGCGATCCACTATGGCCGCGACCTGGCCGGCGCCGAGGCCACCGCCGCCGAGGTGCGCGCGGCCGGGCGCGCGGCGCGGCTGCTCAGCTTTGACATTGCCGACCGTGATGCCGCCCGCACGGCGCTGGACGCCGATGTGGCCGCGCATGGCGCGCCGCATGGCGTGGTGCTGAACGCCGGCATCACTGCTGACAACGCCTTTCCCGCCATGACCGGGGAGGAATGGGACGGCGTGCTGCGGACCAACCTGGATGGCTTCTACAACGTGCTGCATCCGCTGGTGCTGCCCATGGTGCAGCGGCGCAAGGGCGGGCGGATCGTGGCACTGTCCTCGGTCGCGGGGCTGGCGGGCAATCGCGGCCAGGTGAACTACAGCGCCACCAAGGCCGGCATCATCGGCGCGGCCAAGGCCTTGGCGGTGGAACTGGCCAAGCGCAACATCACCGTCAACTGCGTCGCGCCAGGACTGATCGAAACGCAGATGATCAAGGATGTGCCGCTGGAACACGTCATGGATGCCATCCCGATGCGCCGCGTGGGCCGGCCGGAGGAAGTCGCCGCCGTGGTGGGCTTCCTCTGCTCGGACGCCGCCAGCTACGTCACCCGCCAGGTCATCTCGGTGAATGGGGGGATGCTGTGAGCCGCCGCGTCGTCGTCACCGGCATGGGCGGCATCACCTCGCTGGGGGATACCTGGGAGGCGATCCGCGCGCGGATGGCGGCTGGCGAGACCGGCATCGCCCGCATGGCCGAATGGGACAGGTATGAGGGGCTGAACACCCGCCTGGCCGGGCCGATCGAGGGCTTCGACGCCGACAGGCTGTATCCCCGCAAGAAGCTGCGGACCATGGGGCGGGTTTCCCGCTTCGCGGTGTTCGCGACCGAACGCGCGCTGGCGCAGGCCGGGCTGACCGATGACCCCGTGCTTAAGCAGGGCCGCGCCGGCATTGCCTATGGCAGTTCCTTCGGCAGCACGCCGCCGGTGCTGGGCTTTGCCGAGCTGATCACCAACGGCACGGTGCGGCACGTGACCGCCACCAGCTACGTGCAGATGATGAGCCATACCGCGGCGGTGAACATCGGCCTGTTCTTCGGCCTGACCGGGCGGATCATCACGACCTCCTCGGCCTGCACCAGCGGCAGCCAGGGCATCGGCTACGCCTATGAAGCCATCAAGGGTGGCGCGCAGGACATCATGCTGGCCGGCGGCGCCGAGGAGCTCTGCCCGACCATGGCCGCGGTGTTCGACACGCTCTACGCCACCAGCACGAAGAACGACACGCCGCAGGCGACGCCACGCCCCTACGACGCCGCGCGCGACGGCCTGGTGATCGGCGAAGGCGCCGCGACCCTGGTGCTGGAGGAGCGCGAGCACGCCCTGGCGCGCGGCGCGACGGTGCTGGCGGAGGTGGTCGGCTTCGGCACCAACTCCGACGGCAGCCATGTGACGCAGCCCAACGCGCCGACCATGGAAGTGGCGCTGCGCCTGGCGCTGCGCGATGCCGGGCTGCCGCCGGAAGCGATCGGCTTCACCAGCGGCCACGGCACCGCGACGGACCACGGCGACATCGCCGAAAGCGCCGCGACTCACGCGGTGTTCGGTGCGCGCATGCCGATCCATTCGCTGAAGGGGCATTTCGGCCATACGCTGGGCGGGTGCGGCGCCATCGAAAGCTGGCTGGCGCTGAGCATGCAGGCCGAGGGCTGGTTCGCCCCCACTGCCAACCTGGTCAACGTTGACCCCAAATGCGCCGAGCTGGACTACCTGCGCGCCGAGCCGCGGCTGATGCGGCCGGAATACCTGATGAAGAACAACTTCGCCTTCGGCGGCATCAACACGTCGCTGATCTTCCGGGCGGCCTGAAGGCCCCGTCGCGGCGCGGTCAGAGGCCCAGGTACACCTTCCGTACCAGCTCATTGTCCTGCAACTCCGCGGCCGAGCCACCCTCGAACACCATGTGGCCGTGGACGATGACATAGCCACGGTCGGCGATGCGGACCGCCTGGTGGAAGTTCTGCTCCGCCATCAGCACGGTCAGGCCCAGGCGCGCCTTCATCTCCGCGATCATCTCCATGGTGCGGGAAACCAGGATCGGCGCCAGCCCGACCGAGGGTTCGTCCACCAGCAGGATGCGCGGCGCCGACATGACGGCGCGGCCCAGCGCCACCATCTGCTGCTCGCCGCCGCTCATGCTGCCGACGAGTTGCGTGCGGCGTTCCGCCAGGCGGGGGAACAGCTCGAAGCACAGCGCCATGTTCTCGGCCAGCTTGGCGCGGGCCACGGCGCGGTAGGCGCCCAGGCGCAGGTTCTGCTCCACCGTCAGGCGGGGGAACAGGCGGCGGCCTTCCGGCACCAGCACGATGCCGTGCTCCACCACATGTTCCGGCTTCATGCCCAGCAGGTCCACGCGCTGGCCGTCCAGCGTGGCGACAATGCTGCCGGCGCTGGGGCGTACCTGGCCCATGATGCTGCGCATCAGCGTGGTCTTGCCGTTGCCGTTGGTGCCCAGCAGCACCACGGTCTGCCCCGGCGGCACGCTGAGCGAGACGCCTTCCAGCACGCGCACCGCGCCGTAGCCGGCGTCGATGCCGGTGATCTCCAGGCCGCTACTGCTTGCCAAGATAGGCTCCCTCCACCTCGGGCAATGCCAGCACGTCGCGCGGCGGGCCATCGGCGATCTTGCGGCCGGCGACGAAGACCACCAGCCGTTCGGAGAACGCCGTCACCGCGCGCATGATGTGCTCGATCATGATGACCGCGGCGCCGGCCTCGTTCAGCTTGAACAGCAGCGCGATGATCTGGTCGACCTCGGCGTTGGAAAGCCCGGCCATCGCCTCGTCCGCGATCAGCAGGCGCGGGTTCAGCGCAATGGCGCGGGCCAACTCCAGCCGGCGCTGCTCCACCTGGGTCAGCTCCTTCGGCAGCTTGCGCGCCTTGTCGGCCATCTCCACCTGTTCCAGGCAGGCCATGGCGCGGTCGGTCGCTTCCGCCGCATGGCCGGCGAACAGCAGCGGCACGCGCACATTCTCCAGCACATCCAGGCTGTTGAAGGGCTGCGGCAGCTGGAAGGTGCGGGCCATGCCCAGTCGCGCGCGGCGATGCGGCTTCAGCCCGTTCAGCACGGTGCCGGCCAGCGAGACCTGGCCATCATGCTCGGCGAAGTCGCCGCTGATGCAGTTGACGAAGGTGGACTTGCCCGAGCCGTTCGGCCCGATGAGCCCCAGCCTTTCGCCGGCGCGCAGCTCGATATCCACCTCGGCCAGCGCGACGAAGCCGCCGAAGCGCTTGCCCACGCCGGCGGCGCGGAAGAACACCTCGCTCATGTCCGCTTCCTGAACCAGCCGAGGATGCCGCGCGGCGCCACGGCGACGAAGATCACCAGCATCCAGCCGACGATCCACAGGTTGAGCGCCGACGAGATGGTGACGGTCGCCGCCTGTTGCAGGCTGGCCAGCAGCACCGCGCCGATGACCGGACCGGCCCAGGTGCCGGCGCCGCCGATCAGCGGCATGGCGATGGCGTTGACCGCATAGGCCAGGCTGAACGCGGCCTCCGGGTTCAGGTAGCCGCTGTAGTAGGGCAGGGGGGCGCCGGCCACGCCCATCAGCGCGCCGCACAGCGTGGTCGCCACCAGCTTCAGCCGCAGCGTCGGCACGCCCACCGCCTCGGCGGCGCGTTCGTTGTCGCGGATCGCCTGCAGCCCGCGGCCGAGGCGCGACATCTCCACCGCGCGGCCGATGCCGGTGGTGATGATGGCCAGCGCGAGCATGACGATGAACAGCATCTCGCTGTAGCTGTTGAACGGCGGGATGTCGCGCGCATGGATGATGTAGGCGCCGCGGGAGCCGCCGACGTAGTCCCAGTTCACCACCAGGGTCTGCAGCACCACCGCCAGGCACAGCGTGGCGATGGAGAAGTACACGCCCTTCAGCCGCAGCGTCAGGTAGCCGGTGCCCAGCCCCAGCAGCCCCGCCACCACGGCGGCGGCGAAGATGCCGGGGATCAGGTCCCAGCCCAGCCATTGCCGCACGACGATGGCGCTGTAGGCGCCGGCCGCCATGAAGCCGGCCGCGCCGAAATTCACGTAGCCCGCATAGCCGCCCAGGATGTTCCAGGCGCCGGCCAGCACCACGTATTGCAGCACGAAGTAGCCGGCGAAGTAGCCGTAGTCGTTGCCCAGCAACCGCAGCCCGGCCACCAGCGCCAGGCCCAGCGCCGCCGCGCCCAGCCAGAACCGAAGATTCGCGTTCATGCCGCCTTCCCGAACAGGCCCTGTGGCCGGAAGGCCAGCACCAGCAGCAACCAGCCGAAGGCCACGGCCGGCGACCAGGACGGGCCGAAGAAGGTCGCGGTCACGTTCTCCACCACGCCGAACAGCAGCGCCGCCATGATGCAGCCGGGCAGCGAGGCCATGCCGCCCATGATGCAGATGGCGAAGACGCGGCCGATGAAGACCTGGCCGGAGGAGGGTTCTACGGGTTGCACCACCACCAGCGCGCCGCCGGCCATGGAAGCCAGGGCGATGGAGATGCCGAAGGCCAAGCGTTTAATCCGCACCGGGTCTATGGCCATCAGCCGCAGCGCCTCGGCGTCCTGCGCCACGGCGGCGATGGCGAGACCCGTAAAGCTTCGGTGCAGGTACAGGAACAGCCCGCCGATGCAGGCCATGGCAAACAGCCCCGGCACCAGCATGCGCAACGGCAGGTCGATGTCGCCGATGCGCCAGGTGGTATAGGCGTAGGAGGGGTCCAGGAAGCGCTGCTCCGGCCCGAAGGCCATGACGAGCCCGACCTCGATGATGAACATGACGCCGAAGAAGAAGGCCAGGCCCTGCAACGCCTCGTCGCCACGCTTTTCAAAGAAGTGGTGGTAGGCGTTGTAGATGCCGATGCCGAACACATAGAACAGCGGCGCCTGCAGCACCGCCACCACCAGCGGGTCCAGCCCCAGCCAGGTGCCCAGCACCACCACGGTGAAGGCGCCCGTCACCATCAGCGCGGGGTGGGCGATGTTGACGATGTCCAGCATGCCGAAGGACACCGCCAGCCCCGACGCCGCGGCGGCGTAGAGGCCGCCGAGGAGCAGGCCGCTGACGATGCCGTTCAGCAGCAGCGAAAGGTCGAACTCCATGGAAGCAGCTTAGGCCGGCGTGCCGTAGGGCGCGCGCGGCGTGCCGGACTTCAGGTTGGGCGGGTACAAGATGACCTTGGCGCCGGGCCGCTTGTAGCGCTCCAGGTCGCCATCGGTGATGCCCTGGAACTGCACCAGCAGGTTGCGTTCATGCGCCCATTCGCCGGTGCTGCTGAAGGTGACCGGGCCGATGATGGTGTCGAACACCTGCGAATGCATGTCCGCCGCCAGCGCCGCCTGGTCGATCTTGCCGACGCGCTTCACCGCCTGCTCCACTACCTGCATCTGGGCGTAGGCGTAGGGCGGGATGTAGTTGCCCAGCACGTCGGTCTGTTCCTTCGCAGCTACCTCGCGGTACTTGGTGAGGAATTCGGCGACGCCCGGGAAGTTCATCGTCGGCTCGACCGAGAAGATGTCCCAGTTGACCAGGTTGTTCAGGATCGGCCCCAACTGCGCCTGGAAGGCCGCCAGCTGCGGGCCGACCATGCCGCCGCCGAACATCTGCGCGGAGATCCGCAGCTCGCTGGCGGCGCGCAGGATGCCGTTGGAATCAGGCGGATAGCTGGCGATGTAGATCAGGTCCGGCCGCGCCGCCTGCACCGCGCGCATGGTCGGCGTGAAGTCCACCGTGCTGGGCGGGTAGCTGCGGTCATAGACCACGCGCATGCCGCGCTGGCGGGCCAGGAAGCGGGCGCTTTCGGCCGCGCGCTGGGCGAAGTCGTTGTCGACCGCCAGGATGGCGATGCTGCGCGGCTTGGGCTCCAGTGTGCCGGCGATGTCGAGGAAGCCCTTGGCGAAGGTCTCCTTCATGTTGTCGCCCACCACGTTCATGTTGAAGTGGCGGTCGTACTTGAAGGTGGTGTTGACCCCGGCGCCGAGGATGGTGACGAAGCACATCTGGCGCTGCATCACCACCGGCATGGCCGGCGCGATCATGGCGGTGGCGTAGGGGGAGGTGACGAGGTCCACCTTATCCACGTCCAGCAGCTTGGTGTAGATGGCCGGCACCTGGCCGCCACTGGTCTGGTCGTCGTAGAACACCAGTTGCACCGGCCGGCCGAGCAGGCCGCCCTTGGCATTCACATCGGATGCCCAAATCTGCTGTGCCGCCAGCGCCGCGCGGCCATTGCCGGCCAGGCCGCCCGAGAGCGACATGGAAAAGCCGATGCGGATGGGGTTGGCGGACTGCGCCAGGGCCGGGAAGACCCCGGCCGAAACCCCGGCGCCGGCCACGGCACTGGCCAGCGCCAGCCGCCCGAAATCACGCCTGCTGATGTTCTGCATGCCCTGCCTCCCTGTCTCAGGGCTACAGGCCGCTTATGCGGCATCTGCCCTGTTATTTCCGCGTTTCCGTCAGAACGATGCGCGGGATCGCCTTCGGTGGTCAATGCGCTATGCTTCGTCGCCTGGGATGACCTGGAGCGATCATGGCCCTGCATAACGGACACCGCCGCGGCGACTCCGCCGCCATGCTGGCGCTGGCGATCCTTTTTGCCGGGGCGCCGTTGGCGGCTGCCGGTGCCGCCAGCCCGGCGGAACGCCTGGCCAGCCCGTGCCAGGGTTGCCATGGCCAGGACGGCGCCAACGGGCAGGGCATGCCGCCGCTGAGAAACACCCGCGGGGTTGCCGAATTCGCGGCGCTGCTGCGGGATTTCAGGGCTGGCAGCCAGCCCGGCACGGTGATGGGGCGCATCGCCCGCGGCTACACCGACGACGAGATCGCGGTGCTGGCGCGTTTCTATGGCAAGCCGGACTGACCCCCTGAGGTAGCCATCACGGGTTGCGCTGCAGCATGGGTTGCCGCCGGCGGAGAATGTAAGAAATTGCACTGCGGCGGCACCGGGCGCGGTGCGGAAGCAGCGCGTTTCCGGCACCTTGTGTCGCCGCAAACCATTGAATACAGACGATAAATTTTCTGATCGCTTCGTATGGCGAACACGGCGCGCTGGCAGCCGCGGCTGTGGATCTCGCCAATCCGGCTGGCTACGGCCGGCATATCGTATCGCAACCATTGATTAATGCTGTTACCGCTTAGGTCCGCGGCCACCAGCCGGGGCTGGACCGCGGACCCAAGCGCTTGCAGCGCAACCGCCACCGTTGCAGGTGGCGGGGTCCGGAGATGGTTGCCATGACGGTTTGGCAAGGTCGTTTGCGGCGCAGCCGCCTGCTCGCCTCAACCTCGAACTGCGGATCGAGCGCCATGTGATCCGCGGCGATGTCTGGTACGTGGCGAAGGACCGCTTCTCTTCCCGCGCGCACCGCTTCTCGGCCGGGGTCTATGCGGTGCTGATGCGGATGGATGGCCGCCGCACCCTGGGCGAGATCTGGGCCGAGGTGGCCGAGCGCTTTGGCGAGAACGCGCCGAGCCAGGGCCAGATCATCCAGCTGGTCAGCCAGCTCTACGCCTTCGGCCTGGTCCAGGCGGATGGCGCGATAGACCCGCATGAGGTGGCCACCCGCGGCCAGGAAGCCGCCCGCCGCCAGGCCATGCAGCAGGTGCAGAACCCGATGTTCCTGCGGCTGCCGCTGATCGACCCCAACCGCTTCCTGGACGCCACCATCCACCTGGTGCGGCCGCTGTTTTCTTCGGCAGGGCTGCTGCTGTGGCTGGTGGCGGTGGGCTGGCTGGCGGTGCAGGCGGCGCTGCGCTGGGACCCGCTGACCGCCAATATCGGCGACCGCGTGCTGGCCGCGGACAACCTGCTGCTGTTGGCCGTGGTCTTCCCGCTGCTGAAGGTGCTGCACGAATTCGGCCACGCCTACGCCGTGAAGGTGCATGGCGGGGAGGTGCATGAGATGGGCGTCATGCTGCTGGTGTTCCTGCCGGCGCCCTATGTGGACGCCTCGGCGTCCTCGGTGTTCCGCAGCACGGCGGCGCGGGTGCTGGTGGCCGCCGCCGGCATGATGGTGGAACTGCTGGTGGCCGCCCTGGCCATGCTGGTCTGGATCGGCGCGGAGCCGGGGCTGGTGCGGTCCATGGCGTTCAACACCATGCTGATCGCCGGCGTTTCCACCGTGGTGTTCAATGCCAATCCGCTGCTGCGGTTCGACGGCTACCACATCCTGGGCGACCTGCTGGACATCCCCAACCTCGGCACGCGCTCAGGCCGTTGGTACGGCTGGCTGGCGCAGCGCTGGCTGTTCGGCGTGACGGAGGCGAAGAACCCCGTCACCGGCCGGGGCGAGGCGTTCTGGTTCGCGGTCTATGCCCCGACCTCCCTTGTGTACCGGCTGGTGGTGCTGGGCAGCATCGCGGCGCTGGTGGGCACGCAGTACTTCATCATCGGCGTGCTGCTGATCGGCTGGACCTTCGCCCTCTCGCTCGGCTGGCCGCTGGTGAAGATCCTGCGCTTCGTGCTGACGGCGCCGGCGCTGCGGCGGCAGCGGGGCAGGGCGGTCGCGGTTACCGGCCTGGGCCTGGTCGCGCTGGCGGCCATGCTGTTCGCGGTGCCGCTGCCGCACGGCACGGTGGCGCGCGGCGTGGTCTGGCTGCCGGAGGACAGCCGCGTGGTTGCCGGCACCGCCGGCACCGTGCTGGCCGTGGCCGCCGAGCCCAACACCACCGTCGCCCAAGGCGCGGCGCTGCTGAGCCTGGAGGACCCCTACCTCTCCGCCCAGCGCGACCGCACCCTGGCGCAGCTGGCGGAGCTGCGCTTCCGCCTGACGGTCAGCGAGGCGCAGACGCCGTTCGAGACCCAGGTCATCCGCAAGCAGATCGAGTTCGCCGAGGACGAGGTGCGCGAGGTGGAGCGCAAGCTGGCGGCGTTGCAGGTGCGCGCCCCGGTGGCCGGCACCTTCCTGCTGCCGCGGGCCGAAAGCGCCGTGGGCAGCCATGCCCGGCGCGGCGCCCTGCTGGGCTACGTGATGCCGCCCGGCCCGCCGATGGTGCGCGCCGTGGTGTCCGAGGATGATATCGAACTGGTGCAGGCCGGCACGCTGGGCGTTTCCCTGCGGCTGGACGGCGACCGCTGGCACCAGCTGGACCGCCTGGCCATTGCCCGCACCGTGCCCGGCAGCACGCGGCACCTGCCCAGCCCGGCGCTGGGCCAGAACATGGGCGGCCCGCTGGTGCTGGACCCCGGCGCGCGCGAACCCGACACCGCGCTGCAGGCCTTCTTCGAGGTCGATATCGCCCTGCCGGCCGAACTGGCGGCGGACCGCTGGGGGGAACGCGCCTGGGTGCGCTTCGACCACGGCCCGATGCCGCTGGCCCAGCGGCTGTGGCGCGGCCTGCGGCAGACCTTCCTGCGTACCTTCCATGTCTGAGACGGCGCTGACCCTGCCGTTGGCCCGCCCGCCCGGCATGGTCGCCGGCGCGGAGCGCCCGGTGGAGGGCGCCTGGTCCTGGCTGCTGGCGCGCGGCCTCGCAGCCGGGGGCGCGCTGCGCCGCCGCCGTGCCTTTGCCGCCGCGCGCCAGGCCGCCGCCCTGGCAGCCGAGTTCCAGGCGCTGGACGACGCCGCCCTGGCCGCCGAGACCACCCGGCTGGCCGGCGCGCTGCGGCGCCAGGGCCTGCTGCACGGCCATGTGGTCCGCGCCCTGGCCCTGGTGCGGGAGGCAACGCGGCGCGAACGCGGCCTGACCCCCTTCCTCAACCAGCTGGCCGGCGGCCACGCCCTGCTGCACGGCGCCGTCATCGAGATGGATACCGGCGAGGGCAAGACTCTGACGGCGCTGGTCGGCGCCGCCATCTTCGGCCTGGCCGGGCGCGCGGTGCATGTGGTGACCAGCAACGACTACCTGGCGGAACGCGACGCCGCCACGCTGCGCCCGGTGCTGGAACGCCTTGGCCTGAGCGTCGGCCTGGTGATCCATGGCGTGGAGCCGGCCGACCGCCGCCGCGCCTACCTCAGCGACATCACCTTCGTCAGCAACAAGGAAGTCGCCTTCGACCACCTGCGCGACCGCCTGCTGGCCGGCGACCCCGTGGGCGACCCCACCCTGGCGCTGAAGGCGCGCCGCGTGCTGGCCCGCGCCGACGACCCCAACCAGCCGGTGCAGCGCTGCCTGGACGTGGCGATCATCGACGAGGTGGACAGCGTGCTGGTGGACGATGCCGGCACGCCGCTGCTGATCTCCTCGGCCGAAGGCGCGCCGCTGCCGGCCGAGGTGCCGCCCCGCGCGCTGGACCTGGCCCGCCTGCTGGAGCAGCGCCGGCACTACAGCATCGACGGCCATGGCATCGGCATCGAGCTTACCCCGCTGGGCGAACGCCAGGTGGCGGAGGCGGTGCAGGGCCTGCCCGGCGACTGGGCCGTGCGGGTCCGCCGCAACGAGATCATGCGCGCCGCCCTGACCGCGCTGCACCGGCTGGAGAAGGACCGCCACTACATCGTCCGCGACGGCAAGGTGGTGATCGTGGACGAGAACACCGGCCGCACCATGCCGGACCGCTTCTGGGCGCAGGACCTGCAGCAGATGGTCGAGGCCAAGGAAGGCTGCGAGCCCTCCGGCCAGCGTCGCTCGCTGGCCAGCATCAGCTTCCAGCGCTTCTTCCGCCGCTACGCGACGCTGGCGGGCATGAGCGGCACCGTCGCCGAGGTCAGTGTCGAACTCGCGCGGGTCTATGGCCTGAAGCCCACGCGCATTCCGCGCCGGCTGCCGCTGCGCCGGGTCTCGCCGCCGCCGGTGCTGCTGCCGGACCGGGACGCGCTGTGGGCGCATGCCGCCGGGGCCGCCGCCGCATGCCAGCGCCGCGGCCAGCCGGTGCTGCTGGGCGTTCGCACGGTGGCGGAGGCCGAGCGCGCCAGCCTGGCGCTGGGCCGGGCCGGGGTGGTGCATGTGGTGCTCTCCGCGGCGCAGGATGCCGGGGAAGCCGAGATCATCGCCCGCGCCGGCCAGAACGGCGCCGTCACCATCGCCACCAACATGGCGGGGCGCGGTACCGACATCCTGCTGGCGCCGGGCGTGGCGGAACTGGGCGGCCTGGTGGTGATGCTGAGCGAACGGCACGACAGCCGCCGCGTGGACCGCCAGCTGATGGGCCGCTGCGCCCGTCAGGGCGACCCCGGCCTGGCGCTGGAACTGCTGAGCGAACAGGACCGCGTGCTGGCCCTGGCCGACCCCTGGTGGCGGCGCCTGGCGCGCTGGCCGGGGCTGCGCCGCTGGGCCACCATCCGCGCCTTCGATCAGGCGCAGGCGCGGGGCGAGGCCGAGCACGCCCGCCGCCGGCTGGACCTGGTGAAGCGCGACGACCAGATGCACAAGCTGCTGGGATTTGCCGGAGGCCTCGATTGACCAAGCTGCTCTTCGCGCTGCTGCTGCTGGCCATGCCCGCCCGGGCAAATGAGCGGCTGGACGCGCTGACCGCCCGCGCCTCCTGCCTGGTCGAGGCCAACCGGATCATCAAGCTGAGCGTGCCGACCCAGGGCATCATCAGCCGCGTGCATTTCCGCCGGGGCGACCGCGTGCGCGCCGGCGCCCTGGCGGTGGAACTGGAAAGCGAGGTGGAGCGCGCGATGTACGAGGCCGCCCGCCAGCGCGCCGAAAGCACCGCCACCATCAACGCTCGCCGCGCCGAGCTGGTGAACGCCAGCAACAAGCTGGCGCGCATCCGCCCGCTGGCGGCGCAGGCGGTGTCCTCTCGCCAGCAACTGGACGACGCGCAATCCGCCTACGACCAAGCCGTGGCCGGGGTGGAACTGGCGCAGCTGGAACAGCGGTTGGCGGTGTTCGAGGCGCAGCGCCTGCACGCCACCTATCTGCGCCGGCAGGCCAGCAGCCCGGTGGATGGCGTGGTCACCAAGGTGGACCCGCACCCCGGCGAATATGCCGACCCCTCGGCGCCGGTGCTGACCATTGCGGAAATCCGCCCGCTGCGGGTGGAGGTCTACCTGCCGCTGGAGGCCTACCCGCTGGTACGCGCGGGCATGCGGGCCGAGATCCGCCCGCAGGAGCCGATCGGCGCCGTGCATGTGGCGGAAGTGGTGACACGCGACCCGCTGATCGACAGCGCCAGCGGGCTGTTCCAGTTGCTGCTGCTGCTGCCGAACGCGGATGAAAGCGTGCCGTCCGGCCTGCGCTGCGGCATCCGCTTCCTGGACTAACCGGGCGGGCTGAAGGCGCGGATCGGCGGCAGGTTGCCGGTGAAGCGCTCCACCTCGCAGCAGGTCAGCTGCCCCGTGCTGCCCTGCGCCAAGGATGACGTGCCGACATCGCGCGTCAGCACGTTCGGGTTGCCATGGACGCAGAGCGGGTTGGCCTCCGCCGGGTCTTCCGGATCGTACCAGGCGCCGGTCGGCAACTGCACAACGCCGGGCATCACGTCGGCGGAAACCTCGGCCGAGGCCAGACAGGCGCCGCGGGCGTTGAACAGCCGCACGATATCGCCGGTGTTGATCCCACGCGGCGCGGCGTCGGCCGGGTTGATCCGCATGACCTCCCGCCCGCGCCGCTTGGCGCCGGCGCTGTGGCCACCGAAGTCGAACTGGCTGTGCAGCCGCGTGGCCGGCTGGTTGGCCACCAGGCGCAGCGGCTCGCTGGCGCTGGGGACGTCTTTCGGCGCCAACCAGGCGGGGTGGCCGGGGCAGTCGGCATAGCCGAAGCCGGCGATCTTCTCGGAATACAGCTCGATCCGGCCGGACGGCGTCGGCAGCGGGTGCTCCACCGGGTCGTCGCGGAAATCGCGCAGGATGCCGCCATGGTCCGGCTGCTGCGGCAGCAGGATCTCGCCGCGTTCCCAGAACTGCTCGAAGCTCGGCGCCTCCAGCCCCTTGGCGGCCAGCGCCTCGCGGGTCTTCTCATACATCCAGCGCAGCCAGTCGGTCGCGTCACGGCCTTCCGAGAACGCCTCCAGCTTGCCCAGCCGTTCGGCCAGCGCGCAGAAGATTCCATAGTCGTCGCGCGCCTCGCCGAAGGGCGCGGCGATGCGGTGCATGGCCACCATCAGCGGGTCGGTGCTGGCGCTGCCGATATCCTCGCGCTCCAGCGTCATCGTCACCGGCAGCACGATATCCGCGTGACGCGCGGTTGCGGTCCAGGCGAGTTCGTGCACCACCAGCGTCTCCACCCGGCGGAAGGCGGCGCGCAGGCGGCCGAGGTCCTGGTGGTGATGGAACGGGTTGCCGCCGGCCCAGTAGACCAGCTTCACATCCGGGTAGGCCAGCCGCTGGCCATTGTAGTCGAACGGCTCGCCCGGATGCAGCAGCATGTCGGAGATGCGGGCGACCGGGATGAACGCCGTCACCCGGTTCTGGCCCTGCGGCAGCGCCGCGGTCGGCACCGCATTGCTGCGCTTGCCGTAGTGCGAAAGTGCGCCGAGCGCGTAGTTGTAGCCACCGCCGGGCAGGCCGATCTGCCCGAGCATCGCCGCCAGCACGGCCGCCATCCACACCGGCTGCTCGCCGTGTTCGGCGCGTTGCAGGCTGTGCGCCATGGTGATCAGGCTGCGCTTGCCGGGCAGCCGGCGGGCCAGGGTGCGGATGGCCTCGGCCGACATGCCGCAGATCGCCGCCGCCCATTCCGGCGTCTTCGCCACGCCGTCGCTCTCGCCCAGCAGGTAGGCGCTGAACTGCGCCCATCCCGTGGTGTAGCGGGCGATGAAGTCGCGGTCGTACAGCTCCTCCGCCACCAGCACCTGCGCCAGGGCCAGCATCAGCGCGGTGTCGGTATTCGGCGTAATCGTCAGCCACTCGGCCTCGCATTCCGCCGGCAGGTCGTCGCGCAGCGGGCCGACCAGCACGAACTCGCAGCCTCGCTTCCGCGCCGCCAGCATGCTGCCACGTTCGCTGTGCTGGCTGACGCCGCCGCCGCCGACCATGCTGTTCTTCAGCGCCATGCCACCGAAGGCCAGGATGAAGTCGGTCTGCTTCGCCACCTGCTCCCATGAGACCGCGTTGCGCGTCACATCCTCGAACGGCCCCATGATGTGCGGCAGGATGACGTTGGAGGCGCCGGCCGAGTAGCTGTTCACGCTGCGGACGTAACCACCCAGCGTGGTGTTCAGGAACCGGTGCACCTGGCTCTGCGCGTGATGGAACCGCCCGGCCGAGGACCAGCCATAGCTGCCACCGAAGATGCCCTGCGGGCCGTGCTGGTCCCGCACCCGCGCCAGTTCCCCGGCCAGCAGGTCCAGCACCTGGTCCCATTCCATCTCGACGAAGTCGTCATTGCCGCGGCGCTGGTCGGCGCCCGGGCCGCGCTCCAGCCAGCCCTTGCGGACCATCGGCTTGGCGATGCGGGCTTCATGCCGCAGCGCGTCGGGGAAGTTCTGCAGGATGCCGTTGGGGTCGGGGTCGCCGGGGTGCGGTACCACCACCAGCTTGCCGTCGCGCATGCCTGCGCGGAACACGCCCCAATGCGATGAATGCGGCAGCAGACCGTCCGGCGCCATGGCATGCGTCTCCCTCAAGGCCGCGGATGCTGCCCGCCGGGGGCGGTTGGCGCAACCTATTCCAGGCGGGCGCCCGAAGCCTCGACGATGGCCCGCCAGCGCACCTGCTCCGCCGCCACGAAGTCGCGGTAGCGCGAAAGGTCCAGCGCCTGCATGCGTTCGCTGTCGGTCCGCGCCGCCCAGGCCGCCGCGGCTTCGGAGGCTAGGATCGCCGTGGTTTCCGCCGAGAGCCGTCGCGCGATCTCGGCCGGCGTGCCGGTGGGCAGGAACAGGCCGGACCACACGCCAAGCTCCGCCGCTGGCCAGCCGAGTTGCCCCACCGTTGGCACCTGCGGCAGCGCCACCAGGCGGCGGTTGCCGGTGACCGCCAGCGGACGCAGCTGCCCGCCCTCGATCAAGGGTCCGCTGGTGACGGCATAGTCGAAGATCAGGTCCAGCCGGCCGGCCGCCACATCCGCCAGCGCCGCCGGCGTGCCGCGATACGGCACATGCACCAGCTCCACCCCCGCCACCTTGGCGAACAGCGCGCCGGCCAGGTGCACCCCGGTGCCGACCCCGCCGGAGCCGTAGTTCAACTTGCCGGGATTGGCCTTCGCAAAGGCCACCAGCTCCGGCATCGAGCGAAAGCGCGAGCCGGCGCCGACCACGGCGATGTTCATGTCGGCGAACAGCCCATGCACCGCGATGAAGTCCGCCAGCGGGTCGAAGCTCAGCCGGTACAGCGCGGGGTTGGAGCCGTGGGTGCCCATGGTGCCGAACAGCAGCGTGTAGCCGTCCGGTCGCGCCCGCGCCGCGTATTCGGTGCCGATATTGCCGCCGGCGCCGCCCTTGTTCTCCACCACCACCGGCTGGCCGAGCCGCTGGCTGAGCTGCGCCGCCATGAAGCGGGCATTGCTGTCCGGCAGGCCACCGGGGACGAAGGGGCAGACCATGGTGATGGGCCGGCTCGGCCATGATTCCTGCGCCAGGGCCGGCGCCGCCAACAGCGCCGTGCCCAGCAATGCCCTGCGTCCCAGCATGTCGCTTCCTCCGGGTTTTGCCCGGATGCTAGGGGCTGCCGGACGCGCACGGAAGCGTCTGCCAGACGCTGGCTGATTTTCGAGCGGCTGATTCACGCCGCCGGTGAGTCCGCCGGCGACGATCAGGCGCTAACTGCAACAGCTGGGCGTGTCAGGCGCGCAGCAGCTGGCGCCGTCCTGCACGCTGTGCGCGTCCTTCCCGCCCGGCAGGTCCATGGCCGGGTTGGCCGCGAAGAAGTTGTTCGGCTTCAGGCTGAAGCCGGCATACTCCACCGGCATCACCGGGAAGTCCTCGGGCTTGCAGACATGGGTGTGGCCGAAGCTGTGCCACAGCACCAGGTCGCCATTCTCGATGCCCTTGTTGTCGGCGATGAAGGCCGGCAGCCCGGCGCCGCCCTCATGCTGGTTGGGGTAGTCGCCACTGGCATACTTGTGCGCGGGGTCATAGGCCGTGACCCACAGGTGCTTGGTGGCGAAGGCGCCGCGTTGCCGCACCGTGCTGCCCTCGGCCGCCAGCATCAGCGGGCTGGGCATGCCCACCAGCTTGTAGCCGGGGTGGTTGCCCACGGCGTTGCGCTTGTTGGGGTTCACCACCTTCCAGAACCGCCCGGTGCGGCCATCCAGTTCGCGCGCCGCCTCCTGCTCGGTCTTCAGCACGCGCGACGTGGTGTCGAACACGTTGCCATAGGGGTTGTCCGGCCCCATCGGCCGCGGCACGAACTCATGCTCCGTCACGCTGTTGCCCTGGCCATCCACTTCCATGTGCAGCCGCGCGTTGAAGAAGTGCTGGTGCGTCGGGCCGCCCAGGCCCTCGGCCACCATGCCGCCCCAGGGGTAGGGCGCGCCGGGCACCACGCCGGTAGTCTGGATGATGCCGGTCAGCTTGGCTTCCAGCTGGATGGTGCCGTCCAGGTACAGGTACCAGTAGAAGCCGTAGTCGTAATTTCCCACCGTGGCGAAGAAGCTGATGACCAGGCGGCGTGAGCGCCGGACCTCGAACACGCCGGTGCGGAACTCGTAGTGCTTCCACAGCGTGCCGTAGTCTTCCTCGTGCATGCACACGGCGTTCTTCATCACGAAGGCATTGCCCTCGTCATCCACCGCCGGCACGTCGAAGTAGCGGATCAGGCCGAGGCAATCGCAGCCCAGCTCCAGCTGGTTGGCCAGCTTGCCCAGGCCGTACTCGCCGGCGTCGAAGGCGGACTTCCAGTAGTGGCTGTGGTTCGGGTCGGCATAGGGCACGCACATCTCGGTGACGCTGGCGCGGTACATGATGGGGCGCAGCGTCTCGCCCTGCTGCCAGCCCAGCTGATGCAGTACCAGGCCTTCCCGCGGGGTGAAGCCGATGCGGAAGCGCCAGTTCTCCCAGGCTACCGCCCAGCCATCCACGCTGAAGGACGGCCCCTTCGGCTGGCTGATGGTCAGCGGCTTCAACGTCTCGCGCGGCGTGCCGAGCGACGCCGTATCATAGGGGTGGTTGCGACGCGGAATGGGCGTGTCGCGGCCATCATCCACCAGCTCCACAACGCGCTCGGCGATCAAATCCACCACCGCGACCAGGCCCTCGATCGGGTGGGCATAGCCGTTGTCGGTGCGGGACGACCGCAGGAAGCTGGTGGCGCGCAGCAGCCGCTTGCCCTGGAATTCCGGCTCGCCGAAGTAGCCGGCCGAGAACGGGTCCACCTGCACATGCGCGAACTCGGCCTCGGTGACGCCGCGCCGCTTCAGCGCCGCCTGCCAGCCGGCATCGGCCTTGACGATGCGCTCACAGGCGAAGAACTCCTCGATCATGATCGGCGCCTGGCCATAGGGCGCCTGGTCCAGCGGCAGCTTTTTCCAGTCCGTCACCTCGGACGTGTCCAGGTTCACCAGCGCCTCGAAGGTGTCGCCATTGGCGCGGTCCAGCACCATGGCGAAGGCTTCGCGCGGGCAGGGCTGGCCGGCCAGCACACGGGCCTTGTCCGGCTCGGCCAACTGCACCACGGGGAAGCGGGCGCGCGGCCCCAGTTTGCCGCTGGCCTTCAGGATGTCGCAGGCGCGCTGCGCCTCCGCGGTGCTCAAGGGGTCGAGCGGATGGGTCATGGCAGCTTCACCTCATGGCGCGGCGCGTGCCAGTTGCGGGCGGCGGCCGTAGCGCGTGGAACGTCTTCCTCCAGCATCAATCGTGCCGCCACCAGTTCGCGCGCCGCCGCCTCAATGGCGCGGACATAGCCGGCGGCGTCGCCATAGCGCTGCTGCACGGAAGCGCGAGGGTCGCCGGTGGCGGCTGCCTCCTCCGGCGTCTCCGGGAAGGGAATGGTGCTGCCGGAATACTCATGCAGCGCGCCGGGCGCCCAGCCGCGGGCGCGCAGGTTCCAGCCGGTGTAGGTGGCCAGCGGCGCGGCCACCATCGGCACGCGCACGCCGCCCAGGTCGTTGCCATCCGCATCCGGCGCCGGCACCAGCACGGTGTAGCCGGCGGCATCGGTCACGCCCGGCGGTTCGCGCGTTATCACCCCGGTGGCGTCGAACTCGGGTCCGAAGTCCAGCAGCGGCGCGCGGCAGGCTTCGCGCGGCAGTGCCACGCCGGGCAGGGCGGGGAAGCGCGCGGCCCATTCGGAGAAGGTCATCCCGGTGCCGTCGCTGCGGCGGGGCATGCGGCTGGCGGGCGGCGCCGTGCCGTGCGTCGCCCAGGCGTCCATCGCGTCCAGCAAGGCGCGGAACAGCATGCTGGTCCAGACCACGTTCTCCAACTGCTGGCACTGGCCGTGCTTCGGTGCGCCCATCAGCGGGCTGGCGGCGTGCTGGCTGCTGCACCAGTGGAAGAAGCGCAGGTTGGCCGGCTCCGGCAGGTCGTCGCCCTGCGTGGTGGTGTGCGCCAGGCTGCCGCGCCGCTGCCAGTATTCGGTCGCGCTCTGGCTGTGGAACACCAGCGGGTCCGTGGCCGCGCGCTTGCAGATGGCGTCGGTCTTGCCGGTCAGGTGGTCCGTGGTCTCGGCATAGGCGAAGGGGAAGCGGTCCGCCGGATTGAAGTGGTCCTCGTACTGCTGCCCGGCCGGCACCGTCAGGTTGCCGAAGCGCCCGGCGAAGATCCGCCCGGCGCCCGCCACATGCGGCAGCAGCCCGTCGAAGACGCGCCCGCCGGCACCGTCATCATTGAAGCCATGGTACAGGTAGTCGCGGATCGCGCGGCCGGTCTGGCTGCGGCCGAAGCCGTAGCACTTCTCCACCCGCCCCAGCGGCGAGGCAGCGTCCCGCCGCAGCCAGGCCACCAGGTCGCGCACCGCGGCATGGCCCAGGCCCAGCACCAGCGGCTGCTCGCCCTGGTAGATCAGTTCGTAGATCCAGCCGGGCTGGAACCCGGCGGGCAGGTGAACATGGGTGCGGGACGGCTCTACATAGGTGTCGTGGCCGAACACCTCCAACCCCATGCCGCCCTCGCCCTGGCCGAAGCACCATTCGGCATTCGGCACCGGGATGCGCTGGTCCCAGGGGTAGCGGCGCTTGGTCAGCGTGGCGCCGGCATTGTCCAGCGAGACCGTCGGGTGCCGGTAGGTGCTGACATAGACGCCCAGCGGAAAGGTCGTCGCCCCGGCCTGGCCGATGAACTCCACCCGCACCGGGCCCTGCACATCCACCTTCGGCACGTCCAGCAGCACGCGGCCATTGCCCGGCAGCAGGTCGGGCTGCCAGGCGCCCCAGACCACGCTGTAGCCGCGCCGCATCAGGTAGCCATTGCCGCCATGCGCGGCTGAAAGCGGCGTGTTGGAGCCGACAGCGTCGTTGAAATACTGCAGGCAGCGCTTGTTGCCGCGGTTGCCCCAATCGAAGAAGACGCGCCTGTTGCCACGAGCCACGTCCACCGGCTTCAGCACCTGCACGTCGCCGGAGAAATGCACCAGGCCATCGGCACCGCGCGGCGCCAGGGCCAGGTCGACAATCCCGGCTTCGTCAGGCGAGACGGCGTAGTGCGCGCGGCCGCTCAGCAACTCATAGGCGCCGGTTGCGCCGTATTCGGCGCCATCCGCAAAGGGCAGGGGCTTCTGCCAATCAACCCGCACAACCGCCATGCCTCACTCCTCCAACAGCGCCATCAGCGCATCGTATTGGCTTTCCACCTCGGCCGCATAGCGCAGTGCCAGCAGGCGGCCGGCCAGAGCCACCTCGGCACGGAAGGTGGCGCTTCCGGCCCATTCCCGCATCAGCGCCACCACCCCGGCGGCGTCGGCGGCCTGGTGCGCCGGGTGGTCGGCGCCCAGGCCGGCGAAGGCGTCGCGCGTCCCCAGGATCGGCGCGCCGAAGCCCAGCGCCTCCACCGTCTTGATCTTCAGGCCGGTGCCGCCCTGCATCGGGTTCAGCACGCAATCCACGGCGGCGTAGAACTCGGCCGCCTCCGCCACCGCCAGCCGGCGCGGGGCGGAGCGCAGCCGCAGCCCTGGCGCGCGCAGGATGCCGCCGGCCAGCAGCCAGTCCAGGCCTTGGCCTGCCAGTGCGGCATCCAGCGCCGCCACGGCGCCGACATTCCACGGGTTGCCGCTGGCCAACATGCCGAAGCGCGCCTGCGCTGCCTCGCCCGGCGCCTGGTGCAGAAAGCGCAGCCCCGGCGGATGCCCCACCGTCATCACCCGTCCCGCGCCGCGCCGCCGCAGCTCCGCGCTTTCCTGCGCCTGGATGCCCAGCACCAGATCCGCCCGCGCCAGGCCGCGCGCTTCCTCGGCAACGCTGGTGAAGTACCAGCTGGGCAGCAGCCCGTCCTGCCGCGCCACCACATGCCGGTCGCCGAACAGGTCGTGCGTGTCCAGCACCCGCAGCGCACCTGGCGCGGCGGCCAGCGCACGCGACAGCCAGACGTAGTTCACCACGACGGCCTGGAAGCGTTGCCGCGCGTGCAGCGCCGCCACGGCCTCGCCCAGCGCCTCCGGGCACCAGTCATCCAGCCCCCAATGGCCGGGGAAGCTCTGTCGCGCCGGCGCCACCGGCGGCAGGTAATGGAAGCCGTCCCAGGCCGCGCGCATCGCCGCCTCGCGTTGCGGGTCCAGCCCTTCCAGGCCGAAGTACAGCAGCTCCACCCAGGCCCCCCGCGCCCGCAGCGCGGCGCCGAAGGCGGCCAGCCGCGCCGCATTGCCCTGGTCCGGCGGGTGGGAGTGCATCGGCGCCACCACCAGGATGCGCGGCGCGGTCATGGCAGCATCAGCTCCAGGCGCAAGCCGTCCGGCGCCACGCTGGCGCGGCGCAGCGTGACCCAGGGCGGCAGGCGGTCCAGCAGCGGGGCGTCGAGGCTGGCGGCGGCAACCTCGGCGGTGTCGCCGGCCAGCAGCAGCCGCACCTGGCCGCGCCGCGCGCCCAGCGCCGCCGCCACCGCGGCCGCCGAGGCGCGGACCGGCAGCGTCAGCTCAGCCGGCTCGGCCGGTGGCGCCGATGCGCGGCCAAGGCTGCCCTCGATCACGTCGCGGTAGCGCGCCGCCACGCTGGCCAGCGCCATCTCGGCTTGGCCGAAGCGCTGCCCCACCGCGCCGATGCCCCAGGCCAGTGCCGGGTTTGCCGCCAGCCCGACCAGCGCCGCCGCCAGCCCGCCCGGGCCCTGCGCCACCGGCAGGTGCAGCACCGCGTCGCGCGGCAACTCGGCGTAGCCCGCGGTATCCACCACGATGCAGCACGCCCCCAGCGCCAGGCCGCGCGCCAGCACGCCGCTGGCTTCCCCGTGCGAGGGGAAGTGCAGGCACAGCAGCGCGTCGCAGGCGGCGATATGCAGGTCCAGCGCCGCTTCCGGCAACCAGCCCGTCGCCACGCCGCGCGGCAGCGCCGGGTCGTCGGCGCCGGCATGAACATAGCGCAACCGGGCACCCTGCCGCGCCGCCTCCGCTGCCGCCGCGGCCACCCAGTCGAACCGCTTGGCCGGGTGCGGCAGGCCGGCGCTGGCCAGGACGAAGCCGTCCTCCGGCCAGCCCAGCGCGCGGCGGGCCTCGGCACGGGAAATGCCGCTTACCGGCGGCAGCAGATGCGGCACCACCGCCACATGCGCGGTCGCAGCCTCCCCATGCAGCGCCCGCAGCCGGGCGGCGGCGAAGCGCGAATGCACCACCACGGCGCGGGCCTGGGCCAATACCTCCCCGGCGGCGTCGAACAGCAGGTGGTCGGCGCGGCCCAGCGCCTCGCCGCCCCGCAGCTGCCGGCCGCGCCGTGCCGCCAGAGCGGCCTGGGGCGTGCCGGGCGGTGGCGCCAGCGCCGGCAGCCAGTCCTCGCCCAGTTGCTGGTGCAGCCACAGCAGGCCGGGGTCATGCAGCGTCACCACCCCCGGCCAGCGGCGCAGTGCCCGCAGCACGAAGCCATGCGCCGCGCTGTTGCCCATCTGGTGCAGCACGCGGTCGGGCGCGGCGGTGTCGTCGGGCTCGCGGTCCCAGCCCTCCACCGTGTAGTGCGCCGCCAACCCCTGGGCCAGCAGCGCGGCATAGTCGGCAATGCCGTTGCGCGCCGGCGGCAACGGCGAGACCAGACGCAGGGCAGGGTGGGCGGCACTCATCGGCGCCAGCTTGGCAGCGCCGCGCTTGCCGGCCCACCCCCCGCATGATAGCGCCGCGGCATGGACCAGCCGGCCGAGAGCTTTCCCTGCATGCTGCTGGGCAGCGGCGGCGGCGTGCTGCGCCTGCGCTGCGCCGCGCCCTTCGCTGCGCGGGGGATCTCCGCCTGGTTGAACGGCGTGGAGATCGGCCACCTGCCGCTGCCCATGCCCGCCAACCCCGGCGAGGACCTGCACCTGGCGCTGGGCCGCCTGCCGCGCGTGCCGCTGCCGGCGGAACTGCGCCTGGGCACCGCCGACCGCGACCTGGCCGCGCCGATACCCCTGGCCACGGCCCAGGATGCCGAGGCGCTCGTCGGCCCCGGCCTGTGGCGGGCGGAGGACCTGGCGCTGCGCCACGGCGTGCTGCACGGCGCGCTTGTCAACGCCGACAACGGCCTGGCCGAGCCACGCTCCTTTGCCCGCATCAATGGCAGCCTGGCCCGGCCGCTGCTGCTCGGCCAGCCCGCCACGCTGGCCGATGGCGGCGCGCTCTGGCCCTTCCAGCTGACGTTGCAGGCCGAGGACCTGGGCGAGGCCGGCCTGACCGTTGCGCTGCATGTGGCGGCGCAGGACGCCCCGTTGGCGACGCTGGCCTGGGGCCGCCAGGGGCCGGAGGCGCTGGCCGAGCGCCTGGTGGCGCTGGAGACCCGGCTGGAGGAAGCGACCCAGGCGCAGGCCGCCAGCCTGGCGCAACTGGCCGCCGAGCAGCGCCGCGCCCAGCTGGAACAGCGCGACCGGATCGACGCCTTCATCGAATATGCCGGCGCGCTGCTGCTGGACCGGCTGGCTGGCACCGCTGCCGCCGCCACCGCGCCCGATGCGCTGCGCGCCTTGATCTCGGCCGCCGCCCCGCTGCCGCTGCTGGCCGCCGAGGCCATGCCCGCCGGCGGCATGGTGCTGCCCGGCAGCGCCGGCTTCAGCTTCGGCTGGCACCAGCTGGAACGCGATGCCGGCGGTGAATTCCGCTGGATGGGCGCGGCCGCCGCCGTCTCCAACCCCAACCAGGCCCGCGCCGTGGCGGCGGTGCTGGCGCATCTGCGCCACATCCATGGCGCCGAGGGGCCGGCACTTACCGCCACGCTGGACGGCGCCGCCGCCGCCACCACGCTGGAAGGCGAGGGGCCATCCGCCTGGCGCCTGCGCGTCACCCCCGCCGGCCCGGCGCCCTGCCGCACGCTGCGCCTGGCCAGCGCGCACCACGCCAGCCCGGCGGAGCTGGGCACCAGCGCCGATACGCGCCCGCTCTCGGTCGCGGTCAGCCGGGTGGAGTTCCTGTTCGCCGACTAGCTACTCGGCCTTGATGCCGCGCTCCCGCACCACCCGGCCCCAGGTTTCGATCTGGCGGTCGAGGAAGGTGGTGAACTCGGCCGGGCTGGAGCCGACGATGTCCACGCCCATGTTCTTCGTCATGCGGTCGCGCACCACCGGCTGGCGCAGCGCGTCCTGCAACGCCGCGTTCATCCGCGCCACCACGGGCGCCGGCACCCGGGACGGCGCCAGGATGCCCCAGAAGGCGCGGCTGGCCACGCCGGGCACCCCGGCCTCGATCAGCGTCGGGATCTGCGGCCAGTTCGGGCTGCGGGTGTCGCTGGTCTGCGCCAGGGGGCGGACATGCTCGCCGATCAGCGTCGCCATGCCGGCGGCGGTGGAAATGGCCAGGTCCAGGTCGCCCGCCGCCGCCGCGGCGTTGAGCGGGTTTCCCCCGCGATAGGGCACGTGCACCAGCTTCACGCCCGTCGCGGCCTGCAGCAGCTCCATGGTCAGGTGCGCCAGGCTGCCGATGCCGACCGTGCCGTAGGTGACCGTCTCCGGCCGTGCCCGCGCTGCCGCCAGCATCTCCGCCACCGTCCGCCAGGGGCGGGAGTTGATCGCGGTCAGCATCATCGGGCTGGTCGCCACCAGCATCACCGGCGTCAGGTCGGCCTTGGTGTCGAAGCCGAGGTCCGGGATGAAGAACGGGTTGGTGGCGTGGGTGTCGAAGACGAAGACCCAGGTGTTGCCATCCGGCGTGGCGCGGGCAACCTCCCGCGTGCCGATGCTTCCACTGGCGCCGGCGCGGTTGTCCACCACCATCGGCACGCCCAGCGTGGCCGCGACATGCGGCTGCAGCAGCCGCGCCACCGTGTCGGCGCTGCCGCCGGCCGGCCAAGGCACCAGCATGCGGATGGTGCCATTGGGCCAGGCGGGCTGGGCGCGCGCCAGGCCAGGCACGGCAAGCGCGGTCGCGAGGAGGCTGCGGCGAGCGATGGTCATTGGCATTTCCCTACCCTTGGCCGCATTGCGCCGCCACTCCGGCCCGCGCGTCAACGCCCCGTGGCGGGGCAAGGTGGCGCTTTCCGCCCGCCGCCGGCGCGGGTACGCTGGGGCCAAGGAAAAACCCCAGGGAGGCCCGAATGCTCGGCCAGATGCAGTGCCAGCCGCTGCTGATCTCGTCCATCATCCGCTACGCCGCGCGCCACCATGGCCGGGCCGAGGTTGTCTCCAAGCTGGCCGATGGCAGCCTGCACCGCAGCAACTACGCCGAGGTCGAGCGCCGTTCCCGCCGGCTGGCGCAGGCGCTGGGCGGGCTGGGGGTGAAGCTGGGCGACCGCGTCGCCACCCTGGCGATGAACGGGCACCGCCACCTGGAATGCTACTACGGCATCTCCGGCATGGGGGCGGTGTGCCACACCATCAACCCGCGGCTGGCGACCGACGACATCGCCTACATCATCAACCACGCGGAAGACGTGGTGCTGTTCGCCGACCCGTTCTTCGCCGCCACGCTGGCCGCCGTGGCGCCGGCCTGCACCGCCAGCCTGCGCGCCATCGTCATCATGGGCGGCCCCGGCGAGGTGCCGGCGCTGGACCTGCCCGCCGGCATGGCGCTGCTGAACCACGAGGACCTGATCGCCGGCGCCGATGACGGCTATGCCTGGCCGATCTTCGACGAGAACACCGCGTCCTCGCTCTGCTACACCAGCGGCACCACCGGGCGGCCGAAGGGCGTGCTGTACAGCCACCGCTCCACGCTGCTGCACAGCATGGCCGGCAATGCCGGGGACGCGCTGGGCGTCCGCGCCGCCGACCGCGTGCTGCCGGTGGTGCCGATGTTCCACGCCAATGCCTGGAGCCTGCCCTACGGCGCCCCGATGGCCGGCGCCGCGCTGATCCTGCCCGGCCGCCACCTGGACGCGCCCAGCCTGGTGGCGCTGATGAATGGCGAGCGCGCCACCTTCTCGGCCGGCGTGCCGACCATCTGGCTGGGCCTGCTGCAGCACCTGCGGGAAACCGGCACCAGGCTGGAGACGGTAAAGCGCACGGTCTGCGGTGGCTCCGCCGTGCCGCGTGCGCTGATGGCGGCGTACGAGGAGATGGGCATTCCCATCGTGCAGGCCTGGGGCATGACCGAGAGCAGCCCGATCGCCACCGTCAACGCGCCGACGGAAGCCACGCTGAAGCTGGAGCCGGAAGCCGCGCTGGACCTGCGGGCCACCCAGGGCCGCACCGTCTTCGGCGCCGATGTCCGCGCCATCAGGGAAGACGGCACCGAGGCCCCCTGGGATGGCGAGACCCCGGGCAACCTGGAATTCCAGGGCCATTGGGTGGCCAATGGCTACTTCCGCCAGCCTGACACCGCGGTGGGCGACCATGGCTGGTTCCCCACCGGCGATGTCGGCACCTTCGACGCCAATGGCTTCGTCCGCCTGACCGACCGCACCAAGGATTTGATCAAGTCCGGTGGCGAGTGGATCAGCAGCATCGACCTGGAGAACATCGCTGTCGCCCACCCCGATGTGGCCGAGGCCGCCGCCATCGCCGCCACCCACCCGAAATGGGCGGAGCGGCCGCTGTTGGTGGTGGTGGCCAAGCCGGGGCGGGAGCTGACGGAGGCGAGCGTGCTGGCCTTCTTCGCCGACAAGGTGCCGAAGTTCAGCGTGCCGGATGCCGTGCTGGTGGTGGATGAGTTGCCGCACGGCGCGACGGGCAAGATCCAGAAGAACGTGCTGCGGGCGAAGTACGCCGGCTACCTGATGGCGTAGGGCCCGGTGCGCCAGGGCGGAAAGCGGTGAAGCCGTCACCCGAAGCAAGGCCAGGGCGTGATCCACCAAAGGTGATCGCGCCCTGGCACCGCGCTCAGTCGGCGCGGATGCCGTTGTCGCGCACTACCTTGCCCCAGGTCTCGATGGTGTGCGCCAGGAAGGTGGCGAAGCCGTCCGGCCCCTGCGGCGCCACATCCACGCCCAGCGCGCCGGTCAGGCGCTCGCGCACGCTCGGCACGTCCAGCGCCAGGCGCAGCGCCGCTTCCATCCGCGCGCGGATCGGCGCCGGGGTGGCGGCAGGTGCCAGCACGCCCCAGAAGGCCTCGGCCGCCACGTTGATGCCGGCCTGCTTCAGCGTCGGCGCATCCGGCGCCACGCTGGCGCGGGTGTTGCCGGTGCTGGCCAGGGCGCGGAGGGTGCCGCCCTGCATCAGCGCGGCCAGGATGGTACCGGTGGCGGTGGGCAGGTCCACCTCGCCCGTCGCCGCCGCCGTGGTCAGCGGGCCGCCGCCGCGGTAGGGCACGTGGATGAAGCGCGTACCGGTCTCGCGCTCCAGCAGCTTCATGGTCAGGTGCGCGAGGCTGCCATTGCCGATGGTGCCGTAGCTGATGGTCTCCGGCGCCGCCCTGGCCGCTGCCAGCAGCGCTGCCATGTCGGCCCAGGGCCGCCCCTTGCTGGCGGTGATCAGCATGGGCGAGGTGCCGATCAGCAGCACCGGCGCCAGGTCCTTCTGCGTGTCGAAGCCGATATTGGGGATCAGCGCCGGGTTCACCGCATGGGTGTCGAACACCAGCACCCAGGTGTTGCCGTCCGGCGCGCTGCGCGCCACCTCCCGCGTGCCGATGCTGCCGGAAGCGCCGCCCTTGTTCTCCACCACCACCGGCACGCCAAGGGCCTGCGACAGGTGCGGCTGCAGCAGGCGGGAGATGGCATCCACGCTGCCGCCGGGCGGGAAGGGCGCCACCAGGCGGATCGGCCCATTCGGCCAGGGCGCCTGCGCCAGGGCGGGGGCGGCAAGCGCGGCCACGGGCGCAGCCAGCAGGGCACGGCGGTTCAGCATCAGGGGCGGTCCTTCCCGGTAGTCTTCAAGCGGAAGCGTAGCTGGGGCGGATTACCCCAGCGCCAACCACCCAGGCAAACCGGAACCGCGTTACCGCCCGGCCGGCGGCGCCTTGGCCGAAAGCAAAGCGCGGCGGATGTCCTGCTCGCAGGCCACCAGTTCTTGCGTCGCCTTCTGCCGGCCGTCGCGGGCCTGCTCGGCAATGCGCAGGCTGTCCTCGATGGTCGCGACCAGCGCGGCATTGGCCTTCTGCACCGCGGCCATGTCGAAGACGCCGCGTTCCAGTTCCACCCGCGCTTCCGCATTGCCGCGGCGCAGCGTCTCCGCATTGGCGGTCAGCAGCTGGTTGGTCAGGTCGGTCGCCGCCTTCACCGCGGCGCCGGCTTCCCGCATGCGGTGGATCGCCAGCGCTTGGGCCAGCTGCTGGCGCCACAGCGGCACGGTATTGGCCAGCACCGAATGGATCTTGCTGGCCAGCGCCTTGTCGTTTTCCTGGATCAGCCGCAGCGAGGGCAGCGCCTGCATCGCCACCTGCCGGGTCAGGCGCAGGTCGTGGGTGCGGCGCTCCAGTTCATCGCGCGCCGCGCGCAGGTCGCGCAGGCGTTGCGGCGCCAGGTCGTCGCCCGGGTTGGCCAGGGCCTGGGCCTCCAGCGTCGGGATGCTCTCGCGGTCGGTCTGCGCCAGCACCTGCTCGCCGGCGGCGATGTGGGTGCCCAGCGCGTGGAACCAGTCCAGCGTCGCGGCATACAGCCGCTCGATCCGCTCGACATCCTCCAGCAGCTTGGTGCGGTGCGCATCCAGCCGGTCGCCGATGTTCTCGACCTGGCCCTTCACGCCCTCATACTGCTGGATGATCCGCGTCACCTCGGCGCCGCCCTTGCTGAACCAGCGCGCCAGCAGGTTCGGCTTCTCGGCTATCTTGGTGACGTCGAAGCCCTTCAGCGTGGAGAGCAGCCCGCTCAGGGTCTGCCCGGCCTCGCCGGTCTCCTGGTTGCGGGCGCCTTCCAGCATGGCGTCGGCGGCGGCGGCGGCACGGCTCTGCGTCGCGGCGCCGAAGCGCAGGATGCTGCCGGGGTCGCCCAGGTCGATCTGCTTGACCAGGGCCTGCACCTCGGCCGTCGGTGCCGTCGTCTCGGGCAGTTGCTCGCTCACGCGAAACCCTCCTGCTTCAGGCGGTCGGACAGGACCTTGACCTGGATTTCCAACTGCTCGCTCTCCTCGCGCCGCACCTTGTCCCGCAACTCGGCGGCGGTGCGGGTCAACTCGTCCAGCAGCGGCGCCAGCGTGGCGGGCGGCGTTGCACCGGCCTGCAGCCGTTCGGTGATCCGCTCCAGCCCATCCAGGTGCACCGCCAGGAAGCGCCGCGCGATCGGCAGCCGCTCCGGCCTTGCCATCAGGTCGTCCAGCACGCTGCCCATGGCGGCGGCGGTGGCGGCCAGGTGGCTGTCCTGCAGCCAGCGCGCCGCACCGGTGATGCGTTCCAGCCGGGCGCGGGCTTCCTCCACCGGGCCGGGTGGCGGCGGGGGCGGTGGGGGCGGTGGCGGCGGCGCCACTTCGGGGATCTCGGCGTACAGCATGCGCGTGCCGGCCAGCGCCATGAAGCCGAGCAGCAGCGGCATCGGCATGGCCAGCCGGGCGCCCAGCAGCGCCGCCAGCATGGTTCCCAGGCCCATTAGCCAGCCGGCCCGATGCGCGTCTCCCTTGCGGCCGCGCCGCAGCGCCTTCACCGCCAGCCAGGTGAGGAACAGCCCGAGCAGGCAGCCGGTCACGCCACGGGAATGCCCGGCCAGGGCATGCACGAAGGCGGCGGGCACCAGCGGCAGCGCGAAGAACGGCAGCACCAGGCCGCGATAGCGCGCGCGCAGGCCTATCCAGCCGCGCAGCAACCCGTCCAGCATCAGCTGAACAACCGGGCGATGCCGCGCACCAGCGCCACCACGCCGGCCAGCCAGGTGCTGAGCATCAGCAGCGCACCGCCGCCCGCCCACACCAGGGGCGTGTTCAGCGGCGTTGTCGCCGGGGTGGTTCGGGTGGTCATGTTGCGCCAGGTCATCGCAGCCCGTTACATCGGCGCAGGGCCGGCGCGGATCAAGCGCCACCGTGTAACAACGCGCAACGGGAAGGAATCTCCGCATGGACCAGATCGCAGTGGTGGGGGCCGGGCTGATCGGCCGGGCCTGGTCCATGGTCTTCGCCCGCGCCGGCTGCCAGGTGCGGCTGTGGGACATTGCCCCCGGCGTAGCCGAGGCCGCACTGGCGCTGATCGCGGAGCGCCTGGCCGACCTGCACGCCGCTGGCCTGATCACCGAGTCGCCGGCGACGGTGCTGGCCCGGATCTCCGCCACCGCCACCCTGGCGGAGTGCGTCGAAGGCGCGGTGCACGTGCAGGAGAACGGGCCGGAGCGGCTGGAGCCGAAGCAGCACCTGTTCGCGGAACTCGACCGGCTGTGCGGGCCGGAGACGGTGATCGCCTCCTCCACCTCCGGCATTCCGGCCAGCGACTTCACCGGCAACCTGCGGGGACAGTCGCGCTGCCTGGTGGCCCACCCGGTCAACCCGCCCTACCTGGTGCCGCTGGTGGAGATTGTCGGCGCGCCCTGGACCGCGCCCGAGGCCATCGCCCGCACCCGCGCGCTGATGGATCGCGTCGGCCAGGTGCCGGTGGTGGCGCTGAAGGAGACGCGCGGCTTCGTGCTCAACCGCCTGCAGGCGGCGCTGGTGGCGGAAGCCTTCCGCATGGTGCGCGACGGCGTGATGTCGCCGGAGGACGTGGACGCCTGCGTCCGCGACGGCCTGGGCCTGCGCTGGTCCTTCATGGGGCCGTTCGAGACCATCGACCTGAACGCGCCGGGCGGCGTGGCGGACTACTGCGAGCGCTTCGGCCCGCTGATGGGTGCGATCACCGCGGAGCAGGACCCCTTCGGCTTCAGCGGGCCGGCGGTGGAAACGGTGGCGGCGGCGCGGCGCGAAAGCCTGGACTCCACGCAGATAGAACAGCGCAGCGCCTGGCGCGACCGCCGGTTGATGGCGCTGGCCATGCACAAGCGCGCCCAACCGCAGGAATAACGCTGCACGCGCAAAGTCACGCCATAAAATAACTTGCAGGTTGCTTCACGGGTAGTTGCATCGTGATCCGTGTGAAAGCCGGCTGACTTCGCGTTCCCGTCTGCCAGAAGGACGCTCGACTTGAGTCCCTAGGCGGAGGAATGCGGTGTCAGGTACTACGATTGACTGGAATGCGCTCGCGGCACAGGCGCAGGCCAACTACAATGCCACCGGCAGCTGGTACATCAACCCGCCGGATGCCCCGCCGCCGGCGCCGGTAACCCCGGTTGCCGGCGTGGCCACCACCATCGGCAGCGGCAGCGACAGCTTCACGCTGTCCATCTCGGAGGACGCCTGGAACGGCGACGCGCAGTACACCGTCTCGGTTGATGGCGTGCAGGTCGGCGGCACGCTGACCGCGCGGGCCACGCACGGGTCTTCCGATGACACCGTCACGGTGCTGGGCAACTGGGCGGCCGGGCCGCACAACGTCACCATCAGCTTCCTGAACGACGCCTATGGCGGCACCGCCAGCACCGACCGCAACCTGTTCCTGGATGGCGCTAGCTACCACGGCAGCGCCGTCGCCGGTGCCAGCGCCGCGCTGATGTCCACCGGCGCCACCAGCTTCAGCTTCACCGCCGCCACCACCGCGCCGCCGCCGCCCCCGGCGCCGACCGTCACCACCATCGGCAGCGGGGCCGAGACCCTGGTGCTGCTGCTGTCGCAGGACGCCTACAACGGCGATGCCCAGTACACCGTCTCGGTGGACGGCGTGCAGGTAGGTGGCGTGCAGACCGCGCATGCCAGCCACGCCGCCGGCCAGCACGACACGCTGAACGTGATGGGCAACTGGGCGCCAGGCCCGCACAGCGTCAGCGTCAACTTCCTGAACGACACCTATGGCGGCACCGCCAGCACCGACCGCAACCTGTACCTGGACAGCGCCACCCTGCACGGCACCACCGTGGCCGGCAGCTCGCTGGCCCTGATGTCGAGCGGCCCCGCGGCCTTCAGCTTCACCGAACCGGCGGCGCCGACCAACCCGGGCACGCCGACCGGCCCCACCTCCACCACGCTCGGCACCGGTGCCAACACCATCGTGCTGAAGATCTCGGAGGACGCCTACAACGGCGACGCGCAGTACACCGTCTCGGTGGACGGCGTGCAGATTGGCGGCGTCCAAACCGCGCATGCCAGCCACGCCGCCGGCCAGGATGATACCCTGACGCTGCACGGCAACTGGGGCGCCGGCCAGCACTTCGTCAACGTCACCTTCCTGAACGACGCCTATGGCGGCAGCGCCACCACCGACCGCAACATGTACCTGGACGGCGCCACCTTCGACGGTGTCGCGGTGCCGGGTTCGGTCAAGCCGCTGCTGTCGTCGGGGACCGCGGGCTTCACCTTCGGCACCCCGGTCAACACCCCGGCGCCCGGCGGCCCGGTGGCGGTGCAGCCCGGCTACACGCTGGTGATGCAGGACGACTTCAGCCATGGCTACGACTACAGCCACTGGGGCGACCCGTTCCCGCTGCCGTGGGACAACGGCCCGTCCTCCAACGGCGCCTACATCTGGGACTCCAAGTCCGTCGGTGTCCGCAACAACGAGATGCAGATCACCTTCACGCAGGAGGCCGATGGCTGGCACACCACGGGCTTCAACAGCTTCCGCGCCGGCATCGGCATCCACTACGGCACCGTCGATTTCGACGCCAAGGTCGAATACGCCCAGGGTACCGTCGCCGCCTTCCTGATGTGGCCCACCACGGACACCTGGCCGCCCGAGATCGACATCCTGGAAACGCCGAAGAACCAAGCGATGCACACGCTGCACTTCGGCAGCAGCAATGCCGATGCGGTGATCCAGATGGGCGGCCCGGACCCGTCGCAGTGGCACCACTACCAGATGACCTGGCTGCCCAACATCGTGGAGATCCGGACCGACGGCGTGGTCACCGCCAGCTTCAACTACGGCATCCCGGATACCAGCATGGGCTTCGGCGCGCTTGGCGTGGTCGGCGGCCCCGGCGATGGCTGGATGGGCGGGGCGCCGGACGCCACCACGCCGCCGCTGGTCACCGTTCACCTGGACAACGTGGTGATGGCCCAGTGGAACGGCATCGCCTGAGGTAGATCCGCACGCCGCGGGACGGTTGCCAGGATGTTCGCAATTTCGGTTGCGAAAGACCTAAGGTTCCATCTATGTTCTTGTCAACGAGACGACGAGGACGACCGTGATGGAAGTTGGCACCGCCCCGCGGCTGCGCTTTACCCGTTGCCCGCCCAGTTATCCCCAGTTGCGGCCGACCCTGGTCTCGCCGCTGCTGCGGCCGCGCCGCCGGGTGCTGGCCTTGCCGCGTTCGGCGACGGCGCTGGCGATCCCGCCGCTGCCGCCCCGCGTTTCCCGCCCGACGCTGGCGCTGCGCTTCCGCGCCGCGCTGTTCCACGCCACCGGCCTGGGGGCATCCGGCCTGGGGGCATCCGGCCTGGGCGCGCAGCGGCTGTAGCGGCCGCGTTGCCAGCGCGCCGAAGCAACGCCACACTCGCGCCCCCTGTGCCGGGACCAACCCGGCCAAGCGACATCGAGGAGCACGGCGCATGAGCTATCCGAACGTATTGCTGCACATCAACGGTGAGTGGCGCGGCGCCCGCTCCGGCAAGACCATCCCGGTGCTGAACCCGGCGACCGAGGAAGTCATCGGCACCGTTGCCCATGCCGAGACCGCCGACCTGGATGAGGCGCTGGCCGCCGCCGATGCCGGCTTCAAGGCCTGGAAGAAGGTCTCCGCCTTCGACCGCTACAAGGTCATGCGCAAGGCCGCCGACCTGGTCCGCGCCCGCGCCGACATGATCGCGCCGCTGATGACGCAGGAGCAGGGCAAGCCGCTGGTCGAGGCGAAGATGGAGACGCTGGCCGCGGCCGACATCATCGACTGGTTCGCCGAGGAAGCCCGCCGCGCCTATGGCCGCGTCATCCCGGCCCGGGCGGAGGGCGTGTACCAGCTGGTGATCAAGGAGCCGATCGGCCCGGTCGCCGCCTTCACGCCCTGGAACTTCCCGATCAACCAGGTGGTCCGCAAGCTCAGCGGCGCGGTGGCCACGGGCTGCTCCATCATCGTCAAGGCGCCGGAGGAGACGCCGGCCAGCCCGGCCGAGCTGATCCGCTGCTTCCTGGACGCCGGCGTGCCGGCCAACGTCATCAGCTTGGTCTACGGCGTGCCGGCCGAGATCAGCGAGTACCTGATCGCCCATCCGGTCATCCGCAAGGTGACCTTCACCGGCTCCACCCCGGTGGGCAAGCTGCTGGCTGGCCTGGCCGGCAAGCACATGAAGCGCGTGACCATGGAACTCGGCGGCCATGCCCCGGCCATCGTGTTCGACGACGCCGACATCAACGCCGCGGCGAAGACGCTGGCCGCGGCCAAGTTCCGCAATGCCGGCCAGGTCTGCGTCTCTCCCACGCGCTTCCTGGTGCAGGAATCGAAGTACGAGCAGTTCGTCGACAGCTTCGTCGCCGCCGCCAAGACCATGAAGGTCGGCAACGGCATGGACCCCACCACCACCATGGGCCCGCTGGCGCATGACCGGCGCGTGCCCTGGGTGGAGGGCCTGATGGCCGACGCGCGGCAGAAGGGTGGCAAGGTGCATACCGGCGGCGAGCGGATCGGCAACAAGGGCTACTTCTACGAGCCGACCGTCATCACTGGCCTGGGCAAGGACGCCCGCATGATGAACGAGGAGCCGTTCGGCCCGGTGGCGATGATCTCGCCGTTCAAGGCGCTGGACGACGTGCTGGAGGAAGCCAACCGGCTGCCCTACGGCCTGGCCAGCTACGCCTTCACCAAGTCCGCCAAGACCGCCAATGCGCTCGGCAACGGCATCGAGAGCGGGATGGTGACCATCAACCACCTGGGCCTGGCCCTGCCGGAAGTGCCGTTCGGCGGCATGAAGGACAGCGGCTATGGCAGCGAAGGTGGCTCCGAGGCGATCGAGGCCTACCTGAACACCAAGTTCGTCACCCAGGCCGGCATCTAGTCGCTGGGCAGTCGGGGCGGCGTCATCGGCGCCGCCCCCATTGCCGATGCCGCCGCACGGGTTTCTACTGCGCTGCCGCCAGAGCAGGGGAGCGCCAGATGAGCAACGTGCAGGCCGAGGTTTCCGCCGAGAATGTGCGCAAGCACATCGAGCACATCACCACCCAGATTCCGTCGCGCCTTGCCGGCAGCGTCAACGCCAAGCGGATGGCGGAGTACAGCCGCGACGCCCTGCGCGCCGAAGGCATCCCCGCCGAATGCATCGAGATGCCCGGCCTGGTCAGCTTCCCCGACAAGGGCGAGCTGCTGGTGCAGTGGCCGCGCGAAGTGGCGATCGAGGCCAATACGCTGGGCCATTCGGTGCCGACGCTGGCGGACGGCATCAGCGCCGAGGTCATCGACGTCCATTCCGGTGACTTCAAGGACTACGAAGGCCAGGACGCCACCGGCAAGATCACGCTGAGCGAGCTGAGCTACCACCCGGCGCGGCATGAGAAGCAGCGCATTGCCGGGCTGATGGGCAGCGTCGGCTGCATCATGATGAACTGGGGCCACGACACCAACACGGCGGTACCCTTCGGCAGCGTCAAGCCGGCCTGGGGCAACCCGACTCCGGAGCAGTTCAAGACCGAGATGCCCACGCTGCCCTGCGTCGGCATCGCCCGCACCGCCGGGCTGCAACTGCGGGAGATGATCAAGGCCGGCCCGGTGCGCGTCCGCATGCGCGCCAATGTGGAGAATGGCTGGAAGCCGGTGCAGATCACCGTCGGCGAGGTCAAGGCGCCGAACAGCGACGACTTCGTCGTGGTCGGCGGCCACCAGGACAGCTGGCCGGGTCCGCAGGCCACCGACAATGCCGCCGGCAATGCCTGCATCATGGAACTGGCCCGCGTCTTCAACCAGCACAAGGACAAGCTGCGCCGTGGCCTGGTGCTGGGCTTCTGGACCGCGCACGAGACCGGCACGATGATCGGCTCCTCGGCCTATGTGGACCGCAATTGGGACCGGCTGCGCGAACACGCCGTGGCCTATCTGCAGATCGACCAGCCCGGCTGCATCGGCTGGACCCGTTGGAGCACCGGCAGCAATGTCGAGCTGAAGCGCTTCCACCAGGAAGTCGAGGGCAAGGTGCTGGGCAACCGCCCGCGCAACTGGCGCCGCGCGGTGAAGACCGGCGACAGCAGCTTCTTCGGCCTGGGCGTGCCCATGCTGGCCGGCAACGGCGCCTATACCGAGGAAGAGCTGAAGAACACCGCCAATGCGACGCTCGGCTGGTGGCACCACAGCATTGAGAACACGATCGACAAGCTGGACTGGAAGGAGATGCAGCTGAGCCTGCAGATCTACGCCGGCTGGCTGTGGGAGCTCTGCACCGCGCCGATCCTGCCCTATGAGTTCGTCAGCGTCGCCGACCAGTTCATCGAGCGCCTGGGCGGCCTGGCCAAGGCCGGCGAGAGCATCGGGCTTTCCGGTGCGCTGGCCCGGGCCGAGGCGTTCCGCGCCAGCGCGGTGAAGCTGGACGCCGCCGCCAATGCATGGCGCGCCAAGTACGACGCCGGCAGCGTGACCGACGACGCGCCGGCCGAGGCGATCAACGCCGCCTTCAAGAAGCTGTCGCGCACGCTGGTGCCGCTGGCCAGCACCGCCAAGGGCACCTACAGCCACGACCCCTATGGTTATGGCCCGCAGGGCAGCATGATCCCCGCGCTGTACGAGGTGCCGAAGCTGGCCAGGCTGGAGCAGGGCGAGCAGCGCTGGATGCTGGAGGTGCAGCTGGTGCGCGAGCGCAACCGCATCGCCGACGCGCTGGGCGACTGCTCGGCGCTGGTGGACGCCACGCTGGCGAAGCTCTGAGCCAGGCTGCCGGCGCGGTCTCGGCCGCGCCGGGGTTCAGCCGGCGTCCAGCACCGCCAGCACGGCGGCGGCGGCGGCTTCGCTCGGCAGCCCCTCGGGCGGGCGCAGCATGCCCATCACCTCGCGGAAGCCGGCGCGCTGCGCCTCGGCCGCCGCGGGGTCGCGCAGCAGCGGCAGCAGGGCGTCGGCCAGCTCGCGCGGGTTGCAGTGTTCCAGCAGCAGCTCCGGCGCAATGGCGCGTTCCGCCAGCAGGTTGACGATGGACACGTACGGCACCTGGATCAGCCGCCGCACCAGGAAGGCCGTCACCGCGTTCAGCTTGTAGCCGACCACATGCGGCACGCCGGCCAGCGCCACTTCCAGCGATGAGGTGCCGGACTTGATCAGCCCGGCCGCCGCCGCGGCATAGGCGTCGAACTTGTCCGCGGCGTCGCTGACCAGGATGGGCTGCACCGGCCAGTCGCGCGTGCCGGCGCGCACGGCCTCGGCCACCGCGCCGGCCAGCGGCACCACCGGGCGAATGCCGGGCACCTCCGCGGGCACCAGGCGCAGCGCCTCGCCGAAGGCGCCCATCAGCCGGGAAATCTCGCCGCGCCGGCTGCCGGGCATCACCAGCACCACCGGCTCCTCCGGGCGCAGGCCGTGCGTGGCGCGGAAGCGCGCGGCATCGCCGGTATCGGCGCCACCTTCCAGCACGGGGTGGCCGACGAAGCGCACCTTCATGCCGTGCCGCTCGAAGAACACCGGCTCGAATGGCAGCAGCGCCAGCACCTCGTCCACGCGCTGCTTCAGCTTCTCCACCCGCCCCGGCCGCCAGGCCCAGAGCTGCGGCGCGACGTAGTGCACCACCTTGATGCCATGCGGCCGGACCCGCGCCGCCAGCCGCAGGGTGAAGCCGGGCGCGTCGATCGTCACCAGCACGGCGGGGCGGCGGGCCAGGATGTCGGCCTCGGCCTGCGCCATGCGGCGGCGCAGGCCGCGCAGCTTGGGCAGCACCTCCAGCAGGCCGAACAGCGCCAGCTCATGCATCGGGAACAGGCTGTGCAGCCCCTCGGCCGCCATGCGCTCGCCGCCCACGCCGGCGAATTCCAATTCCGGGCGGTGCCGCTTCAGCGCCGCCATCAGCCGGCCGCCCAGCAGGTCGCCGGAGGCCTCGCCGGCCAGCAGATAGACCAGGGTCATGTGAACTCGGCGCGTTGGGGCATGGGGACCGGCGCGCGCGGCCATTGCCGCGGGCCGAGGGTGGGGGCGGCCAGCCGCGCCGGGTCCAGCGTGGCGAAGAGCCAGCCGCCAGCGCCGCGTGCCAGCACGCCATCGGTCGGGAAGCCCTGCTCCAGCGGGCCGAGGACCAGTGCCTCGCCCTGCGCCGGGGCCAGGGCGATGCAGCAGCGATTCTCCATCGCCCGGGTGCGGGCGGAGAGCACCAGGCGCTCGCTGGCATGGCCGGCCTCGGCCCCGGCGGGAGAGAGGATCAGCCAGGCGCCGGCTTCCACCTGCGCCCGCGCGTGCTTGGGGAATTCCAGGTCGGCCCCGTGCGAGACGCCAAGCCGGCCCCAGGGGGTGTCGAACACCACGGGGTCGGCGCCCCAGCGGCCGGCGGGGGCCTGGGGCTGGTGCTGCTGCTGCCAGGCGCAGCGCCCATCCGGCCGCAGCAGCGGCGCGCCGCGGGCCAGGCTGCCGCCCAGCAGCCACACGCCATGCCGACGCGCGGCGTCGCGCAGCGCCGCTTCGTCCAGCCCATGGCCGGCCGGCAGCAGCAGCAGGTCGGCACGCCCATCCGCCTCGGCCAGCCGGCGTTGCAGCGCCGCCGCGTCGGCCGGCGCCTCGGCCAGCAGCCCCAGGCGCAGCGGCGTCATGTCAGGAAGGAGTACCGCGCCACCTGGCCCAGGATGTTCCGCACGGCATCGGCCAGGGCGCGGTTGATCTCCTCGAAATCCGCCACCTGGTCGATCCGCGGCTGGGCTCGCGCCAATTCCTCGTCCGAGAGGATGACGGCGAAGAGGTTGGCGGCCCGCGCCACGCCGATCAGCAGCACGTCGCGCGTGTCCGGGATGTCGTCATTGAACAGCACGCCCAGCAGCCGCGCCTTGACCTCGCGCTCCTCGCGGCCGCTGACCTGCGGGTAGCGCCGCTCGGCGAAGACCCAGAGGAAGCGGGTGTCCTGCTGCCGCAGCACGCCGGCGGCGACCAGCCGGGCGAAGAGGCGGTCGCGCATCTCGGCGGCGTCCATCGCCAGGGTCTCGATCCAGCCCCGCGTGTCCTGCTGTTCCAGCGGCGCGCCCAGCCGGGCCAGCGCGGCGTCCAGCACCGCGTCGCCGGTCGGCGCGGGGTTGGTGACGTAGAGGCGCTGCGGGTCGCTGTCGATTCGCCCCGCCAGGGCGAGTTCCGCCAGCACGGCGGCGGCCAGCGCGTAATCGCCGGCCGGCATGGCGCGGTCCAGCAGCCGGCCGGTCGCGTCGTCCAGCATCAGCAGCATCAGCTCTTCCGGCATGGTCAGCGGCATGATGGGCACGGCTCCTGCTTCGCCGCCGGAACATCGCTGGCCGGCGGGGCCGGTGTCAAACCCCGGCCTGCCCGGCGCTGATCTTGGCTTCCTCGGCGGCGGCCTGGACGAAGGCGCGGAGCCCGTTCTCCACCGTCGCCCGGTCCAGGTCGCGCAGGATGAACACCAGGCGGGACTGCCGGCTGTCGCCCTCGGGCCAGGCGGCCAGCTTCACGGGGGGGTGGAACAGGTGCTGCACGGCGTGGATCGCCACCGGCTGGGCCTCGCCCTGCAGGTTGAGGATCGCCTTCATCCGCAACAGGTTCTCGCCCTTGGTCATGGCCAGCACTTCCAGCCAGGTGGCCAGGCCGTCCCAGGGCAGCGGCTCGTCGAAGGTCAGGCAGAAGCTGTGGATGCGCGCGTCGTGGCGGTTGGGGTCATGCGCATGGTCGTGGTGGTCGTGCGAATGGAAGGCCTCGTGGTCCAGCCACTTCTGCACCTGCGGGTGCTTCTGGGTGCTGTCGTACAGGCCGCAGTTCAGCAGCTGGTCCGGCTCGATCTCGCCATGCAGGATGTTCGTCATCGGCGCGCCCGGGTTCAGCGCGCGCAGCCGCTGCCACAGCGGAAAGATCTGGTCGGGCTTGGCCAGGTCGGACTTGGTGACCACGATCCGGTCGGCCATGGCCACCTGCTTCACCGCCTCCGGCTGGCTGTCCAGCGTGGCCGGGGCGTTCACCGCGTCCACCAGCGTCACCACGCCATCCAGCCGGTAGTGGTACAGCACAAGGGGATCGCTCATCAGCGTCTGCAGGATCGGCGCCGGGTCGGCCAGGCCGGTGGTTTCCACCACCACGCGGCGGATCACCTTGCCTTCCGAGATGCGCGCCGCCAGGTCGCGCAGCGCCCGCACCAGGTCGCCGCGCACGGTGCAGCACAGGCACCCGCTGTTCAGCAGCACGGTGTCGTCGTCCAGCTTCTCCACCAGCAGGTGGTCCAGGCCCACCTCGCCGAACTCGTTCACCAGCACGGCGGTCTCGGCCAGCTCCGGCCGCTTCAGCAGCTTGTTCAGCAGCGTGGTCTTGCCGGCGCCGAGGAAGCCGGTGAGCACCGTGACGGGAACGGGGGCGGGCGCATTCATTTGCGGTACAGTTCCTCGGGCGAGATCAGCGGCGCGGCCAATTCCACCAGCTTCCCGTCGCGCAGACCCACGAAGAAGCAGTTGCGCCGGCCGGTGTGGCAGGCGACGCCGTGCTGGTCCACCAGCGCCAGCAGCGTGTCGCCGTCGCAGTCCAGCCGCAGGTCCACCAGGTGCTGCTGCTGGCCGGAGGTCTCCCCCTTGCGCCACAGCCCGCCGCGGCTGCGGCTGAAGTAGCAGACCCGGCCGGTCTCCAGCGTCTCCAGCAGGGACTCGCGGTTCATGTAGGCCAGCATCAGCACCTCGCCGCTGTCGTGCTGCTGGGCCACCACCGGCACCAGGCCGCGGGCGTCGAAGCGCACGGCGTCGGCAAAGGCGCTGCGGGCGGCGGGGTCTGCAATGCTCTGGAACGCGGTCATGCGCCTATATAGGGTAGGATGGCGCCGAAGGACGAGAGCATGGCCACGCCGGAATTGCTGGATCGCGCCGAGGCGCTGTGTGCCCGCCGGGGCGCGCAGCTGACGGCGTTGCGCCGCCAGGTGCTGGCGCTGGTGCTGGGCAGCGAGCAGCCCTTGGGCGCCTATGCCCTGCTGGACAAGCTGAAGGCCGAGCGCGCCGGCGCCGCCCCGCCCACGGTGTATCGGGCGCTGGACTTCCTGCTGGACCAGGGGCTGATCCACAAGGTTGAGCGGCTGAACGCCTTCGTCGGCTGCACCGATGCGCTGGACCACCCGGCGGATTGCGACTGCCCGGCCGAGCACGACCACCCGCACCAGTTCCTGATCTGCAAGCGCTGCGGCGCCACGGTGGAAATCAGCGACCACGCGGTTTCCCACGCGCTGGAAAAGGCCGCGGCCCGGGCCGGCTTTGCCCTGGCGCGGGCGACGGTGGAGATCGAGGGCGTCTGCGGCAAGTGCTCAGCCCCGGCGGCGCAGCCCATCGGCCAGCAGTGAACAGCCCGCCACGGTCAGCAATATCGCCAGCCCCGGCCACACCGCGCCGAGCGGGGCGCTGAATACCAGCTCCTGCGCGTTGGACAGCATGTTGCCCCAGCTGGCGGCCGGCGGGGCAATGCCCAGGCCGAGGAAGCTCAGCGTCGATTCGGACAGGATCGCGCCGGCCACCGCCAGCGTCGCCGCCACCACGATCGGGCCGCTGATGTTGGGCAGGATGTGCCGCCACATCACCCGTACCTCGCTGGCGCCGCAGACCCGGGCCGCGGCCACGTAATCCTTGGCCAGTTCGGAAAGCGCCGCCGCCCGCGCCAGCCGGGCCACGCCGACCCAGCCGAACAGCGTCAGGATCACGGTAATCCGCAGGATATCGGTGCGGGCCTCGCCGCGCGGCAGGCCCAGCCGGGCCGGGTCCACCGCCGCCAGCACCACCAGCAGCGGCAGCGCGGGCAGGGAAAGCAGCCCATCCGCCAGCCGCATCAGCACCGCATCCACCCAGCCGCCGCGCCAAGCCGCCAGCAACCCCAGCGCGGTGCCCAGCCCCGTGGCGGCCAGCGCCACCGCCAGCCCCACCACCAGGGAAACGCGGGCGCCCTGCAGCAGCCGCAGCAGCATGTCCCGCCCCAGGTCGTCGGTGCCCAGCGGGTGTGCGGCGCTGGGCGGGGCGAAGCGGTTGAACAGGTCCGGCATGTCAGCGTCATGCCCCAGCAGCGCGGCCACCAGCGGGGCGCACACAGCGCCAACCGCCGGCAGCGCCAGCAGGGCCAGGCCAAGCCACAGCCTCATGCCGCAAGCCTCGGGTCCAGCCAGCGCTGCGCCAAGTCGGCCGCCAGCGTCGCCAGCATGGTCACGGCGGCGGCCAGCAGCAGCGCCAGCAGGGCCAGGTTGTAGTCGTTGCCCATGATGGCGTCGTAGATCAACTTGCCCATGCCGGGGCGGGCGAAGATCGTCTCGGTCACCAGCGCGCCGGAGACCAGGCTGCCGGCATCCAGCGCCGCCACGGTCAGCAGCGGCAGGGCGGCATTGGGGAAGGCGTGGCGCCACAGCACGGTGGCCGCCGAAAGCCCCTTGGCACGCGCCGTGGTCACATAGGGCAGGGCCAGCACCTCGGTCATGGCGCTGGCGGCATGGCGGGCATAGGCGGCCAGGTTCACCACGGTCAGGGTGGCCACCGGCAGCACCAGGCTGGCCCAACTCTCCGCGCCGCCGGCCGGCAGCCAGCCCAGCGTCACCGCGAACAGGATGATCAGCAGCATCCCCAGCCAGAAGCTGGGCGTGGATTGCGCCAGCACCGCCAGCGCATCCACCGCCGGAGCGAAGCGCGGCCGCGCCGCCGCCAGCACGCCCAGCCCGATGCCGATACCGGCCGACAGGCCCAGCGCCAGCCCCAGCAGCGCCAGGGAAGACCACAGCGCCGGCCACAGCAGCGCGGTGACGGGCTGCGAGAACAGCCGGGAATAGCCGAACTCCCCCCGCAGCACGGCGGCGGCCCAGGCCAGGTAGCGCTCGCTCAGGGGGCGGTCCAGGCCGTGCAGCGCGCGCAGCCGGGCGGCGTCCTCCGGCCCCAGGCGGGGGTCGGCGGCAATGGCCAGGTCGGCAGGGTCGCCCGGCATCAGCCCGATCAGCAGCCAGATCACCGCCGAAAGCAGCACCAGCGTGACCAGCATCTGCAGCAGGCGAAGGGCGATCAGGCGCGGCATAAGGCGAACCTGCGGGCGCGGCCCGGCCAGCGCAAGGCCGTTGCCGTTCCCTTCGGCCCACGGGCGTGCGACGTTTCGCTGGATAACCCAGGGATTCCCCGCATGCCCTTGCGCCTGTTCCGTCCGTTGCGCCGCCTGCGGGTGGCCGTGCTGGCGCTGGCCGTGGCCGGCTGCGGCCTGGTGACGGACTACGTGATCGAGCCGGGGCAGAACAGCACCAGCGGCCAGCAGCCGGCGCTGCTGGCGGCGGTGCCGCCGGCGCACCTGGCGCTGCATCGCAGCCTGTTCATCGCCGACCTGCACGCCGACACGCTGCTGTGGGACCGCGACCTGCTGGAGCGGACCGACCGCGGCCACATGGACCTGCCGCGCATGCAGCAGGGCGGCATGGGGCTGCAGGTGTTCACCCTGGTCACGGATACCCCGCGCGAGACGCCGGACCCCGACCCGGCGATCGACCACTGCATCTATGCCACCAGCCGCAACCTGGCGGGGCTGCTGACGGTGATGGAAAGCCGGCCGCCGCGCGCCTGGTTCGACCTGCGCGCCCGCGCCTTCGACCAGGCCGGCAAGCTGCTGGACGCCGAGCGCCGCAGCCGCGCGCCGGGCCATGCCGGGCCGCAACTGATGGTCCTGCGAAGCGCCGCCGACCTGGCCCGCCTGCTGGCCCGCCGCGCCGCGGGGGAACAGGTGATCGGCGCCCTGCTGGGGGTGGAGGGCGCCCATTGGGTCGGCCTGGACAATGCCGACGAGGCTACCACCCGGGCGCAGGTGCGCGACCTGTTCGACCTCGGCGTCCGGGTCTTCGCGCCGACCCACCGCTTCGACAACGCGCTGGGCGGCGCCAGCGAGGGCTGTTCCGGCCGGGGCCTGACCCCGCAGGGCCGCTGGGCCCTGCTGGAGGCCGAGCGCCTGGGCATGGTGATCGACCTGGCGCATGCCTCCTCCGCCACGCTGCGGGAGGCGGTGGCGCTGCTGCGCGAGCCCGTGGTGGTCTCCCACACCGGGGTGCAGGAGGGCTGCACCGGCACCTGCTACAAGCTCCGCAACCTCAGCGACGAGGAGATCCGCGCCGTTGCCGCCAAGGGCGGGCTGGTCGGCGTCGGCTTCTGGCCGGAGGCGGTGGGGCCGAACGGCATCGAGGATATCACCCGCGTCATGCGCCATGTCGCCCGCGCGCTGATGCAGCCGGCCTTCCGCGCCGCGCATCCGCGGCTGGACCCGCATGCCCACCTGGCACTGGGCAGCGACTTCGACGGCGCGGTGGAAACCCCGATCGATGCCGCCGGCCTGCCGGCGCTGACCTGGGCCATGGTCCGCGGCGGCATGACCGAGGCGCAGCTGCGCCGGGCCGCCGGCGGCAACGCCTGCCGCCTGTTGGCCCGGCGCCTGCCCGGCGGCGGCGCGGAGGCGGCGGCCGCCTGCCGCTAGAGGCTTATCGCCGCCGGCGGACCGCCGGCGGCGTCAACTGGCCGCGCAGGCAAAGGGCAGCCCCCGGCTACCACCACAGCCCGGTTTCGGCGTGGCGGGCCTCGACCTCGGCGGCCAGGGCGTTCCAGTCCGTCGTATCGGTGGCCGGCGGGTCCGCGCTGGCTGTTTCGACCAGGGTGAAGGCGATGCCGTCCTGCCCATTGCCGCCGGGCTGACCGCTGGCGGTGGCCTCCACCTGCTGGGCCACGACGCTGCCATCCTGGCCGTTCGCGCCAGGCTGGCCGTCCATGCCCGCGCTGGCGGTGCCGGCGGCGGTCAGGCTGGGCCCAGGCGGCGAGGGGGTGAGCAAGCCGGCAAGGTCGAGCGTGAAGCTCAACCCGACAAGGCTGTTGAGGTCCATGGCCGGTTCCTCCGCTTGGGCGTCATGCGCCAAGGCGGAGCGTGGCAAGAACGTATACGAAAATCAAGCAATCACGCCGCGGCCCGCAGCGGCGCGGTGGGCCAGCGGGGCAGGGTGGCCAGCAGCTGCACCGTGCCCGCCAGCAGCCCGATGCCGACGCCGATGCGCCAGACCAGGTCGTAATTGCCGTTGGCGTCGAACAGCACGCCCGCGCCATAGGCCCCCAGGAAGCTGCCGACCTGGTGGCTGGTGAAGGCCAGCCCCTGCACCATGGCCTGCCAGCGCAGGCCGAACATCTCGGCGGTCAGCCCGGCGATCAGCGGCGCCACGCCCAGCCAGAGGAAGCCCATGATGGCCGCGAAGACCAGCGTGGCCTCCGGCGTCGGCGGGGTCAGGAAGTACCAGGCCAGCGCCACGGAGCGCGCCAGGTACAGCCCGCCCAGCAGCCCCGCCTTGTTCCAGCGCCCGCCGGCCCAGCCGAAGAACAGGCTGCCCAGCACGTTGAACCCGCCGATGACGCCGAGCGCCTGGGCCGACAGCATCGGGTCCATGCCGCAGAGGTCGAGGTAGCTGGGCAGGTGGGTGCTGAGGAACATCAGCTGCAACCCGCAGATGAAGTAGGCGCAGGTCATGACCATGAAGGGCCAGTGCGCCAGCGCCTGCTTCGTCACCGCCATGGCGGAGGCGGCTTCAACCTCGCCACGCGGTACCGGCGGCAGCGGCACCTTGTCCACCTTGCCGGCGAACCAGGCCGCCGGGATCATCGCCAGGGCGATGACGACGAAGCCGATGACGCCGGCCCGCCAGCCATACCCGGCCGAGAGCGCCTGGCCGATGGGGGCCGAGAACATGGCGCCGAGCGAGCCGAAGGCGGAAACCAGCCCCAGCACCGTGGAGCGCAACGCCACCGGGGCCGAGCGGGAGGCCACCGCCATGGCCATGGCCGAGGCGCAGCAGGCCAGCGCCAGGCCGACCAGCACGCCGGCGCCGATGATGATGCCGAAGCTGCCCTGCGCCATCGCCATGACAACAAGGCCGGCGACGAAAAGCAGCACGCCGGCCATCAGCACGGGGGCAAAGCCGCGCCGCGCCGCGATGGCGCCGGCGAAGGGCTGCAGGAAGCCCCAGGCCAGGTTCTGGATGGCAATGGCCAGGGTGAAGTCGCTGACCCGGATGCCCAGGTCCTTGACCGCGGGCTGCATGAACAGGCCGAGGCTCTGGCGCAGCCCCATGGCAATGCTGAGCATGACCGCCGCGCCGATCAGGATCGGCAGGCTGGGCCTGAGGGCGGCGAGCCGCTGCATGGACATTCCCCGGATGATTACCCACCAGCCTAGCGGCAACGGCGGCCGGGGCGATGGCGTGGAATGCCGGGGCAGCCCTGCGTCCGGCGCATCCGCGCCGGCGCCGTTCAGCGCTGGAAGGCGCGCGGCTTGAAGGCGGGCTTCGGCCCCATCACGGCGTCGATCTCGGCCTTGGCGCGGTTCAGCGCATCGGCCAGCGTCACCACGGTGCTGTCGCGCGTCACCTCGCGCGGCACGCCGCCGCGATTGGCCGGGGGTACGATGGTGACGGTGAAGCCGGCCTTGCCGAGGTCCACCACCTCCATGCGGTGCAGGCGGTATTCCCTGACCTGCGTGACCACCAAATGACCCATCGGACGCTCCTGTTCAGCCACCATCTGAGACCGGCTCATGCTGCGATGCAATATAAACCTTCATGACGAAGCCATTGAGCCGACCTCGCCCTGGTGCTTGGCTGGCAGCCTGGGCAGGAAATGAGGTCGCACGATGGTCGAAACGCAGCGAATAGAGTTGTCGCCCGGGATGGTCTTCGATGTCTCGGTGGCCGGCGACCCCGCGGCGCCGCTGGTGCTGCTGCTGCATGGCTTCGCCGTCTCCCGCCATCTGTTCGACGCGCAGCTGCCGGCGCTGGCGGCGGCCGGCTACCTGGCCGTGGCGCCCAGCCAGCGTGGCTATTCCGCCGGTGCGCGGCCGGACCCGATGGTCTTCGCCAACTACGACATCGACCTGCTGATCGGCGATGCCATGGCGCTGGCGGCGCGCCTCTCGCCCGGCCGGCGCTTCCACCTGGTTGGGCATGACTGGGGCGGCAGCCTGTCCTGGGACATCGCCAGCCAATGGCCGGAACGACTGGCCTCGCTGACCATGTTCAGCCGGCCGCATCCGCTGGCCTTCGCCCGCGCGCTGAAGGAAGACCCCGGCCAAGCCGGTCGCTCCCGCCATCATCAGGCCTTCCTGAAGCCCGATGCGGTGGAGACGGTGCTGGCCGAGGACGCGAAGTGGCTGCGGGTGCGGCATGCGGCGCAGGGCATTCCGCCCGCGCAGACCGAGAAGCACCTGTCCGTCATCGGCAACCCGCAGGCCATGGCGGCGGCGCTGGCCTGGTACCGCGCCCGTGGCGTGGTGCACCGGCCGATCGGGCCGACCCAGGTGCCGACCATGTTCATCTGGGGCAATGCCGACGACACGGTGGGCCGCATGGCCGCCGAGGGCACCGCCGACTTCATCGCCGCCGACTACCGCTTCGTGGAACTGGACGGCGTCGGCCACTACGCGCCGGACCAGCAGCCGGAGACGAGCGCCCGGCTGCTGCTGGAATGGCTGGCAGGGCATCCGGCGTAGCGACCGGAGCCGGGCATCCGGCCTGACGGCCGGAGCCGGGCGTCCGGCGTAGCTGCCGGAGCGGCGTTGCCGACGTAGGCGCCACGGCGGCGCGTTCCGCACGGGCGCCCCACCAAATGCAGCCGCCGCAGTGGTCCATCCGGTGCAAGCCGGCGTGGCCGAGGTAAGCCTCAGCTACCGCTGCACGCCTTCAACCCAATCAGCAGCAACACGGCGAAAATCGCGCAGGCGGTCCAGACATCGCCGGCGAAGCGCTGCCCCTCGGTCGGCGGCGGCCGCTCCGGCGGCGGGCCCTTCAGCCGGTCGATGATCACCATCACCACGCCGGCCACGTCGAACAGGATGGCGAAGGGCACCCAGCCGACCGAGCCGCCATTCCAGGACTGGCGGGGGCCACTGACCAGAGCCAGCACCACCACCAGCCCGAACATGACCGCCGCCGCCAGCATGGTAGCCCCGGCCGCGCTGGCTCAGCCCAGCTTGGCCAGGGACTGCGCCAGGTCGGCCATCAGGTCCTTCGGGTCTTCCAGGCCGATATGCACGCGGGCCACATTGCCGCCGAAGTCGCCGGTGCCGGCCGTGCGTGTCACGTTGCCGGTGGTGAGGATGCATAGGCTCTCATAGCCGCCCCAGCTGGCGCCGATGCCGAAGAGCTGGAGGTTGTCGATGAAGCGCATCACATCCTCCACGCTGTACTTCGGCTGGAACACCACGCCGAACAGGCTGCAGGCGCCGGTGAAGTCGCGCTTCCACAGCGCGTGCTGCGGGTGGCTCGGCAGCGCCGGGTGCAGCACCTGCTTCACCTGCGGCTGCTGCTCCAGCCAGGTCGCCACCTCGATGCCGCTGGCCATCTGCTGCTTCAGCCGCACCGGCATGGTCCGCACGCCGCGCAGCGCCAGCCACACGTCATCCGGGCTGGCGAACTGGCCGAGCAGCGAGCCGGTGGTCCGCACCGTCTGCCAGTCTTCCTCGGAGTTCACCACCACGCTGCCCAGCAGGATGTCGCTGTGGCCGCCCACGTACTTGGTCAGCGCCTGGATGGAGACATCCACGCCCTTGGTGAAGGGCATGAAGTGGTGGATGCCCCAGGTGTTGTCCATCAGCACCTTGGCGCCCTTGGCGTGCGCCACCTCGGCCAGGGCCGGGATGTCCTGTACCTCGAAGGTGTGGGAACCTGGGCTCTCGGTGTACAGCACCTTGGTGTTGGGCTTGAACATCTTGGCCAGCTCGGCCGGGGAGATGCAGGGGTCGTAGTAGGTGGTCTCGACGCCCCACTGCTTCAGCAGCCCCTCGCACACGTTGCGGGCCGGGCCGTAGCAGCTGTCCAGCATCAGGCAGTGGTCGCCGGCCTTCAGGTAGGCCAGCAGCGGCACCGCCACCGCGGCCAGGCCGGTGCCGACGATCAGCGCGCGGGTGCCGCCCTCGATCTCGGCGATCACGTCCTCGAACGCGTAGTGCGTCGGGCCGCCCTGGGTGCCGTAGGTCTGGTACTGCTCAAACCGGTGCTTGGCGCCGTCCTTGCGCGCCTGGCTGTTGGGGAACAGCACGGTGCTGCCGCGATGAACACCTGGGTTGACGAAGCCATGCACATGCGTGCCGGCCCGCCCCGCATGGCTCATGCGGGTGGAGAAGCTGTGATTGGGGTCCTTCGGGTCGGCCATGTCAGCTGTTCACTTTCTGCGTTTCAGGGCGGGACGCCCATTCGGTCCAGCTGCCGTCATACACGGCGGCCTCGGGGAAGCCGGCCTGGACCAGGCCGAGGGTGAGGATGCAGGCGGTGACGCCGGTGCCGCAGCTGGTCACCACCGGCTTGTCCGGCGTCACGCGGGCGCGGCTGAACCGGGCGCGCAGCACGGCCGGCTCCTTCATCGTGCCATCGGGGTTGAACAGCTCGTTGAACGGCACGTTCTCGGCGCCGGGCATGTGGCCGCTGGGCAGGCCGGGGCGCGGTTCCGGCGCTACGCCGTCGAAGCGCCCCTTGGCGCGGGCGTCCAGCACCAGGGCGGTGCCGCCGGCCACGATGGCCTTGACGTCGCCGATGCCCTTCACCCGTTCGCTGCGAAAATCCGCCACGAAGGTCGCGGGCTTCGGCGCCGGCGGCGTGCCGGCCTCGGAGGCGCGGCCTTCCTTCAGCCACTTCGGCAGCCCGCCATCCAGCACGCTGGCCTTGTCATGGCCGAACAGCCGCATCAGCCACCAGCCGCGGGCGCTGCTCTGCAGGCCCTTCTGGTCGTAGAAAACGCAGCGCGTGTTGTTGCTGACGCCCATCGCTGCCATCAGCTTCTCGAACCGCGCCGCGGTCGGGATCATGTGCGGCAGCGGGTTCTCCACATCGGCCACTTCGTCGATATCGAAGAAGCGGGCGCCGGGGATATGCGCCTCGGCGAACTTCGCCTTGCCGTCGAAGGGCTCGTTCGGCAGGTATTTCGTGGTGTCGAACACCAGAAGGTCCGGCTTGCCCAGGTTGGCGGCCAGCCATTCGGTGGAGACCAGGTTGCTCATCGCGGCATTACTCCCCGGCAGCCAGCACGAGATAGACGCGCCGGTTCTGCTTGCCCTTGTTTTCCAGCTTGGTGACCTCGATGCGGCCGATCTCCCCGGTGCGGGCGACATGCGTGCCGCCGCAGGGTTGCAGGTCCACCGGGGCCGCGTCGTCGCCCACCCGCACCAGCCGCACCTGGCCGGCGCCGCGCGGCGGCTGCACGGACAGGGTGCGGACCAGCGCGGGGTTCTCGTCCAGCTCGGCGTCGGTGATCCAGCGCTGGCCCAGCGGATGGTCGGCGGCGATCAGCGCGTTCAGCTTTTCGGTCAGCTCTTCCTTGGCCGGCGGCGACGCCAGGTCGAAGTCGAGCCGCGACCGTTCCGCGCCCACCTGGCCACCGGTGACGCCGGCGCCGGGGATCAGGCTGCACAGCAGGTGCATGGCGCTGTGCATCCGCATGTGGCGGTGGCGGCGGTCCCAGTCCAGCGCGGCGGTCACCTCGGCGCCCACCGGCGGCAGAGCGGCCTCCGGCGCCGGCAGGTGCAGGACGGTATCGGCCTCGCCCTTCACCGCGTTGGCCACGGGCATCTCGCCGCCGTCCCAGCGCAGCCGGCCGGTATCGCCGGGCTGGCCGCCGCCCTGGGGGTAGAAGATGGTGCGGTCCAGCAGCACGCCCTCGGGCGTGGCGGCCAGCACGCGGGCGGTGCATTCGCGCAGATAGGCGTCGTCGCGGAACAGGAGTTCGGTGGGCATCGGGGGACTTTCCCCGAACGGCGGCGGCGGGGCAAGCTGCCGCCTTGGCCAAACCGGGGAGGGCAGCGATGCAGGCGGGTGATCTGGCGGCGCGGGAGGCGATGTTCCGTGGCTTTGGCCGGGCCTGGTTCAAGGCCGACATGGACCTGCTGTACCAGGTGGTGACGCCGGATTTCACCTGGGCCGGGGTGGATGCAGCCGGCCAGCCGCGCCGTCTGCAGGGCCGCGAGGCGGTGGCGGCGGAGCTGGCGGCGATGCGCGCTCGCGCCGAGGCGCGCTTCTCCGACGTGGCCTACCACCACCTGCCGGAGCTGACGGTGATGACCTTCCGCATGCGCGAAACCCCGCGCGACGGCGGCCCGGCCCGGGATTTCGAGGGCGTGGAACTGTACCGTTTCCGCGACGGGCTGGTCTGCCTGAAGGATGTGTTCCGCAAGGCGGCCTAGCGGCGCGCCTCAGGCCCATTCCTGCCGCAGCCGGGCGCGATGTGTCCGCAGCCAGTACAGGCATATCGCCAGGGTGGCGTTCTGCACGCCGCCCGTGTCCAGCAGGGCGAAGGCCTGCTCGGCCGGCAGCACCGTCACCTTGATGTCCTCGTGCTCGTCCTGCAGCCCATGCGTGCCGGCCTCGCCAAGCGGAGGCAGGGCCACGCGGGCGCCGTACATGTGCAGCACCTCGTCGCAGCCGCCCTGCATCAGCATGAAGCCGCCGATCTTCTCGAACAGGTCCGGCTTCAGCCCGGTCTCCTCCTCGCATTCGCGGCGGGCGGCTTCCAGAGGGTCCTCGCCGGCTTCCAGCAGGCCGGCGGCGCATTCCGTCATCACCGGGTCCAGCCCGGCGGCCAGCGCGGGCAGGCGAAACTGCTGGATCAGCGCCACCGAATCCTGCGCGGGGTCGTAGGGCAGCACCGCCACGCCGCGGCCGCGGCGCCACAGCTCCCAGGTCAGCACGCCGGATTCGGCGCCGTCGAACCTGGTGAAGCGGAACTTCACCCGTTGCAGCGGGAAGCGGCCATCCCACACCACCTGGTCCTCCTGCACCTGGATCTTCGGGTGGGCGGGGATCAGCGGCGCCTTGGCGGGTCTGGTGTTCATGGCGGTGGCACCCTACCGTTGGGCAAAGGGCCAGTCCATGAGCAGCACCGTTACCCAGGCCGGCGCCAGGCGCCGGGGAATCCTCTGCGTGCTCGGCGCCGCCGCGGCCTTTGGCATGGCCGCGGCCTGCGTGAAGGCGCTGGACGGCGAGATCCCGGTGGCGGAGGTGATGCTGTGCCGCAACCTGTTCGCCATTCCCGCCCTGCTGCCGCTGCTGCTGCGCGCCCCTGAAGGATTTGGCGCCCTCCGCACCCGCAACCCGCGCGCCCATGCCGAGCGGACCTTCTGGGGCCTGGTCGGCATGGCCGGCGCCTTCTACGGGTACGCCCACCTGCCGCTGGCAACGGCCACGGCGCTCGGCTTCACCATGCCGCTGTTCCTGACGCTGATCGCCGTGCTGTTCATGGGGGAAAGGCTGCGCTGGCGGCGCGGCCTGGCGGTGGCGCTGGGGTTCTGCGGCGTGCTGGTGGTGGTGCGCCCCGGCGGCGGCGCGGGGCTGGACCTGCTGGCCGCGGGCGGCGTGCTGCTGGGCGCGGTGGGCTGGGCCATGGCCATGGTGACCATTCGTCGCATGGGCGATGCCGGCGAATCCGGGGTCGCCATCGTCGTTTGGTTCGCGCTTTCCGCCGCCGTGGTGGCGGGCATTGCGGCGGTGCCGGTCTGGGTGCCGCCCAGCGCTACGCAATGGGCGCTGCTGGCCGGCTGCGGCGTGGTCTCGGCGCTGGGCCAGGTGCTGATGACCGCAGCCTACCGCAGCGGCGAGGCGACGCTGCTGGCGCCGTTCGAGTACAGCGGCATCCTGTGGACGGCGCTGCTGGGCGCGGTGGTCTGGGCCGAGGTGCCGGATGCCGCGGCCTTCGGGGGTATCGCGCTGCTGGTCGGCAGCGGGATCTACATCTGGTACCGGGAAGTCCAGTTGGGCATCCGCCGTTGAGCGAGGTGGAACAGTACCAAAGTACGGCGTTCAACGCCTTCGCGGTGCTGCCCTGGCTGTGGCGGGACGCGGCCTAGGCGCAACGACCTGGCTCCGCCCGGCCGCGGCGCCTGCTGCGGCGCGCTGCCATGTTGTGGTGGCGGGCCAGCGCGCTGGCCCGCCCGGGGCTGGCGCTGAGCCGGCCTACCGCAGCCGCCGCCCGTGCTGGGTGACCACGTCCAGGAACTGCGCCGTCTCGTGGTTCAGGAAGTCCACATCGGCCGGAAAGCCACCGCCGGCCGAGGCATGGCCGGTGATGGTGCCGGGGCTGATCCGCACCACGCGGACATCGCGGATGTAGCGGCTGGTCTCGATCGGCTCGTATTCCGGGTTCAGCAGGTCGCCGGTGCCGTGCAGCACCAGGGTCTTGGCCTTGATCGCGCGCAACGCGCCAAGCGTGCCGCCCTGGATGCCCGGGGTGGTGCCGATGTCGTGCCGCTCATAGGCCCAGGTCTGGTACAGCCAGTCATTCGCGTCGAAGGCGTTGAGCAGGCTGGTCTCCTGCGCCCGCAGCCAGGGCAGCACGTCCATCGGCTGGGTCGGGAACTGGTCGCGGTACATCTCGGGGCTGCGGGCGGCCAGGAAGCTCAGGATGTCGCGCCACAGCCGCACCCCGCGCTCCGGCTGGGCGGTGTAGTTGCCCTGGTTCCAGGCGGGGTCGAGCATGATGGCCTGGCGGCTGGCGTCCAGCACCGCCACGGTCCAGGCCGGGGTGCGGGCCAGCGGCACCATGGCCACCAGGCTGTCCATGAAGTCGGGGTGGGAAACGCCCCATTGCAGCACCTGCATGCCGCCCATGGAGGGCCCGACCACGGAGACGACGTGGTTGATGCCGAGGTGGCGCGTCAGCAGCGCGTGCTGGCTTGCGATCATGTCGCGGATGCCGAAGCGCGGAAACTGCATGCGCGGCTGCGCCTGGCTGTTGCTGGGGCTGGTGGTCAGCCCGTTGCCGATGGCGTCGGTGGCGATGATGAAATACTTGTCGGTATCCAGCGCCTTGCCCGGCCCGATCAGGAAGTCCAGCCGGTGGTGGTTGCCGCTGATCGCGGTGACCATCAGGATCGCGTTGGACTTCGCCGCGTTCAGCGTACCGTGGGTGACGTAGCTGATGCCGAAGTCGCGGATCGTCTCGCCGCTTTCCAGCCGCAGGTCGCCGACCCGGTAGGTCTGGTGCGGTGGCTGGTTGGGGCCGTGCGCGGCGGCGGGCAGCGCCAGGCCAAGGCACAGCAGCAGGGTCGCCAGCAGGTGGCGGGACATCGGCATCCTCCCATGGTTCGTTGCCCGGCAGCTTGCGGGGCTTCGGCACCCAATTGCAACCATGTGGGGCTGCGGCCGGCGCCGGTCCCAAGCGGCATTGCGCTGCGGGCGGGCAGCGGTTTCTATGTGCCGGCGCCAGCCGCCGACCGGAACGCGGCGCGGACGCGGAGTGAGTGATGAGCCTGCCGGTTTCCCAACTGACCTATGTTTCCGTCCCCGTGACCCCCGGGCCGGAGTTGCTCGCCGCCATCCTGCGAACCTCCAGGCCGCGCAACAGGCGCCAGGGCATCACCGGCGTGCTGGTCAGCCGCGACGACCTGTTCGTGCAGTTGCTGGAAGGGCCGCGCCAGGCGGTTTCGGATACCTTCGCCCGCATCCTGGCCGACACGCGGCACGCGCAGGTGACGCTGGTGGCCATGCAGGATGCGGATTTCCGCCTGTTCGGCAAATGGGAGATGCGCGAGACCGCGCTGCCGGGCGGGCTGTGGTCCGCCGCCGATGTGGCGGCCGGCGTGCCGCGCCAGGCGCCGATGGAGGATTTCATGGCGCTGTTCCACCGGCTGGCGGCCACGCCGGGGTAACGCCGGAAGCGGCGCGATCCACCGGGGTGGACCACGCCGCGTGCCGGCCTACTCCATGGACAGCACGATCTTGCCGAAGTGCTGGTTGGCCTTCATGTGCGCCAGCGCTTCCACCGCCTGGGCCAGCGGGAACACCTTGTCCACCGGCAGGCTCAGCTTGCCCGCCTCCACCGCCGGCCACAGGTCCTGGACCATCAGGCGGTTGATCTCGCGCACTTCCTCCGTGCTGCGGGTGCGGAAGGTGACGCCGATGTAGTTGATGCGCCGCGCCGCATGCAGGTCGAAGTCGAACTCGCCCTTGCTGCCGCCCAGGCGCCCCACGTTGATGATGGTGCCCAGGATGGCGCAGCACTTCAGGTTGCCGTTGGCCACGCCGTTGCTGATCTGGTCCACGATCACGTCCACGCCGCGGCCGTCGGTCGCCGCCAGCACCTGGTCGGGCCAGCTGGCGTCGGAGGTATCAACCGCCACGTCGCAGCCGAACTCCTTCAGCTTGGCGCGGCGAGCGGCGTTGGTGCTGCTGCCCAGCACCTTTCCCGCGCCCATCAGCTTGGCGATCTGCATGCCCATCAGGCCGACGCCGGAGGACGCGCCCTGGATCAGGATGCTCTGGCCCGGCTTCAGCCCGCCCATGGTCACCACGGCGTTGTGCATGGTGGTCAGCGCCACCGGCAGCGTCGCCGCCTGGGTCCAACTCATGTTGTTGCCGGGAATGGTGGAGACCGTGCCCCAGTCCGCCAGCGCGTATTCGGCGTAGCAGCCGGCACCCTTGGCCATCACGCGCATGCCCGGCTTGATGTGCGCTGGTACCTCCGGCCCGCACTCGGCGACCTCGCCGGCGAAGTCCAGCCCGATGATGGTGCCCGGCCCGCCCTGGCGGCCATGCGCGTGGCCGGCGGCCACCGCCAGGTCGGCGCGGTTCAGGCTGGCGGCGCGGACGCGCACCAGCACCTGCGCGGGGCCGGGCTTCGGCGTGGCGACATCCAGTACCTGGACCCCGTTCTCGGTAACGACGGCTGCCTTCATGGCTTCTCTTCCTCAAAGCGTTTGACGAACCAGTGGCGGACCACGCCCTTGGGCATGTCCGCGATGCGGCCGGCCTCGATGAAGCCGTGCCGCGGATAGTAGTCGGGGGCCTGGAACGACCAGGTGTTCAGGTGCAGGCCCAGCAGCCCCTTGGCGCGGGCGAAGGTCTCGGCCTCGGCCAGCAGGCGCCCGCCCAGCCCCTGGCGGCGATGCGCCTCCGCCACCCAGAGCCAGTCCACGTACAGCCAGTCCCAGGCCTGGTCGCACTTGGCGCCGGCGATGATGGTGCCGGCCCCGTCGCGGGCGATGAACCATCGCTCCCCGCCGCCCAGCTTGCCGGGGTGCGCCACGCGGTTGTAGTCGCCCAGGCCTTGGCCGATGGCGTCCCGCTCCGCCTTGGTCGGGCGGATGGTCAGGGTGATCGCCGCCATGTCAGAGGGTCTTCTTGAACCAGATGCGGGCGTGGCCGGGCGGCATCTCGTCCAGCCGGCCGAACTCGGCATAGCCGGCGCGGGTCCAGAAATGCGGCGCCTGGAAACTGAAGGTATCCGTATAGGCGTTGGTGCAGCCGCGGCCGCGGGCAATCGCCTCCGCCCGTTCCAGCAACTGGCTGCCCAGGCCCTGGCCGCGCATGTCACGCGCCAGCCACAGCCAGTCGATGAACAGCCAGTTCCAGTAGGTAAGCCCCAGCAGCCCGCCGCGCACGGTGCCGGAGGCATCGCGCGCCAGCACCGTCACCGGCTCCCGGTCATAGGGCCCGCCCATTTCCTGGTTGTAGGCGTGCAGCCCGCGCTGGATGGCGGCGACGGCTTCCAGCTCCGGGAAGTCGTCCTCGCTGATCTCGATGCCTTCGTTGGCCATCAGCTTTCCCAGGCCGCGGCGCAGATGGTCAGCAGCCCCAGCACCAGGTTCAGGCCCACCATCTGGCGGATGCGGCCGAAGGCGGCGGCGGCGGCGGGCGCGTTGCCGGCCTCCATCGCCGCACGCCCGGCCTTCCACGGCACGAAGAAGACGTACAGGAACACCAGGGTCATCAGCACGCCGCCGAGCACCATGGCATGCAACTCGGGCGGGGAGGCCGCCATGCTGCCGAAGCTGCGCTTCACCATCCAGTAGCCGGTGATGAACATGATCGGGATGGCGTGCCAGACGATGAGGAAGAAGCGCTTCAGCACGGCACGATGCAGCGCCAGGCGCTGCGCCGGCTCCAGCACGCTCATGGACGGCCGCAGCGCGATCCAGGCGAAGCCCAGGCCGCCGACCCAGAGCGCGGCGAAGATCAGGTGGAGGGCGAACAGGACCCAGGTAAGGACCATGGCGGGGTCAGCCTTTCTGCATGGCGCGCAAGGCTGCGGCCAGGGCGGTGAGTTCGGTGGTGGCCTGGTTGCGCGGCGCTGCCTCGCACACCGCCAGCCCCAGCATGAAGGCGCTGGCGAAGGCGGTGCGGTTGCCCAGGCGCTCCGGCAGTACGGGGATGTGGCGCTCGGCCAGCAGCGCCTCGATCTGCTGCGGCAGCTTGCCGCTGGACGGCACGCGGTTCAGCAGCACCACGGCGCGGCGGCCCTCGGCGGCGGCCAGCTTCAGCGTGGCGTCGCTGGCCCACAGGTCGGCCGGGCTGGGCTGCATCGGCAGCAGCACCAGGTCGGCGGCGCGGATGGCGATCTTGGCCTCGGTCTCCGCGTGCGGCGCGGTGTCCAGGATGATGACGTCATGGCCGCGCTTCAGCCGGTCGATCGCGGCGGGGATGCGCCAGCCGGCGGGCGTCTCGAAGGTCAGCGCCAGGGCGCGTGGCTGGTTGGCGCGTTCCTCCCACCAGCGGCCCAGGGATTGCTGCGGGTCGGTGTCCAGCAGAGCCACGCGCTGGCCGGCCTGGACCATGGCCACCGCCAGGTTGGCGGCGACCGTTGACTTGCCGGCGCCGCCCTTCTGCTGGGCCACCGCTATCACGAACACCATGCCCCGACTCCCGCGCGCCCGGTTGAGTGTAGCAGCAACGGTGGCGAAAGGTCAGGGCCCCGGCCTTGCCGCCCCGTAGCGCTTGGTCAGCGGCGCGACGCTTCCGGCGCCAGGTCGGTGGGCGGCGGCTGCGAGGAGGTGGCGCTGCCACCGCCGGCCGCCTCGCCGCGTGGGGGCGGGCTGCGCCGCGGGCGCGGCGTGCTGCGTCTGGGCACCGCCCGGCGGGTTGGCGGGGGACTCGGCCCGGGCGGCATCGCGCGGAGTGATGCCGGTGCGGGCCTGGGTGCCCGGCACCTGGGCGGGCGGCGCC
>CANGNF010000009.1 GCA_947455205.1 Acetobacteraceae bacterium | reverse complement strand
GCGAAGAACCGCCACAGCGTGCTGACCGCGACCTTCTCGCCCGCCTTGGCCAGTTCGGCCTGGATCTCCATGAGCGTGATGTCCGGCGAGCGCTCGACCAGGCCGAGGATCAGCGGCGCATGGGCCTCGATGCGGCCGGAGCGCCGGTCACCACCCAGGGCCTTGGGCGCGACAGAGCCGGTTTCGCGCTCCCGTGCGCACCACCTGATGGCGCTGGCAATGCTGACCCCAAACCGTGCCGCCGAGGCGTGGCATGATGCCCCCTCCGCGACTGCCGCCACCACCCGTTCCCGCAGATCAACCGACAGCGCTTTCGACATGCCTGTCGGCCTCCAGCACCGACAGGCAGCTTGAATCAGATCGGCCCCGCGTCGGGGAATCCCTTTGATTCAATCAGCAGGGAAAACGCTCTAGCCGAACAGGGCCACACTCTGGCGGAAGTGAGAGTTTCTGATCCCGGAATGCCCCTCCGATCGTGGGAGAGACCGGTACGACATCGACGTGCCTCGCCAGGGATGCTCTCAAGCCTGACGCCGAAGCCGGACCTAAAGGCGTCTCTCCTGTTCCTAGGTGGGCCGTGAGCGGCAACCGCGGAAGATTGAGTCCGCATACAGGTGCGGCCGGAATGAGTGCGGCCAAAAAAATGTCCAGGAAGAGACAAACTAACCTATGTAAATCAACGGTATGCCCCCGGCCGGACTCGAACCGGCACGTTATCGCTAACAACGGATTTTGAGTCCGCCGCGTCTACCATTCCGCCACAGGGGCCTGCGCGCAGCCGGTTCTACCGCTGGCCGGCGGGGGCGTCCACCACGCGCGTGACGAACTCGGCGGGGGAGGTGATCTCGACCAGTTCCATGTCGTCGGAGTGCTCGACCTCGACATGCTTGACCAGCGGCGGCTGGTAGACGCTGTCGCCGGCCTGCAGCGTGACCTCGCCGATATCCTCGTAGCGGAACTTCACCCAGCCCTTCAGCACCAGCACGAACTGGAAGTCCAGCTCATGCGTGTGCCACTGGGCGTTGGAATGCTGGCCGGGCACGGCGCGGATGATGTGGGCGGTATAGGCGCCGCCGGTCACCTGCTTCACCCCCAGGTCGCGGTAGCCGAAGAACGCGCGCAGGCCGACCTCGTATTCGGCGCCGGCGGCGTGGGTCACGGTGGTGCGGCGCTGTTGCGCGCCGGCGGCGGGGCCGTCATCGGGCATGGTTGCCTCCCGGTTTTGTGTTGGCTGGCTCGCAATATTGTGTATGGTATGCGAAGAATTTGCGCTTGGTGCCGGCCCACGGGGCTGGCGGCGCCGATCATGAAGGTCTGCCGCCCATGCGGGAAGCCCCATCCGGGCCCGTGCCCCTGCCGCCCCGCACCGCCTTCGCCATTGCCCTGGGCTGGATGCTGCTGGCGCAGCTGGGCTGCGTGCTGGCCTGGCAGGCCGGCTGGCTGGACCGCCCCGGCGCGCTGGTGCACTGGCTGCTGCTGGGCGTGCTGCCGCCGGCCATGGCGCTGTGGCAGGCCGAGCGCACGGCGCGGGACGCCCTTTAGCCCGCACGCTGCTGGATTGTAGCTTTCGCGTCAGTGCGACAGCGCGATGGCAACCCCGGGCGCCGCCCCGGCTTACCACGGGCATGAGCGGCTTCACCTTGCCGCCGCCGCCCCTGTTGCCTGGCCAGGCGCCGGTCGGGCGTGCGGCGTTGTTCCTGGATTTCGACGGCACGCTGGTGGAGATAGCGCCGCGGCCCGATGCCGTGCGCGTGCCGCTCGACCTGCCCGCCCTGTTGCTGCGGCTGCGCGACCAGCTGGCCGGTGCGCTGGCCGTGGTCAGCGGCCGCCCGCTGCCGGACCTGGACCTTTTCCTGCCCGTGCCACTGGCCATGGCGGGGGACCATGGGGCCTCGGTACGCCCGGTGCCGGCCGGCCCGGTGGAGGCGCCGCCACTGGCTGTGCCGCCGGAAGCCTGGCGGCTGCAGGCCATGGCGCTGGCCCAGGCCCACCCCGGCGTGCTGCTGGAGGAGAAGACCCACGGCTTTGCGCTGCACTACCGCCTGGCGCCCGAGGCCGGGCCGGCAGCCGAGGCGCTGCTGGCCGGCCTGGTCGCGGGCAGCCCGTTCCAGCTGCTGCCGGCGCGCATGGCCTGGGAAATCCGCCCCCGCGGCCCGTCCAAGGGCAGCGCGGTACGGCGCCTGATGCAGGACGGCGCCTTTGCCGGCCGGGTGCCGGTGTTCATCGGCGATGACGTGACCGACGAGGAAGGCATGGATGCGGCCCGCGCCCTGGGCGGCCTGGGCTGGCAGTTGCAGGACGCCTTCGGCACGCCGGTGGCGTTGCGGGGCTGGCTGGCGCAGGCCGTGGCCGGCTCGTGAGGCGCCTTGTCATCGTTTCCAACCGGGTGCCTAACCCGCGCGAGCGTGGCCCGACCGCTGGTGGCCTGGCGGTGGCGCTGCGCGATGCCATCGCCCGGCGGGAGACGCTGTGGTTCGGCTGGTCCGGCGCCACCGCCGAGGCCACCGCGACCGAGCCGGCCATCAGCCGCCACGGCCAGCTGACCCTGGCGACGCTGGATTTGGGGCGGGAGGATTACCGCCGCTACTACCAGGGCTTCGCCAACGCCACGCTGTGGCCGACGCTGCACTACCGGCTGGGGCTGGCGACCTTCGACCGGCAGGATTTCACCGGGTATTGCTCGGTCAACGCCGCCTTTGCCGTGGCCCTGGCGCCGCTGCTGCGGGCGGATGACCTGGTCTGGGTGCATGACTTCCACCTGTTCGCGCTGGGTGCGGAACTGCGCGCCGGCGGGGCGAAGCAGCGGCTGGGCTTCTTCCTGCATGTGCCGTTTCCGCCGCGGGCGCTGTTCTGCGCCCTGCCGCGCGGGGCGGAACTGCTGCGCGACCTGGCCGCCTATGACGTGATCGGCGTGCAGACCACGGAGGACGCCGAGAACCTGGCCGCGGCGCTGGCGGCGGAGGGGCTGCCGGACGCCGCGGCGCGGGTGGCGGCCTTCCCGATCGGCATTGATGGCGAGGGGTTTGCCAGCCTGGCGCAGCGCGAGGCGACGAAGAAGGAGGCGGTGCGGTTCCGCGAAAGCCTGGCCGGGCGGGGCCTGGTGATCGGCGTGGACCGGCTGGACTACACCAAGGGGCTGCCGCAGCGCTTCTGCGGCTATGGGCAGCTGCTGAAGCGGTTTCCCGAGCATCGCTCCAAGGTCACCTACCTGCAGGTAACGCCGGTTTCGCGTGGCGACGTGGCGCAGTACCGGGCGCTGCGGCGGGAGCTGGACGAATGGGTTGGTCGCATCAACGGCCATTACGCCGAGCCGGACTGGGTGCCGCTGCGCTACATGACCCGGGCGGTGAAGCGGCCGGTGCTGGCCGGCTTCATGCGCGGGGCCCGGGCCGGGCTGGTGACGCCGCTGCGCGACGGCATGAACCTGGTGGCCAAGGAATACGTGGCGGCGCAGGACCCGGCCGACCCCGGCGTGCTGGTGCTGAGCACCGGCGCCGGCGCGGCGCGGGAACTGGATGGCGCCGTGCTGGTCAACCCGCTGGACCCCGACGAGATCGCCGAGGGGCTGGACCAGGCCCTGACCATGCCGAAGGACGAGCGGCTGGACCGCTGGGGCCGGATGAACGCGCTGGTGCGGGACGGCAACGCCCGCGCGTGGAGCAAGGGCTACCTGGCGGCGCTGGAGGGGTAGGCCCGTCAGCGCCGCCGGGTTCTCAGGTCAACGGCAGCACCGCAACGTGCTTCGCGTAGGCCGGGCGGGCCAGCATGGTGTCGTACCAGCGCCGGACATTCGGCAGCGCCGGGCGCTCGCCGGGGGTGTTGAACCAGCGATGCACGAAGCCGCCCAGCGCCATGTCCGCGATGGAAAGGTTGCCGGCGACGTAGTCACGCCCGGCCAACTGCTTGTCCAGCATGGCGTAGAGCTTGCCGGCGGCTTCGGTGGCGCGGGCGGCGGCGGGCAGGTCGCGCTCGGCTTCCGGGGTGCGGACGAAGGTCCAGAAGATGTCGCGCATCGGCGCGTTCAGGCTGGCCAGGGTCCAGTCCATCCAGCGGTCCACATTGCCGGCGGCCTCGGCGTCCCTGGGGTAGAAGGCCTCGCCACCCGACTGGGTGCGGGCCAGGAAGCGCAGGATGCTGTTGCTCTCCCACAGGCTGTAGCCGTTGGGCATCACCAGCGTCGGCACGCTCGGGTTCGGGTTCATCGCCACGTAGTCGGGGTCCCGGGTGCGGCCGAAGGCGCCGCCGGCATCGATGCGGGTGTAGGGAACGCCCAGTTCCTCCGCCAGCCACAGCACCTTCATCACGTTGACCGAGTTGGCCCGGCCCCAGATGGTCAGCATATCCGTGCTCCTCAGGCCAGCGGCACGGCGACATGCGCCATGTAGCCGGGGTGGGTCTTCAGCCGGGCGTACCAGGCCGCCAGGTTGGGGAAGTCCGGCCGGGCGATGGGCATGCTGAACCAGCGATGCACGGTGATGCCCAGCGTGATGTCGGCCAGCGAGAAGCTGCCGCAAACGTAGTCGCGGCCGGCCAGCTGGGTCTCGATCATGCCCATCAGGTGGGTCAGCTGGGCCAGCGCCTTGTCGTGCGCGGGCATGTCGCGCTCCTCCGGCTTCAGCCGGACCCAGGTGAAGAACACCGTCACCATCGGCGCGTTCAGCGCGGTCTGCTGCCAGTCCATCCAGCGTTCCACATCGGCGCGGGCGCGCGGCTGGTGCGGGTGCAGCGTGCTTTGTGGTGCGCGGCTGGCGACCAGGTAGCGCAGGATGACGTTGCTCTCCCACAGGGTGTAGCCGTCATCCTCCTCCAGCGTCGGGACCACGCTGTTGGGATTCATCGCGACGTAGAAGGGTTCCTTGGTCTTGCCGAAGGCGCCGCCGGCGTCGATCCGCTCATACGGAATGCCCAACTCGTCGCACAGCCACAGCACCTTCATCACGTTGGACGAGGTCTTGCGGCCCCAGATCTTCATCATGGCGGTCCCTCCCATGGGGTCAGGCGGGCAGCGTAACACCGCCGGGCGCGGGCGCCAGCCGGTACGGCGCGGGCGTGTTGCATCGCACGCGACTTGGCGCGAAGACTGCGGCCATGCCGCCCGCCCTTGCCGTCACGCTGCTTGCCGCCGCCGCGCCGCTGTTCGCCCGCGGTTCCGAATCGCTCTGGGGCATTGCGCCCTGCGAGCTGTGCATGTGGCAGCGCTGGCCCTACTGGGTGGCGGCCGCCCTGGGGCTGGTGGCCTGCTTCTCGCCCAACCGGCGCCTCAGGCGCGGGCTGCTGGCGCTGGCGGGGGTGGCGGTGCTGGCCTCGGCCGCCGTGGCGGTGCTGCATGTGGGGGTGGAGCAGGGCTGGTGGCCTTCCCCGCTGCCGGGCTGCCAGGCGCCGCGCGCCGCCGGCACCAGCGTGCAGGACATGCTCAGCGCCATGCCGCTGCGGCCGAACAAGCCGTGCGACGCGCCGACCTACCTGATTCCGTTCCTGCCGCTTTCCATGGCGGCGATGAACCTCATCTATGCCCTGGCGCTGGGCGGCTTTGCCCTGGCGCGCGCGCTGCGGAAGGGCTGAGACGATGCCGACCAAGACCCACCAACCCGGCGATGCCAGCCCGCGTGCCCGGCTGGCGCGCTTCCTGCGGGTGGACCATGCCGGGGAATACGGCGCCAAGCGGATCTACCAGGGCCAGCTGGCGGTGCTGGGGCGCGGCCCACATGGCGACACGCTGCGCCACATGCAGGCGCAGGAGCAGGTCCACCTGGACCACTTCTCCAAGCTGATCGGCGACCGCCAGGTGCGCCCGACCGCGCTGCTGCCGTTCTGGCATGTCGCCGGCTTCGCGCTGGGAGCCGCCACCGCGCTGCTGGGCCCCAAGGCGGCCATGGCCTGCACCGTGGCGGTGGAGGAGACGATCGACGAGCATTACCGCGACCAGCACGCCCAGCTGGGCGAGGACGAGGCACCGCTGCGCGAGACGATCGAGACCTTCCGGCAGGAGGAGCTTGAGCATCGCGACATCGGGCTGGAGAATGGCGCCGAGCAGGCGCCGGCCTATCGGCTGCTCACCGCCGCCATCCGCACCGGCTGCCGGCTGGCGATCAAGGCCAGCGAGAGGATCTGAGATGAACCTGCCATTGCCCATCGCGGCGCCCGCGCTGAAGGCCGAAATCCTGGACTGGCTGGACCGCTTCGCCGCCTGCGTGCGGGATGTGGACTACAGGGCGGCCTACCCGTTCTGGCACGACGACATCGTCATCTTCGGCACCTTCCAGGAGCTGGTTCGTAGCCGGCAGCGCTGGACCGACACGCAGTGGGACAATGTCTGGCCGCGCACCGCGGAATTCCGCTTCGACCTGGCGAATACGGAAGTGCTGGCCAGCGCCGATGGCAGCATGGCCGTGGCGGTGACGCCCTGGACCAGCCAGGGCTGGCACCCCGACGGCAAGCCCTTCGACCGGCCGGGCCGTGCCACCATCATGCTGGCACGCCAGTCGGATGGGCGCTGGGTGGGCGTGCATTCGCACATGAGCCTGGGCCGCGGCGTCCCGCAGGACAGCCACGGCAAGCGGCCGGTGAAGGCGCGGTAGGCGGCGCAATCGCACTGGCCTTAGCGGCGGCCGTGGTGTTTGCTGGCCTCACGCAACCGTGAAGAGCTGGCTATGGCCTACAAATTCTATGGGCAGTTCGATCCTCCGGTGGATCGCTTTCTGTACGAGCGATACTTCACCGGCCGGCGCACGCCCGGAATCTTCGTGGAATGCGGCGCCTTCGATGGCGTCACTGAGTGCAGTTGCAAGTTCTTCGAGGAATCCCTCGGCTGGACTGGCATCAACATCGAGCCCTCTCCCCCGATTTATGCCCGGCTGACGCGCAACAGGCCGAGCATGGTGAACATCAACGCCGCCCTCGCCAGCAGCGACGGGGAAGCGCATTTCACCGGCATCGACCATCCCGAGTTCGGCGAGCTCTGCACGAACGGCTCGCTTCACCATCTGCCGCAGCATCGCCAGGCCATCGAGGAAGCCCAGTGGGGGCTGACGGGGTACACCGTGCGCACGATGTGCTGGAGCACGCTGGTGCGGCAGCAGGGGCTCGCGCGCCTGGACCTTCTCGTGCTGGACGTGGAGGGCACCGAGCTGGATGTGATCGCGGGGATGCGCGGCTGTGCTGTGCTGCCGACCGTGTTCTGCGTGGAGCATGGCCACCTGGGCGTGCCGGCGGTGCGCGCGGCGGTGGAGCCGCTGGGCTACCGCTACGACACGAGCGAGGCGGTGAACTCGTTCTTCGTCCTCGCCTGAGGCGCGCGGCCGGACGGCACACCGTGGCTTGGCAGCGCACCGACGCCGAGCGATGTTGCGCTCCCATGTCCTCCTTAGGTCCCCTCATGAGGCTGCCTCCGCTTGCTGCGCTGTTGTCGTTGCTCGGAGCCTGCGCCGTGCCGCCGACGGAGATGTCCAACCTATCGAACCAGGAACTGCTGAACCGGCTGCCGGCGCAGCTGGGGCCGCTGCCGGCGACCGGGCCGGCGCAGGGCCAGGCGCCCGACTCCGCCACCAGGCTGTACCGGGCGCGGGGCGTCATCGCCGCGGCCACGCTGGTCAGGCCAACCCCGCCCATGGTGGTGCCGGACGGCCCCGATGGCCCGGAAACCCGAGTGCTGCTGGAACGGCTGACCAGCAACCTGGTGACCAGCCTGCCGCCGACGCCGCCCTTCGGCCCCTGGCGGAGGGAAGCCGACCTGCGGGTGCAGAATCAGGACGGCCCGCCGCTGCGTTGCGCCGTGCTGCGCCGCGCCCGGGGCGATGGCGCGCAGGTGCAGTACACCTGCATCACCGGCATCCACGCCCGCTACCTGACCCTGGGCGTGAACGTGAACCACGACGCCATGAACACCCAGGCGGCGCAGACCCTGGCGGGCAACTTCACCGGCAACGTCGCGCGCATGCTGGCCACCGGCAACGGGCTGGTGGCCGCCGCACCAGCCATGGCGGCGCCGCAGCCCAAGGCGGTGGTGCCGGACGACGCGGTGCCGGAATAGCGCCTCAGCTTTCCAGCTCGGAATCCCAGTACAGGTAGTCCCGCCAGCTGTGGTGCAGGTAGTTGGGCGGAAAGCTGCGGCCGTTGTCCTGCAGTTCCCAGCTGGTGGGCTGGCGCGGGGTCTGCCGGGGGATCATGCGGATTTCGGCGGGCAGGTGGTTGCCCTTGCGCAGGTTGCACGGCCCGCAGGCGGTGCAGACATTGTCCCAGGTGGTGCGGCCGCCGCGGCTGCGCGGGATCACGTGGTCGAAGGTCAGTTCATGCGTCGGGTAGTGGCCGCCGCAGTACTGGCATTCGAAGTGGTCGCGCAGGAACACGTTGAACCGGGTGAAGGCCGGGCGCCGCGCCGAGGGGATGTATTCCTTCAGCGCGATCACGCTGGGCAGCCGCATGGTCAGCGTGGGGGAATGCACCGCGCAGTCGTATTCCGACAGCACCGAGACGCGGTCGAGGAAGACCGCCTTCACCGCGTCCTGCCAGGACCACACGGAAAGCGGGAAATAGGACAGGGGCCGGAAATCCGCGTTCAGCACCAGCGCGGGAAATCCCTGGCCCGTGAAGACTGCTCCGCCGTCTGGCAAGCGCCGCTCCTTCCGTGGGGCGCGCCACCTACAACTTGGGGCCTGTATCGACGAAAATGCCCCATATGCTGTGGCGCCGCCGTATATCGCCGCAGACGATGCCAGCCGGCGCGGGGCGGCGCAACAGTGGCGCGCTTCGTTTCATCCCGCCGTCATCCGGCGGGCTGCCCAAAGGCCTGGATCAGCAGGTCCAGCCCGGCCTCGATGCCCGCGTCATCAAGGCCATGGCCCAGCCGCGGGCTGTACACCGCCCGCACCTGTACCCCCCTGGCCCGCAGCGCCGACTCGGCTTCCTGGCTGCCGGCCACCGGCACCACCTCGTCGGCCAGGCCATGCGCCAGCAGCACCGGGGGCGCGCCGGCAAGGTCTTCCGGCAGCGGGAAGGCGAGGCGGCCGGAATAGGCCAGCAGCGCCGCCGGGGCGGGCTGGCGGCGCAGGCCGGCGGCCAGCGTCATCATGGCGCCCTGGCTGAACCCCATGATGGCCAGCGCCCCGCCGGGCAGGCCCAGCCGTGCCAGTTCCGCGTCCAGGAAGGCCTGCAGCGGCGCCATGGCGGCACCGACCCCGGCGACGATGCGGGCCGGCGTACGGTCCTGCACGCTGAACCACTGCCGGCCATAGGGCGCCAGGTCGCAGGGGAAGGGCGCGTCGGGCGCGACGAAGGCGGCATCGGGCAATGCCTCGCCCCAGCCGGGGGCCAGGTCGATCAGGTCGTGCCCATCGGCGCCCAGGCCGTGCAGCAGCACCACCAGCTGCTTCGCCGGGCCGCCGGAAGCCGGGCCCCAGCGGGGACCGTCGAGGGGTTCAGTCATGGGTGCTTGCTCCTGCCTGGGGGCCAGGGCTACCCCGTGCGACGTGCCGCCCGCAACCACCCGCTTCGCCCCCAGCCCGACCGGGCTGCTGCACCTGGGCCATGCCCATGCCGCGCTGTTCGCCCATCGGGCCGCGGCGGGCGGGCGCTTCCTGCTGCGGCTGGAGGATATCGACCGCACGCGCTGCCGGCCGGAGTTCGCCGAGGCGCTGCTGGAGGACCTGGCCTGGCTGGGCCTCAGCTGGGAGCAGCCGGTGCGGGTGCAGAGCCGGCACTTTCCCGACTACGCCGCGGTGCTGGCAGGGCTGCGCGCGCGTGGGCTGCTGTACCCCTGCTTCTGCACCCGGGCGGAGATTGCGGCCAGCGCCAGCGCCCCGCATGGGCCAGAGGGCGCGCTCTACCCCGGCACCTGCCGCGGACTGTCCCCGGCGCAGCGGGATGCCAAGGTCGCCGCCGGCCTGCCCTATGCGCTGCGGCTGGACATGGCGGCGGCGCTGCGGGCGGTGCCGGGGCCGCTGTGCTTCGAGGAAGCCGGGGAAGGCCGGTTGCGCTGCGACCCCGCGGGCTTCGGCGATGTGGTGCTGGCGCGGAAGGACACGCCGGCCAGCTATCACCTGTGCGTCTGCCACGACGACGCGCTGCAGGGCGTGACCCTGGTGACGCGCGGGGTGGACCTGAAGCCGGCGACGCAGTTGCACCGGCTGCTGCAGGCGCTTTGCGGCTGGCCGCAGCCGGCCTACGCGCATCACGGCCTGCTGCTGGGGCCGGACGGCAGGCGCCTGGCCAAGCGGGACCAGGCGCCGACGCTGCGGGCGCTGCGCCAGGCCGGGCGAACCCCGGCCGAGGTGCGGGTGCTGGCCGGCTTTCCCGACTGAGCCGCGCGGTTCAGCCCGCCAGCACCTTGCGGTAGGCGCCGCGCGCGGTCTCATACCGGCCAGCGACCATGCCCTGCACCGCGTCCGAGGCCCGCGACGGGTGGCCGCAATTGAAGGGCGGGGCCGGGTCGTACTCGATGCCCAGCTGCACGGATTGGGCCAGCTCCGGCCCGGCCATCTCGGCCAGCAGGGTCAGGCCGAAATCGATGCCGGAGGTGACGCCGCCGGCGGTGATGACATTGCCGTCGCGCACCACGCGCGCCGCCTCATGCGTGGCACCGACCAACGGCAGCAGCTGGGTGTAGGCCCAGTGGGTGGTGGCGCGCTTGCCCTTCAACAGCCCGGCGCGGCCCAGCACGAAGGCGCCGGTGCAGACCGAGGTGACGTATTTGGCCCCCGGCGCCTGGCGGGCGACGAAGGAAATCGTCTCGTCATCCTGCATGGCGCCCACCACGCCGAAGCCGCCGGGGATGCAGATGACGTCCAGTTGCGGCGCCTCGGCGAAGCTGGCGGTGGGCATCAGCCCCAGGCCGCAATCGCTCGGCACCGGGTCGCGCGTCTTGGCCAAAATATGCGTGGTGCTGCCGGGCAGCCGGTGCAGCACCTGCAGCGGACCAGTGAAGTCCAGCTGGGTCAGGTTGGGGAACAGGATGAAGCCGACATTCAGGGCCATGGCGAAACTCCCAAGGGTTTGGCCGCAGCATGGCGGCAAGCGGGCCGGGATCGAAGTGGAAATCGCCGGCTGGGCGGCCCGCACCACGCACCCTAGGATACCGGGATGTCATACACGGCCGAACGACCGCGCCCCAAACCGGGCACCGGACCAGGCACCGATTGGCGCGGCCTGGCCCTGCTGCTGTTCGCGGTGGTCGGCTGGGGCAGCAACTGGGCGCCGCTGAAGCTGCTGCTGCGGGAAATGCCGCCGCTGACCGCGCGCGCCTGGGCCGGGCTGGCCGCCGCGCTGCTGCTGGCGCTGGTGATGCGCGCCCGGGGCGTGGACCTGCGGGTGCCCAAGGGGCTGTGGCCGCGGCTGTGGCTGGCGGCGCTGCTGAACATCACCGCCTGGATGGGGTTGGTCAGCGTGGCGCTGCTCTGGCTGGATGCCAGCGAGGGGATCGTGCTGTCCTATTCCATGCCGGTCTGGGCGGCGCTGATCGCCTGGCCGGTGCTGGGGGAAAAGCCGACGCTGTACCGCGTGCTGGCGCTGGTCTGCGGCGTGGGCGGCGTGGCGCTGGTGATGCTGGGCAACGGCTTGCAACTGGGCACCGGCAAGCTGCCGGGGGTGGCGCTGTGCCTGGTGGCCTCGGTCAGCTTCGCGCTGGGCACCGTCATCACCAAGCGCTGGCCGCTGGCCATGGCGCCGGGCGCCGCGGTGGTGTGGCAGGTGGGGCTGGGCATGCTGCCGCTGGTGGTCGGCGCGCTGCTGCTGGAGAGGCCGGATATCGGCGCGGTGTCGACCGGCGGCTGGGTGATCCTGGCCTATATGGCGGTGTTTCCGCTGTGCCTTTGCTACCTGGCCTGGTTTGCGGCGCTGCGGCGGCTGCCGGCCAGCCTGTGCACCCAGGGCAGCCTGCTGTCGCCGGTGGTGGGCATGATGGGCAGCGCGCTGCTGCTGGAGGAGCCGTTCGGGCCGCGGCAGATTGCGGCGTTTTTGCTGATCGTGGTCGGCGTGGTGCTGGCGGTGCGGGGCTGAGGGCAGGCGTGCAGGGTTGGCGTGGCGGCTGCGCGCAAAAGGTGACCCATGCGGGGCGGCACTTGGCCGGCCCTCATGAAACGCAAAACGCCGCCCGGCGGGACCGGGTGGCGTTGCGGTGGCTTTCGGGTGGCGCCCGGCTCAGTCGGCTGCCGCCGCCACCATCGTCCGCTTCTCCCGCGCCGCGCGGTACAGCGCCAGGCCCCGATACAGCCCGTGCACCATCTTGGAGTAGGGCAGGGTGATGAACAGCGCCAGCACCAGGCCCAGGTGGATGGCCAGCAATACACCCATGGCACCGGTGTGGCGGATGGCCAGCAGCAGCAGGCCGGTCGCCGAGACCAGGAACAGCAGCGCCAGCAGCGCGAACTCGCCGCCCGCCAGGTGCTTGGCCACCGGCACCGGGTCCGTCACCAGCTTGACCCAGGTGAGGCCGATGACGCCGAGCAGCATCAGCGCGCCGCCCCAGGTGCCCAGCTGCACGGGGATGGAGAGGAAGGCGTAGGGCGCTTCCAGGTGCAGGAAGTGGTCGTAGATCGTCGCCACTGACGTGGAGGCGAAGCAGAGCAGGAAGCCGTACATCAGCGCCTGGTGCGACCAGCGGCGATGGGTGGAGAAGCCCTCATCCGTGTCGTTGCAGCCATGCCCACCGCCGCCGAGGTTGCGCAGCGTCAGGATATCCACGGTGGCTTCCGCCGCCGGTGCCATGACCGGGCCGGGCTTGCTGCCGGTGCCGCGCCAGTAGCGCACCGCGCCCACCGTCAGCGCCAGCACCGAGAAGCCGAGCGAGCCGCCGGCCAGCGTGACCATCAGCCACCACGGGATGACCTTGTAGAAGGCGCCGGGGCCGGCATGCGCGCCGTACAGCACGCCGGGGTCCTGGATGGCGGCGGTGAGGATCAGGGCGAGGGCGATGCCCAGCGCCGCGACCAGCGAGACGATGGTGCCGTTGCGCTTGAACACGCTGCCCAGCGCCGGCGGCCAGGCGTATTGCTCGTAGCTCTCGTTGCGGATGCTGGCGAAGCTGCTGGGCAGGTTGATGCCGAAGGCATGCGGCGGCGCATACTGGCAGGAATGGTAGCAGCCCTTGCAGCTGTGGCACAGGTTGGCCAGGTGCTGCATGTCGCCGGTGGAGAACTCCCGCCGCAGCGTCATCGCCGGGAAGACGGCGCAATAGCCCTCGCAGTAGCGGCAGGCGTTGCAGACCTCCAGGTAGCGGCGGGCTTCCTGCGTGGCTTCGGATTCAGTTGCGGACATTGCGCGCTGCCTCTTCCCCGGCCAGGCGGCCAAATACGGTTCCAATGGTCATGCCGAAGCCGGCGAGGTAGCCCTGGCCGAGGATGTTGCCGGCCATGATCTCGCCACTCGCAAAAATGTTCGCCGCCGGCTTGCCGTCGGCCATGATCACCCGCGCCTTGTCGCTGACCTTCACGCCCAGGAAGGTGAAGGTGATGCCCGGCATCATCGGGTGGCCGATGAAGGGTGGCGTGTCGATCTTCCGCGCCCAGTTGGATTTGGGTGGCTCCAGCCCCTGGGTGCGGCAGCCATCCAGTTCCTGGCCGTTGAAGGTGCCGGGTTGCACCGCGGCGTTGTAGTCGGCCACCACCTTTTCCAGCTTGTCGGCATCGAGCCCGAACATGCCCGCCAGTTCCCGGATGCTGTTGGCGCGCATCGGCGGGAAGACGCTGGGCAGGTAGTTCATCACGGCCTTGCTGTCGGTGATGGCGAAGGCGCGCTGGTCCGGCTGCTGCGCGATCAACCGGCCCCAGATCGCGTAGCGCTTCGGCCAGGTGTCCTCACCCTCGTCGTAGAAGCGTTCGACGTTCTTGTTCACCACGATGCTGAACGGCGTGCAGTCCAGCCGCATGGCCAGGCCGCCGTCTTCCATGGGGGAACGCGCGTCGTTGCAGACGGCGTGGAACTGCGTGGGGTCGCCCACCTGCTGCACGCCGCCGGCCAGCATGTCCTTCAGCACCGTGCCCTGGGCATAGGGGGTGCCGCGGATCTGGAAGTTGTCGGCGGCGTCGCCCCAGTACTCGCGCATCCAGGCGCGGTTGGCCTGGAAGCCGCCGGCCGAGGCGACCACCGACTTGGCGCGGATGCGGTGCGGGAAGCCGCGATAGCTGACGATGGCTTCCTTGAAGAAGCCGTCCTCGACCTCAAGGTGCTGCACCTCGGTGTCGTACAGGATCAGCACGCCCAGGCGTTCCGCGGTGCGGTACAGCGCGTTGACCAGCGCCTTGCCGCCGCCGAGGAAGAAGGCGTTGGTGCGCGACAGCGACAGCGTGCCGGAGAGCGAGGGCTGGAACACCACGCCGCATTCCTTCAGGAAGCCCGGCGCGTGCTGGCTGGCGCGGATGCAGGTGCGCGCCAGGTGCTCGTCGGTCTTGCCCTTGGTGACGCGCAGCAGGTCGTCCCAGTATTCCTCTTCCAGGTATTTCTCGGTCAGTACGTCGGTCGGGCCGGGATGCAGCGCGCGCAGGTTGCGCGTGTGCCGGCTGTTGCCGCCGCGCATGCTCTTGGGCGCGTGTTCCGCCACCACGACGGTTGCGCCCAGCTTGCGCGCGGAGATGGCGGCGCAGAGCGCGGCATTGCCGCCGCCCACCACCAGCACATCGAATACCTGGCTCAGATCAGGCATCGTCATTCCCCCTCGAATCCCCTCGCTTCTAACGGCAAGGGCCGGGGTGTAAAGCCTGCGCCATGATGACCGCCCCGTCTGCCACCCGTCCGCTGCTCCGCCTGATGCCCCGCCTGGACCGCCGGGTGAAGGCCGGCCACCCCTGGGCTTTCTCCAACGAGATCGCCATGACCCCGGCAGCCAAGGCCCTGCCGCCCGGCAGCCTGGTGCGGCTGGAGGGCGATGACGGCTGGAACCACGGCACCTGGATGTTCAACCCGCACAGCCTGATCGCGGCACGCCGGCTGGACCGCGCCGCCGATGCCAAGGTGGACCTGGCCTGGGTACAGGCCAGGCTGGCCGCCGCCCTGGCGCTGCGGGAGCGGCTGTATGACGGGGATTGCTATCGGCTGGTGCATGCCGAGGCCGATGGCCTGCCCGGCCTGGTGATCGACCGCTATGGCGACACGCTGGCGCTGCAGGCCAATACCGCGGGCATGCAGGCGCTGACGCCGCTGCTGGTGGAGGCGCTGGTCAAGCTGCTGAAGCCGCGCGCCATCGTCGCCCGCAACGACGCCAGCGTGCGCGCGCTGGAAGGCCTGCCGGAGGAGACCGGCCTGCTGCTGGGCGAGGACGCCACCGCCACGGTGCGGGAAGGCGGGCTGACCTTCAGCGTGGACCTGCTGGGCGGGCAGAAGACCGGCTGGTTCTTCGACCAGCGGGAGAATCGGGCGCGCGTGGCGCGGCTGGCCAAGGGCGGCACCATGCTGGACGCCTTCTGCCACACCGGCGGCTTCGGCTTGCAGGGGGCGGCGGCCGGCGCCACGAAGGTCACGCTGCTGGACCGCAGCGCCCATGCGCTGGACCTGGCCATGGCGACGGCGGCCGCCAATGGCCTGTCCGGGCGCGTCACGCCGCTGAAGGCTGAGGCGTTGGAGGAACTGGAGCGCCTGGGCGCCACCGGCGCGCAGTTCAACGTGGTGGTGGCGGACCCGCCGGCCTTCGCCAAGTCCCGCAAGGACAACCAGGTGGCGCTGCGCGGCTATGCCAAGCTGGCCCGGCTGGCGGCCGGGCTGGTCTCACCCGGCGGCTTCCTGTTCCTGGCCAGTTGCAGCCACCATGTGGCAGCCGGTGAATACGCCGACGCCTGCATCTTCGGCATCGGCAAGGTGCGGCGGGAGGTGAAGCTGCTGGGCCAGTACGGCGCCGGCTGCGACCACCCGGTGCATCCGCAGCTACCCGAGAGTGCCTACCTGAAGGGGCTGCTGTTCCAGCTCGGCTGAGATCTGGCCGAGCACGCTGTCCCAATCCCCCAGCCGGGGCTGCCGGAACAGCCGCATGGTCGGGTACCACGGGGTGTCGGCGCGCCCCAGCAGCCAGCGCCAGTCCGGCACCGCCGGCAGCAGCAGCCAGGTCGGCCGCCCCAGCGCGCCGGCCAGGTGGGCGACGCTGGTGTCCACGCTCACTACCAGGTCGCAATTGGCCAGCAGGGCGGCGGTCTCGTTGAAGTCGGTCAGCCGCTGGCCCAGCCAGCTGACGGCCTGGCCGGACTGGGCCAGGAAGCCGGCGTCGTTCGGCCGCAGCTCGGTCTGCGCCAGCAGCAGCTGGCGGCCGGGGGCGGCCAGGGCCAGGGCCAGCCGCGCCAGGGGGATGCTGCGGTTGGCGTCGTTCAGGTGGCCGGTGCTGCCGGAAGCGACCAGCGCGATCCGCAGCCCGGCACGCGCCGGCAGGCTGGTGTCCCAGGCGGCAACGCGGGCCGGGTCGGCGGCCAGATAGGGCACGGCGGCGGGAATGCTCTCCAGCCTAGTACGGAGCGCCAGCGGCAGGCTCATCAGGGAGCATTGCAGGTCGTGCGGCGGCAGCGGCTGGCCGGCGGGCACCACCTGTACGTTGCCGGGCAGGCTGCGCAGCAGTCCGGCCAGGGCGACCGGCACCTCCAGCACCACGCGGGCGGCCCCATGGGCCTGTTCCGCCAGCAGCGGGGCGTAGCGGCAGAATTGCAGCGTATCGCCGAAGCCCTGTTCGTCGTGCAGCAGGATGGTGCGGCCGGCCAGCGGGGTTTCCCCCAGCCAGAGCGGCGCGCGGCGTTGCAGCTTGGGGTCGGCGCCGACGCAGCCGCGCCGCGCCTCGAAGTTGGTGAAGCCCTGGGCCAGGTCGCCGGCGCGCAACTGCATCAGGGAGAGGTCGAAGCGCGCCTCGATGAAGCCGGGGTCGGCGGCCAGCGCGGCTTCCAGCGCGGCCATGGCGGCGGGCAGTTGGCCCTGGGCCTCCAGCACGCCGGCCTGGCCGGCCAGCGCGTCCGGCAGGCCCGGTTGCAGCGACAGTACCGCCTGGTAGCCGGTGGCGGCTTCCGCCAGCCGGCCCAACCGGCGCAGCGCATGGGCGCGGTTCAGCTGGGGCAGCGGGGCGTCGGGCGCCAGCAGCAGGGCGCGCTCATGGCTTTCCAGCGCCTCGGCAGGCTGGCCCAGCGCCAGCAGCGCGGCGCCGCGGCCGTCCCAGGCGCGGGCCAGGTTGGGGTCCAGCGCCAGGGCGGCGTCATAGGCGGCCACCGCCTCGGCCGGGCGGCGCAGGGCGGAAAGGGCATCGGCGTGGTCGGCGCGCAGCGTGGCGTTGCGCGGCTGCTGCGCTTCCAGCCGAAGAAAGCCGGCCAGAGCCTCGGCGGCGCGGCCGGTGGCGGCCAGCAGCACGGCGCGGCGCTGGGCGGCGTTGGCGTGGCCGGGTTCCGCCACCAGCAGGGCGTCCAGCGCGGCCAGCGCCTCGGCCGGGCGGTCCAGGGCCTCCAGCGCCTCGGCCTGGGCCAGCAGCAGCAGCGGGCTGCCGGGCTGCGCCGCCAGGGCGGCGGCCAGCGGGGCCAGGGCCTCGGCCTGCTGGCCGGCGGCGGCCAGCGACAGGCCCAGCTGCGCCTGGGCGCCGGGGTCCTGCGGCGCCAGCGCCAGCAGGCGGCGGGCGACGGCAACTGCCGCTTCGGCGCGGCCGAGTTGCAGCAGCGTGCCGGCCTGGTTGTGCAGCGCGTCCACGAAATCAGGCTGGGCCGCGGCGGCGGCGGCGAAGCGGGCCTCGGCCTCGGCCAGCCGGCCCAGGGCGCGCAGCGCGGCGCCGGCATTGTTCAGGGCACGGGCGTGGCCGGGCTGGGCGGCCAGGGCGGCGTCCAGCGCGGCCAGGGCCTGGGCCGGGTCGCCCAGTTGCAGCCAAGTGACGCCCAGCAGGTGATGCGCCTCGGCATGGCCGGGCGCCAGGGCCAGCGCCTGCTGGTACATTTGCTGGGCGCGGCCGACCTGGCCGGCGCGGTGCAGCGGCAGGGCCTCGGCGATCAGGGCTTCCGCCTGGGGGTGGGTCTCGGGCATGCCGCGTGAATGAAGCCAATGCGGGGGCAGGGCAAGGGATGAACCGGCTGGAGCGGGCCTATCGGGCCAGCACCTATGAGGCGGCGGGCGCGGTGGCGCGGATCGGCCGGCGCAACCCGGCAGTGGATGCGCTGCTGGCGCGGCTGGGGGTAGGGCAGGGCGGCTTCCTGGGCGCCTGGAACCCGCTGAGCCGGCGCATGCCGGAGGGCTGGAACCAGCGGATGCAGGCAAGGCTGCGGCTGGCGGCGCGGCGGCTGCCGGCGGCCACGGGCAGCGGCGGCGCCGGGCGCTGGCGAGAGGCCCACTTCCTGCTGGGCGGCGACCCGCGCCGGGTGGCGGTGCTGGCGCGGCGCTTCCGCCAGGCGGCCTTCGTGGTGGTGCGGCGCGGTCAGCCGGCGCGCCTGCGCTGGGTGTTCGGCTTCATCCGCGGGTAGCCCCTGCGCCGTCGCTCAGGCCGAGGGCGGTTGCAGCGGCAGTTCCAGCCAGAACAGGCTGCCGCCGCCGGCATTGTCGGCATGGTCCAGCCGGCCGCCCATCAGCGTGGCCAGCCGGGCGGAGATGGCCAGCCCCAGCCCGCTGCCCTGCACCGTGGCATCGCCCCGGCTCAGCCGCTCGAAGTCGCGGAACAGCCGGTCGCGCAGGTCGGGCGGGATGCCGCGGCCGGTATCCGCCACCTCCAGCCGCAGCCGGTCCGGCCCGGCGGCCAGCAGGCGCAGCGTCACGCTGCCGGCGGAGGTGAACTTCACCGCATTGCCCAGCAGGTTGATCAGGATCTGGCGCAGCCGCAGCGGGTCCAGCCGGGCCGCCAGCGGGGCGTCGGGCGCCACCTCCATCGCCAGCGCCAGGCCCCTGGCGGCGGCGGTGGGGCCGACCATCTCCAGGCACTCCGCCAGCAGCGGCCGCAGCGGGGTGATGCTGGGGTTGAGGTCGAGCTGCCCGGCCTCGATGCGCGAGAAGTCCAGGATGCCGCTGATCATGTCCAGCAGGTGCCGGCCGGCGGTCTGCATCGCGTCCAGCTGCTCGCGCTGGGTCTCGCGCAGGCCGGGGTCCAGGCTCAGCACCTGGGCGAAGCCGAGGATGACGTTGAGCGGGGTCCGCAGCTCATGGCTCATGGAGGACAGGAAGCGGGACTTGGCGCGGCTGGCGGCCTCGGCGGCGTCGCGCGCCTGGGCCAGCTCCACCTCGCGCAGCGCCCGCTCGCGCTCCAGCCGCAGCCGGTCCGTGACATCGCGGGTGCTTGCCACGTAGCCGTCCGGCCGGCCGGTGGCGGGGTCGTAGACGGTGCGGACCGTGCCCTCGACCCAGGCTTCCTCGCCGGGCGCCATGCCGGGGCGCAGCACGCGGTACAGCAGGGTGGTCGCCTCGGCGCCGCCATGCAGGGTGGCCATGCCGGCGGCGACGGCGGCACGGTCCTCGGGGTGGATGTCCTCCACGCTGCGGTGGCCGACCAGCTCCTCCGGCGCGCGGCCCATCACCTGCCGCGCCGCCGGAGAGGCGTAGATGCGGGTCAGGTCGGGGGCCAGGCGGGTGACCATGTCGCCCGAGTTCTCCGCCAGCATGCGGAACTGCATCTCGGCGGTGGCGCGGTGCCGCAGGGTGCGGCGCCAGGCCAGGGTCAGCGCCAGCACCCCGGCCGAGAGCAGCAGGGTGACCAGCACCTCCACCGCCGCCTTGCGCCGCCAATGCGCCTCGATATGTGCGACGTTCAGGCCGACGAAGACCCGCAGCGGGTGCGGGCCGACCGGGCCGACGGCGAAGAGCCGCTGCATGCCATCCACCACCGAGGTGGCGACGTAGGGCGCGGTGCTGCCCGAGAAGGCGCGGCTGAACACGTCGCTGCCGCTGAGGTCCCGGCCCAGCGCATCCTCGCGCCAGGGGGTGCGGAACAGCAGCATGCCGTCCTCGCGCGCCAAGCTGATCATGCCGTCGGGGCCCAGGTCCAGCCCGCTGAAGAACTCGCGGAAGTAGCTGAGCTGGATGCCCGCGGCGACCACGCCGGCGAAGCTGCCATCGGGGTTGTTGCAGCGGCGGGTCAGCATGATGCGCCAGACCCCGGTGATGCGGCCCATCTCCGGCTTGCTGATGTGCAGGCCGACGCCGGGGTTGTCCCGGTGGGCGCGGAAATAGTCGCGGTCGGAGAAGTCGAGGTCGCCGAGGCTGGGCGAGCCGCTGCTGGAATAGACCACCCGGCCGGTGGCGTTGGTGGCGAAGACGGCGCCGACATGGCTGGCGGTGAGGGCGCGGTCGAACAGCACCATGTCGCGGATATGCGGCGGCAACTGCATCACGCCGGGCACGGCCATGTTCTCGGCCGCCGCGCGCAGCGAGAGGTCGAATACCTCCAGGTTGCGGGCCAGGTCGCGGCCGACCAGGCGGCGCAGGTTGCTGGCCTGCTGGGCCGCCTGGTCCCAGGCGGCGTGCCGGGCTTCCAGCAGCTGGTAGCCGACCAGGCCGCAGATGCCCGCCACCACCAGCACGGAGGCCGCCAGCAGGCGGTCGGTCCGGGGCAGGCGGCGGGCGGCGTTCAGGCAGGTTTGGGCCCAGGCGCGGAGTCGCGCGCGGATGGGGCCGGGACCGCTGGTCGTGATGTCGCCGCCCTCATGCTGGCTGGGTTGTGGAGGCCGTGCGCCATGCTACCGCCCAGGCCGCCCGCCAGTAAATCCCGGCTGGCGGTGCGGTGGCAGGCCCGCCTCAGGCCAGCAGCGGCGCCCGGGCGGCGACGAACTCCTCCACCGCGGCGACGTAGCGGGCGCAGTCGGCATCGGCGACGGGCAGGCTGAGCGCGGACATGCCGCGCCGGGCCAGATAGAGGCCGGATGCCAGCATATCCAGGAAGAACAGCTCGCGCAGGGCTTCCTCGGCCGGGGAGGAGGTGTAGGCGGTGGTGATGGGGCCGCGGCGGAAATGCGCGCAGGCCATGCTGCCGGCGCCGGTGAACTGCAGCACGGTGCCGGCGGCCGCGTGGTTCAGGCCGGCGCGCAATGCCTCGCCGCGGGCGAACAGCGCCTCGGCAGCCTCGGCGGTGAAGATGTCGCCCATCGCCACCCGGCCGGCGGCCATGGAGAGCACGTTGTTGTTGAAGGTGCCGGCATGGCCGAGGCTGCCGGGGCGGTGGCCGTCGAACACGCCCATGATCTCAGCCCGGCCGCCGAAGGCGCCGAAGGACATGCCGCCGGCGACGTATTTCCCCAGCGTGGTCAGGTCCGGGATGATGCCGTGGCGGGATTGCAGGCCGCCGAAGCTGTGCCGGCTGGTCATCACCTCGTCGAAGATCAGCACGGCGCCGGTTTCGGTGCAGGCCTGGCGCAGCGCGGCCAGGAAGGCGCGTGACGCGGGGATGCAGCCGCCGCTGCCCAGCATCGGCTCCACCAGCACGGCGGCCAGCTTGTCGCCGGCCTCGCGGATGGCGGCGGCGGCGCCCTCGGCGTCGTTGTAGGTGGCGAAGCGCAGCGGGATGGGCACGTTGACCGGGTTGCGCTCGGCCACGAAGGTCAGCACGCCGCCATGGTAGCCGCCGCGGAACACCAGGGTTTCCGTGCGGCCGGTGGCGGCGCGGGCGGCCGAGAGCGCCATCAGGTTGGCCTCGGTGCCGCTGTTGGTGAAGCGGATCTGCTGGATGCTGGGGAAGCGGCTGCAGAGCAGCGTCGCCAGCTTGCCCTCGTTTTCCCCCACGGCGGCCAGGTTGACGCCATTGGCCATGGCGGCGGCGACGGCCGAGAGGATGCGCTGTTCCGAATGGCCGAACAGCCCGGCGGTGTATTCGCCGCACAGGTCCAGGTAGGCGTGGCCGTCCACGTCTTCCAGCGTGCAGCCCTCGCCCCGCGCCATGGCGGTGGGGAAGGGGGTGTAGAACAGCACGCTGCGGGTATTGCCGCCGGGCATGACCTCCCGGGCGCGGGCGTGGATCTCCGCGCTGCGGGGGCGGGCGGCGATGTAGCGCTCGCGCGCTTCGGCCAGGGCGGTGGGCAGGTCGCTGTTCTGCATGGCCCAGGCTTGCGCCGGGGGGCGTTGCCGTCAACCATGTCGGCATGATGGCGAACCTGATGTTGGACGAGCGGGCCCTGCCGCTGCTGGCCCTGGCGCCGGTGGCGGCCGGGTTGGCGGCGCTGCTGGCGCAGCCCTTCCGTGTGCTGGCCTGGCCTGGCTGGCGGGCGCTGCTGCTGCTGCTGGCGCCGCTGGCGGTGCTGGCGCAGCTGGGCGTGGCGCGGGTGCTGGTGCCGACGGCGCTGGGCTCCCCTTTGGTTTCGGCGGTGCTGCTGGGGGTGCTGGCGCTGCTGATGCTGCCGCTGGCGGTGTTGGCGGCCATGCTGCTGGCGCGGCCGGAACCGGCGGGGCTGGCCTGGGCCATGGCCGGCGTGGGCGTCTCGCCGGCGGCGCTGGCCTGGCGGCTGCGGCTGCCGGCGCTGCTGCCGGGGCTGGCGCTGGGCTGGCTGGCCGGGTGCGCCGGCGGGGTTTCGGCCCTGGCGCTGGTGCTGGCATGAGCGCGCCGGAACCTTTCCAGGCGATCGTGGTCGGCGGCGGCCTGGTCGGCAGCGCCATCGCCTGGGGCCTGGCGCGGGAGGGGCTGCGCTGCGTGCTGCTGGACGAGGGCGATATCGCCTTCCGTGCCAGCCGGGGGAATTTCGGCCTGGTCTGGGCGCAGTCAAAGGGCCAGGGCGCGCCACATTACCAGCGTTGGACGCGCTATTCGGCCAATGCCTGGCCGGAGCTGGCCCGCGAGCTGGCCGATGCGGTGGGCGCCGATGTCGGGCTGCACCAGCCGGGCGGGGTGCATCTCTGTCTCTCCGACAAGGAAATGGCGGACCGCAGCGACCGCATGGCGCAGATGGCGCGGGAGGCCGGTAACAGCCTGCCCTTCCATTACCGCATGATCGAGGCGACGGAGCTGCGCGAGATGCTGCCGGCCCTGGGGCCGACGGTGGTGGGCGCCAGCTTCACACCCTATGACGGGCATGTTGACCCGCTCAGGCTGCTGCATGCGCTGCACCGCGCCTTCACCGGGGCGGGCGGGGTCTATGTGCCCAATGCCAAGGTGGAGCGCAGCGACGCCGCGCCGCGCGACTTCCGGGTGATGGCCGCCGGCCGGGTGTTCGAGGCACCGCGGGTGGTGCTGGCCGCTGGGCTGGGCAATGCCGCGCTGGCGCCGGAGTTCGGGCTTTCGGCGCCGGTGCGGCCGCAGCAGGGCCAGGTGCTGGTGACGGAGCGCGTGGCGCCGATCTTCACCATGCCCACCACCTCCGTACGGCAGACCATGCAGGGCAGCCTGCTGCTGGGCGACAGCGTGGCCGAGGTTGGCTACGACATCTCCCAGAAGCCGGCGGTGATGGCGGAGATTGCGAAACGCGCCGTGCTGAGCTTTCCGTTCATCGCCCGGCTCAACATGGTTCGGGCCTGGTCGGCGCTGCGGATCATGCCGAAGGATGGCGTGGCGATCTACGACCAGAGCGAAAAATACCCCGGCGCCTTCACCGCCAACTGCCATTCCGGCGTGACCCTGGCCGGCGCGCATGCGCGGCTGCTGGCGCCGATGATCGCGGCCGGGCAGCTGGACGGCATGCTGGACCCCTTCTCGGCGAGGCGATTCGATGTACGCGACGCGGCCTGAGGCCCGGCCCGCCACCGTGGAGGTGTCCGTGGACGGCGTGGCGGTGATGGTGCCCGTGGGCGCCAGCGCGGCGGCGGCGGTGCTGCTGGCCGGCGCCGCGGCCATTCGGGAAACCGCGGTCAGCGGCGCGCCGCGGCTGCCCTATTGCATGATGGGCGTCTGCTTCGACTGCCTGGCCGAGGTGGACGGCGCGCCCAACGTGCAGGCCTGCATGGTCACGGTGGCGGCGGGCATGCGGATCGCCCGCCAGGCCGGCGCGCGGGATGCGCTGCTGGGGGAGGCACCGCGATGAGCTTCGACCTGGCGGTGATCGGCGCCGGCCCGGCGGGCATGGCGGCGGCGGTGGAGGCGCGGGGGCTGGGGCTTTCCGTGCTGGTGGTGGATGAGCAGGCGGCGCCTGGCGGGCAGGTGTTCCGCGCCGTGGAAGCCGCGCATGGCGATACCGCGCTGGGGGCCGAGTACAGCGCCGGCCTCGGCCTGGTGGAGAGTTTCCGGCGCTGCGGCGCCACCTATCGGCCGGGCACCACGCTGTGGCACCTGGACCCCGACAGCGGCGAGCTTTCCCTGACCCCCGGCGGCCCGGCGCAGGCGCGGCGGGTGCTGCTGGCCACCGGCGCGCAGGAACGCCCGGTGCCGATCCCCGGCTGGACGCTGCCGGGCGCGATGGGCATGGGCGCGGCGCAGATCATGCTGAAGACCGCCGGCGCGGTGCCTTCCGGCCGGGTGGTGCTGGCCGGGCAGGGGCCGCTGCTGTGGCTGCTGGCGGCGCAGCTGAAGCGCGCCGGGGCGCCGCCTGCCTTGATATTGGAGACGACGCCGAAGGGCCGGCTGGGTGCCGCCTTCCGCGCCGGCGGCTGGTTCAGCGGGCGCCGGCTGCTGCTGAAGGGGCTGGGCCTGCTGCGGGAGGCATGGGGCATCCCCGTGGTGCGCGCCGTGACCGGCCTGCGTGCCGAGGGCGAGGGCCGGGTGCAGCGCGTGCTGTGGGATGGCGGCAGCGCCGACTGCGACACGCTGCTGCTGCATGAGGGCGTGGTGCCCGCCACCCATGTGCCGCTGGCGCTGGGGCTGCAGCACGCCTGGGACCAGGCGCAGCAATGCTGGCGCCCGGTGGTGGATGAGTACGGCGCTTCCTCTCACGACCGCGTCGCCGTGGCCGGGGATGGCGCCGGCATCGGCGGCTGGCAGGCGGCGCTGGCGATGGGCCAGCTGGCGGCGTTGGATGCGGCGCATCGGCTGGGCCGGCTGACGCTGGACGGGCTGGCGCAGCGCGCCGCGCCGGTGCGGCGGATGCGGGACGGCGCGCTGGCGGCGCGGCCCTTCCTGGATGCGCTCTATGCGCCCTCGGCCGCCGTGCTGGCGCCGGTGGCGGATGAGGTGGTGGTCTGCCGCTGCGAGGAGGTGACCGCCGGCCAGGTGCGGGCGGCGGCCCGACTCGGGGCGCAGGGGCCGAACCAGGCCAAGGCCTTCCTGCGCAGCGGCATGGGCGCCTGCCAGGGGCGGATGTGCGGCGCCACCGTGGCGCGGCTGATCGCGGAAACCCGCGGCGTTGCCCCCGAAACGGTGTCACCCCTGCGGCCCCGCGCGCCCTACAAGCCGCTGACGCTGGGGCAACTCGCGGGGCTGTGAGGGAACCCTTCCGGCGCGGCCGGAACCGTGATCCTTGGCGTTGGCGTTGCGCGGTTGTATGGCTTGTGCCGTGCGCAGAAGAACCTTGCTCCTCCCCGCTTTCGCCGCCCTGGCCGGGCTGCCCTTCCGCCTGGCGCAAGCCCAGCCGGATGCGCGCGCGGCCGGCCTGGCCCGCCTGGCCGCCCGCTTGCGCGGGCTGGATACGGATGGCCTGAACCCCGCGGATTACGGCATTCCGCCTGACGAGATGATGGCCAGCGACCTGGCCGGCTATGTGGAGCAGATTGGCCGCAGCGCCGCCCGGGCGCTGACCGACCTGCTGCATGGCCGTGTCGCCAGCCTGCCGGGCCGCGTGGATATCGTGCGCGACCGCGCCGCCTTGCCGCTGGAACCCTGGCTGGCCGAGCTGAGCAACAGCGCCGACCCCGCCGGCGTGCTGGACCGTGCCAGCCTGCTGCCGCCGGACGCCGCCGCGCTGAAGGCGGCGCTGGCCGAGGCCCGCCAGCGCGCGGCGCTGACCTTCAGCCCCATCCCCGGCGGCGCCGCCATCAGCGACACCATCGAGCCGGGCGCCTGGGACAGCGTGAAGATCCCGCTGCTGCGGGCCCGCATGGCCTTGACCGACCCGGGCGTGCGGCGCGACGGCGGGAATGGCTACGACCCTTCGCTGGTGGAGGCGGTGAAGCGCTTCCAGGCCGCCGAGGGGCTGGAGGCTGATGGCCGGATCGGGCGGATCACCCTGGCGGCGCTGAACCGGCCGCTGGCCGCCCAGCTGGCGCAGTTCCGCGCCGCGCTGGACATGCGCCGCGCCGCCGCCGCCGAGCCGACCGAACGGCGTATCGAGGTGAATGTCGCGCATCAGCGCCTGGCTGTGATCGAGGCCGGGCGCCGGGTGCTGGAGATGAACGTCATCGTCGGCAAGCCGGCGCGGCCGACGCCGATGCTGCGGGTGCGGCTGACCGCCATCCAGTTCAATCCGCGCTGGGGCGTGCCGATCCGCAACATGCGGGAGGATTTGCTGCCGCGCTTCCGCCGCGACCCCCGGGCAATGATGGAGAAGGGCTTCCGCGTCTACTCCGTGGTCAATGGCCAGGCGGTGGAGGTGGACCCGACGACGATCGAGTGGAGCCGAATCCACCCCGACCGGATTCCCTACGTGATCCGCCAGGACGCCGGGGAGGCCAATGCGCTGGGGCGGATCAAGTTCGTCATCCCCAACGGCGAAGACATCTTCATGCACGATACGCCGGACCGGCACTTGTTCCGCCGGCCGGACCGGGCCTTCTCCTCTGGCTGCATCCGGCTGGAGAAGCCGATGGAATTGCTGGATGTGGCCGTGACCGGCATGCCGGGATGGGATCGGGCGCGGATCGACAAGCTGCTGGCCGAGAAGGTCACGGCCGGCGTCGGCGTGCGCCAGGTGATGCCGGTGCGGCTGCACTACACCACCGCCGTGGTTGAGGATGGCCGCGTGCTGCTTCGACCGGATATCTACGGGCTTGACGATGCCTATGCCCGTGCCATGGATGCGCCCCCTCGCTTGGCATCCGCTGGAGTTCGTTGATGGTTCGTTGGCGTCGTGATCCCTGCCCCTGCTGCGTGTCCTCGCCCGACTGGGTGTGCGAGGCGCCCGAGCAGCCGGCGCCGGGAAGACGGGGCCTGCTGGGGGCTGCGCTGGGGCTGGTGGCGGCCGGCGGGATGATGGGTTTGGCGACGCCGGCCTTCGCCGCGCCCGGTGACCGCAGCATCGGCATCACCCGCGTCGGCACCGGGGACAGCTTCAACGGCGTCTATTGGCGGGATGGCCGCTACGACACCGAGGCGCTGCGCCAGCTGAACTGGGTGCTGCGCGACCCGCACCTGGACGAGGCGACCCCGATGGACCCGCGGCTGTTCGACGTGCTGAACGCCGTCGCGGCGCGGCTGGACAGCACCGAGGCCTATGAGGTTGTCAGCGGCTACCGCGCGCCGGAGACCAATGCGGCGAATGCCCGGCGCTCGCGCCGCGTGTCTCGCCAGAGCCTGCACATGAGCGGCATGGCGGCGGACGTACGGCTGCCGGGCCGGCCTTCCATGGCCTTGGCCAGGCTGGCGGCGGAAATGCAGATGGGCGGCGTTGGGCTGTATCGGCGCGACGGCTTCGTCCACCTGGACTGCGGCCCGTCGCGCCGCTGGTAGCGGCCGGGGCTGACGCCCGCTTCATCACCGCCCGCCGCTTCAACAACAGCGCGGAGCCTGCCGGACGCTGACGTCCGGCAGGGCCTGGTGACCGCTCAGCGATTCTGCGGATAGGCGCCCGAGGTATTGCTGCCGGTGGCGCGGTCGTAGGCGCGTTCCGCCGCCGTGCCCGGCGGATTGGCGCGGGTGCCGTCGCGCTGGGTCGGGTAGGCGCCGGAGGTATCGGTGCCGGCGGCGCGGTCCAGCGCGCGTTCGGCCGCGGTACCCGTGGGGTTGTTGCCGGTGCCATCGGCGGAGGTGCGCGGGCTGCCGGTGGCGCGGTCATAGACGCGCTGGCTGGCGGTGCTCGGCGGGTTGCCGCGGCTGCCGTCGCGGGTGCTGTCGCAGGCGGCCAAAAGGGTCAGGGCGGCCATGGCGGCCAGGGCGGGGGCGGTACGCATCATGCGGTTCCTTTCGCAAGGTTACCGCGGCAAAGCGATTTTACCGTCGCTTGGTTCCCTGGGGCGACGCGCGGCCCTAAGGCCACCGATGGCGCCGTAACCCATTGAAGGTAGGCGCCAAATCCCGGCTGTCGGCTACCAGCGGAACGGATAATGCCTCACGCCGCCGCCGCTTGTGTGCCGAAGCGCAGGCCGGGCTGGCCGACATAGTCATGCGCGCCCACATGGGTCAGGCTGCCCCGGGTATCCAGCCAGACCTTGCCGCCAATGGCGCGCCAGCGGTGGCAGAAGGTCCAGTCCTCCGAGATGTACTGCCCGGATTCCGGCGAGATCATGCAATCGAACAGCGCGTGGCAAGGCGTGCCCTCGGCGGCGCCGGGCTGGTAGGCGTCTATCCCGCGGTAGCGGGTTTCCGGATAGGCCTGGACCATGCGCTCCAGCGCGTCCCGCCGCAGCAGCATGAAGCCGGTGCCGGCGTGGCGGGCGGTGATGAAGTCGCCCTCGCGCCTGGCATCGGCGCCGTCGCAGGGTTCCCCCACATACAGTAGCGCGGCGGCATCGGCCGGCTCCCCGGCGCGCTGCCGGGCCGGGGCGGTCTGCCAGTGCAGCACCTTCAGCGGGTACATGCCGGCGACGACCGGCTGGTCGAAGGCCAGCATGCGGTCCAGCTGCTCGGCCTCGAAGCCGATGTCGGCATCCACGAACAGCAGGTGCGTGGCGCCGGGATGGGCGAGGAAGCGGGCCACCAGGGTGTTGCGGCTGCGGGTGATCAGGCTGTCATGGCCCAGCATTTCCAGCGTGAACTGCACCCGCTGCGCCAGCGGCGAACAGAGCAGCCTGAGGATGCTGAGCATGTAGGCCTGGTGGACCATGGCGCCGAAGCAGGGGGTGGCGATGACGACGTGCATCCGGGCAGCCTGCGCCGGGGAGTCTTGCCGAAACCTTGCCGGCGGCCTTTGCTGCGCGCCGGAATCGTGGGTTTGGGGAGCGGGTCATGGTGTTGACGGTGGCTATCGGCGGGCTTGGCGCCATTGGCGCGCATCTGGCGCGGGCGCTGGATGCGGGGGTGGACGGGCTCCGCCTGGTGGCGGTTTCGGCCCGCGACCAGGAAAAGGCCAAGCGGACCATCGCCGGCTTCAAGGCGCCGCCGCAACTGGTGGGCCTGGCCGAGCTGGCCGAGCTGGCCGATGTGGTGGTGGAAGCCGCGCCGGCCGCGGTGTTCGAGCTGATTGCCGAGGCCGCCATCGCGCGCGGCCGGATCTTCGTGCCGTCCAGCGTCGGCGCGCTGCTGCCGCGGATGCACCTGGTGGCGCGCGCGAAGGAAACCGGCGCGCGGATCGTGGTGCCGACCGGGGCGCTGCTGGGGCTGGACGCGGTGCGCGCCGCCGCCGAGGGCAATGTCAGCAGCGTGACGATCGAGACCCGCAAGCCGCCGCGCGGGCTGGAAGGCGCGCCCTACCTGGTGGAGAACAAGATCGACGTCTTCGCCATCACCACGCCGACTATTGTCTTCAAGGGCAATGCCTTCGACGCGGCGAAGGGCTTCCCGGCCAATGTGAACGTGGCGGCCGCGCTGGCGCTGGCGGGCATCGGGCCGGAGCGGACGATGGTGGAGATCTGGGGCGACCCGACGGTGACGCGGAACACCCACACCATTCGCGTGGAGGCCGAGACGGTGCGGCTGACCATGACGATCGAGAACGTGCCGAGCGAGGAGAACCCGCGCACCGGCAAGATCACGCCGCTGTCGATCCTGGCCTGCCTGCGCGGTCTGACCAGCACGCTGAAGGTGGGGTCGTGATCGCCAGCGCCGGGGCCGCTGGCCCGCGGCGACGGCTCCTCCTCGCCACGCCTGCCCTGCTGCTGGCGCCTCTTGCGACCCGGGGCGCCCGCGCCGCCGGCTGGCCGGACAAGCCCATCCGCGTGGTGGTGCCCTATGCGCCCGGCACCAACTCGGACGTGCAGACCCGGCTGGTGACGGCGCACATGACGCAGACGCTGGGCCAGCCCTTCATCGTGGAGAACCGCGCCGGTGCCGGCGGCAGCGTGGGGGCGGAGGCGGTGGCGAAGGCCCGGCCGGATGGCTACACGCTGCTGACCGGCAGCAACGGCCCGCTGGCGATCAACCCGGCGCTGCAGCCGCGGCTGGGCTATGCGGTCAGCGACTTCAGCGCCATCGGCATGATCAGCCGGGCCAGCCACACCATATCGGTACGGGCGGATGCGCCGTGGAAGACGCTGGCGGAGTTCATCGCCGCGGCCAAGGCCGAGCCCGGCAGGATCACCATGGGCAGCAGCGGCACCGGCAGCGCCACGCATTTCACGCTGGAGATGCTGCAGGGCCAGGCCGGGGTGCGGCTGACCCATGTGCCCTACCGCGGCAGCAGCGTGGCGGTGCCGGATTTGGTGGCCGGCAATGTCGCCAGCGTGTGCTGCGAGCTGACCACGGTGCTGCCGACCCTGCGCGGCGGCCTGACCCGGGTGCTGGCCCTGGCCGCCGAGGCGCGCAGCCCGCTGGTGCCGGAGGTGGTGACCACGGCCGAGGCCGGCATGCCCGGCCTGGTTGGTGCCAGCTGGGTTGGCCTGGTGGCGCCGGCCGGGGTGCCGGCGGAGGCGATGGCCGAGCTCTCCCGCGCCTTCCGGGCCGCCATGGCGGATGCGACGGTGCAGTCCCGCACGCGGGAGGCCGGCGCCGACCCCGCACCGGAGGGGGAGCAGACGCCCGCCGGCTTCGCCGCCTTCATCGGGCGGGAGGCATCGCGGGTGCGTGAGGTGGCGGCCGCCACCGGCATGAAGCTGGACTAGGGGCGGGCGCCCCGGCCGGCGGCGGCGGCCGTCCTGGCCGGGCGCCGCGGGCCGCGGCCGCGGCTGCTCCCGCTTTCGGCATGCGGATTGGGCCGCAAGCCTACGTTTACCCCTGGCGCGACGCCCCTGAATTGCCACGTAATGTGGTTAAGGAGTGGGCATGGCCGAGGAAGACGACGTAACCCTCACCGGCAAGGTGAAGGACAAGCTGATCGAGGCGAAGCAGGCCTGGGCGCGTGATGGCCGGCTGCTGACCGGCGATGTCAGCGCGCGTGACCGCCTGCCGCCGGGCCAGACCCTGGTGAAGGACTGGCCGGTGCTGGACCTGGGCGTGCAGCCGGAGGTGAAGCCCGACAAGTGGCGGCTGCGGCTGGAAGGGCTGGTCGCGGCCCCCCTGGCGCTGACGCTGCCCGAGTTCATGGCGCTGCCGCAGACCGAGCTGGTCAACGACATCCACTGCGTCACGGCCTGGAGCCGCTACGACAACCATTGGCAGGGCGTGCGCGCCGCGCATCTGCTGGAACTGGCGCGGCCGACCCAGGCGGCGCGCTTCGTCAGCTTCACCAGCTATGACGGGTACACCACCAATGTCTCGCTGGCCGACTTCGCCGAGCAGGAGGTGCTGCTGGCGCATAGCTGGGAGGGCCAGCCGCTGACCCGCCAGCATGGCGGCCCGGTCCGCGTGGTGCTGCCGAAGCTCTACTTCTGGAAGTCGCCCAAGTGGGTAACGCGGATCGAGCTGTTGGGCGCCGACCGGCCGGGCTTCTGGGAAGTGCGCGGCTACCACAACAATGGCGACCCCTGGGCGGAGGAGCGTTATGGCTGAGGTCTCGCGGCGGAAGGCGGCGTTGACGGGCGCGGCAGTCCTGACCGGCGCGGCGGGGGAGGCGACGGCCTTCGACTTCCGCCTGACCGCGATCGAGGGCGGGGCGATGCCGCTGGCGCGGTTTCGTGGCCAGGCGCTGCTGGTGGTGAATACGGCCAGCTTCTGCGGCTACACGCCGCAATATGCCTCCCTGCAGCGGCTGCATCAGCGCTACGAGGCGCGCGGCCTGGTGGTGCTGGGGGTGCCCTCCACCGACTTCAACCAGGAAAGCCACGACGCCGCCGCGATCAAGCAGTTCTGCGACGCCAATTACGATGTGACCTTCCCGATGACGACGCCGGAGCATGTGCGCGGCGCCCAGGCCCACCCGTTCTACGCCTGGCTGGCCGGCAAGGCGGGCGGGGCGCCGGCGTGGAACTTCCACAAATACCTGGTGGCGCGGGACGGCCGGGCGGTGCGTGCCTTCACCACCCAGGTGGAGCCGGAGGCGCCGCAGGTGATCCGGGCGATCGAGGCGGCGCTGGCGGCTACCCCGCCAGCCGCTTGAGCAAGTCGGCGACCGCGGACTCGAACATCTCGGTCGTCAGCCGGCGGGTGGAGGTGTTGTAGCGGCTGACATGGTAGCTGTTGGCCAGCAGCAGCCCATCCGGCAGGGTGTGGATGGCGCCATGGGCGAAGCGCTTGTGGCTGACCGGCAGGCCGCAGGCACGCAGCGCCGCCGCATGCGCCAGCACCCCCAGCGCCAGCACCGCCTTCAGCCGGGGCATGGCGCCGAGTTCGGCGCGCAGGAACTGGTTGCAGGTGCGGGTTTCCAGCGGCTCCGGCAGGTTGGCCGGGGGCACGCAGCGCACCGCGTTGGTGATCCGGCAGCCCAGCATCTGCATGCCGTCGTTCGGGTCTTCCAGGTAGGTGCCCTCGGCCAGGCCGAATTTCAGCAGCGTGGCGTAGAGCAGCTTGCCCGCGTGATCCCCGGTGAAGGGGCGGCCGGTGCGGTTGGCGCCCTTCTGCCCGGGGGCCATGCCCAGCACCAGCAGGGGCGCGTCGCGCGGCCCCCAGCTGGGCACCGGGGCGTTGTGCCAGTCCGGCAGCTTCGCCCGGTTGGCCTCTCGCAAGGCCACCAGGCGGGGGCAGAGCGGGCAGTCGCGGCCGGGGTCGGTCACGGCCTCGCAGGCCTCGCTCACTCCGGCAGTTCCGGCGCGCCCTGGAAGGGGTCGGCCGGGGTCGGCATGCGCGCCGGCGGGGCGGCCGGGCGCGGCTGCGGCGCGCCGCCCATGCGCGGGCGCGGCTCCACCTGGCGGCGGGTGATGTGCTCGGCCATGTCCATCAGGTCCACGAAGCCATCGGCCTGGCGGCGCAGCTCATCGGCGATCATGGCCGGCTGGGTGCGGATGGTGGACACCACGGTCACCTTGGTGCCCTGGCGCTGCACCGCTTCCACCAGGCGGCGGAAGTCGCCATCGCCCGAGAACAGCACGGCGTGGTCGATGCGCGGCGCCATGTCCAGCATGTCCACCGCCAGTTCCACATCCACATTGCCCTTCACCCGGCGGCGGCCGGTGGCATCCGTGAACTCCTTGGCCGGCTTGGTCACCACCGAGTAGCCATTGTAGCCCAGCCAATCCACCAGCGGCCGCAGTGGCGAGTATTCGTCCGATTCCAGCAGCGCTGTGTAGTAATAGGCCCGCACCAGATAGCCTTCCCCGCGGAAATAGTTCAGCAGGTTGCGGTAATCCACGTCGAAGCCAAGGGTGCGTGACGCGGCATAGAGATTGGCGCCGTCAATGAACAGGGCGAGGCGTTCCGGGTCTGACAAAGGTCGTACTCTCAAAATGCAGTTGGGAGGAATCCAGCAGCACGATAGTAGGGTGGCATTGCCAGATTGTAAGCGGAATCGCCGTGATCATCATTGCGCTGGGCGCAAACCTGCCAGACGCGAACGGGCAGTCGCCGTTGCAGGCCTGCCTGGCGGCGGTGCGCGGGCTGGCGGTGTTGCCGGGGCTGCGGCTGGTCGCGACCTCCCGCTGGTATGCCACCGCGCCGGTGCCACCGCTGCCGGGGGCGCCGGATTATACCAATGGCGTGGCGCGGCTGGAGGGTGAGGCCGAGCCGGCGGCGCTGTTGGCGGCGCTGCATGGCCTGGAGGCCGCGGCCGGGCGCCAGCGCCCCTACCTGAACGCGCCGCGCACGCTGGATCTGGACCTGGTGGACCTGAACGGCCTGGTGCGGGACACGCCGGACCCGGTGCTGCCGCATCCCCGCGCGCATCTCCGGCGCTTCGTGCTGCAACCGCTGGCCGAGGTGGCGCCGGGCTGGGTGCATCCCAGGCTGGGGCTGACGGTGGAGGCGCTGCTGGCCGGGCTGGAGGAACCGCCCCTGACGCCGCTGCCCTGAGGGGTCAGCGCCGGCGCGGAAAGCCGCCATCGGGCGAGGACATGAAGTCCTGCGCTGCGGCGCCGGCGGCCTCGGCCGTGCGCGGCAGCCGGGGCAGGCTGCCCAGCCGGGCCAGCGTGACCAAGGGTCCGGCGGGGAAGGCGGGGCCGGAGAGCGCGGCCTCGGCCCCCGCCTGGCTGCCGGCCTGCAGGGCGGCGGCGGCGCGGCGCAACTGGGTCAGCACCAGCGTGGCGTCGGCCTGGGGCGCTATCGCCAGGGCCTGGCGCATCTCGGCCTGGGCGACCTGCAGCTTGGACAGCAGCGCCGGGTTGACCGAGGGGGCGATGCGCGGGTTGTCCTGTACCTCGCTGGTCAGGAACTCCAGCTGGGCGGCGGCCAGCGCGGCCTCGGCCGGGCGGCCCTGGTACTGGCTGGTGTCGCCCAGGGTGCGCGGGGCGTACAGCGCGGCGCCGCGGACATTGTCGCCGGCGCCACCCAGGTAGTTGCCCACCGGGTCGGCGCTGCAGCCGGCCAGCAGCAGCGCCAGCGCCGCCAGCAGCGGCAGGGCCAGCAACGCCGAAGGCGCGGTGGCGGGGCGAATGAGCTTGGCGGGCATGGCAGCCTCCCTTGGCCTGGGGGGCAGCAGGCACCGGCGGCCGTGGCCAGGCAAGCCACGAAGCGTATCATGCCCCCACCCTACGCTCTTCTCCCCAACGCTCTTGCCCTGGGGCCGCCCCCCTGCCACACAACGCCGCCACAATGCACCAGCCATGACCGACGACCTTTCCCCTGAAGCCCTGCCCGCCGGCCTGCTGCCGGCCGGGCTTGTCGACCTGCTGCCGGCCGAGGCCGAGCGCGAAGCCGCGCTGGTGGAGGCGATGCTCGCCGGCTTCGGCGCGCATGGCTATGAGCGGGTGAAGCCGCCGCTGCTGGAATTCGAGGACAGCCTGCTGGCCGGCAGCGGCGCCGCCGTGGCCGACCAGACCTTCCGGCTGATGGACCCGGTCAGCCAGCGCATGATGGGGCTGCGCGCCGACATCACGCCGCAGGTGGCCCGCATCGCGGCGTCCCGGCTGGGCCTGCAGAAGCGCCCGCTGCGGCTGTGCTACGCGGTTGAGGCGCTGCGGGTGCGCGGCACCCAGCTGGCGCCGGCCCGGCAACTGGCCCAGGCCGGGGTGGAACTGATCGGCAGCGACAGCGCCGCCGCCGATGCCGAGGTGGCGGTGGTGGCGGTGCAGGCCCTGGCCGCCGTGGGCGTGACCGGCGTTTCGCTCGACATCACCCTGCCGACCCTGGCGCCGGCGCTGTTCGAGGCCGCCGGGCTGGAGCCTGGCCTGCGCCAGCGCCTGGGGCGCGCGCTGGACCGCAAGGATGCCGCCGTGGTGGCGCAGCTGACGGCCGAGGCCGGGCCGCTGGCGGGGGCGCTGCCTTCCCTGCTGCAGGCCGCCGGGCCGGCCGAGGGCGCGCTGGCCGCGCTGCGCGCCGCGACGCTGCCGCCCGCCGCCCAGGCCATTGCCGACAATGCCGCGGCCGTCATCGCCGCTATCCGGGCGCTGGCGCCGGACCTGCGGATCACGCTGGACCCGGTGGAGTTCCGCGGCCTGCGCTACCATGTGGGCGTGGCCTTCACGCTGTACGGTCCGGGCAATGCCGGGGAACTGGCCAAGGGCGGCCGCTACATGGCGGGCGACGAACCGGCCACGGGCATGACCCTCTACCCGGATGCGGTGCTGCGCGCGGCGCCGGTCGGCCCGCAGCGGCCGCGCGTCTTCGTGCCGCTGGGCGCCGAGGGTGCCGCCGCGCTGCGCGCCCGGGGCTTCGCCACGGTGGCGGCGCTGTCCCAGGCCGATACGGCCGACGGGCTGCGCTGCACTCATATTCTCAAGGACGGCGCCGCGGTGCCGATCGAACGCAGGGATTGAAGCGATGGCCAATGTGGCAGTCATCGGCGCGCAATGGGGCGACGAGGGCAAGGGCAAGGTGGTGGACTGGCTGGCCAGCCGCGCCGAGATCGTGGTGCGCTTCCAGGGCGGCCATAACGCCGGGCATACGCTGGTGGTGGGCGACCAGACCTACAAGCTGAGCCTGCTGCCCTCCGGCGTGGTGCGCGGCAAGCTGGGCATCATCGGCAATGGCGTGGTGCTGGACCCCGAGGCGCTGCTGAGCGAGATCGCCAAGGTCGGCGCCCAGGGGCTGAAGGTGACGCCGGAGAACCTGCGCATTGCCGAGAACGTGCCGCTGATTTTGCCGCTGCACCCGGCGCTGGACCAGGCGCGGGAAGCCGCGCGCGGTGGCGACAAGATCGGCACCACCGGTCGCGGCATCGGCCCGGCCTACGAGGACAAGGTCGGCCGCCGCAGCATCCGCCTGTGCGACCTGGCCGAGCCGGAGACGCTGAGCGCCAAGCTGGACGAGCTGCTGCTGCACCATAACGCGCTGTTCCGTGGGCTCGGCGCGCCGCAGTTCCAGAAGCAGCCGCTGCTGGACCGGCTGCTGGAGCTGGCGCCGCTGCTGCTGCCGTTCAGCGAGGCGGTGTGGGAGCGGCTGGACGCGGCCCGCGCCAGCGGCAAGCGCGTGCTGTTCGAGGGCGCCCAGGCCGTGATGCTGGACGTCGACCACGGCACCTACCCCTATGTGACGTCGTCGAACACCGTGGCGGGCAATGCGGCGGCGGGCGCCGGCGTGGGGCCGGATACCATCGGCATGGTGCTGGGCATTGCCAAGGCCTACTCCACCCGCGTCGGCAGCGGGCCGTTCCCGAGCGAGCTGCATGACGATGTCGGCAAGGGCCTGGGCGACCGTGGCTTCGAGTACGGCACCGTCACCGGCCGGCGCCGCCGCTGCGGCTGGTTCGACGCCTGCATGGTGCGCCAGGCGGTGAAGGTCGGCGGCATCAACGGCATCGCGCTGACCAAGCTGGACGTGCTGGACGGCATGGCCGAGCTGAAGATCAACACCGGCTACCGCATCAACGGTGAGCTGGTGAAGCGGCTGCCGGCGGCGATGAAGGCCCAGGCGGCGGCGGAGCCGGTGTACGAGGTGCTGGAAGGCTGGTCCGGCAGCACCCGCGGCGCGCGCAGCTACGCCGACCTGCCGGCCCAGGCGGTGAAGTACGTTCGCCGGATCGAGGAACTGGTCGAGGCGCCGGTGGTGCTGCTGAGCACCAGCCCCGAGCGCGACGACACCATCACGCTGCGCGACCCCTTCGCGGGCTGACGGCGATGGACCGGTGGTATCCCGCCAAGATCGCCGCCGGCACCCATGAGCACACGACCCAGGTGCTGGACCTGAAGACCAGCGGCGGCCGCGGGTTGCTGCTGGAACAGGTCTTTGCTGGGGTGGACAAGGCGGCGCTGCGGATCGCGGAGTTCGGCATCTGGCAGGGCATGAGCTCGGCCGAGCTGGCGAATTTCCTGGGCGGCCAGGGCGAGCTGCACCTGTTCGACTTCGAGGACAACGTCCAGCAGGTGAAGGCGCGGCTGAACGCCGCCGGCCATGTCAATGTCTTCGCCTGGGGCAGCAGCTATCGCCACCTGGACAGCTACAATTGGTCGCTGCGGAACATCATGCAGGACCAGCCGGATCTGCGCTTCGACTACGTCTACCTGGATGGCGCGCATACCTGGGCGGTGGATGCGCTGACCTTCTTCCTGTGCGACGCCATGCTGAATGTCGGCGGCTGCATCGAGTTGGACGACTACGAGTGGCGCCTGCGTGGGTCCTCGCTGGACCCGTCGCGCGTGCCTGTCATTGCCGAGCAGTACACGGACGAGCAGATCGACGACCGTCAGGTGAAGGCGATCGTGGACCTGCTGGTGCGGCGCAAGGGCACGTACCGGGAAATCCGCAAGGACCGCGTTTTCCAAAAAATGGTCCCGTGATCTCGGCCTGAGAGCGTAACCCTTCCTAAATCGATCCGCCGTATCGTTTGCGTGTCACAAGGACGCGCCAACATGCACAACCCTGTACGCTTCGTTACCGCTGCTGCCGCCCTGCTGCTGCTGGCCGGCTGCGCCACCGGCTCCGGCTTCAGCCAGGCCGGGGATGGCCGGGTGCAGATCGCCGGGCCGTTGGACAGCATTGCCCGGCGCCGCGGATGCGGGCCTCGCGCGGCTGCGACTTTCCGGCGCTGGACAATGCGCTGGTGGCCAGCCAGCTGATGGACGCCACCATGGGCGGCCCGCCGGTGGCGGCGACGCTGTTCCAGTGCAGCCGCAGCGCGTCGCTGCGCTAGCCGCCGGGCGCCCTCGTCAGCGCTTCATCTGCTCCACCCCGTGCTGTTCACGCACGGCATGGAAGCGCAGCGCCGGGAACTCCTCCTCGGCGCGCTTGCGGCGCCAGTCGCTGCCGAAGAAGGCGACCAGCTCGTCGTCATGGTCCTCGCCGCAGTCGCGGCGGTTCAGCGTGCGGAACTTTTCTGCTTGTGCCTTGTCGTCGGAAACGACCCAGCGCATCTGCGTCCAGTTGGTCTCGTTGAAGCCGGCGGGGACGCCGTATTCCACCTTCAGGCGGCTGGCCAGCACGTCCAGCTGCAGCTGCCCGACCACGCCGACCACGGGGGGCGAGCCGTCCAGCGGGCGGAACAGCTGCACCACGCCTTCCTCGGCCAGCTGGTCCAGCGCGGTGCGCAGCTTCTTCGCCAGCATCGGGTCTTCCAGCCGGACATGACGCAGGATTTCCGGCGCAAAGCTGGGGACGCCGCGGAAGTTCAGCTCCTCGCCCTCGGTCAGCGTATCGCCGATGCGCAGGATGCCGTGGTTGGCCACGCCGACGACGTCGCCGGGCCAGGCCTCCTCCGCCACCTGTCGGTCCTTGGCGAAGAAGAACAGCGGCGCATTGACCGGCACCTGCTTGCCGGTACGCACCTGCTTCAGCCGCATGCCCTTCCACAGCCGGCCGCTGCACAGCCGCACGAAGGCGACGCGGTCGCGGTGCTGCGGGTCCATGTTCGCCTGGATCTTGAAGACGAAGCCGGTCAGCTTCTCCTCGCCGGGGTCCACGCTGCGCGGGTCGCCCTGGCGCGGCTGCGGCGGCGGCGCGTACTTGGCCAGCCCGTCCAGCAGATGGCCCACGCCGAAGTCGCGCAGCGCCGAGCCGAAGAAGATCGGGGTCAGCGTGCCCTGGCGGAAGGCGTCCAAATCCCATTCGGGGAAGCCGGCCAGGGCCAGCTCGGCCTCGTCCTTCAGCGCCTTCGCCCGCTCCGGCCCGACCAGCTCGGCCAGCTTCGGGTCGTCGATGCCGGTCATCTGGATGGCGCTGCCGTCATCGGCATCCACCGGCAGGAACTTGTTGGTCACCAGGTCGAAGGTGCCGGCGAACTCGTTGGAACGGCCGACCGGCCAGGCGGCGGGCGTCACGTCCAGCGCCAGCGTCTTCTCGATGTCGTCGATCAGCTCGAACGGGTCGAGCGCCTCGCGGTCCATCTTGTTGACGAAGGTGATGATCGGGATGTCGCGCAGGCGGCAGACCTCGAACAGCTTGCGGGTCTGCGCCTCGATGCCCTTGGCGGCGTCCAGCACCATCACCGCCGCGTCCACCGCCGTCAGGGTGCGGTAGGTGTCCTCGGAGAAGTCCTCGTGGCCCGGCGTGTCCAGCAGGTTGAAGACCAGGCCGCCGCGCTCGAAGGTCATCACGGAGGTGGCGACGCTGATGCCGCGGTCCTGCTCGATCTTCATCCAGTCGGACCGCGTGCGCCTGGCGTTGCCCTTGGCGCGCACCGCGCCGGCCAGCTGGATGGCGCCGCCCTTCAGCAGCAGGCGCTCGGTCAGCGTGGTCTTGCCAGCGTCCGGGTGGGCGATGATGGCGAAGGTGCGCCGCCGCGCGGCTTCCGTCGCGACCTGGTTGGGCGGGTTATTGCTCAGGGCGCGGTCGGGGGGCAGGGCATCCATGGCGGGTACTTCTTCACTCGGCGGCGGTTGCCGGCATGTAGGCCGAAGCCGGCGCCGATGCCAGGGGAGGCGGATATGGAGGCAGGTTCGAAGCCGCGATCAGCGCCTCCACCGGCCCCAGCGCCGGCGCCGCCACGCAGCCTGCCCGGTGCAGCGCCAGCACCCGCTGGGCGGAGGCGCGCCAGGTGGCGATGCGCGGCATGTTGTCCACCGGCCAGTTCAGCGCGCCCGCCACCTCCTGGAAGGCCTGGGCCGCCTGCATCACCCAGCCCAGCGTCACCACCCCGGCCAGATAGGCGGGCGTGACCAGCAGGAAGGGCAGGCCGGCGCCCAGCCGCAGGTTGCCCACGCCGAACAATTGCAGCCGGGCGGCGGCGCGGGTCTGCCGCCCGAAGGCCGCGGCGATGCCGCCGAACAGCCGGGCCAGGCGCAGGGCGGGGGCGGTCGTCGCCTCCCGCGCGGTCACCAGGGCCACGCGATATTGCGCCTCGGCGGTCTGGCGCTGCTCGGTGCTGCGCACCAGCGGCCGGCTGAGCAGGCTGGCCAGGGCAATGCCGAACCCCGCATACAGGATGGCGGCCCAGAGCAGGTAGCCGGGCAGCGCTACGTGGAATCCGGCCACCTCATAGGCCGGATGCGCCGAGAGCGACCACAGCACGCCGACGAAGCAGGCCAGCCGCAGCACGCCGTGGGACAGCGAACTGGCCAGCTCGACCGCTTCCTCGGTGGCGATGCGGGCATCCTCCGCAATACGTCCATCCGCATTGGCGTTGCCGGCTTCCGGCAGGCCTTCGCCGGCCAGCCAGGCAAGGGTCAGCCGGGCGGTCAGCCAGCCGCGCCAGCCCAGGGCCAGGCGGCGGCGCGCCAGCATGTTGAGGCAGGAGGCCAGGGCGAAGCCGGCGGCCAGCATCACCAGCACGACGCCGCAGTCGGCCAGCACCGCCAACTCGGCGTGGCGGCCCAGCGCGTCGAACAGGTCGCGATTCCAGCGGTTGAGCCGCAGCAGCAGCGCCACTTCCGCGGCATTCAGCGCCAGCAGGCCCAGCGCCAGCGCCCAGGCAACCCGGCACCCGGGGCCGCGCCAATAGCCCCCGGCCAGGGCGAGGAAAGCGCGAAGCAGGCCGGGGGAAGGCCGGGTGGGGTCAGGCCCTGAACCGGCATGTTGCATCAGCGACATATCGTGCTGCGATGCAGCATATGCAAGGGGCGGGCGTCCGCCCCGGCAGGAGGCTGCTACTCCGCCTCGGCCAGCAGGGCACGCAGGTCCACCGGCTCGCTGGTCATGGCCAGGTTGCCGTGCTCGTCGCGCGGCCATTCGTCGTAGGGGCGGTCGCGGTACAGCTCCACCCCGTTGCCGTCGGGGTCGCGCAGGTAGATCGCTTCCGAAACACCATGGTCGCCGGCGCCTTCCAGCGGGTAGCGGGCCTCCACCAGGCGCTTCAGCGCGGTCGCCAGGGCAGGGCGGTCCGGGTACAGCAGGGCGACATGATACAGCCCGGTGAAGCCGCGCCCGGCCGGGCGGCCGCCGGCGCTTTCCCAGGTGTTCAGCGCAATGTGGTGGTGGTAGCCGCCGGCCGAGAGGAACACCGCGCCCTGCATGCGCTGGGTTTCCTGCAGGCCCAGCAGGTCGCGCCAGAACAGCAGGCCGCGCTCCAGGTCCGCCACCTTCAGGTGGACATGGCCGATGCGCAGCTTGGGGTGGGCGGGGACGTGGGACATGCGGGCTCTCCTGTTGCCGGGCATGTGGCGCATCGGGGCCGGCAAGGCCAATCCGTCGCCGGCATGAGGCTCATTCGCGGGCGATATCATTGGCCGGCACCGGGGCGACCACGCCGGCCGCGGTGGCCGGCAGCGGCCCGGCGGCGGCCCCGGCCGCACCGCTGCCGACCATGGCGGCCGGCGGTGCTGGTTGCGGCAGCGGCACCGTCAGCGTGCAGCGCAGCCCGTCCAGCGGCCAGTCGAAGTGGGCGCGGCCGCGCAGCTGGTGGCGCAGCGTCCGCTCCACCAGGCGGGAGCCGAAGCCCAGGCGCCGGGGTGGCCCGGCCAGCGCCGGCCCACCAGATTCCTGCCACAGCAGGCACAGCTGGCCGCCCTGGTTGGACCAGCTGACCTTCACCCGGCCCTCCGGCTGCGACAGGGCGCCGTACTTGGCGGCGTTGGTGGCCAGCTCATGCAGCACCAGGGAAAGCGGTTGGGCCAGCCCGGCGGGCAGGCGCAGCGCCGGGCCTTCCAACTCCACCGCGCGGTTGCGGTCGGCGGCGTAGGGCGCCAGCTCCTCCTCGGCCAGCGTCCGCAGATCCGCGCCCACCCAGCGTTCCCGCGCCAGCAGCGCATGGGCGCGGGCCATGGCGGCGACCCGGCTGCCCACGGCCTCGGCGAAGCGGCGGGCGTCCAGGCCCTCGGTCGGGGTCAGCGCCAGCAGGGCCTGCACCACGGCCAGCACGTTCTTGGCGCGGTGGTCCACCTCCCGCATCAGCAGCAGGCGCTGCTCCTCGGCGGCGATGCGGTCGCTGACATCCAGCTGCACCGCCACCAGGCGGCGCCGGCCATCGGCCTCGGTGCCCACCTTGCCGATCACCTCCATCCAGCGCAGCGCCCGGTCATCGGCGCGCAGGATGCGATGGATGCTGTGCGCCCGGCGGCCCTCGGCCTCGGCCCGCGCCGCCTCGGCCAGCACCCCGGCCAGGTCGTCCGGGTGGACCGTGGCGCGCAGGGCGTCCAGCGTGGTGCGGCCCTCCTCCGGCACCGGCAACCCGCGGGAGGCGAAGATGTTGGGCGTCGCCACCGCCTCGCCGGTGTCCAGGTCGGCGTCCACGATCGCCAGGCCGGTGCTGTCGATGGCCAGGCGCAGGCGCTCCTCGCTGGTGGCCAGGGCGGCCTCGGCCTCGCGCTGGGCGGTGATGTCGGTATTGGTGCCGAACCACAGCACCACCTGGCCGGCAGGGTCGCGGATGGGCAGCGCGCGGGAGAGGTACCAGCGCCATTCCCCGGTGCGGCCGCGCAGCGGGAAGGTGTCCTCCCACGGTTCGCCGGCCTGCACCTTCTCACGGAAATGCAGGGTCACCCGGGCGAGGTGGTCGGGGTGGTGCACCTTGCGCCAGCCCCAGCCCTGCATCTGGTCCAGCGTGGTGCCGGTGTAGTCGTACCAACGCTGGTTGTACCAGAACAGCCAGCCATCCGGCCGCGCCATCCAGGCCAGCTGCGGGATGTTGTCGGCCATGGCACGGAACCGCGCCTCGCTGTCGCGCAGCGCCGCATGCGCCTCCTGCTCCGAGGCCAGGTGCTGGCGCATGGCGCGGTCGGCGCCGTCCAGCGCCGCGCGCAGGCGCTCCAGCTCGGCCACGCGGGTGGGCGGAATGGCGGCCAGCGGCGGGCCGGCGCCGGCGCTGGCGGAACTCGCCTCCGCCAGGCCGGCCAGCTGGTCCAGCGGGCGGATGATGCGGCGGGCGATCAGCACGGAGAACAGCGTGGCCAGCGCCAGCGCCGCCGCGGTGCCCAGGCCGAGCAGCAGCGCCGGGCGTTGCCAGGTGGCGGCCAGCGTTGCCTCCGGCTGCGCCACCCACAGGGTCCAGCCCGGCGCCGAGGCGATGCCGGAATAGGCGATCCGCACGTCCTGGCTGCTGAGGATGCCGCGGCCGTTGACGATGCCGGCGCCGTCCGGCAGCGGCTGCGGCCGGCTAGGCCGGCGCTGGCCCAGCAGGGCATCCAGGTCGCGTGAGCGGGCGATGATGATGCCCTGGGTGTCGGTGATGGTGGCGGTCAGGCCGCCGCCCTGGCCCGGCTCCGCCAGCAGCCGCGACAGGCGCTGCGGGGTGAGGATGGCGCCCAGGCCGAAGCGCGCCTCGCCGTCGCGCATCACCGGCACGAAGACGCCGAGGTTCGGCTCCCCTCCGTTGCCGATCATGACCAGGTCGCTGACCGCGGGACGGCCGGTTTCCAGCGCGCGTGGCACCGCGCTGTTGACCAGGCTGGGGGTGCCGAGGCGGCGCGGGCTGACGCCCGGCTGGCGCGTGCTGAACATCAGCTGGAATTCCGGCGCCGGGCCGCGCAGCACCACGGCGGTGCCGAACTGGCGGGCCATGGCCTCGGCCCCCTGGCGCAGGCTGGGGATGTCGGCGGGGTCCGAATCCAGCGCCGGGGTGGCGGCCAGGGTGACCAGGGCGGAGATGTGCTCGCCGATCTGGCGGTCCACCGCCAGGGCCAGGGCGCGGGCGGTGTCCTGCAGGCGCGCCTCGGCGATGCGGCGGTTGCCGTTGACGGCCAGCCAGGCGGCGGCGCCACCGATGCAGAGCGACGGCAGCAGGGTGCCGAGCGCCAGCAGGAACAGCCAGCTGCGCACGCCGCGGGCCTGGCGCAGCCTGCGCAGCAGGCGGTCAGGCCAGCGTGACGGTCCGGCCGCCTGATCGGTCATGGCAGAGATGCGATGCCCCCGAGCCCGACATGATGCTTCCGTACCGGCTTTCCCCCGGCGACGGCCACGGTGCAATGCCGCGGCACCGGCAGCACGGCAAGTTTACATCAACGCGTACGAAAAAGGGGCGCCGCGGAACGGCGCCCCCTGGGAATGGCGGTCGGTTGGCAGTCGCCGACCCCTGGCTCAGTCCACCGCGAGCCTACGCTGGTCAGTCAACCGCGAGCCGACGCTCGACGATCTGCTGCTTCATGCTCTTCTGCAGCTTCTCGAAGGCGCGCACCTCGATCTGGCGGACGCGTTCGCGGCTGATGCTGTACTGCTGCGAAAGCTCCTCCAACGTCGTCGCCTCGTCCTTCAGGCGGCGCTCGATCAGGATGTGGCGCTCGCGGTCATTCAGCGTCTTCAGCGCGTGGTTCAGCAGCTGGCGGCGGTTGGACATGTCCTCCCGCTCGGCAAGCTCCTCCTCCTGCGTCTCCTGGTCGTCGACCAGCCAGTCCTGCCACTCGCCCTCGCTGTCGGCGCGGACGGGGGCGTTCAGGCTGTGGTCGGAACTCGCCAGGCGGCGGTTCATGCTGATCACGTCCTGCTCCGGCACCTGGAGCGAGTGGGCGATCTTGGCCACCTGCTCGGGCTGCAGGTCGCCTTCCTCCAGCGCGGCCATCTGGCCCTTCAGCCGGCGCAGGTTGAAGAACAGCTTCTTCTGCGCGGCGGTGGTGCCCATCTTCACCAGGGACCAGCTGTGCAGAATGTATTCTTGAATCGCGGCGCGGATCCACCACATGGCGTAGGTGGCCAAGCGGAAGCCGCGCTCCGGGTCGAAGCGCTTCACCGCCTGCATCATGCCAACGTTGCCTTCGCTGATCAGCTCACCCACCGGCAGGCCGTAGCCGCGATAGCCCATGGCGATCTTGGCAACCAGGCGCAGGTGCGAGGTGACGAGCTTGTGGGCCGCTGGCTCATCGCCGGCTTCCTTCCAGCGCTTCGCCAACGAGAGTTCCTCGTCCGGCGTCAGCATGGGGAATTTGCGGATGTCCTGCAGGTAGCGGGAAAGGTTGCCCTCGGGGGCCATCGGTATCGAAAGCGTGGAAGCCATCGGGGTTATCTGCCTCCTGCGCCGGCGAACCCACCCCGTGACGGCGGCGGTCGGACCAGCGACTGATCATGGCAGTTCAAACGTTTCCCAGGCCCACCCGGCCGCGCAGGCCCCGGTCACGTCGGGGCGAGGTTGCGGCGCCGGGCATTGTCGGCACCCAGGGGAACGCTGCCGAGAGCACTTGTACTGGAATGCCCGCCGCGCCGCAAGAAAAACCAACCCCGGGGGTCGGTTACTGACGGTTACATCGCGTCACCGAGAGCATCAATCAGGGCCGCCATGTCGGGCGGCGGCGGGGCGCTGAAGCTGAGCGGCTGCCCGGTCACAGGGTGCCGAAACCCTAGGGTTTCCGCGTGCAGGGCCTGCCGTGGGAAGGCCAGCAGCGTCTCCCGCGCCGCCGCCGGCAGGGTGCGGGCGCCGGTCGGGACGCGCCGAAGGTAGACCGGGTCCCCCACCAGGGGGTTTCCCTTTGTCGCGAGATGTACCCGGATCTGGTGGGTCCGCCCGGTGGCCAGCTTGCAGCGCAGCAGGGCGCACCCCTCGGCCCAGGCGCTGAGGGTGGTGTAGTGGGTCAGCGCCGCCTTGCCGCCGCGGGTGACCACGGCCATGCGCTTGCGGTCGGTCTGGTGCCGGCCGATGGCGCCCTCGATCTGGCCGGCGGCCGGCGTCGGCAGGCCCCAGACCAGCGCCAGGTAGCTGCGGTCCAGGTCGCGGGTGGCGAAGTTTTCCGAGAGAGTGCGGTGGGCGCGGTCCGACTTGGCGACGACCATGATGCCGCTGGTGTCCTTGTCCAGCCGGTGGACGATTCCCGGCCGCATCTCGCCACCGATGCCCGAGAACTCCTCCCCGGCATGGGCCAGCAGGGCGTTGACCAGGGTGCCGTCGGCATTGCCCGGCGCCGGGTGGACCACCAGGCCGGCCGGCTTGTTCAGCACGATCAGGTCGGCATCCTCGAACAGGATGGTGAGCGGGATGTCCTGCGCCTGCGGCGTGGCCGGCTCCGGCGGCGGCAGGATGAGGGTGTAGGTGAGCCCGGCCTTGGCGGGTTCCGAGGGGTCGCGCACCGGCTTGTCGCCCCGGCTGAGGTGCCCTTGGTCGATCAATGCCTTGACGCGGGAGCGCGACAGCGAACCTATCGCCACCGCGATGACGCGATCCAGCCGCTGGCCGTGGTCTTCCGGCGTGGCGGTGTGGCTGAAGCTTTCTGGGGGGTGTGGGGTGCGGGCGCTCAAGATACTGGTCGTTGTGATGGGGCTGCTCATTGTCGGCGGCACCGTGACGCTGGGCGTGATGCTCGTCCAGCGGATGAATTCGGCCGGCACTGCCGCGCCGCCGGGACCCTGGGCGCTGGAAGGCCAGCCGCCGGGCACCCGGATGCTGGGCGTGGCGGCGGCGGAGCAGGGCCTGGCGCTACTGGTGGCGCGGCCCGATGGCGAGCGCGTGCTGCTGCTGGACACCAGGCGCCGGCAGGTGGTTGGAGAAATCCTGCTGCAGCGGTAACGCAGGCGCTTGCGCGACCGCGGAAGGGCGGTTAGAAGCGCGGCCTGCCTGAAGGGTCCCCTTCGTCTAGAGGCCTAGGACACCGCCCTCTCACGGCGGTAACAGGGGTTCGAATCCCCTAGGGGACGCCATCAATTTCAAGGGCTTGCGGCATAAGGGCGGCTGTTTCCCAACTTCCGATCCCAAGTTGCCCGCTAGTTTGAGTCGATGCGGCCTGCGGGCAGACGCCCGAAGTGGGCCGATCTACCGTGTTGGCCATGGACAGCGCCACCGGGCTGCCTCAGAATGAGGACGATGATTCCCATTCTCCAGACGCCGCTTGGTACCTTGTTCGAAAGCGACTGCACTGCCGTGATGCGGGAACTCCCGACGAGCAGTGTGGATCTGGCCTTCGCCGATCCTCCGTTCAATCTCGGTAAGACATACCGGTCCAAGATCGACGATGCGAAGGCGTCCGAGGACTATCTGCAATGGTGCAAGATTTGGCTGGACGAGATGATCCGCCTTCTTCGGCCCGGAGGGTCGCTGTTCCTGTGGAATCTGCCAAAATGGAACCTTCCACTTGGAGCGCACATCGGTAATAAACTCACCTTTCGGCACTGGATAACGGTGGACATAAAGTACTCTCTACCAATATCCGGCCGGCTATACCCTTCTCATTACTCATTGCTTTACTTTGTAAAAGGAGAAAAGCCCAATATATTCCATCCAGATCGTATGCCGATTACCTGTTGCCGGCACTGCGGTGGAGAATTGAAAGATTACGGTGGCTACAAAGACAAGATGAATCCTAGCGGGGTCAATCTATCAGACGTCTGGACCGATATACCACCGGTCCGTCACGCGAAATATAAGAAGCGCGCTGCGAACGCGCTTGACCTTAAACTGATGGATCGCATTGTTACTATGGCTAGTGATCCGGGCTCGGTGGTGCTCGACCCGTTCGGCGGATCTGGTACGACGTACGTTGCCGCCGAATTATCAGGGCGGCGCTGGATCGGCTCGGACCTGCATTGCGAAGACATCGTCGACCGTTTCGACGATCTCGCTGGCGACAGGGAACACCTGAAGCTGATCCGGTCGAACAAAAACAAGCTCTTCACGGAAGCCGACCTAGCTCGGCGGCTGAAGTCCGGGAAGCCGCTTTCGAAAGACTACCGGCTAACACCGATGGTGACGTGCGAATGCCCGGTCGACGTAGGCCAGACAGAGCTTCGTCTCAAAGTTTAAGCCTCCCCTTTTTCGCGTTCCCGTCCGCACCCATACGAAAATACGGCAAAGCCGGATCGTCGGTTTCTTCGTCATGCTCCACAACGGTGATAGCAAGTAGGCCTCGTTCGACACCCGCACCAAGGCTCTGCCACATTCGCAGATAGCTATGAAGTTCTTCGAAGTTCCCGATACGGTCAGTTAGGTTACGGTACATAGCTCTGCTTGGAACAAGTAAAACCCCAACTTGCATTTGTCCGGACGCAAGCGCGATCACCATTTTATTCATGCTGCGGTGCGACGAGGAGATATTTCCTGTCTCCCATTCTATGGCAACTCGTGTTCCCCCCGGTGCGGTTGTGAAAAAATCGAACCCACCAAAGGATCGCCGAGGCACGTCGTATGGCTTTCCCGAGGGAAACTCTAGAATGGGGTCTTGCTGGCCGAGCCCTATCTCCGGTGTAACCTCAGCCTGCCACCCTTCGTCTGCAACGATATGGCCAAAGAAGCGCTGCTTGAGATACGACACGCCGTTCCGCTGCCAGCCATCGGAGGTAAGTCTCTTTTTGCGGATCTTAAGGGTGCCGGTACCCTTCGGATAATCAACCATCTGGATCGCCCGGACATAGCTGTCGTGGACATGTCGCCAGTCGGTCGAAGAGACCACCTCCCCTTTGCTGAACAGCACCACCGTGCGAATCCACTTCATTCCCGGTCACCGGGGAGTCCGTGAACGAGAGCTGCGACATCGCACTCCAGCGCCGCGCTGATCTGGCACAGCTTCGTGAAGGTAATATTACGCTTCCCGCGCTCGATCCCCCCGACATAGGACCGGTCCATGCCTGAGCGGTCGGCCAGCTCCTCTTGCGTCAGAGCCAGCTGCTTCCGCCGGTGGCGAATCCTTGAACCGAGGGCTGTTAGCGATGTCTGGTGCACAGCCCGACGGTTGCTGGCTGCGGACTATCCGTCCACGGACTATCCTTCCCATTCCCACCACTGACTAGGTTTACTGGATTGGTGGACCCCGCGCACTGGGCGGCACCGATTGCTGTTCGGTTGGCTGCCTGTTGAGCAGCGATCTGCTCGCGATAACGAGGTAAGTAACCGATAGAGTCAGCCGTGAACGGCTTGAAGGTGGTGCGCGATCTACTGTAACGGTAGCTGTATCCGAGCAGGAGACGGCAGTACTGGGACATCCTAAAATGCTGACTGACTTGGGAACATCGCCATCTACATTGGCAGAGTCTCGATTGATTGTGTAACTCCGACTTGGGCCAATCCAAAAGCGGCGTGCGCTGAAACGACCGCATGAGCTACTGCACCACCGAACGTATTCTGATAACTCGGTGTCGTGCCATGGCTGAGGGGTCCGGTCGTGACCAAGGGCATGACGGAGGAGCTTCGATTTGTGAGCGTATCCGACTATCCGGCGAAGATGGACCGCAACCTCATTCCCCTGCACCATCGGCCGAAACAAAGTTCGCCTATGGCCCGGTAACAAGTTGGCAAACTCCTTGCGGACCTCATCGACTGGCACCTCGCCAGACTCCACCACTGCATGAAGATGAAACATCCATACCGGAGAATCGTCACCGTCTTCAGGGAAACCGAGGCCAAGCAACGTGTGCTTCGTGCTATCGGTAGCGAGATCCAAGTCTCTATTTTGGAATAGGTCGAGTTCCATTGTCGCCATGACCGAAAACGACTTCCACCGAGCATCTCTAGCGCGCAGGTAACAGATCCTGTTGCGGAGTCGTTTTTTGAACTGGGTCAGGTGGGATGCGGAATCGCTCAGCGCGCTGCTGGTGCCGATTAGGAGCGTCGCAGACCACAACGTTTCTCTGGGACAGTGTCCGAGCTTAGCGACTACAGCACGCTGCCGCCGCCTGCGCTCCACCGCTAGACAAATCCTGCACGCGGGGTGGTGGCAGAACTCGGGGTGGCCGGTGTAGCGCAACGACCCACATCGAAGCATCGCCCTGCGCTCCACTGGCGTGAGATGCCCGACTATCCGTTCTTGCACCGAATAGTCGCGATCTTCAGGACGCAGTCGCCAGTCCCGGCGCTGCCCGGCGCGGGGAAACTGAAGAAACGCCATTGTCGGAACGAATGTTGGGTTCGTTGACCTCGGTGAGGATAGCGGCGACCAAGCTAGGAGGGTGGCCGGGTTAGCAACGGAGTCACAGCCGGGAACTGGACCGTCTGCCACCGGCGTCAGGCCGGCCCGGGCGCTTTGCCGCGTTTGCGGCCGAGTGCCGCACCGCGGTGGTCCTTTCCGCTCGGGACGTATCGCTCGGCGACCGACATGTGCTCAAGCAGCGACCCGGTCTCAACCAGCGTCCTACCGCTCAGGCGCACCAGACGGATATGGCTTTCCTGTGCTGCGAGCCGGTAAACTTGCGGCCGTGAGCAGCCTAGTAACTCCGCCGCAACGTCCATGGTCAAAAGTGGTCTTTCCCTCCACGGGACGATCTCCTCTTGAATATGGCGAGGTGTGACTTCCTTTGAAGGAGAACGTTTCGATAATGTGGCATAAGTGGTCATGACGGTATTGTGCAGTACTGCCGACTGCGGTGTCTATTTCTTTGAGGTGAGCAGTACGGCATTTTGTCACGTGGGATTAGGCCGCAGCGTCACCACTGCGTCTCGGGCAAGTTGGCTAAGCGCGTCATGGACATGGGCCGCGTAATGCGTGCTGATGATCGGCGCGGATGTGTCATGAAGGCTGGCGACGAGCGCAAGCGGGAGGCCGGCCTTCAGCATCCTGATGATCGAGCTGTCTCGAAGCCGATACGGTATCGTCGATGCCATGCCTGCAGCTTTCAGCGCGGCGTGCCACTGGCGATTCATGGAGGCCGCGCTCGTCCAAGGTTCCCGCCGCACGGGTTGCCACGACGGCGCTGTTCCGGTGTCCTTATCCCCGGGAACCTGCGCGTGGAGCCAGTGCTCGAGAAGGGTTTCGGCCGCGTTTCGCCCTGTGATCACCGGAACCAATGCAGCAACGACATCGCTGCCAACCTGAATGGCAATGAACGGGGCTTTGGTCGACCCATGTCCGCCCTTCCTGCTGGGCGGCATCATGATTTTCGGGTTGCAGCCGGTAACGATATCGCCGACTCGCAACCGAGCCACCTGCGACAATCTCGCTCCCGTGGATGCAAGTACGAGGACGAGTCGCCCGAAGTCCTCATCTACCTCGTAAGCAGCGACGACAAGCCGTTGAACGTCAGCGACTTCGAGCCACTCTCTTGCGGAGTTGTTGGCGCTGCGGGGGGCGGAGATGGGCCGGTTCGCTTCCTTCAGTCCCTGTTCGAGCATGTCGCGCCATCGTGGCGGAAGTTCCCGGTGGTGCTCCGTCCATGCTCGGTTCATTGCCGCCCGTACATCATTGGTGATCCTCTCTACTGATGCGGCTGATAGTCCATCGAGGTTGCGTCGCCACTGCCGCCAGTGTGCTTCTGTGAGGGAGCCCAGCGTCCGTTCGCCCATGCCTTGCTTTGCATCGAGGAGGTGTTTCTGCAGCCGCGTTTCCGCATCCCGGCCGTTCCTAGAATTTCGTTGTTTTCTGGTAACAAGATACGCCGATACGGCTGTTTGCACCGTTGCGGGATCGCCAACGGGCTTCGCCAAGCACAACATTTCTCGCCTGCGATTTGCGGCTTCGATGGCTGACGTAGTGGCCTGTGCGAACGTCATACCTCCGCTTGACGCGGCATCGTCGGCCGGCCCCAGCTTTTCCTCGTGGCGGTGCCCCTCGTGGATCAACCGCATAACCCATGTGCCAGCGGCACCTTCGGTTCCTAGGCGCCGGTATCCGAGGGAAATACCCCCGCGCTTGGTTCCGCAGGAGACCCAGTATGGATCTCGTCGCGGTGGCAGTTTTGACCGTTTCGCCGGACTATCGATGGTCCGTGCGAACTTCGACGCAGATCTGGTGGTCGTGCCGGCCATCCCAACAAGCTCCCAACTTACCAGCTGGAACGCCTGTGACATCAGTGACACTAAGCTCTAGCCTTCCCAGCTACATAGCACATGGCATGCGCGTCACGCGATATCCAGATTGTCCCTCTCACGGCGTTAACAGGGGTTCGAATCCCCTAGGGGACGCCATCAGCGCGCCGCAAGATGTTGATTTTACATGCTTCCGGCCGCTTCCTCCCGAGTGTACCCCACAAAATACCCCACACTCGGCGCGCGGCAGGGTGCTACAGCCTGCGCCGGTTTGGTGCATGGCGCGGGTCTAGCAGTCCCCCACCCATCGCCCCCGGCTTGCCCGAAACGCCAGCCACCCCGGCGCCACCGGCTGCCGCCCGTAGAAGGTCGAGAGGTCGCCCCGCCCTGCCGGCGCACCACTGATAGACGTTAGCCGACAGCGCCGCGCTGGCCCGCTGACAGACCACCCCTTCCAACTGGCGGCCGTCAGAAAATGAAGTCGGCCAGCACTTCAAATACAATAGTTCCGATGGCGCCGCAGAAGGCAAGGCAGAGGAATGCCAGAAGCATTCGGAGCGTGACCAGCGCGCCGCCACCAGCAAGCCGCTGACGGTTGGTTATGGCAAAGCCCACTGATCCATACTCGTTCGCATTCATGGCGCGCCCCTCCGCTCAGTTCGGAACCAAGTGAAACACAAAAGCCCAGGCGAACTGTGTCGTGGTTAGTCGAGATACGTGCCGCTCCAACTTGTAACGCGCTGGCGCTGCGCCGGACGAAAAACGGCGAACAGCGACACCAAGCGCCCCCCTTAGAATGTCGAGAGGTCGCCCCGCCCCGTCCTCAGCAACCGGGCCAGCAGCCGAACCCGGCCCATGCTGGCCCGGCCCGACTTCGTATAGTTGCCGTGCTTTCGGTTCCCATGCCGGCGGCGGGGTATTGGCGCCGGCCGCTGCCGCAGGGCGCGGAAAGCAGCCCAGCCGGCGGGGCTGTTATGGCGTGGCGGGATTTCCCGTTGATCGTCGCTGTTCTCAGGTGACGGCATTACGGAAGTCCCTCAAATCCGCCGGGTGCTGCGGTCATTCGTCACCAGCCTGCGCCGGCCATAGGGCATCGCCCATCCCGGCCACCGCAGGCGCCGCCTTGAGGAATTGCGCCACCGCGCAGGCGATGCGGTACGGATCACGCTCGCCGGCTTCCAGTAGGGCTAGGCGTTCCAGCGCGGCCAGTTCCCGCGCCTCAACCTCGATCCACGCCAGCACCACCCCGCGCCGCTTCCGGTCCCGGTAGGCTTCGCTGCGCTGGCGGGCCAGGTCGCGGGCTTCGGTCGTGCTGGTCATGGGCGGCCTTCCTTCCCGCAGGGACTCGCGGCCCTCGCGCGCGGCTGCGCCCGTGCGTACCTCTCTCGAAAAGGCGCCGGGGGCTTCCTCGCGCGCGGCCATGCTCGCGCGTATCGCGCCGTAAACCGCGTCAACGGCCACGCCCTAACAGATGGCACCAGGCCCGCGGGTCCGCCCGCACCGCTGCCACGGCGGCGGCCTCGGCTTCGGCCAATAGATGGGGCGGCAGGATTACCCCGGGGGCGCCGTCGCTGGTTTCCGGCAAGCGGATTTCCAGCCGGCTGTTCATCCGCTTGCGCGCCACCGTCATCACCAGCCCCACCGGCCCTAGCACCAGGTCAACGGCAACGCGCGGTGTGCGCTGCACGCTGGACGGCAGCCGCACCGCCAGCACCACCAGCGCGGCGCCTTCGCCTTGTCCAACCCCCGCGCGCGTTTGAAGGTGGCGGTTCTGTTGGTTCTCGGCCTCGGTGGCGGTCATGTCAGCACCTCTATGGTTGCGGCGCGGGGCGGCGCGGGATGGCACCAGGCGCAGCACCAGCCGGGGCCTATGCCGGTGCCGTCCAGAACGGGAACCGCCGCAGCCCACCAGCGCCGGCCACGGCAGCAGGAACACCAGCAGCCGGGCAAAGGGCGTGCAGCGTGATCTGCCCAGCTTGGCGGGCGCTGCATGGCGCTGCCGCGCAGGGCGGCCAGGTAGCGTTGATGATCCTCGGCCGGCAGCGGTGCGCCATGCTCGCCCCTCGCCTCGGCGGCCAGCGTGTCGGCAACCCCGGCCCGCTCGGCGGCAAGCTCCGGGTCCGGTGCGGCCAGGGCTTCGGCGGCCTCGGCCATGGCGCAGCGGGTGCGCAGCCAGCACCACAACCTGCGCCTGCTGATCGCCCAGCAGGGCGACGCGCTGGCCGCGCGCCACCGGGTTGAGACGCTGGAGCAGGAGCTTTCCGCCATTGCCACCATGCAGGCCCGGCTGGCCCCCCCGGCGCTGCCGGCGGCCAGCGGCGCGGCGGTGGCGGGGCGGCTGATCCAGGGCGCGCAGTTCGGCGGCGACTTCCAGGACTTCTTCTGGCTGGACGGGCCGGGTGGGCGGCGGCTTGCGGTGTTCATGGCCTCGGTGCGGGGTACCGGGCTGGGCGCCGCCTTCCTGGCCATCTCGGCCAGGGCGCTGGTGCGGTCCCTGGCGCCGCAGGCCGCCACCCCGGGCGAATGCCTGTCGCGCGTTTCCGACCTGCTGCTGGGCGACAACGACCAGCGCATGGAGATCACCGGCTTCCTCGGCATCATCGACCTGCAGGCGCAGGTGCTGGTGGCGGCACGGGCGGCGGCCCCGCCGCCGGTGCTGCTGCTGGCCCCCGGAGAGGCACGGGTGCTGGAGGTGCCGGGCGCGCCGCCGCTGGGCCTGCAGCCGCGCCTGAAGGTGCCGAACGTGACCATCGAGCTGCCGGCGCGTGCCGCCCTGGTGGCGGTCAGCCGCGGCGTGACGGAAACGGCGCTGGGCGGCGTGCCGCTGGGCATCGAGGGCGTGGCCGGGATACTGGCGGCCAGCGCCGGCCTGGACCCGGAGATGCTGCTGGCCCATGCCGTGGCGGCGCTGGGCCAGGCCGGCGCCAGGCGGCCCGGCGACGCCAGCCTGCTGGCGGCGCGCCTGACCCGGTAGCGCGTGCCCTACGGCGCAAGCAGCCGCAGGATGCGCTGGATGTCGCTGGCGGGGTCCAGGTACTGGTCCAGGATGTCGAAGTGATGGTAGCCCGGCGCCACCAGCACGCCCGGCTTCAGCCCATGCCGCCGCAGGTGCTGGGCGTAGCGCAGGGAGTGGTCGATCCAGCGGATCGGCTCCTCGCCGCCCACCATCACCCAGCAGGGGCAGGTGCAGCGCGGCGCCAGCGCCTCGTAGTCGTGCCGGGCGGCAATCTCCGGCGTCAGGTGCAGGTCCGCGTTCACGGTGGTCAGCATGGCCGGGGCGGGGTTGTAGATGCCGCTGGTCAGCAGCGCGCCGCTGAATGGGTTGGCCGGTAGGCCGCGCGCCGCCCAGTCCGTCGCCAGCGCCGCCGCCACCAGGTGCGCGCCGGCAGAATGGCCCGACAAAGTGAAGCGCGAAGGGTCGCCGCCGTGCTCCGGCGCGTGCCGCAGCAGCCATTCCAGGCCACCCAGCGCCGAGGCCACCGTGCCGTCCAGCGTCACCGCCGGGCAGAGGTCGTAGTTCAGCACCGCCACCAGAATGCCGCGCTTGTTCAGCTCGGTGGCGGTGAAGGCGAAGTTGCGCTTGTCCTGCGCCCGCCAGTAGCCGCCATGGATGAAGGCATGCACCGGCCAGGGGCCGCTGCCCTCGGGCGGGTAGAGGTCCAGGCTGTTCAGCCCCTGCGGCGCCCAGGCCAGGTCGGCCACGCGGCGCGGGTGGGCCAGCGCGGCCTGGTTCAGCGGCGCGCGCCGGGCGCCGAAGTCGGCGCTGTTGGGCACGCTACGCTGCGGGTTGAACTGCACCTCGGCTTCGTCCGGTGTCAGGCTGTCGCTGGTGGTCATGCGGTCTCCAACTGGCAGATGCGGTCGAGGAAAAGCCGGTAGCCGACGCCGCGCGGCTTGGCCGCCTCCTCCGACGTCCAGGCGCGAAAGGTCGGCTGCCCCAGCAGCGCGGCGTCCAGCACCATGGCGCGGATGAAGGCGGTGCCCGGTGCCAGCACGCGGCCGACCACCGGCTCGGCGCCGGTCTCGTGCCAGGCCTGGCCGGGCAGGATCCGGCGCGCCTCCTCGCCCAACTCAGCCAGCAGCAGGCCGGAGACCAGGCGGCGGATGCCGGGGCCGGCATGCCCGTGCTTCGGCGTGACGCCGTTCTCGCTGAAATCCACCCGGTCCAGCCGCAGCACGAAGGGCTGGGTAGGGTCGCGCGGCAGCGCGTGGGAGAGGATCAGCGTGGCGCGATCCTCCGGCGCGGTGGCCACGGTGAAGCGCCAGGCTTCGGCCTCGCCCTGCAGCCGCGCCCCGGCCGGCGCCAGCACGGCGTTGTCCTCCGCCAGCGGCACGCCATCCACCAGCAGCGCGCCGCGCCGCAGGTACAGGCCATGCACGCCCGCCGGCAGCGTCGCCGTGCCGGCCACGGCCAGGTCATGCAGCGCCAGGCGCATCAGCGGCCCAACCTGGCGCGCAGGCCGTGGCCCAGCAGCGTCATGGCCAGCGCCGAGGCCAGGACGAAGACGCCGGGCCAGAGCGACACCCACCACGCCACCAGGATGAAGTTCTTGCCCTGCTCCAGGATGGCGCCCCAATCCGGCATCGGCGGCACCACGCCCAGGCCGAGGAAGCCGAGCGCCGCCTCGATCTGCAAGGCAAGCGGGAAGATGATGACGAAGTTCAGCACCAGCACCGGCAGCGTGTTGGGCAGCACCTGGCGCAGCAGGATCGAGGCCTCGCCGAAGCCAGCGGCGCGGGCGGCCTCCACATAGGTCAGCTGCGCCTCCGCCAGCGCGGCGGAGCGGCCGATGCGGAAGAAGCTGGGCAGGTAGATGACGCTGAGCGCCAGCACCAGGTTGGCGGCGCCGGGGCCGAGCACGCCGGTGATCATCACCCCGGCGATGATGGGCGGGAAGGTCTGCACCATGTCTGCCAGCCGGGCGAGGCCAAGGTCGAACCAGCCACCGGCGAAGCCCGCGACCACGCCGAGCCCGCCGCCGATCAGCAGCGACAGCAGCAGCGAAAAGGTGACCAGGCCGAGCGTGATGCGCGTGCCATGCACCACGCGGGAAAAGACGTCGCGGCCGACATCATCGGTGCCGAACCAATGCGCCGCGCTGGGCGCCTGCAACGCCCGTGCGGGGTCCAGCGCCAGCGGCGATTGCGGCGCCACCAGCCCCGGCGCCAACAGCAGCACGGCGAAGACCAAGGCCAGCGCCAGGCCAAGACGCCAGGCGGTCATGGCTTCAGCCTCGGGTCCAGCAGGCCATAGAGCAGGTCCACCCCCAGGTTCACCGTGGTGGCGATCAGCACCACGAAGAACAGCGCCCCCTGCACCACCGGATAGTCGCGCCCCTGGATGCCCGACAGGATCAGCCGCCCGAGGCCGGGCAGGGAGAACAGGCTCTCGATGATCACCACGCCGCCGAGGATCTGGATCAGCACCAGCCCCATGAAGGTGACCAGCGGCACCATCACATTGGCCAGGGCGTGGCGGAAATGGATGTCGAAGGGCGTCATGCCCTTGGCGCGGGCGGCGCGGATATAGTCGCGGCCCAACTCCTCCACCATCAGCCCGCGCACGAACTGGCCATAGGCGGCGGCCTGCAGCACCGCCAGCGACAGCACCGGCAGCACCAGGATGCTGATGTTGTCCTCCAGGTCCTCGGTCGGACCGGACCAGGCGAAGGGCGGCGACCAGTCCAGCACCGCGCTGGCGCCGACCAGCAGCATCAGCCCCAGCCAGAACACCGGCGCGGATAGCCCGACCAGGTTGAAGCCCTGGATCGCCGCATCCAACCGGGAGCCATGCACGATGCCCGCGACCACGCCCAGCGGCACGCCGACCAGCGTAGCCAGTACCAGGGTTGCGGAGGCGAGCTCGGCGGTGACCAGGAAGGCTTCCCACACCATGGTCCACACCGCGCGGCCCTGGTACCAGCTGCGGCCCAGGTCGCCGGTCAGCGTGGCGCCGACCCAGTCGCCGAACTGCCGCCACAGCGGGCGGTCCAGCCCGAAGAAGCCGCGCAGCGCCTGCTCGGCCGCGCGGTCGGTGCCGGTCTGGCCCAGCATCTGCCCGACGATGTCGCCGGGCACCGCGCGCAGCAGCAGAAAGACCGCCAGGCTGGACAGCAGCGCCGCGATCAGCGCCGCGCCCAGCCTGCGCGCCAGGAAGAGCGCCAGGGCGTCAGCCCTCCACCCATGCTTTCGCGAGACCGAAATACCAGCCGGTGCCGTGCTGCTGGTAGTTCTTCAGCCGGGTGCGGTTGGCGGTCAGCTTGTCGGCCGAGAACAGCATGATGGTCGGCACCTCCTCCGCCAGCAGCTTCTGGAACTCGGTGTAGATCGCGCGGCGCTGTGCGGGGTCGGCGGTTTCCTGGCCGCGGTCCAGCAGCGCGTCGGCGCGGGCGTTGTTCCAGTTGCGGAAGTCGGCGCCCGCCGGCACCGAATGGAAGTGGCGGAAGAACAGCAGCGCCGGGTCTGGGATGGTGCCCCAGTCGTTGAAGGTGAAGCCCAGCTCTCGCGCCCGCAGGTTGCGGACCCAGACGCCCAGGTCCAGCTTGCGGATGCTGATCCGTACGCCGATCCGCTTCAGCTGTTCGCTGATGGTCACCGCCGCCGCGTCCATCCAGTCATAGCCGATGATGGTCGTCAGCTCGATATCCAGGCCATCCGGGTGGCCGGCGGCGCGCAGCAGGCCGCGCGCCTTCTCCAGGTCCGGGTGCTGGAAGGCCAGCTGGTCCTGCGGCACGCCCCAGGCGGATTCCATGCCCGCGACCATGGTGCCGATGACCTTGCCGTAGCCGGCGATGGAGGCGTCCATCACCTGCTTCTTGTCGATCGCCAGGGCCAGCGCCTGGCGCACCCGCACATCCTTGATCGGCGCGTAGTTGCAGTCGAGGTCGAGCGACTTCTGGTCCAGCGATGGCCAGCGATGCACCTCCACCCCCGGCGCATTGGCCAGCGCCTGCGTGTCCTGCGGGCGGGAAAAGACGCCGAGGTCGATGCGGCGGGACTGCAGTCCCACCACCATGGCCGCGCTGTTGGGCATGGCGGCGAAGGTGATCTCGTCCAGGTAGGGCACGCCCGGCTGCCAGTAGTCGGCGAAGCGTTCCATGACGATGACGCTGTTGGGGCGGAACTGCTTCAGCTTGAACGGCCCGGTGCCGACCGAGATCTCGTTCATCCGCGGCCCGGAATTGGCGTCGTCCAGGAAGCCCTTGGGCACCACCGCGCCGTACTTGTTGGTCAGCGTCATCGGCAGCGCCGAATTCGGCTTGGCCAGGTGGAACACCACGGTGTGGTCGTCCGGCGCCTCGATACTCGCCACCGAGGACAGGTCGCCGGCGCCGGGCGAGCCATTGGCCGGGTTGCGCATGAAGTCGTAGCTGTACTTCACATCGGCCGAGGTCATCGCCGCGCCGGTATGGAACTTGACGCCGCGGCGCAGCCTGAAGGTCCAGCTCTTGCCATCGGTGGCGGGCGTGGCGCTCTCGGCCAGCAGCGGCCGGGCGACGCCGGCCTGGTCCTCGAAGAACAGGCCCTGGTACATCAGCACCGAGACGCGCACCCGCGCATCCGCGGCCTGGCGGAAGGGGTCCATCGCCGGCGGTTCCACCAGGTTGCCGACAGTGATCTTGCCGCCGCGCTTGGCCTTGGGGTCGGTCGGGCCATACAGCAGCGGGTCGATGCCGCCGGCCGCCGGCTGTGCCGAAGCCGGCAGCGCAAGGCCTGCCAATGCCAGCGAGAGCGCCGCGCGGCGCGAGATGTCGAACTCGGTCATCCCAGTTCCTCCTTCAGCCGCGGATGGCGGCGACGAATTCAACTTCCACCGGCACATCGCGCGGCAGCGCGGCGACGCCGACGGCCGAGCGCGCATGGCGCCCTGCCTCGCCGAACAGCTCGGTCAGCAGGTGCGAGGCACCGTCCACCACCGCCGGCTGGTCGTAGAAGCCTGGGGCGGAGCTGACGAAGCCGACGACCTTGACGATGCGCTGCACGCGGTCCAGCGAACCCAGCGCTTCCTTCAGCACGGCAAGCCCGTTCAGCAGGCAGCAGCGGGCCACGGCGCGGCCGGTCTCCACATCCACCTCGGCGCCCAGGCGCCCCTTGGCCAGCAGCCCGTCGCCGGCCCAGGGCAGTTGCCCGGAGACCCAGGCAAGGCCGCCCTCCACCGCCACCGGCACATAGCCGAAGACCGGCGCGCGTGGCGGCGGCAGGGTGATGCCCAACTCGGCCAGGCGTTGCTCGATGCTCATGCGCGATCCTCCCGGAGGGCGCGCAGCGTGGCGCCCAGGTCGTGGGTGCAGGTGAAGCCGGTATCCTGTTCCAGCCGCGCCTGGCTGACGAGGGGCCAGGCGATGCCCGCCGGCGCCGGCTGCAATTCGGCGCCGCAGAGCGTGGCGATCTGCCGCCAGGTCGTGGTGGTGCCAGCCAAGTGGTACAGCGGCGCCAAGCCGGGCCGCGCCACCAGCAAGGCGAAGAGCCGGGCGACATCGCGCACATCGGCGGCGTCGAAGGGCAGGTCCGGCGCGCCGACCGCTGCCGGCTGCCCCGCGGCCAGCCGCTTCACCGCCGCCGCCGCGCCGTCGTACCACAGCCCGGGGCCCAGGATCAGCGGTAGGCGGATGCCGGTGATGTCCATGCCCGCGGTGCGACGGAAGAATGCGGCCACCTGTTCGGCCACCAGCTTGGAAAGGCCGTAGCTGGTGACGGGGGCGCAGGGGACGTCCTCGTCCTCGCGCATCTCCCGCGTGGCGGGGCCGATGGCGACGGTGGAGGAGGACCACAGCACGCGCTTCACGCCGGCCTGGTGCGCGGCGCGCAGCAGGGCGTGGAAGCCCAGCGCATTCACTTCCAGCGCGCGGTCCGGTGACGCCTCGCCGGAACGGGCCAGGCCAACGGGGCCGGCCGAGAAAGCGGCGAAGTTCAGCACGCAATCCGGCCGCGCTTCCGCCAGCGCCGCGTCGGCATCGGCCAGGCCGCCAGGCAGCAGCGTGGCCCCCCCCGGCACCGCCTGCGGCCGCACGGGTTCCAGCGCGAACACACGGTGCCCCGCCGCCAGCAGGGCGCGGGTGCAGGCGGCGCCGACGAAGCCGCCGGCGCCGACGACGAGCAGGCTAGAGCGCGAGGTCGTCACGGATGCAGGCTTTCTCGTGCTGCGGCGCCACCGCGCGCGGCAGCGGCACGGCGGCGTCGCAGTCAGGCAGGGCGAAGGGGCAGCGGGTGCGGAATACGCAGCCGCTGGGCGGGTTGGCGGGGCTGGGGATTTCGCCGCTGAGGGTCATCCTGGCGCGCCGGCTGCCGGGCGCCGCGGCCAGCAGCGCGGCGGTGTACGGGTGGCGCGGTTGCCCGAAGACCTGGCGCGCCGGCCCGCTTTCCATCACCCGGCCGAGGTAGAGCACGACGATGCGGTCGGCCATCGCCTCCACCACGCCCAGGTCGTGCGAGATGAACAGCATGGCCAGGCCAAGCTCGGCGCGCAGCCCCTGCAGCAGCGCCAGGATGCCGGCCTGCACCGAGACATCCAGCGCGCTCACCGGCTCATCCGCCACCAGCAGGCGCGGCTGCGTGGCCAGGGCGCGGGCGATGGCGATGCGCTGGCGCTGGCCACCGCTGAACTGGCGCGGCCGGCGCGCGGCATCGCCGGCTTCCAGCCCGACCCGGCCAAGCGCCGCCGTCACCTCGGCCGTGCCGTGCGGCAGCCTGTGCAGCGCCAGCACCTCCGCAATGGCGCCGCCGATGCTGCGGCGCGGGTTCAGCGAGGCGAAGGGGTCCTGGAACACCATCTGCATGTCGCGCCGGCGGGCGCGCAGCGCGGCGGTGGAAAGCGCGGCCAGGTCCTCGCCGGCGAAGGACACGGTGCCCGCGCTGGGCGGCAGCAGCCGCAGCGCCAGGCGGCCGAGCGTCGACTTGCCGGAGCCGCTTTCGCCGACCAGGCCAACCACCTCGCCGGGCTGCACCGCCAGCGAGACATCCTGCACCGCGCGCAGCAGCGGCGATGGCGCCAGCCCGCGGCGCGGCAGGGTGAAGTCGCGGGAGACGCCGCGCAGTTCCAGCAGGGCGCTCATGCCCGGCAGCAGCGCACCGCGCGCGCGCCCTCCGTCAGCAGCGGTTGCGGCTGCTCGCATCCAGCCGCGCGCCTGGCGCAGCGCGCGGCGAAGCGGCAGCCGCCGGGGAAGACGCCACGCGGCGGCGTGCCGGGAATGGCGGCGAAGTGGACCTCGCCATCGGCACCGCGATGCGGCCGGCAGTCCAGCAGGGCGCGGGTATAGGGGTGGCGCGGGTCGGCCAGCACCTCGGCGGCCGGGCCGCTTTCCACCACTTGGCCGGCATACATCACCGCGATGCGGTCGGCGATGTCGCCAACCAGTTCCAGGTCATGCGTGATGAACAGCAGCGCCATGCCATGCGCCGCCTGCAGCGCCTTCAGCAGGCCGAGGATCTGCGCCTGGATGGTCACGTCCAGCGCCGTGGTCGGCTCGTCCGCGATCAGCACCCGCGGCCCGCAGGCCAGCGCGATGGCGATCATCACCCGCTGCCGCATGCCGCCGGAAAGCTGGTGCGGGTAGCTGCGCAGCCGGCCTTCGGGGTCGCTGATGCCGACCTCGCGCAGCAGCCGCAGCGCCTCCGCCTCGGCTTCCGCGCGCGGCAGGTGCTTGTGGCGGCGCAGCACCTCGGTGATCTGGCGACCGATGTTGAAGACCGGGTTCAGGCTGGCGCCGGGGTCCTGGAAGATGATGCCGATGTCGCGCCCGCGCCGCTTGCGTAGTTCGGCTTCCGGCAGGCCCAGCAGGTCCTCGCCCTGGAACAGGATGCGCCCGGCGGTGCGGACGTCGTCCTCCCGCGCGAAGAGGCGCAGCGTCGCCAGCGCGGTCACGCTCTTGCCGCTGCCGCTTTCACCCACCACGGCCAGGGTCTCGCCGGCGTGCAGCGCCAGGTCCACGCCGTCCACCGCCTGGATCGCGCCGCCGCGGAAGGCGACGGACAGTCCCTCCACCCGCAGCAGCGCCTCGCTCATGCCGGCGCGAAGCGGCGCAGCGCGGCCTCGTCCAGGGTGATGCCGAGGCCGGGGCCGCGCGGCACCTGCAGCATGCCCGCGTGGTAGCGCAGCGGTTCCGCCAGCACGCCGTCGCGCAGCTGGTTGTCGCCGGTATCGTATTCCAGCAGCGCCGGCAGCGGCACGTGGTCGCCGGCGGGGTAGGCGGGCTGCGCCGCCATCAGCTGCAACGCCGCGGCCAGCCCGACGCCGCTGCCCCAGCAATGCGGCGACAGGCGCAGATGCTCCGCATTCACCAGCGCGCCGATGGTCTGTGCCACGGCGAAGCCGCCGCACAGCGTCAGGTCCGGTTGCAGCACGGCGGCCAGTCTGCCGTCGATCAGCCGGCGATGCTCGAACAGCGCGTAATGCGCCTCCCCGGCCGCGATCGGGATGGGCGCGCGGTCCCGCAGCTGCGCGTAGCCGGCCCAGTCCTGCGGCGCGACCGGTTCCTCGTACCAGTGGATGTCGCTGTCCGCGATGGCGCGCATGCTGGCCAGCGCGCCCTCGGCGGTCATGTTGCCGTTGCCGTCCACGGTCAGCAGCGCATCCGGGCCGATGATGCGCCGCGCCAGCGCGCAGCGCGCCGCATCCTGCCGGGTGTTGCGACCGATCTTGATCTTGTGCGCGGTATGGCCGGCGGCGACGGCGCGTTCCAGCTGGCGGGCCAGCGCGGCGTCCTGGTCGTCATCCGCCGTGAAGTAGCCGCCGCTGCCGTAGACCGGTATCTGCTCGCGCAGCCGCCCGCCGATGAGTTCCGCCACGCTGACGCCGTAGCGCTTGCCCAGCGCGTCATGTGCCGCGATGTCGATGCCGCCCAGCAGCGCGATGAGGCCGTTGGCGGTGCCGAAGTGGTAGTGGCTGGCCAGCACCTGCTGCGCCACGCCGCGCTGCGCCGACAACTCCGCGCCGATGAAGCGGGCCTGCACCGTCTCCAGGTAGGCGCGGGTGACGCCGGGCGGGCCCCAGGCCTCGCCGATGCCTTCGATGCCGTCCTCGGTCCGCAGCCGGATGATGCCGGCCTGGCGCTTGGGCACCAGCCCGCGCGAGGAGCCATAGGGAACGGCGACCGGTGCCTCGACCGGCACCACCTCAATGCTGCGAATGCGCGTCATGACCACCCCCGGCTGGGTCAAGCTTAGGCATCGCCCGTGGCCAGCGACAAGCGCTGTCGGGACGCCGCGTTCAGCGGTCGGCGTAGCCGAAATTCGCCACCGGCTCGGCCGCGGTCTCCACCCAGACGCTCTTGGCCTGGGTATAGGCCAGCAGCGCTTCCTTCCCCGAGGAACGGCCGAAGCCGCTGCGCCCGAAGCCGCCGAAGGGCGACATGACGCTGATTGTCTTGTAGCCGTTGATCCAGAAGGTGCCGGCGCGCACCCCGGCCGCCACGCGGTGGGCGCGCCCGACATCGCGGGTCCAGACCGCGCCGGCCAGGCCGTAGGGCGTGGCGTTGGCCAGCTCGATCGCCTCCTCCTCGGTGTCGAAGGGCAGGGCGGCCAGGACCGGGCCGAACACCTCCTCGCGGGCGATCTCGGCGGCGGGGGAGACACCGTCCAGGATGGTCGGTGCGTAGTAGAAGCCGCCGGTCGCCCGCAGCGGGGCGGGGCAGCCGCCGCCGGTGGTCAGGCGCGCGCCCGCCGCCTGCGCCGCGCCGACCATGGCGGTGATGCGGTCCAACTGGCGGCGGTTGTTGATCGGGCCGATCTGCGTCGCAGGGTCGCTGGGGGCGCCAACGGGGATGCGGGCACTGGCCTCCGCCAGCCGCTGCAGGAAGCGGTCGCGCACGCCGCGCTGCACCAGCAGGCGGGAGCCGGCGACGCAGCTCTGCCCGGCGCCGCCGAACACCGCCGCCTGGGCGCCGAGCAGCGCGCGGTCGAGGTCGGCATCCTCGAACACGATGTTGGCCGACTTGCCGCCGAGTTCCAGGATGCAGGGCACGATGTTGCGCGCCGCCTGCGCCGCGATGTTGGCCCCGGTGGCGGCGGAGCCGACGAAGACCACCAGCCGGGTTTCGGCATGGCCCACCGCGGCGGCACCGGTGCTGGGCCCGGCGCCCGCCAGCACGGAGACGAGGCCCCTCGGCAGCCCGGCCTGGTGGCAGAGCGCGCCCAGCGCCACCGAGGTGAGCGGCGTGAGTTCCGACGGCTTCAGCACCGCCGCATTGCCGGCGCAGATGGCCGGGGCGATCTGCCAGCCCGCGGTGAATAGCGGCGCGTTCCAGGGGGTGATCTGCACCACGGTGCCGAGCGGCTCCGGCCTTGTGTAGTTCAGGTGGCTGCTCGGGACGGGAATGACCTCGCCATGCAGCTTGTCGCACCAGCCGGCGTAGTATTCGAACATCTCGGCGACGCGGGCGACCTCCCCGACGGTGTCGCGGATCGGCTTGCCGGCCGAGAGCGTCTCCAGCTCCGCCAGCGCGGCGGCCTGGGCGCGGACCAGGCGCGCCACCTCCCACATCGCCCGGCCGCGGGCGGAGGCGGTCATCGCCCACCAGGCCCGCTGGCCCTGGCGTGCCGCGGCCATGGCGGCGTCGACCACCGGGGCGCCGGCATCGGCGTAGGTCAGCAGCACCTGGCCATCGGCGGGGTTGGTGATGTCCAACGGCGCGCCGGTGCCGGGCAGGATCTCCCCGGCGACGAAGCTGCCGACGACGCCGCCGGGCAGCAGGGCAGCGAGGAGATCGCGGACGCGGGCGGCGGTTGCGCTTGGCATGTCAGTAGTCCCGGTCGGTGCGGTGGTCGGCCATGTGGGTGAAGTCCTCGGTATCGGCGATGCGCCCGCGGGTGCTGTCCCAGATGCGCGCGACCTCGGCCGAAAGCGGCAGGTTGGTGCCGGTCTGCTGCGCCAGTTCGGCGGCCAGGCGGACATCCTTCCGCATCAGACCGGCGGAGAAGCCGCTGTCGAAGCTGCCGGGCAGCACCCAGCGCGGCAGCATCGCCTCGCTGACCGCGCTGCGGCCGGTGGCGGCGTTGACCACCTTCAGCACCGCCTCGGCGGGCAGGCCGGCGGCTTCCGAAAGGCGCATCGCTTCCCCGGTGGTGATCAGGTGGGCGGCGACGAGCATGTTGTTGACCAGCTTGGCGATGTTGCCGGCGCCGGAAGGCCCGACATGAAGAGCGGTGGCGGAGAGCGCGGCGACCACCGGCTGCACCAGCGCCAGGTCAGCGGCCTCGCCGCCGATCATCATGGTCAGGCTGCCCGTGGCGGCGCCGGCCGGGCCGCCGCTGACCGGCGCGTCCAGCAGCGCGTGCCCCGCCTCCGCCAGCAGCGCGGCCAGGCGGCGAGAGGTGCCGGGGTCCGAGGTGGAGGTGTCGATCACAACCACCTTGCGGTCGCGCCGCGCCAGCAGGCCGCCGGGCGCGGTGACCACGGCCTCGACATCCCGCGCATAGGGCAGCGAGAAGACCAGTGCATCGGCCTGCTGCTGCAGGTCCACCAGGCTGTCCAGAAAGCCGATGCCGGCGTCCTCCGCCGGGGCGCGGCGCGCGGCGCTGATATCGGTGCCCAGCACCGTGAAGCCCGCGCGCACCAGCGTTGCCGCCATGCCGAGACCCATGTTGCCGAGCCCGACCACGCCCACCGTGCGGATTGCCATGCCATGCCCTTTCCTGCGCAGGGGCACAGGATCGGGCCGGAGCGGCGCCGCCACAAGCCGCCGCGTTCAGCCGGGCAGTTGGACGATGGCCTGCATGGTCTTGTCGGTGTTGCGCGGCTGCGCCGGCGGCATCTGCTGGATGGCATGGACCGATTGGCCCCAGCCCTCGGTGCCCTCCACCAGCGCGCGATTGCGCAGGATGAAGCGGCCACGCACGATGGTGTGGATCGGCAGGCCCTTCACCCGGCGGCCATGCCAGGGCGAGATCTTGGAGCGCGAATGCAGCGCCGCGTCATCCAGCACCATGTCCTGGCCCAGGTCCACAAGCGCCAGGTCGGCATCGGCGCCGGGCTGGATGGTGCCCTTGCGCGGGAACAGGCCCCAGTTGCGCGCGGGGTTGTAGGCGCTCCAGCGGACATAGTCGCAGATGGTGGCGCGGCCGGCACTGACCTGGCTCAGCATCAGCGACATCTGCGTCTCCACGCCCGGGAAGCCGCAATCCACGCTCCAGATGTCGTTGCGGGTCTTCTCCGGCGGGGCGTGCGGCGCGTGGTCGGTGGCGATCATGTCCACCGTGCCGTCCATCAGCGCGTTCCACAGCGGCGCCTGGTTGTCGGCTTCCCGCACCGGCGGGTTGACGCGGATGACGCCACCGCAGCGGGCGTAGTCGTCGGCCGAGAGGAACAGGTAGTGCGGACAGGTCTCCCCGGTGATGTCGACGCCGCGGGCCTTGGCTTCCGCCAGCGGGCGTAACTCGGCAGCGGAGGAGATGTGCAGGATGTGGATGCGCGCGCCGGTCCATTCCGCCAGCACGGCGGCGCGGCTGACGGCTTCCGTCGCGACCACGGCGGGGCGGGCGGCCAGGTGGGCCAGCGCGTCGGTGCGGCCGGCGGCGCGCATCCGCGCTTCCCGCCGCGCCATGATGCTGGCGGTCTCGGCATGCAGGGAGATGCGCTTGCCGGTGGGCGCCACGACCTCGAAGGCTTCCAGCATGGCGCCGGTGGAGGGCGTGGCCAGCTTGCCGAAGGTCTCCCCCATATAGAGCTTGAAGCCGATGATGCCGCCGGCGACCATCTCGGGCACCTGCTCGATGCTGCTTTCGCCGAGATAGGCGTAGAGGCCGTAGTCGATGCGGGCGCGGCTGCTGGCGATGGCGTGTTTCTCGGCCAGCGCCTGGGCGTTGGCGGTGGCGGGCACGGTGTTCGGCATGTCGAAGACGGTGGTGACGCCGCCGAAGGCCGCGGAGGTGGTGCCGGTGTCCCAGTCCTCCTTGTGCGTATAGCCGGGGTCGCGGAAATGCACGTGCACATCGATGGCGCCGGGCAGGATGTGCAGGCCGCTGGCGTCCAGCGTTTCCTTCGCGGCCGGCATGGCTTCCGGCGCGCCGATGGCCAGGATGCGGCCGCCGGCGATGGTCAGGCTGGCGTCCACGATGCCATCGGGGTGGACGATGCGGCCGTTATGGATGACCAGGTCGGCAAGCATGGCGGCGTCCTTGTTCACAGCATGGCCCAGCCGCCATCGACCGGCAGGTCGGTGCCGGTGATCTGGCGGGAGACGGGGGAGGCGAGGAACAGGCAGGCATTGGCCACGTCCGCGTCCACGGTGATGCGGCGCAGCGCGTATTCCTCGGCGTGGCGCCGGATGGCTTCGTCCTCGGTGATGCCGTGCTTCGCCATCAGCGTTGGCACCACCTTGGTGCGGAAGCGCTCGCCATCGACCATGCCCGGCGCCACCAGGTTGACGTTGATGCCATGGGGCCCGGCTTCCAGCGCCATGGACTTGGTGATGCCGCGCAGACCCCATTTGCTGGCGGAATAGGCCATGCGCCCGGCGCGGCCGCGCATGCCGAAGGTGCCGCCGACATTGACGATGCGGCCCTCGCCACGCGCGATCATGTGCGGCAGCACCGCGCGCATGGTGTTGAAGCAGCCGGCCATGTTCAGCGTGACGATCTCGTCGAACTCGTCGCGCGTGGTTTCCCAGCCGGTCTTGCCCATCGGCCCGGCGCCACCGGCGACGTTGACCAGGATGTCGATGCCGCCGAGGGCCTTGATGGCTTCGTCCACCACCGCTTGGCACTGCGCCGTGTCCATCAGGTCGCAGGCGCTGACGCGCACGCGGCGGCCGAGCGCGCGGGCTTCCTCGGCGACGGGCTCGATGGCGGCGATGTCGCGCCCGGCCAGCACCAGGTCGCAGCCTTCCCGCGCAAAGGCGAGGGTGATGGCGGCGCCCATGCCCTTGGCCGGTCCGGTGATAACAGCGACCTTGCCGGCGATCTGCAGGTCCATGGCGTCAGCCACCCGCCATCAGGTTCGGCATCAGCCGCAGCGCGTTCTCGCGTTCAATCTTCGCCAGCGTCGCCGCATCCAGCCCAAGTGCGCCGAGGCCCTTCACCGTCGCGGTCATGGTGTCCTCCGGCGCGAAGGGATAGTCGCTGGCGAAAAGCACCTGCTCCGGCGGGATCACCTGCAGCATCGGCCCGAAGGCCAGCGGATTGGCCGAGAGCGCGACGTCGAAGTACAGCCGGCCCAATTCTGCCATCACGCCATCCGGCACCTGCTCGCGGAACTCCGGCCGGCGTTCCAGCCGGGCGATGCGCTGCGCCAGGAAGGGCACGGCGCCGCCGGCATGGGAGAAGATGCTGCGCATGTTGCGGTGCTTCGCCAGCACGCCGGAGAAGAGCAGATCCGCAATGGCGCGCGTGGTGTCGAACGGGAATTCCAGTGTGGCCGCGGGCAGGCCGGGCGGCATCATCGGCGCCGGGCCGACGCAGGGGTGGAAGAAGGCCAACGCACCGCGGCGGTTCAACTCGGCGTAGATCGGCGCGAACTCGGCGCTGCCGGGGTAACGGCCGCCGTAATTGGTCATCAGGCAGGTGCCATCGGCGTGCAGCACGTCTAGCGCGTAGGCGATCTCATCCAGGCTGGCGGCGACATCCGGCAGCGGCAGGCTGGCGAAGAAGCCGAACTTGCCGGGGAAGCGGCGGCGCAGGTCGGCGGCGTATTCGTTGGTCGCGCGCGCCAACTCCCGCGCCTGGCCGGCATCGCCGAACCAGACGCCGGGTGCCGAGATGGAGACGACGGCGGTGGCGATCCCGTTGCGCTCCATCGCCTCCAAGGAAAGCTCCGGGCTCCAGGGCGGCGTCTTGCCGGAGACCATCAGCGGGCCGATCCGCTCTTCCCCGGCGATGCGGACATAGTCCGGCGGCAGGATGTGGTGCTGGATGTCGATGCGATGCGCGGCCATCAAGGCTTCTCCGGAATGCTGGCGGTGCTGCCGGTCAGCGAGGCGACCAGGCGGTTGGAGGCCTCGATGGCGCCGCCGCCGGCGTCGTTGCCCCAGATGAAGCGGGAGAGCTGCCCGCCGAGATAGGGGTGCATGCCCAGGTCGTACAGCGCGCGGAAGTCGCGCTGCTCAATGGCGCGGCGCTCGGCCGGCAGCATGGTTGGGTAGCGGTCCAGCACGGCGGCTTCGTTCTGCTTGAACAGCGCACGCAAGGCCGGGTCCCACTTTAGGTCCTGGACCAGGTCGTGGGCGGCCAGGCTGGGGTCGTAGGCTTCCCAGGACATCACGCGGCCTCCTTCGCCATATCCCACACCACGCCGCCGATGCCGCAGCGAAAGCTGGGCCAGCCGGTATAGCCGAAGCTCTCGCCACGCCGCTGACCGATGGCGCCCATGACGATAAACCAGGACAGCACCTCCGCGGTGCCGCCGAGGCCGGCCTGCTCCATGCGGGGAATGGTGATCTCGCGCATGAAGGCCGCGTGGTCCGGCTCGCTCGCCAGCTTCAGGAACAGTTGGTCGAATTCCTCGTCGATCTTGTAGTAGCGCGCGCCGCCGGGCTCATGGCTCAACCCGCCGGAGCCGATCAGCGCCACGCGCAGGCCGGCCGGCATATCCTCGGCGATGCAGCGCGCTACCGCCTGGCCCAACGCGTAGCAGCGGGCGCCGTCGGGGAAGGGCGGTACGGTGCAGTTCTGCAGGATCGGCACCACGCGGATGGTCGTGCTGTCCAACTCCGTCATCACGGTGGGCACCGAGAGGTTGTCGTCGAACTTCAGTGGCCCGGCTTCGGCATTCATGCGGAAGCCGCGCTTCGTCAGGCCCTTGAACAACGTGCGCGCCACCTCGGGGTCGCCCGGCAGCGCCCAGTCGCGGCAGCCGATCCATTCCTTGAACCATTCATGCGGGCCGGCATGCGCGGCGGCATGGCCGATGATGAAGTCCGGATAGGCGGTGATGCGGCTATTGGTCAGGTGGTCATTGGCGAAGACCAGCACCACGTCGGGCCTGGCCGCCCGCAGCGCGCGACCCACGGCGCCGAAGGTGGCGGCGACGACGGCGCGCGCTTCATCCGGTGCCTTGTCGAACAGGCCGACAACCGCGGGCGCATGCGGAATGCCGGCGGCGAAGACGATCTCGGCCATGCTGTCCTCCTCAATCCTGCGGCCGCATCGCGCGGACCTCGGCGTCGCTGGGCAGGTAGCGCACGCCATCGGCATAGGTCGCATCCACCATGACGCCCTTGCCACCGCGCAGCGCGATCTTGCCGACATACATGCCCAGCGTGGATTGGTGGTCGCTGGCGCGGAAGGTGATCTGGCCCAGCGGCGTTGGCAGGGTCATGCCTTCCAGCGCACCGACGAACTGTTCGGCGCCGGTGCCGCCGGCCTTCTTCAGCGCGGCCGCCACGGCGTGCAGCGTGACATAGCCGCTAAGCGACCCCGCGCGCGGCGTATCCTTCGCCGCCGCGCGATACGCGCTGACAAAAGCCTGGTGCGCCGGCGTGGTGATCTGCTCCCACGGATAGCCGGTGACGATCCAGCCGGCCGGAGCCTCGTCGCCCAGCGGATCGAGGAACTCCGGCTGCCCGGTCAGCACGCTGCACACGCTGCGGCGCTCGAACAGGCCGATGTCGTTGCCGGCGCGCACCAGGCGGGCCAGGTCGGGCCCGAAGGTGGCGTTGAACATGGCGTCCGGCCGCAGCGCCAGCAGCGCCTGCGCCACCGGCCCGCCTTCCAGCCGCATGAAGGCGGGGAACTGCTCGCCCACCCATTCCACATCCGGCCGCGCCGCGCTCAGCAGTTTCTTGAAGCTCTCGGTGGCGGAGAGGCCGAACTCGTAATTCGGCGCCACCACGGCCCAGCGCTTGGCCGGCAGCTTGGCCGCCTGTTCCGCCAGCATCGCCGCCTGCATGTAGGTGCTGGTGCGGGTGCGGAAGGTGTAGCGGTTGCCTTGGCGCCAGGTCAGCGCGTCCGACAGCGCCTCGGCGGCCAGGAAGGGCAGCTTGTTGCGCTTGGCGAAATCGCCCACGGCGAGCCCGATGTTGGAGGCGAAGGTGCCGGTCAGCGCCACCACCTTCTCCGACGAATGCAACTCGGCCGCGTGGCGCACCGCGTCGTCCGGCTTGCCGCCATCATCGCGCAGCAGCAGCTCCAGCGGCCGGCCCAGCACACCGCCGCCGGCGTTGATCTCGGCCAGCGCCAGCTGCAGCCCGTGGCGATACGGCGTGGTGAAGGCAGCCTGGCCGGTATAGCTGTTGATGTCGCCGATCTTGATCGGACCCGACTGCGCGCGGGCCAGTGCCGGGGCAGCGAGGCTGGCGCCCAGCAGGGTACGCCTGGTGAGGTTGCTCATGCGGAAGCTCCTGCCGAGGGAATGAAGGATCGGGCGCCCTGCGCCACATGCATTTCGGCCACCGGGTTGCGGCCGGCGACCCAGCTGGGGTTGCGGCTGAACACCTGCATGTCGTGGCCGGGGACGATCCGGTGCAGCTTGTCCTCCCCTACCGTGGCGCGCAGGCGGTTGTAGCCGCGCAGCAGGTTCCAGCCATTGCCCTGGTGGTAGCCGGGCGGCCACATGCGCTCGATGTTCGGGTAGCTGGCCAGCACGTCGCCGGCCAGGATGAAGGCGCCGTCGGGCGTCGCCACTTCGACCCATTGCGAGCCGAAGGTGTGGCTCTCGGCCTCCAGCCGCAGCGTGATGCCGGGCGCCACTTCCGTATCGCCCTCCACGAATCGGACGCGGCCGGCGGCGATGGCGCGCTCGAAGGTGGCGATGTCGTCGAGGTTGAGCGAGGACAACGCCCAGGAGGACTTGCCCGCCGAGGTATCCGGCAGCGCTGCCAGCGCGGTGCGCCAGGACTCGTATTCGCTGCGTTGCAGGATGATCTCGGCGCGCGGGAAGGCGTCCAGGTTGCCGGCGTGGTCGAAGTGCAGGTGGGTCAGCAGGATGGTGTCCACATCCTCCGGCGCCAGGCCGACCTTGGCCAGGATCTCCTGGGGCGTCTCGACATCGGCGAAGCGGCGGCCGGTCATCGAATCACCGCCGGCGAAACCGGTATCCACCAGGAAGACGCGGCGCTGCGGCCCGGCCGGAACGATCGCCGAGATCATCATCGGGATCTCGTGCGTGCCGGCATTGCTCGCCACCGGCGACCCCTGCGTGAAGTCGCGCGGCAGCGTGCCCTTGGCGAAGCAGAAGCTCCAGATCGAATGGTCCACCGCCGCCGTCATGCACGCCCTCCTGGCCCCGGCGGCGATCTTCCGCCGCGACGCGCAGCCGCGCAAGGCGGCGTCACGGCACCTGGCCACGCAAGCGCCCATTGACACTGTGCCGGCCGCGTCCTCCGATGTTGCCGCAGCGGGAGCCTTGGCATGAGCGGCATTTCGGGACCGGATGGCGGCATCTCCATCCTGGCGGGCACCATGGCGGAAATGACCGCCGACGAGGTGGCCAGCGCCGCCAAGGCCGGCGCCGTCGCGCTCTGGGCCTTCGGCGTCATCGAGCAGCATGGTCCGCACCTGCCCACCGGCACCGACATCTACCTGCCCGCGGCCAAGCTGCGGCGCACCCGCGCGCTGCTGGCGGAACGTGGCATCACCGCCATCGTCGTGCCGCCCTACTACTGGGGCGTGAACCACGTCTCCGGCGCCTTCCCGGCCTCGCCCCGCGTGCGGCCGGAGGTGATGGCGGAGCTGATGAGCGACGTGATCGGCAGCATTTCCGACGACGGCTTCCAACACCTGTTCTGCGTCACCGGCCATGGCGATGCCGAGCATAACCGCACGATCCATGAGGGCATCCGCCGCGGCAGCGCCGGCCGGCCGATCCGCGCCAGCTTCCTGGCCGACATGGGCATGGTGAAGCGGCTGGGCTTCGCGGCCGATGATGCCTTGGTGACGCCGTTCCAGCCGGCGCCGATCGGCCCGCCCAGGCCGTACATGGATGTCCACGCCGGCGAGTTCGAGACCTCCGCCATGCTGGCGACGCACGCGCCCCTGGTGCGGCAGCCGGTGCTGCCCAGCCTGCAGCCGACCAACTTCGTGCTGGAGGACCTGATGGAGTGGCGCCGCGGGCTGGAGCATGCCAGGCGCAAGACGCCGCTGGGCTACCTCGGCGACCCCGCCGCCGCCAACCTGGAGATGGGTCAGCGCAGCCTGGAAGCGCAATGCGTCGCCATGGCGGACGCCATCGCCGCCCGCGTGGCAAGCTGAGGAGGCCGCCGATGCTGACCCGCCGCACCGCCCTTGCCACCGCTGCCGCCGCGCTGGCTGCGCCGCGCGCCCAGGCGCAGCCGGCCCGCGTGCTGAAGGTGATCCCGCACAGCAACCTGATCAGCCTGGACCCGATCTGGACGCCGGCGGCGATTGTCCGCAACCACGGCTACATGGTGTGGGACACGCTGTATGGCGTGGACGACCGCTATCGCCCGCAGCCGCAGATGGCGGCGGGGCATGTGTTCGAGAATGACGAGCGCGTCTGCACCATCACGCTGCGCGACGGCCTGCTGTTCCATGACGGCGAGAAGGTGCGCGCCCAGGACGCGGTGGCCAGCCTGCAACGCTGGATGCGTCGCGCCTCGGTGGGCCAGAAGCTGGCCGAGTTGACCGAGGAACTGGTGGCGCTGGACGACAAGCGCCTGCGCTTCCGCCTCAAGCGTCGCTTTCCGCAGCTGATCCGCGCGCTGGGCCAGGTCTCGGTACCCGTGCCCTTCATCATGCCGGAACGCCTGGCGAAGACGGACCCGTTCCAGCAGGTGCGGGAGGCCGTGGGCTCCGGCCCGTTCCGCTTCCTGCCCGGCGAGTACAACCCCGGCAGCCGCATGGCCTATGAGCGCTTCGCCGGCTATGTGCCTGTGGCCAGCGGCACCCCCAGCCTGGTGGCGGGCCCCAAGGTCGCGCATTTCGACCGCGTGGAATGGCACATCATCCCGGACGCGCAGACCGCCGCCAACGCGCTGCTGGCCGGCGAGGTGGATTGGTTCGAGGCACCGCCGACCGAGTTGGAAGGGCTGCTGGCGCGCAACCGCGCGATCTCCGTGGAAGCTGCGGAGACGCTGCCGCGCCCGGCGCTGATGCGGCTGAACCAACTGCATGCACCGATCAGCGATATCAGGGTGCGCCGCGCCCTGCTGCCGGCGGTGAACCAGGCGGATTTCATGGCCGCGCTGGTGGGGCCCGAACCCACCCGCTACAACGCCGACCTCGGCGTCTATACGCCCGGCTCGCCCTATGCGTCCCGCGCCGGGCTGGATCCCTGGCTGGGCCCGCGCAACCTGGACCTGGCCAAGCGCATGCTGCGGGAAGCCGGCTACACCGATGCCCCGGTGCGGCTGCTGGGCGCCATGGACGTGCCGGCGCAGGCGGCGCTGGCGCAGGTGGGCGCCGACCTGTTCCGCCGCCTGGGCATGAACCTGGATTTCGTCGCCACCGACTGGGGCACGCTGCTGGGCCGCACCGCCAACCGGGAGCCGCTGGATAAGGGCGGCTGGTCCGCCTACTGCACCTTCTTCCCCGGCCTGGAGTTCATTGACCCCGGCGCCCACCTGGTGCTGCGCGGCAACGGCCTGGCCGGCGCCAATGGCTGGCCGACCTCGCCACGGCTGGAAGCGCTGCGCGAGGAGTGGTTCCAGGCGCCGGACGAAGCCGCCGAGCACCGCATCGCCGCCGAGATGCAGCGCGTGGCGCTGGAGGAAGTCATCTTCATTCCGCTCGGCGCCTATACGTCGAAGACCGCGATCAAGAAGTCGCTGACCGGGCGCATCCCGGGGCTGCCGGTGTTCTGGAACGTGAAGCAGGCTTGAAGGGGAAAAGCGCCGTGACCGCCACGCCAACCCGACGCGCGCTGTTGGCCGCGCCGCTGCTGCTGCCCGGCCTGGCCCGGGCGCAGCAGGGCTGGCCGGACCGGCCGGTGCGCCTGATCAACCCCTGGCCGCCAGGCGGCCCGGCCGACCTGGTGGCGCGGCCCTTGATCCAGCGGCTCAGCGAGACGCTGGGCAAGCCGATGGTGATGGAGAACCGGCCGGGCGCCAATGGCACCATCGCCACGGGCATGGCCGCGCGCGCGGCGCCGGATGGCTACAGCGTGCTGTTCAGCCATGCCGGTCCGATGACGATCGCGCCCTGCTTCCAGTCCAACATTCCCTACGACCCGGAAAAGGACCTGCTGCCGGTGACGCAGCTGGTCTCCTCGCCGCTGGTGCTGGTGACGCGCACCGACTTAGGCGCGGATGACGTGCCGGGGCTGGTGGCGAAGGCCAAGGCGGCGGCGCAACCGCTCAGCTATGGCTCGGTCGGGCCGGCCAGCACCACGCATCTGGCTGGGGAGATGCTGGCGCGCATGTCCGGCGCCACGCTGCTGCACGTGCCCTATACCGGCAGCACGCAGCCGATCACGGACATGATGGCCGGGCGCATCGACTTCGGCTTCTTCAACATCGGCGCGGTCATGGCGCATGTGGAGGCCGGGCGGCTGAAGCCGCTGGCAGTTTCCACGCTGAAGCGCAGCGGGCGCCTGCCCAACCTGCCGGCGGTGGCGGAGAGCCATCCGGGCTTCGAGGTGAATTCCTGGTACGGCATCATGCTGCCGGCGGGCACGCCGCGCTGGCTGGTGGACCGCTTCCACCACGAGTTCACCGAGGCGCTGAAGCGGCCGGAGGTCAGCCGCGTCTTCATCGACAACGGGCTGGACCCTGAGGGCACCACGCCCGCGCAATATGCCGCGAAGATCCATGAGGACCTAGCGCGCTGGCGGGCGCTGGCCCAGGCCACGGGCATTCGCGTTGAGTGAGCCGGTCCTGCGCGGCTTCGCCGAGGTGGCGGAAGGCCAGGTGCATTACCGCCACGCCGGCGCGCGACATGGCGGCGTGGCGCTGGTCATGCTGCATGCCTCCCCCGGTTCGGCGAAAATGCTGGAGCCGATGATCGCGCTGTTCGGCCGGCAGCGCCGCGTGGTGGCGACGGACACGCTGGGCAATGGCGATTCCTCGCCACCGCTGGGCGAGGCGCCGGAGATGGCCTATTTCGCCGACGCGCATCTGCGCGCGCTGGCAGCCCTGGGGATCGAGCGGTTCGACCTCTACGGCGCGCATACCGGCGCCAACATCGCCTGCGAGATGGCCATCGCCGCCCCACACCGCGTGCGCCGGCTGATCCTGGACGGTGTCTCGCTGTACAGCGCCGAGGAACGCGCCGACATGCTGGCCAACTACGCGCCGCCGGTGCCGCTGGACCAGAATGGCAGCCAGTTCAACTGGGTCTGGCACTTCGTGCGCGACGCCTTCCTGTACTGGCCATGGTATCGGCGCGGCGCGCCCAACCGGCGCGCCATCGGCCTGCCCAGCGCGGGTGACCTGCACGACAAGGCGGTGGAGGTGCTGAAGGCGATCCGCAGTTACCACCTGAGCTACAACGCCGCCATTCGCTACGACAAGGCGCCGCGCCTGCCGCTGGTGGCGGTGCCGACGCTGCTGGCCTGCGCCCGCACCGACATGCTGGTGCAGTACTTCGATGAAGTGCAGGCGCTGATGCCCGGCGCCGAGCCGCTGCTGACACCGGGCAGCGGTTCCGCCACGGCGTTGGCGGAAACCGTGGCGCTGTTCGAGGGCTTCCTCGACCGGGGCTGAGGCATGATCCACGCGGGTGGACCAAGCCCAGTCCATCGGCTGACAGGCTGATTCACCGCTACGGTGTGGCGCCCGTCGCGGATCAGGCTGCGCTCAGGCGTCGATCACCGGCGCCACCAGCGCGGCCACGTCCAGCAGCGCGGCATCGCCCAGTCGCGGGCCGATGATCTGCACGCCCACCGGCAGCCCGTGCGGCCCCTTGGTGCAGGGAATGGCGATGCAGGGCACGTGCAGTAGCGTCCACATGCTGTTGAACACGGGGTTGCCGGTATCCTCCCGCCCCACCGGCGCTTCCCCGGTGGAGGCCGGCGACAGCACCGCGTCGTAGCCCGGGAACAGCGCGTCGAAGCGGCGGCGGCAATCGGCTGCCAGGTCATAGGCGGCGCGCAGCTGCGGCGCGGTGATGCCGCTCACATTCTCGACCCGGTCGCGGAAGTCCTGGTGCAACTGGGCGTGGGCGTTGACGTATTCCTGCAGGAAGGCGCCGCGTCCCTCGGCCATCAGCACCACGCGCTGCGCTTCCGTCACCTCGTCGAAGCCGGCGGGGAGGTCCACTTCCTCCACCGCCACGCCGGCGGCGGCCAGGCGGCGGCCGGCCAGCAGCACCGCTTCCTGCGATTCAGGCCCGGCCAGGTGCCAGTTCGGCCCACGGCACAGCGCCACGCGCAACTGGCCGAGCGTCTTGCCGAGCGGCACCTCCAGCCCGAACAGCCGGAAGGCTTGCGCCACCAGCCGCAGGTCGCCGGGGCAGCGGCCATACCAGCCGATGGTATCCAGCGTGTGGGAGTAGCGCTTGGCGCCCTCGCTGTTTACCACGCCATGCGTCGGCTTCATGCCATAGACGCCGCAGAAGGAGGCCGGGCGTACGAGGCTGCCGCCGGTCTGCGTGCCGAAGGCCAGCGGCACCATGCCATCCGCCACCGCCGCGGCCGAGCCGGAGGACGAACCGCCCGGCGTGCGCGTGGGGTCATGCGGGTTGCGGGTCAGCGCGCGGCGGCCACCGGCGGCGAACTCCACCGTATCCGTCTTGCCCAGGATCACGGCACCCTCGCCGCGCACCACGCCGACGCAGGCGGCATCGCGGCCCTGGCGGAGGCCCTGGTAGATCGGGCTGTTGTGCGTGGTCGGCATGTCCGCCGTGTCGATCATGTCCTTCACGCCCAACGGCAGGCCGTGCAGCACGCCGCGGGTATAGGCCTTGTCGGCCTCGCGCGCGCTGGCCAGCGCCAGTTGCGGGTCCAGGAAGTTCCAGGCCTTGGTCACCGGCTCGCGCTCGGCGATGCGTTCCAGGCAGGAGCGCACCAGCGCTTCCGCCGTCAGCGTGCCGTCGCGCAGCATCGGCGTCGCGGCCGATGCGGTGAGTTGCCAGGGTTCCATGGGCGCTGCCTTTCGCGGTTTGGTTGGAACCAGCAAACCACATGCCGGGCGGCAGCGTCAGTGCGCGTCCCCGCCCCCCGGCGCGATACGTGGCCGCCGCACCAGGAAGGCCAGCGGCGCCACCAGCAGGAACAGCAGCGCCATCAGCACCAGCACATCGTTGTACGCCAGCACCAGCGCTTCCCGCTGCACCATCGCCGCCACGCGGCGCAGCGCCGCCAGGTCCACATCGCCCTGGAAGCGGGGCGTCAGCGCCAGGGTCAGCGTCTCGATGAACTGGGTGGCGCCGGTGCGGCCCCAGGTGACCGCCTCGTTCAGCTGTGCGCGGTGCAGGTAGCTGCGGTCCTGCACCAGCGTGTTGATCGCCGCCAGCGCCACCGCGCCGCCCAGGTTGCGCGTCAGGTTGTACAGGCCCGATGCGCCCTTCAGCATGCTGGGCGGCAGCGTGCCCAGCGCCACCTGGTTGACCGCCAGCATGGCGCACATGGTGCCGGCGCCGCGCAGCCCCAGCGGCAGCGCCATTTCCCAGAAGCCGGACAGGTTGGTCAGCGAGGCCGTCAGCCACACCGCCAGCGCCATGGTCAGGAAGCCCACCAGCATCATCAGCCGCAGGTCCACCTTCTGCGCCACGCGGGCGATGACGGGGGAGACCACGAACATGACAGCGCCGGTGATGAACATGGTCTCGCCGATCTGCAGCGAGTTGTAGCCGCGCACCCGGCCGAGGAAGAGCGGCACCAGGTAGACCGAGCCATACAGGCCGATGCCGACGCAGAAGCTGAACAGGCTGCCGATGGCGAAGTTGCGGTTGCCGAAGGCACGCAGCTCCACCAGCGGGTTGGCCCTGGTCAGGCTGCGCCAGAAGAAGCCGACGCAGCACACGGCTGACAGGATGGCGCCGTTGCGGATGGAGGCATCCGCCAACCATTCCCAGCGCGGGCCTTCCTCCATGACGTATTCCAGCCCGCCGAGGAAGCCGGCCAGCAGCCCCAGCCCGACCCAGTCGAACCGCGCGAACAGCCCCGGCTCCGGCTTGTCGATGTCGATGCAGAGCCACACGGTCAGCGCCACGGCGGCGCCGATCGGCACGTTGATCAGGAACAGCCAGTGCCAGGACAGCGCCTCGGTCAGCCAGCCGCCAAGCGTCGGGCCGATGGTCGGCGCCATGGTGGCGGTCAGGCCGATCAGCACGCTCATCTTCAGCCGCTGCTGCCCGGCGAACATCAGGAAGGCGCTGGCGAAGACGGTCGGGATCATCGCCCCGCCCAGGAAGCCCTGGCACGCCCGGAAGATGATCATGGCCTGCAGGTTGCTGGCCATGGCGCAGGCCAGCGAGAACACGGTGAAGCCACCGGCGGAGATGACGAACAGCACGCGGGTGGACAGCATGCGCGACAGGAAGCCCGAGAGCGGGATCATCACGATCTCGGCGATCAGGTAGCTGGTCTGCACCCAGCTGGCCTCGTCCGCCCCGGCAGCCAGGCCGGCCTGCACCTCGGCGATCGAGGCGCTGACGATCTGGATGTCCAGGATCGCCATGAACATGCCGACGACCATGGCCATGAAGCCGATGAAGCGCCGGCGCACCGCGGCCGGGGAGGCCGGCGCGTCCCAGTCGCGGGTCGCCGCGTCGCTCATGGGTGTGCCGCGGCCGCCCGGTTGCCGAACAGGCCGGACAAAATTGTGCCCAGCGCGCCGAAGCTGCTGCGCGACGCGGTCGGGTCGTCGCGCGTGTCCGCTTCCGCCTCCACCGAAAGGCCAGGCCGCAGCAGCGCCAGCTTCGCCGCGTCCTCCGCATTCAGCGCCACGCGCACCGGCACGCGCTGGACGATCTTGGTGAAGTTGCCGGTGGCGTTCTCCGGCGGCAGCAGGCTGAACAGGGAACCGGTGGCCGGCGCCAGGCTGTCGATGCGGCCATGCAGTTCCAGCCCGCCCAGCGCATCCACGGTGATGCGCACCGGCATGCCCGGGCGGAACCGCGCCAGTTGGGTTTCCTTGAAGTTGGCGACGACCCATTGCCGCTCCGGCGGCGGCGCCACGGCGATGAGGTTCTGCCCCGGCCGCACATATTGCCCCAGCTGCGCCGCGCGGTTGCCGACAATGCCGTCGAACGGCGCGCGCAGCACGGTCTGCGCCAGGTCCAGCTGGGCCAGGCGCAGCGTGGCGGCAGCCTGGTCGCGGCGGGCCTCGGCTTGGCGGGCCTGGGCTTGCAGGACAACGAGTTGCTGGCGGGCGGCGGCCAGCTGCGCCTCGGCGGAGCCGATGGCGGCGGCGGCCTTCAGCGAGTCGGCGCGGCTGCGTTCCTCGGTCTGCCGGCTGCTGATGCCCTGCGCCGCCAGGCCCTGGTAGCGGCGGGCATCGCTGCTGGCGCGGGCCTGCTCGGCGATGGCCTGGGCCAGCAGCGCCTGGCTGACCGCCACCTGCGCCTGCTGCAGGCCCAGCTGCTCGCCCAGCGTGGCGATGGCGCCGGTGGCGTCGGCCAGGCTGGCCTCGGCCTGGGCAACGCGGGCCTGGTACAGCGCGGGGTCCAGCTCCACCAGCACGTCGCCGCGGGCCACGCGCTGGTTGTCCGCCACGCGGATGGCCGCGACGTTGCCATCCACCCGGAAGGCCAGGCTGGCGACGTCGCCCTGCACATAGGCGTTCTCGGTCTGCTGCATGTAGCGGCCGACGCTGAACCACCAGCTGCCACCCAGCGCCGCGCCCGCCAGCAGCAGGCCGGCCAGGCCGAGCTTCACCGCCGTGCGGCGCAGGTTGCGCGGCACGCGGGCAGGGGCGGCAGTGGTGACGGGGGCGGCTGGGGCCATCGCGTTCATCGGGGGTGCTCGCTGGTGGGTAAACTGAACCGTACAGTCCAGTTTGCGTCCGCGGCTGTTTGCCGCTAAACGGAAGGTGTGTCAACCAAACTGAACGGTCCGGTTCACCTGATATGAGCGCCAGCGCCGAAACCGCCGCCCCCGCTTCCGCCAAGGCCCGCGCCATCCTGGAAGCGGCAGCGGAGTTGTTCATCACCCAGGGTTATGGTGCGGTTTCCATGGATGCGGTGGCAAAGCGCGCCGGCGTTTCCAAGGCCACGCTTTACGCCCATTTTGGCGCCAAGGACCGGCTGTTCGCCGCCATCATCCAGGGCGCCTGCCTGGAGATGCGGGGCGAGACGCCGGAGATGGGGCCGGCCGGCGCCAGCCTCTACGACGCCATGCTGCCCATGGCGATCCGCTGGCTCGGCTTCCTGCTGCGCGAACGCTCGCTGGGCATGTTCCGCGTGGTGGTGGCGGAGGGGTCGCGCTTCCCCGAGCTCGCCCGCGCCTTCCATGAGAACGGCCCGCGCGCGACACGGCAATGGCTGACCGGCTGGTTGGCGGCGCAGGCGGCGCGCGGGCTGCTGCAGGCGCCGGACCCGGCGCTGGCCGCCGACCAATGCCTGGCCCTGCTGCGCAGCGAGATGTTCCTGCAGGCCACCCTGGGCATCGGCCCGATGCCGGACGAGGCGGCGATTGCCGCCAGCGCCGCGGCGGCGGTGCGGACCTTCTGCCGCGCCTATGGGGCGGTAGGCTAGCGCCTGGTCGTCGCCGGTGGACTCACCGGCGGCGTGCTAGCCCAGGGCGCGGGCTATCGCGGCCAGCCGCGTATCGCTGCCGCGCCAGCCGATGATGGAAAGCCCCACCGGCTTGCCGCCCACCTTGCCCAGCGGCAGGTTCAGCTGCGGCAGCCCGCACAGCCCGGCGAAGGACGTGGTGATGCCGATCCGCGCCTGCAGCGCATCGATCTCCGGCAGCGGCAGGCCCAGCGGCGGCGCCGGGAAGGGCGTGGTCGGCAGGCAGAGGATGGCGCCGCCTTTCAGCAGCCGCCGCGCCTGGTCCACCACCTGCCGCCGCACCACCTTGGCCACCGCCACCTGCTCCGCGGTAATGGCGGAGCCACCGGCCAGGTTGCGGGCGATGTTGTAGGCGAAGGTCGGGTTTTCCTTCTCGATCCAGGGCCGGAAGGTGGCCCAGGACTCCGCGCGCTGCAGGATGTTGCGCTGCCCCGCCCAGGTCTCCAACTCGCCCGGTTCGCCCAGCGTCATGCGCGTCAGCCCGCCAAATTGCGCGCCCAGCCGCTCGGCGGCAGGTTGCAGCGCGGCGGCGACCTCGGGGTCGGCCAGGGCGAAGGCGTCCTCGGCCAGCAGTACGCCGGCGGCCTCGGCGGCGGGCAGCGCCTCGCCGAACATCACGGCGGCCACGCGGCCGAAGGTTTCGGCGTCGCGGGCAAACCAGCCCACCGTGTCGAAGGTCGGCGCCTGGGCCAGCAGCCCGGCGACCGAGATGCGCCCATGTGTCGGCCGCAGCCCGTAGAGCCCGCACAGGCTGGCCGGCACGCGCACGGAACCGCCACTGTCCGTGCCCAAGGCCACATCGGCCAGCCCGGCGGCGACGACCGAGGCCGAGCCGGAGGACGACCCACCGGGGAGGCAGCCCGGCGCCGCCGGGTTGGGCGGCGTGCCGTAGAACTGGTTGTAGCCGAGGATGCCCAGCGAGATTTCGCAGGTGATGGTCTTGCCGACCATGTCGGCGCCGCCTTCCAGCAGCCGCTGCACGGCCCATGAATGCGCTGACGGCACCGGATGCGTCCGCCCCCAATCCGGATTGCCGCCGATGGTCGGCACGCCGGCGACGTCGAACAGGTCCTTCGCTGCGAAGGTCAGGCCGGCCAGCGGACCGCCTGGCGCCCCCGGCAAGGTGTGGCGCGGGCCGGGCAGGAAGCCGGTTTCAGGGTGGTGCATGGGCGGCTTCCTTCTGCAACCAGGCGGCTCCGGGCACCGCCGCGAACAGGGCCTTGGTATAGGGGTGCTGCGGCGAATGGTAGATGTCCGCGGTATCCGCCAGTTCCACGATTGCGCCATGGCGCATCACCGCGATGCGGTCGCAGATCTGCAACGCCACGCGCAGGTCATGCGTCACGAACAGCAGCGAGAGCTGCAACCGCGCCTTGATATCAGCCAGCAAGGCCAGCACCTGCGCCTGCACGCTGACATCCAGCGCGCTGACAGGTTCATCCGCCACCAGCACCTGCGGCCGCAGTGCCAGGGCGCGGGCAATGCCGATGCGCTGGCGCTGGCCACCGGAGAACTCATGCGGGTAGCGATCCGCCGCCGAAGGGTCCAGCCCGACCAGGCCGAGCAACTCGCGCGCCCGTGCCTCGGCTTCCGCCGGCGGCAGGCCATGGATGATCGGGCCTTCCGCGATCACGTCGACGATGCGCTGGCGCGGATTCAGCGAGGCATATGGATCCTGGAAGATCATCTGGATCTTCTGCCGGTGCGGCCGCATCAGCCGCTGGGGAATGCGGGTGATCTCGTCGCCATCCAGCACGATGTCGCCGCTGTCGATGGTCAGCAGCCGGGTCATGGCGCGAGCCAGCGTGGACTTGCCGGAGCCGGATTCGCCCACCAGCCCCAGCGTCTCGCCGCGCCGGAGCGTGACGCTGACGGCATCCAGCGCCACCGTGCTGCGGCCACGACCGAACAGCGAGCGCTGGCGATATTCCTTGCGCGCCTTGATGCTCTCCAGCATCACGATGCCGGGCTCGGTCGGCGCGCGTTGCGGCACCACCAGGCGCGGCACCGCGGCCAGCAAGGCTTGCGTGTAGGCGTGCTGCGGGTCGTTCAGCACCGCGTCGCGCGGCCCGGCCTCCACCAGCACGCCGCGTTGCAGCACCGCCACCTGGTCGGCGATATCCGCGACCACGCCGAAATCATGGGTGATGAACAGCACGGCGGTGCCGTGGCTGCGCTGCAACTCATGGATCAGGTGCAGGATCTGCGCCTGCGTCGTCACGTCCAGCGCCGTGGTGGGTTCGTCCGCGATCAGCAGCTTGGGGTCCAGCGCCAGCGCCATGGCGATCATCGCCCGCTGGCGCTGGCCGCCGGAAAGCTGGTGCGGGAAGGAACGCGCGATCCGCGCCGGCTCCGGCAGGTGCACATCCGCCAGCAGCGCCACTACCTTCTCGCGTCGCGCGCGGCGGTCGAGCGAGGTGTGGATGCTGAGCACTTCCTCGATCTGCCGGCCGATGCTGTGCAGCGGGTTCAGCGCCGTCATCGGTTCCTGGAAGATCATGCCGATCCGCGCACCGCGGATTTTTGCCAGCTGCGCCGGCGTGGCCTTGGTGAGGTCCTGACCCTCGAACATGATGCTGCCGGCCGTGACGCCGACCCGCGGCGGCAGCAGCCCCAGCACGGCCCGCGCGGCGAGCGACTTGCCGGAGCCGGATTCACCGACCAGGCACGTCACCTCCCCGGCGCGCAGCATCAGGTTCATGCCCTGCACGGCGGCAGCGCGGTCGGCGCCGGGCGGCAGGCCGATGGTCAGGTTGGCAATGTCGAGGACCACGTCGCTCATCGCTCGCGCAGCCTCGGGTTCAATGCTTCGTTCAGGCCGTCGCCGATCAGGTTGATCGACAGCACCGTCAGCAAAATGGCGATGCCCGGGAAGGTGCAGACCCACCAGGCGGAACGCAGCGTGACGCGCCCGGCGCTGATCAGCAGCCCCCAGCTCATCACGTTGGGATCGCCCAGGCCCAGGAAGGCCAGCCCGCTTTCCAGCAGGATCGCGCTGGCCACCAGCAGCGAGCCGACCGCGATGATGGCGGAGACGCAGTTGGGCAGCAGGTGGCGGAAGATGATGCGCGGCCCGCTGGCGCCGAGCCCAATGCTGGCCAGCACGAATTCCCGCCCGCCCAACGCCACGAACTCACCACGCACCAACCGGGCAATGCCGGGCCAGGAAACGGCCGAGATGGCGATGATGACGCTGAGCACCGAGGGCGACAGGATCACCACCAGCAGCATGGCCAGCAGGAAGGCCGGGATGGTCTGGAAGAACTCGGTGAGGCGCATCAGCACGATATCGGTGGCACCGCGGTAGTAGCCGGCCAGCGCCCCGATGAGGGAGCCGAACAGCACCGCCGAGAGCGCCGCCGACAGCCCGATCAGCAGCGAGGTGCGCGCGCCCGCGACCACGCCGGCGGCAACGTCGCGGCCCAGCGCGTCGGTCCCCAGCAGGTAGCGCATGCCCGGCGGTTGCAGCGGCGGCCCGGCCAGGGTGAAGGCGCCAGCGGGGTAGAGCAGTGGCGACAGCGCCGTCAGCAGCGCCACCACGCCGATGACGCAGGCGCCCAGCACCGCCATGCGATTGCGCGCGAAGCGCTTCAGCGCGGCGCGCATCAGGCCTGGATCCGCGGGTCGAGCGTGATGGTCAGCAGTTCCACCACCAGGTTGATGATGACGACCAGGCTGGCCGAGATGAAGAAGATGCCGAGCAGCAGGTTGAGGTCGCGGGATTGCAGCGCGTTGAAGGCCAGCGTGCCGAGGCCGGGCCAGCCGAATACCGTCTCCACCACCACGGAGCCGCCGATCAGGTTGCCGGCCTGCACGCCCGCCATGGTCAGCACCGGCAGGAAGGCGTTGCGCAGCATGTGGCCGAACACGATCTTCCGCTCGGTCTGGCCCTTGGCGCGGGCGGTGGTGACGTAGTCCATGCCGGTCTGTTCCAGCATGGAGGCGCGCATGACCCGCGTGTACAGCGCCAGGTAGAACAGCCCGAGCGCGGTGCCGGGCATGATGAGATGCCGGCCGATATCCACCCAGCGCTCCCAGCCCTCATAGCCCTCCGCGATGTTCTCGAAGCCGCTGGTCGGCAACCAGTTCAGGTTGACAGAGAACACTACGATCAGCATCAGCCCGAGCCAGAATACCGGCGTGGCGTAGCAGATCAGCGTGACGACGGAGATCAGCGCATCCCGCCAGGAATTCCGCGCCACCGCCGCCAGCACGCCCAGCGCGGTGCCCAGCGTCAGCGCGGCGCCGAAGGCGGTCAACATCAGCAGCAAGGTCGGGCCGAGCCGCGCCAGGATCAGCTCGAACACCGGGCTGTCGTTGCGGAAGGAATATCCCAGGTTGAACTGCAGCGCGTTGCCGATATAGGCCCAGAACTGCTCCAGCAGTGGCCGGTCCAGGCCGAACTTCTCCCGCAGCATGGCGGTGTATTCCGGCGAGGCGGCGCCACTCTCGCCCGCCAGCACCGAGGCGGCGTCGCCCGGTGCCAGCTGGATCAGGAAGAAGTTCAGCACGAGGATGCCGAACACCACCGGCAGCGCGAAGGCCAGGCGATAGCCGAAGTAGCGCCAGCGCCGCATGGGATCAGCGCTCCAGCCAGGCCCGGCTGAAGGCCTCATAGGTGCCGAGCGGGCCCATGGTGTGGTCGTGCAGCTTCTTGTTGAAGATGGTCACGTACTGCACCTCGGCCAGCCAGGCGCCAGGGCTGTCCTCGACCATCTGCTTCTGCGCGGCGTGGTACAGGTCGGCGCGCTTCTTCGGGTCCAGCTCGCGCGTCGCGTCGTCCATCAGCTTGTCCACGACCGGGCTGCGGTAGTCCTTGTTGTTGACGAAGGTGGTGCCCTGGCGGATTGCCGACGACACATAGTGCCGGTGCACGCCGATGACGGGGTCGGCGCCGGCGGAGTAGAACGGCTCGTTGATGTCGAAGTCGTAGTCGGTGTAGCAGCGCCGCAGCCAAGTGGCGGTGTCCTCGCTGCGCAGCGTCAGGTTGATGCCGATCTGCGCCAGCGCCTGCTTCAGGTATTCGCCCTGCCGCAGCCATTGCTCGCCGAAGCTGTTGATCTCCAGGTGCAGGCCGAAGCGCACGCCGTTGGCGCCGCGCGGATAGCCTGCATCGTCCAGCAGCTTGTTGGCGATCTCCAGCCGGTTTGCCACGTCGAAGCGACGCACATCCGCGGTGAACCAGCCGCTGGTGCTGAACACCGAGGAGAGCGGCCCAACCGCCGGCTTGCCGAAGCCGTAGAGGATGTTGTCCACGATGAACTGGCGGTCGATGGCGTAGCAGATGGCCTGGCGCACTTCCTTCTTCGCCAGGTGCGGCCGGCGCATGTTGAACTCCAGCACGCTGGTCGCGGCCGTGGTGCCGTAGCCGCGCGTGGTGCTGTCCAGGATCGGGTTGGCCTGCATGCGCTTGATGTCGGCGGCATTGACCGCGCTGTAGGCGGCGTAGTGCGCCTCGCCGGTCTCCAGCGCCGCGCTGCGGGTGGCGGCATCCGGGATGAAGCGGGCGATGATGCGGTTCAGCAGCGGCAGGCCCGGCTTCCAGTACTTGTCGTTCTTGTCCAGCCGAACGAACTGCCCACGCTCCCAGGCCGCGAACTTGAACGGGCCGGTGCCGATCGGACGGTTGGCGCTGGGGTTCTGCATCGGCACGGTGCCCTCGAACACCGACTTGCAGATGATGGGGATGTTGTTCGACGACAGCGACATCATCAGGTAGGGCGCCGGGTTCGCCAGCTTGAACACCGCCGTCATCGCGTCCGGCGTTTCCACCGCTTCCAACTCGCGCAGGATGACGGGGCCGTTCGGGTTCACCTTCTTGGCGATCTCCATGAAGGAGTAGGCTACGTCCGCGCTGGTGAAGGCGGCGCCGTTATGGAAGGTCACGCCTTCCTGCAGCTTGAAGGTGATGGTCTTGCCATCCGCGCTGACGGTCCAGCTCTTCGCCAGCAGCGGCTGCGGCTTCAGGTCCCAGTCGTAGGTCAGCAGGCCTTCATAGATCTGCGTGGTGATCGGCGGGATGTTGCCGGCCGAGACCGCATAGGTCGCCAGCGTCGCCGGCTCCGGGTTCACGATCATCACCATGGTGCCGCCCGGGCGCGGCGTCTGCGCCTCCGCCGCCGGTGGCGCGGCAATGGCGGTGGCGGCGCTGGCCAGCAGCAGGGCGCGGCGGCTGAGATGCGGCGTGGGGATACCGGACATGGCGATGCTCCGAGAGGTCGGAGCAACGCGATGCAACTACCGCGCCAACGCGGCGAACTCAGCCAGCCGCGATGGCTTCCGCCACGGCAGCTACCGGCAGCACGTCGGCATACTTCATCGCCATGTCATAGAGGTTGGCGAAGTGCGGCCCTTCATGCCTGTCGGACGTGCATTCCTCGGGCACGATCATGCGGAAGCCGCACGACAATCCTTCCACGACCGTGGCGCGGACGCAGCCGGAGGTGCTGCCGCCCGTCACCACCACGGTGTCGATGCCATGGAAGGTGAGCAGGGAGCGGAGATGCGTCTCGAAGAAGGCCGAGGCCATGCGCTTGTTGAAGACGATGTCGCTCGGCGCGCGGTCTGTGCGCGGGTCCAGCTCGGCCTTCGGCGAGCCGACCTTGGTGTTCTGCAGGCTGTCCGGCGTGTTGGTGCGGGTGCCCCAGACGCCGCAATCCTCGCCCGAGGGCAGGTAGGCGACATAGGTCCAAACCACCGGCAGCGCCTTGGCACGGAACGCCCGCGCCAGCAGGTTGATGTATTCGATCTGCCGCGGATCGGTCTCATAGGCCGTGGGGTACACCGCGGGCTGGGTGTAGCCGCATTGCACGTCCACATTCACCAGCGCGGCACGGCGGCCGAAGCCGAAGCGCGGCCGCGGCGGGCCGGCCTTCAACTCCGCCCACAGTTGCTTCGCGGTCTTGCCTTCCTCGATCATGCGGCAATGCCCTGGCGGCACTTCATCAGCGGCTGGATGCGCGTGCCGAACTGCTCGATGCCGATCAGGTAGTCGTCGAAGGTCAGCATCACGCCCTGCAACCCGTCGATTTCAGCGCATTCGTCCAGCAGCCTGGCCACCGTGGCGTAGGAGCCGACGAGGCGCAGCATGTTGGTCGGCAGGCGTTCGCTGCGGACCATGCGGCCCACGGTGGAATGCGCTTCCGCCGCGGTGTCCTGCGCCGCCTGGCCGTCGCGCCAGGCCAGGGCTTCCAGGTCGGTACCGGCGCAGTAGTGGTTCCACTTGGCCATCGCCGCCTCGTCGGTCTCGTCGGCAATGATCATGGTCAGCGCCAGCGCGCCGCATTTCCGCCCGCTCAGCGCCGTGGCCTCGCGCAGCCGGGCGACGAAGGGCGCCAGCGACTGCGGCGTGTTCATGCCGCCGCCGGAGATGAAGTTGTAGTCGGCGTATTCGGCCGCGAACTGCATGCCCCGGTTGGACTGCCCGGCGGCGATCACCTCGATCGGCGCCGTCGGCGTCGGGCTGACGCGGCAATCCTCCATCTGGAAGTACTCGCCCTTCAGGTTGCTGACGCCGCTGGCCCACAGGTCGCGCATCACCTGCACGTATTCGCCGCAGTATTCGTAGCGGCGGCTGAAATGCGCCTCGCCCGGCCACATCCCCATCTGGGTGTATTCGGCCTTCTGCCAGCCGGAGACGATGTTCACGCCGAACCGGCCATGGCTGATGCTGTCATTCGTCACCGCCATGCGGGCGATCAGCGCCGGCGGAATGGTCAGCACCGCGACCGAGGCGAAGAGCTTGATCTTCGTCGTCACCGCCCCAAGCCCCGCCATCAGCGTGAAGCTTTCCAGGTTGTGGTCCCAGTACTGGCTGGGCCCGCCGAACCCGCGCAGCTTGATCATCGACAGCGCGAACTCGAAGCCGTAGCGCTCGGCCTTCTGCGTGATCTCGCGGTTGAGGTCGAAGCTCGGCATGTATTGCGGCGAGGTGGTCGAGATCAGCCAGCCATTGTTGCCGATGGGGATGAAGACGCCGATCTGCACGCGGGGAACTCCTGCCTCAACTGGGGGCAGGATGCTGCGACGCCGCACCTGCCGGGTAAACCGTTGTCGTCACGCAAACGCCTGGTCGGCGGCCGGGATAGCCCGAAGCCGGGGCAGGCGGCGCGGCAGATGCCGCTTCGCTGACCATGGCACAGGCCGGGCAGCCGTGGCGAGGCCACCCGAAGGCGGCCCCGCCGGCAGCCTCAGGCGACCTTGACGCCCAAATGCGGGAACATCGCCAGCTTGGCGGCCTCGTCCATGTCGGCCTTGAAGCTGTGCTTGTCCTTCAGTGCCAGCGCGGCCACCGCGGCCGGACGGGCATTCACCGCGGCGACGAAGCGGCCGATGTTGGGGAACTCGCCATAGCCGTCCAGCCCCAGCACGAAGGGCAGCAGCCGCGCCCAGCCCCACAGCGCCATGTCCACATAGGTGTAGTCGTCGCCCAGCAGATAGGCGTGCTTGCCCAGCTGCGCCTCGACGATGCCCCAGTGGCGACGCGCCTCGAAGACGTAGCGGTTGACCGCGTAGTCCTTCGGCGCCGGCGCCACGTTGCGGAAGTGGACGCACTGGCCGGAATACGGCCCGATGCCGCTGGCGATGAACATCAGCCAGGACAGCGACTGCCCGCGCTGCGCCGCCGTCGGCAGGAACTTGCCGCTCTTCTCGGCCAGGTAGAGCAGGATGGCGTTGCTGTCGAACACCGTGGTGTCGCCATCGACAATGGCCGGCACCTTGGCGTTGGGGTTGATGGCCAGGAAGGCCGGCGCGTGCTGCTCGCCCTTGCGGGTGTCAACCGGATGCAGCTCGTAGGCCAGGCCCATCTCCTCCAGCGCCAGCGCAACCTTGGTGGGGTTGGGGGCCAGGTTGTAGTAGAACTTGATCATGCGTCCCTCCGGGGCGTTCGAGTGCACGCATTAGGCACAACCGTGCCAGCTTGGCCAATCTGCCCCGCTTGCCTGGCGCGGCGGGCCATGGTGCTGTCGCGCATGAGCTTTGATCCCTCGTTGCGCCTGGTTGCCGTGGAAGCCTGGCCGCTGGCCCTGCCGCTTGTTCACCCGATGCGCCTGGCCAGCGAGACCATCCGCGTGGCCGAGACGCTGCTGGTGCGCGTGGTGGACGCGGAGGGCCGCGAGGGCTGGGGCGAGGCCTCGATCGCGCCGACCATGACCGGGGAGTTGTTGCCGGGCATGGTCAGCGCCATCAGGCGCTTCCTGGCGCCGGCGCTGCTGGCGGCGCCGCTGACCGCCGCCGACCTGACGCATCGGCTGGACCGCGCCATCCGCGGCAATACCGGCGCCAAGGCGGCGGCCGAGGTGGCGGTGCTGGACCTGCTGGCCCGCCGCGCCGGCCTGCCGCTCTCGTCGCTGCTGGGGGATTCGCTGCGGGCCGAGGTGCCCGCCATCCGGATGGTTGGGGAGGCTGACCCGGAGGCCACGCTGGCCGGCGTGCAGGCCGCGCGCGACGCGGGCTTCAGCCATGTGAAGCTGAAGCTGGGCATGGCTGCCACGCCGGAAGCCGATGTCGCGCTGGTGCAGCGCGCCCGCGCCCTGCTGGGGCCGGCGGCTCACTTGTCCGGTGACGTGAACATGGCCTGGAGCCTGGAGGCGGCCCGCCGCTTCCTGCGCGCACTGCGGCCGGGCACGCTGGACTACCTGGAACAGCCCGTCGCCGATGACGACCTGGACGGCATGGCGGAACTGGCAGCCATGGGCTGCCCGCTCTGCCTGGATGAAGGCCTGCACGACGCGGATGAGATCGACCGCTACGCCGCCCGTGGCGCCGTCGCCGGCTTCGGGCTGAAGGCGATCAAGCTGGCCGGCTTGCTGCCGACGCTGGCGGCGGACCGTCGCGCCAGGGCGCATGGCTTGCAGACCACCCTGGCCTGCAAGATCGCCGAGACCTCGGTGGGGGCCGCGGCCACGCTGCACCTGGCGGCGGTGGTGGCGGATGTGTCCTGGGGCGTCAGCGTCACCCACCCCTATTTGGCCGAGGACGTGGTGGCGGCCCCGCTGCCGGTGCTGCGCGGCATGGCCGCCGTGCCGACCGGCCCCGGCCATGGCTTCGTGCCCTGCGCCGCGCGCCTCGCCCGCTTCACCTGGAAGGATGCCTGATGACCAGTGACCTGGTGCTTGCGCTCGCGCGCGTTGCCGCCGATGCCGGTGCCGCCGCCGGCCCCGAGGAAGCGCTGTGGTGCGTGACCCATACGCTGCCGGCGGTGCTGGGCGACCCCGGTGCGGCGCTGCGGCCCAACGCGTTCCGCGAGAACCCGCCGCCCACCGTGGGCAGCGCCTGCGCGGTCTTCCTGCGCACGCCGGATGGCGCGCACCACATGGTCAGCGCGCCCGTCAACTTCGCGCCGGCGCAGTACCATGAGCTGGTCGGCATCGAACTTGGCCACCCCGGCGACGTGGCGAAGCACCGCCGCCCGCTGCTGCTGCACGACACCGCGCTGCACCACAGCTTCGTCAAGATATTGCAGAGCTTCCGCGCGGGCTCCTCGATGTTCTCCCCGCTGCTGTGGCGCGGCGAGTATCTCGGCGTGCTGATCACCGCCAATGCGGCGCGCGGCACCTTTGGGGAAGCGGACCTGGCGGCGCAGCAGGCCTTCGCCGCGCTGGCCGCCGCCTGCTTCGTGGCGCATGACGGCCCGGCCTGGCTGGCCGGGCTGGACTACGCGGGGTTGCCGGTGCGGATGGTGGCGACCTGACCCAGGCCGCGACCACCCGCCGCGCCGGCGCCGCTACTCGTCCAGCATCGCCACGGCGCGGATCGGGCTGCCGGTGCCGCCCTTGATCTTCAGCGGGAAGCCGATGAAGCGGAAGCGGCCCTTGCCGACCAGCTTCTCCAGGTTCACCAGGCCTTCCATGTGGGTGAAGCCGAGGTCGCGGCAGACATGGTGCACCTCGAAGTTGCTGCGCCCCGGGCGGCCCGGGCTGGCGGCTTCCACGCCGAACATCATGATGCCCTTCTTGCCCAGCCAGGTCGCGCTTTCCTTGGTCAGGCCGGGGAAGTCGTCGATGAAGGCGGGCGTGCCGTAGGTGCGGTTGAAGAAATTCATGTGCAGCAACACGGTGTCGCCAGCCTTGATCTCCACGCCCGCGGCCTTCTCGGCGGCCTGCAGGTCCTCGATGCTGATGTCGCTCTTCAGCTCCTTGTGAGAGAGGTCGAGGCAGACCGCCTCGGTGAAGAAGTTCTCCAGCGGCATCTCGTCGATGCCCTTCGCGCCCGGCTTCTCGTCGAAGTGGCAGGGCGCATCCACATGGGTGCCGGAATGGTCGCCGATGTTCAGCGTCAGCACGGCCGAGGAGAACTCATAGCCATCCACCACGCGCTTCTCGCTGTGGTCGGTGAACTGGGTGATGTTGATCATCGGGTGGTTCGGCAGCCGCGGCGCCTTGTGGTACAGCGTGCGGCTCAGGTCGATCAGCTTCATGGCAGGTTCTCCGGCAGGGGTTGGGGGAAGTATGGCCGGGAAGCGCCGGCGCGCAAATCCTACCGTTGGCCCCGCACTTGCTTCATGCTGGGGCAAAACCATCGCCGGAGCCCGCCCCATGCGCCTGAGCCTGCTGTTGCTGCCCCTGCTGCTCGCCTTCGCGCCACCGGCCAAGGCGCAGACCTTCCCGGAACGGCCGCTCCGCATCATCGTGCCGATCAACCCGGGCGGCGGCACGGACATCTTCGCCCGCAAGCTGGCGGAGCTGGCCGGCCCGATCCTGGGCCAGAACGTCATCACCGAGAATCGCCCCGGCGCCAGCGGCACCATCGGCGTGCAGCAACTGGTGGAGGCGCGGCCGGACGGCTACACGCTGGGCTTCATCTGGAACACGCCGCTGACCTCGGCGCCGCATACGCTCGGCGCCCGCTACACCAGCGAGAGCTTCACCAGCATGCTCGCGGTCGGCTACTCGGCCTATGCGCTGTGCGCTCAGCCGGATTTCCCCGCCAACAGCCTGCGCGAGATGGTGGACGTGGTGCGCGCCCACCCCGGCCAGTACACCTGGGGCAATGAGGGGCTGGGCGGCGCCATGCACCTGGGCGTGGAGCGCATCCTGCGCCGGCTGAACATGCAAATGACGACGGTGCCGTTCCAGGGCGCCGGGCAGACGCTGCCGGCCTTCCTCGGCCGCCACATCACCTTCTATGGCGGCTCCGTCGTCGGCGTCATCACCGCGGCCCGCGCCGGCACCGCCAAGTGCCTGATGCTGACCACGGCCGAGGACCACCCGGAGCTGCGCAACGCCCAGGGCCTGGGCAGCCTGGGCCTGGCCGACCACGCCATCACCATCTGGTGGGGTTTGATCGCGCCCAACGGCATTCCCGCCGACCGCATGCAGCGGCTGGAGACGGCCTTCGTCCAGGCCGCCCGCACCGACGCCTTCCGCCAGCTGGTGGAAAGCCAGGGCGCCACCTACCGGCTGCAGCTGGGCGCCGACATGGCGGCCGCCACCCGCGCCGAATACCAGGCGCTGGGCGAGGTCGCCCGCGCCATCGGGCTGGCGAAGTAGCCGGGACCGATCCCCACGCTGACGCCTTGAACGGCGTCAGCGCCCGTAGCGCGCGACGAAGTCCTCGCGCACGGTGATGCCGAGGCCGGGCCGCTCCGGTACCTCGACGAAGCCGCCGCTGACCGGGAATTCCTCCTCGATCAGCTCGTGCAGCATGGGGTTGTGGCCCAGCGAGTATTCCAGGATGAAGCCGGCGCTGGAACTCGCGGCTAGGTGCAGCCCGGCGGCGAAGGCCGGCGCGCCGGACCACAGATGCGGCGCCAGGCGCAGGTTGAAGGCGCTGGCCAGGGCACCGATCCGCACCCCCTCGGTGAGGCCGCCGGCAATGGCCAAGTCCGGCTGCAATACATCCAGTGCGCGCAGCTCGCACAGCTCGCGGAAGTCGTGCCGGGTGAACTCGCTTTCGCCGCTGCTGATCGGCACGCTGCTGCTGCGGCGTACCTCCGCCTGGCCCTGCTTGTCGTCGGCCGAGACCGGTTCCTCGAACCAGAACAGGTCGCAATCCTCGACCATGCGGCAGAACGCCTTTGCCTCGGCCACGGTCCAGGTGCCGTGCGCGTCGGCCATCAGCTTCACATTCGGCCCAAGCGCGGCGCGCGCAGCGCGCACCCGGGCGGCGGAGGCGGCGGGCGAGCCATCCATGATGCCGACACGCATCTTCACCGCGCCGAAGCCGCCCTTGTCGATATAGCCCTGCAACTGCGCGCCGATGCCCGCCGCATCGGCCCAGCCGCCGCTGGCATAGGCGGGCATGCGTGTGGCGCGCCGCCCGCCCAGCAGCCGCCACACCGGTGCATTCAGCGACTTGCCGAGGATGTCCCACAGCGCGATGTCCACGCCAGCGATGGCGGAAACCGACAGCCCGCGCCGGCCGAGCGCCGGGAAGACATGGCCCTCCGCGATGGCGAAGCCCTGGCGGGGGAAGTTGTACATCACGTCCCACAACCGGCTGACGTCGCGCGGGTCCTGCCCCAGCAGCAGCGGCGCGAAGTCCTGGTTGATGATGGCGGCAAGGCCCGCGCAGGAAGCGGTGCTGGCGACGCCGGCCTTGGCCTCGCCCCAGCCGGTGATGCCGGCATCGGTGTCGATCCGCACGATGACACTGTCGAAGCTGGGCTGCCTGCCGAAGTCGCTGAGGTGCTGGCGTTCCGGCGGAATCGGCACATGCACCCAGGTGCCGTGGACGGCGGTGATCCTCATGGCCGCAGCCCCAGGCTCGCGCGGCGTGCCAAATGGCGTTCCCAGGCTTCCGGATTGATGAAGTTCATCGGCTTCTCCCCGCGCAGCACGCGCACCACTTCCTCCGCGCTCACCTGGCTCATCCGCGTCGCACTCTCGCCGGAAATGCCGGCGCAATGCGGCGAGAGCACCACGTTCGGCAGCGCCCGCAGCGGATGGCCCTCGGCCAGCGGTTGCGCCGCGAACACATCCAGCGCGGCGCCGCCGATGCGCCCCTGCTGCAACGCCGCCACCAGCGCCGGCTCATCCACCGTGCCGCCACGGGAGACGTTGCACAGCCAGGCCCCCGGCTTCATCCGCGCGATCAGCGCCGCGGAGGCCAGGCCGCGCGTCTCCGGCGTCAATGGGCAGGCCAGCACGACGAAGTCGCTCTCGCTGAACAGCCGTTCCAGCGTGGCATAGTCCACGAAACCCGGCAGCGCTTCCGGCCGGCGCTGATGCCCCAGCACCTTCATGCGGAAGCCGTGATGCGCGATCTCCGCCAGGCGCGTGCCGATGGCGCCGACGCCGACGATGCCGACCGTCCGCCCGCGCAGCTCGAAGGCGCGCGCACTCATCGCCCGCGCCGGCAGCCAGCCCTCGCCGAGCAGCTTCGCACTCATCGCCTGGGCATTGCGGGAGGCCGCCAGCATCTGCGCCACGACGAACTCCGCCACCGCATCCGCATTGGCGCCGGGCACGTTGCTGACGACCACACCATTGGCGGTGCAGTCCTCCACCGGGATCAGGTCCACGCCGACGCCATGGCGGGAGGCGATCAGCAGCCGGGGGCAGCAGCTTGCCAGGTCCGGCGGCAGCAGTTGGCGCACCACCACCGCATCGGCGTCGCGGCACAGCGCGCGCAGCTCGTCCGGGCTCTGCGAGCCGCCGCGGCCGACCACGATCTCCAGCCCCGCCTGTTGCAGCACCTGCATGCCGATGGGTTCCACCGGCTCGGTCAAGGCCACGCGCATCGAACATTCCCCGTCATTTTACGGTCAGGCTGCCACGCGGCACGCGGCTTGCGAAGCCCCGGGGCGCGGCACAGGATACCAGCGTCTGATCGGCCAAGGCGGTAGCGCCGCAGGCCGTGAATCAGCCGCGCATGCCGCGCCGATGCACAGCCAGGGGGCAAAGCCGATGGAACCCGAACTCGTCCCGCCGACCATGGAGGCGATCCGCCGCTGGAGCGGCGTCGATTGCCCGAACACGGCGGCACGCCAGGGCCTTGCCGACATGGCAGGGCTGATTGCCGACATGAAGAAACTGCGCGGCACCATGGTGTTCGAGGACGAGCCCTCCTCCTTCGAGCTGGCGCTGCGCCAGTGCAAGGAGCCGGGCAAGTGAGCGACCTGGCCGAACTCTCGATGACCGAGGCCGCCGATGCCTTCGCCCGTGGCGAGGTGAAGGCGGAAGTCCTGGTGCGATCCTGCCTGGCGCGGATAGACGCGCACAACGCCAAGCTGAACGTGACCATCCGCCTGGACCGCGAGGCGGCGCTGGATGCCGCTTCCGCCGCGGACCATGCCCGCGCCATCGGCATCACCGCCGGGCCGCTGGCCGGCGTGCCGATGATGCACAAGGACATGTACTACCGTAAGGGCCAGGTCAGCACCTGCGGCAGCAAGATCCGGAAGGACTTCGTGGCCGACAAGACCGCGACGGTGCTGCTGAAGCTGGATGCGGCGGGTGCCATCGACATGGGCACGCTGAACATGGCGGAGTTCGCGCAGAACCCCACCGGGCACAACGCGCATTACGGCCACTGCCACAACCCGTGGAACCTGGACTACTGCACCGGCGGGTCGTCTTCCGGCTCCGGTTCGGGCGTGGCCGGCCGGCTGTTCTACGCCGCGCTGGGCAGCGATACCGGCGGCTCCATCCGGCTGCCGGCCAGCATCTGCGGTATCACCGGGCTGAAGGCGACGCAGACCCGCGTCTCCCGCTACGCCGTCATGCCGCTGTCGTTCAGCTGCGACAATGTCGGGCCGCTGACCCGCACCGCGCGGGACGCGGCGCGCTTCCTCGCCATCACCGCGGGCCAGGACCCCAACGACGCCACCAGCGCGCCGGAGCCGGTGGAGGACTACGAGGCGGCGCTGACCGGCGACATCCGCGGCATGCGGATCGCGGTCTGCGACACCTACTACTTCGACGGCGCCGATGCCCCCGTCGTCGCCGCCTTCGAGGCCGCGATGCAGGCGCTGCGCGACCGTGGCGCCATCGTGGAGCATGTCGCGGCGCCGAGCATGGCGGCGATTGCCACCTACGTCTCCATCATCAGCCGGGTGGAGGGCGCGGCGATCCACGCCAACTGGATGCGCGAGTATCCGCAGGACTACGCCATCCACCTGAATGCGCGGCTGTTCGGCGGCTATTCCGTGCCGGGGCACTACTACGTGGAGGCGCTGGCCCGGCGTGGGCCGCTGTTGAAGCAGTTCGTGGCCGAGACGCTGACCGGCTACGACCTGGTGGCGACGCCCACCGTGAAGACCCGGGTGCCGACCCTGGCCGAGACCGACATCGACGAAAACCCGGCGAACTGGTCGCGCTTCATGGCGGTGTCGGCCAATACCAGGCCGTTCAACTACCTGGGGCTGCCGACCATCAGCATCCCCTGCGGCTTCGACGACCGGGGCCTGCCGGTGGGGCTGCAACTCGCGGGACGGCCCTTTGCCGAGGGCACGGTGCTGAAGGTGGCCGATGCCTTCCAGCAGGTGACCGACTGGCACAAGGCCTCGCCCAAGCTGTGAGGCAGGGCGCCGGGCGGGCCGCAACCCGCCCGGCGTACTCACCTTAGCCCCGAAGCGCCTTGATCTGCGCCGGGTAGCTGCCGGGGTCCACCAGCACATCCACCAGCGCCGGCCCGTCATGCGCCAGCGCCTGGTCCAGCGCGGCGGCGTATTCGGCGGCGTCGCGCGCCCGCAGCCCCAGCCCGCCGCAGCCCTGCATGACCGCGGCGAAGTCCACCTGCGGCCAGCCGAGCGAGCCCGCGGGCATGTCGCGCTCCTCCTTCTTGATGTCGATCAGGCTGAGGGTCGCGTCGTTGAACACCACCACCGTCACCTTGGCGCCCACGGCGCAGGCGGTGGCCAACTCGCCCAGGCACATCAGCAGCCCGCCATCCCCGGTGAAGGCGACGGCACCGCGACCAGGCTCATGCAGCGCTGCGCCGATGGCGGCCGGCAGCGCGTAGCCCATGCTGGCCAGGCCGTTGCTGATCAGCAGGTCGCCCGGTCCCTCCGCCTGCCAGAAGCTGGTGCAGGGGAACATGTGCGCGCCGGCATCCACCGCGATGCGCGGGTGGCGCCCGGTGCGGCGGCAGGCGGCCTGGGCCTGCTCCACCACCTCGGTGGGGGAAAGCCCGGCATTGCCGCCGGCGCGGTTGCGCAGGCTTTCCGCCCAGGCGCCGCGGGCGGCGGCGATCTCGGTCGGCTCCCAGGCGCTGCGCCCGGCACCTGCGGCCAGCGCGGCCAGGGCAGGGGCCAGCGGGCCGTACACCGCAACGGCGGGCGTGCGGTAGTGCACCGGGCGGGGCGCGGTGCCCAGTTCCAGCACCGGCACACTGTAGCGCCAGGGCTGGGCGAAGAACTCCACCGGGTCGGCGCCGGCCAGCACGATCAGGTCGGCCTGGCGCAGCAGCGCCGCCTCGGCATGGCTGGCGGTGAAGACGCCGCCGAACAGCGGGTGCGCGTCGGGGATCGCGCCCTTGGCCTTGTAGGTCACCAGCGCCGGGCACCCCAGCGCCTCCGCCAGGGCGCGGAAGGCGGGGGCCTCGGCGCCGCGCACCTCCAGCCCCGCCACCAGCACCGGGCGCCTGGCACCGGCCAGCAGCGCGCGGGCCGCGGCCAGCTCGGGCAGGGCGGGGGCACCGGGCGTGGTCACCGCCGGCAGCGGCAGGGCCGGCGCCTTGGCCGCCCTGCCGCTCAGCTCCAGCAGCACCGGGCCGCGCGGCTCCGCCATCGCGGTCGCCAGCAGCATCGCCGTCATCGCGCCGGCGGCGGCTTCCGGCTCCAGCGCGGCGGCGCTGGCCTTGACCACCGGGCGCAGCAGCGCGGCGTGGTCCACGTATTGGTGGTTGGCATAGGCGCGTTCGGTGGCGCCGAAGCCATCGGCCAGCAGCAGCACCGGGTTGCGCTCCAGGCTGGCGATGGCCATGCCGTTCACCGCATTGGCCACGCCGGGGCCGCGGGTGACCACCACCGCGGTGGGCCGGCCGCTGGCCTCGGCCTCGGCGGCGGCCATCACCACCGCCGCGGTTTCCTGCCGGGCCAGGATGAAGGGAATGCCTTCCACCTTGCAGGCGGCCATCAGGTCCAGGCTGCTGCCGCCGCCCGGCACGCCGTAGGCGCGCGTCACCCCGGCCATCCGCATCGCCCGCGCCACAGCGCCCGCGCCGGTCAGTTTCTCCGTCATCTCTGCCCCATCAACCCCATTCCACGGCCAGCATAGGCGGCGGCGACGCCGCGTCCATGGGGATGGCTTGTGCAGATTCTACGCAACAGCCCCGGAATTGTGCATCCTCGGTGCTTCCCGGCACCGAATCCACTGCTTCCCGGCTTGCCTTCCAGGCCGCTGCCGTGATGCCTTACCGGTGGCACCAAGCGCCAGGAATCCATTGCCGACCGCGCCGTCACCGCTCCGTCAACGCTCCCCAGGGGGCCAAGGGAAGACCGATCTAAAGTGGCCCCACCGCCTGCCGCCTACGATGAAATGAATGGCCTGGCCGGCCAGATCGCCGCCAGCCCGGCCTATGCCGAAATCCAGCGCTGGCTCGCCGCCACGCCGCCGGAGGACCTGGCGCGCAAGCGGGGCGAGGCGGAGCACCTGTTCCGCCGCATCGGCATCACCTTCGCGGTGTATGGCGAGGGCGGCGACCCCGAGCGGCTGATCCCCTTCGACATCATCCCCCGCATCATGGCGCAGTCCGAATGGCAGCGCCTGGCCGCCGGGCTGACCCAGCGGGTCAAAGCGCTCAACGCCTTCCTGGCGGATGTCTACGGCAAGCAGGAGATCATCCGCGCCGGCAAGATGCCCAGGGCCCTGGTGGTGGAGAACGAGGCGTTGCGCCCGGTCATGGCCGGCTTCACCCCGCCCGGCGGGATCTACACGCATATCTCCGGCATCGACCTGGTGCGTACCGGGCCGGACAAATTCTACGTGCTGGAGGACAATTGCCGCACGCCCTCCGGCGTTTCCTACATGCTGGAAAACCGCGAGGCGATGCTGCGGCTGTTCCCCCGGCTCTGCCACCGCCACCGCATCGCGCCCGTGTCGCGCTACCCCGAGGAGTTGCTGACCACGCTGAAGGAGGCCGCCCCGCCGAACTGCCCGGGCGACCCGAACGTGGTGCTGCTGACCCCAGGGCCCTTCAACAGTGCCTACTACGAACACTGCTTCCTGGCCGACGAGATGGGCATCGAGGTGGTCGAGGGCGGCGACCTGGTGGTGCAGGACAAGCGGGTCTTCATGCGCACCACCGCCGGGCCGAAACGCGTGGACGTGATCTACCGCCGCATCGATGACGAGTTCCTCGACCCCGAGGTGTTCCGCGAGGACAGCCTGGTCGGCGTGCCCGGGCTGATGGGCGCCTACCTGGCCGGCAATGTCGCGCTGGCCAATGCGCCGGGCGGCGGCATCGCCGACGACAAGGCGATCTACCCTTATGTGCCGGACATGGTGCGGTTCTACCTGGGCGAGGAGCCGCTGATCGCCAACGTGCCAACCTATCTGTGCGAGCGCGACGACGACCGGAAATACGTGCTGGAGCATCTGGACGAGCTGGTGGTGAAGCTGTGCAAGGGCAGCGGCGGCTACGGCATGCTGGTCGGCCCGCACGCCACGGCGGCCGAGCGTGCCGACTTCGCCGCGCGCATCAAGGCCAAGCCGGCCGACTACATCGCCCAGCCGACGCTGGCGCTGTCCACCTGCCCGACGCTGGGGGACAAGGGCGTGGCGCCACGCCATGTGGATCTCCGCCCCTTCGTGCTGAGCGGCAAGGAAGTCCGCATCGTGCCCGGCGGGCTGACGCGCGTGGCCCTGCGCGAGGGCAGCCTGGTGGTCAACAGCAGCCAGGGCGGCGGCACCAAGGATACCTGGGTGCTGGAAGGGGAAGGCCCGCTGGAAGCGCAGACCGACGCCCCCGGCCAAAGCCAGTCGCAGGAGCAGCGCTGATGCTCAGCCGTACCGCCGACTGCCTGTTCTGGCTTTCCCGCTACATGGAGCGTGCCGGCAACATCGCCCGCGGCCTGGAAGTGGCCGCGCGCATGGCCAGCGTGGCCGGCGACGAGGCCGGTGAGGAAGAGGTCTGGCGCAGCCTGCTGGTTGCCGCTGGCTGCGACGAGGGCTTCTTCGGCAAGCATGACCGCGCCACCCAGGACAAGGTGGTGCATTGGCTGGTCTTCGACGAGGACAACCATTCGGCCATCGCGTCCTGCCTGGCCGCCGCGCGCAGCAATGCCCGCAGCGTCCGCACGGCGCTGACGGTGGCCATGTGGTCCAGCCTGAACGACAGCTGGAACGAGCTGCGCGCCATGTCGGTGGACAAGGTGGAAGGCGAGAAGCTGCCCGGCTTCCTGGAGTGGGTGCGGGAGCGGGTGCTGCTGTTCAACGGCGCCGCGCACGACACCATGCTGCGGGACGAGGCCTGGCGCTTCGTCCACCTGGGCACCATGCTGGAACGCGCCGACTGCACCGCGCGCCTGCTGGACGTGCGGCACGAGATCCTGGCGCCGGAGACCGATGGCGCCGTGGCCCATGCCCAGTGGCAGGCGCTGCTGCGCTCGGTCTCGGCCGGCCGTGCCTACCAATGGGTGTACCGGGACCGGCTGCAGCCGCGGAAGATCGCGGAGTTGCTGATCCTGCGGCCGGAGCTGCCGCGCAGCCTGATGGCCTGCCATTCCGAGGTGGCGAAGACGCTGGACGCCATCGCCAAGGGGCAGGGCGGCCGCACCGGGGAATGCCACCGCCTGGCCGGGGAGATGCAGGCCAAGCTGAATTTCGGCCGCATCGACAGCATCCTGGCCGGCGGGCTGCACGGCTTCCTGACGGAATTGATCGAGCATACCGGCCGGTTGGGCACCGAGATCGAGGCCTTCTACATCCGGCACTGACGCGCCCCTTGGCTTCCGCCCGAAGCGGTGCATATTCCCGCCGATAACAGGGCGGGGACGCAAGGCATGCTGCAGCGCAGAAGTCTGGTTCGGGCGGCATTGCTCGCGCCCCTCGTGGCCCGCGCCCAGGCCACCTGGCCCAGCCGACCGCTGCGCATCATCGTGCCCTTCGGCCTGGGCGGCAGCGCCGATGTCGCCGCGCGCTTCCTGGCGGAACCGCTGTCCAACGCGCTCGGCCAGCCGGTGGTGGTGGAGAACCGGCCCGGTGCCGGCGCCGTCATCGGCACCGAGGCGGTAACCAAGGCGACCGACGCCCACACGATTTTGCTGATGAGCAACACCCACACCGCCAACGAGACGCTGCTGCCCAGCCGCCCCTATGTGCTGCTGCGCGACCTGCGGCCGGTGGCGGCGGTGAATGTCGCCTACCACGTGCTGGCGGTGCATCCCTCGCTGGGGGTGAAGAGCGTGGCGGAGCTGATCGCCAAGGCCAAGGCGGCGCCTGGCGCCATCGACTTCGCCAGCTCCGGCCCGGGCACGCCCTATCACATCGCCGGCGAGGTCTTCGCCGGCATGGCGGGCATCCAGCTGAACCACATCCCCTTCCGTGGCTCCAACGAGGCGCGGACCGCGTTGATCTCCGGCCAGGTGCCGATGATGTTCGACGCCATTCCCACGATGCGCGAGCAGATCACCGGCGGCCGCGTGCTGGGCCTGGCCACCACCGGCCCCGCGCGCAACCCGCTGATGCCGGAACTGCCGACGGTGGCCGACACGGTGCCGGGCTACGAGGCCAACATCTGGCTTGGCCTGATGGCGCCGAGGGCGATGCCGGATGATGCGGTGGAGCGGCTGCATGCCGAGGTCAACCGCATCCTGGCGCTGCCGGCGACGCAGCAGGCCCAGGCCCGCTCCGGCGCGCAGCCCATGCCCATGGGCGTGGCCGAGTTCGGCGGCTACGTGGAGCAGGATATCGCCCGCCAGCGCGAGTATATCCGCATGGCGCGGATTTTGGCCCAATGATCGCCCGTCGCCCCTTGCTGGCCGGCTTGTTGGCAACGCCCGCGGTCCACGCGCAACAGGCGCCCTGGCCGTCGCGGCCCATCCGCATCGTGGTGCCCTTCGGCCTGGGCGGCGCCGCCGACGTGGCCGCGCGCTACGTGGCGGAACCGCTGTCCCAGGCGCTGGGCGTGCCCGTCATCATCGACAACAAGCCCGGCGCCGGGGGCCGCATCGGCACCGACCTGGTGGCCAAGGCGGCGCCGGATGGCTACACGCTGGTGACGCTGGGCAACACCGCCGCGGCGAACGAGACGCTGCAACCGCAGCGCGGCTACGTGCTGCTGCGCGACCTGACCGGCGTGGCGCCGATCAACCTGGCCAACAACGTGCTGGCGCTGCACCCCAGCGTGCCGGCGACGACGCTGCCGGAGTTCATCGCGCTGCTGAAGCGCGAGCCGGGCAAGTGGAACTACGCGCATTCCGGCCCCGGCACGCCCTACCACCTGGCCGGCGAGATGCTGAAGCACATGGCCGGCGTGGACATGGTCGCCGTCAGCTTCCGCGGCTCCAACGAGGCGCGCACCGCGGTCATCAGCGGACAGGTGCCGATCATGTTCGACGGTATCCCCAGCATGGCGCCGCAGATCGCCGGCGGGCGGGTGCGCGGCCTGGCCACCACGGGGGCAAGGCGCGACAGCTTCCTGCCCGACCTGCCGACGGTGGCGGAGACGGTGCCGGGCTTCGAATACCCGATCTGGGTCGGACTGATGATGCCGGCGGCGACGCCGCGCCCGATCGTGGAGCGGTTGCACGCCGAGGTGACGAAGGCCATGGCCAGCGAGACCGGGCGTGCCGCCATGCGCCGCATGGGCGCCGAGAGCATGGTGATGACGCTGGCGGAATACGACGCGCTGCTGGCCCGCGATGTCGAGATGCTGGGCAAGCTGGTACGGGAAGCGGGGATCACGGCGGAATGACGAACTTTACCTTGAACGGCGCTGCGGTCAGCGTGGACGTTCCTGATGGCACCAGCCTGCTGCACGCGCTGCGCGGCCCGCTGGGGCTCTCCGGCCCGCGCTACGGCTGTGGCGACGAGAAGTGCGGCAGCTGCATGGTGCTGCTGGATGGCGTGCCGACCTTCGCCTGCACGCTGGGTGTGGAGGCCGCGGGCGGCAAGTGCGTGACCACCTCGGAAGGCCTCGGCGACATGGCCGCGCCGCATCCGCTGCAGGCGGCCTTTCTGGCGGAACAGGCGGGGCAATGCGGCTGGTGTCTCTCCGGCATCCTGGTCAGCGCCAGCGCGCTGCTGGCCGCCAACCCGGACCCCAGCGAGGACGAGATCCGCGTGGCGCTGGACCCGCATCTCTGCCGCTGCGGCAGCCACAACCGGATCATCCGCGCGGTGCGCCGCGCGGCGCAGGAGATGCGGGCATGAGCGCGACCTCCTCCTCCGGCTTCGCCCACACCACCCCGGTGGACCCCAACAAGCCGAAGCTGCCGGGCAGCCTCAACGTCAACCGCCGGCTCTCGCAATGGCTGCGCTTCAGCGCGGATGGCACGGTGGAGGTCCACCCCGGCAAGGTGGAGATCGGCCAGGGCATCCTGACCACGCTGGGCCAGATCGCCGCCGATGAACTGGACGTGGACTTCGCGCGCATCCGCATGGTCGCCGCCAGCACGCCGGCCAGCCCGGATGAAGGCGTGACCAGCGGCAGCCTGTCGACGCAGGACAGCGGCACCGCGATCCGCCACGCCGCCGCCGATGCGCGCCGCATTTTTCTCAGCGTCACCTCGCAGCGCACGGGCGTGCCGATTGAGAGCCTGGTCGTGCGGGACGGCGCCTTCATCGGGCCGCAGGGCGAGGTCGGCAGCTACTGGCAACTTGCCAATGCGGACCTGCTGGAGGTCGAAGCTTCGCCCGAGGCGAAGCCGAAGGCCATCGAGGCGCGCCGCCAGGTTGGCGTCTCCACGCCCCGCATCGACCTGCCGGAAAAGGTCTTCGGCACCGGCCGCTACGTGCACGACATGCGCCTGCCGGGCATGCTGCACGCACGCGTCATCCGCCCCGTCGCCCGCGCCGCCACGCTGATGGCGACGCCCGACGCCCCCGAAGGCGCGCAAGTGGTGCGCGACGGCAACTTCCTCGCCGTGCTGGCGCCGACGGAATGGCAGGCCGAGGCCGTCGCCGCCCGCGTCACCGCCCGTGCAATGTGGAGCGTCCGCGACACGCTGCCCGAGCAGGCCCAGCACGCCGAATACCTGCGCGAGGCCGGCGCCCGCGGCGAACGCACCGGCGTGCTGGCGCGCGACGACGCCGCGCCATCCGTGGCCCGCACGGAAAAGCGCAGCTTCTTCCGCCCTTTCCTGGCCCACGCCTCCATCGGCACCAGCTGCGCGGTGGCGCAGTGGAACGGCGACGCGGTCACGATCTGGTCGCACACCCAGGGGCCGTACAACCTGCGCGCCGATGTCTCCCGCACGCTGCGGACCACCGAGGACAAGGTGCTGATCCACCACATGGAAGGCGCCGGCTGCTACGGCCATAACGGCGCCGACGACGTGGCGCTGGAAGCCGCGCTGATCGCCCGCGCCGTGCCCGGCACGCCTGTCCGCCTGCTTTGGAGCCGCGCCGAGGAACTCGGCTGGGGCCCGTTCAGCAGCGCCATGCTGGTGGATGTGGAAGCCGATGTCGCCGCCGACGGCACCCTCGTCGCGTGGCGCAGCAACATCATCAGCAACGGCCATTCAGGCCGCCCCGGCCGCTCGCCGATCCCGACGCTGCTGGCGGCTTCGCAGCTTGAAGACGCCTTCCCGGTGGTGCCCAGCATCAACCCGCCGATGGCCGGCGGTGGCGGCGCCCCACGCAACGGCATCCCCTACTACCGCATCCCCAAGCTGGACGTGCAGACCACGCGCCTGCTGGAAATGCCCATCCGCAGCAGTGCGTTGCGCGGCCTGGGCGCCACGCTGAACGTGTGGAGCATCGAGAGCGTCCTGGACGAGTTGGCCGAGGCCGCCGGCGAGGACCCGGTGGCCTACCGCCTGCGCCACCTGGAAGACCCGCGCGCCCGCGCCGTGCTGCAGAAGGCCGCGGACATGTGCGGCTGGGCCACGCGCACCAAGCGCGAGGGCTGGGGCCTCGGCATCGCCTTCGCCCGCTACAAGAACACCGGCGCCTACGCCGCCATTGCCGCCGAGATCGAGGCGAAGGAGCGGGTGTTCTGCCGCCGCCTCTGGGTCGCCGGTGACGCCGGCGAGATCGTCAACCCCGATGGCGTGGTGAACCAGTTCGAGGGTGGCGCCATCCACGGCGCCAGCGTCGCGCTGCTGGAGCAGGTCACCTTCGACCGCCGCAACATCACCAGCGACAACTGGGACGGCTACCGCGTGCTGCGCTTCACCGAAGTGCCCGCCGTGGAAACCGCCATGCTGAACCACCCGGAAGCGCCCTTCCTCGGCTCGGGCGAGGCCAGCATGGCGCCCACCATCGCCGCCATCGCCGCCGCCATCCACGACGCGCTGGGCATCCGCCCGCACGCACTGCCCTTCACGCCGGAGAACCTGGCATGACGCTTCGCCTTTCGCTGGCCTGCACCATGTCCGACCGCACGCGGCCGATCCTGGAAGGGCGCGTCACTATCCCGGGCATCGAGCTGAACCAGGTGCCCTGCGAGCCGGAGGACATGTTCCGCCGCGCGCTGAACGAGAAGGACTTCCAGGTGACGGAGCTCTCGATGGGCTCGCACATCACCACCACGGCGCGCGGCGACGCGGCCTACACCGCCATCCCCGTCTTTCTCTCCCGCGCCTTCCGCCACAGCGCCATCTACATCCGCACCGACCGCGGCATTCGCACCGCGGCGGACCTGGCCGGCCGCACCATCGGCATTCCGGAATACCAGCAGACCGCGGCGCTGTGGGTGCGCGGCTTCCTGCGCGAGCACTACGGCGTGGACACGCGCGGCATCGCCTGGCGCACCGGGCAGGAACGCATCGCCATCACGCTGCCGCCCGGCCACAACGTGCAGCCGCTGGGCAAGCCGCTGGAAGCGGCGCTGGAAGCCGGCGAGATTGACGCCTTCATCGGCCCGCGCCCGCCCGCCTGCTACCTGAACCGCAGCGCCTCAGTGGACCGGCTGTACCCGGACTACATGCGGGAGGAGATTTCCTGGCACCAGGCCAGCGGCTTCTTCCCCATCATGCACTGCGTCGCCATCCGCAAGGACGTGGCCGAGCAGCATCCGGAAGTCCCGCTGGCGCTGTTCCGCGCCTTCACGCAGGCGCGCGACCTCGCGCTGCACGACCTAAAGCAGGTCAACTTCCTGCGCGTGGCGCTGCCGTGGATTGCGGTGGCAGCCGAGGAACAAGCGAAGCTGATGGGCGGCGACCCCTGGCCCTACGGGTTCCAGCGCAACCGCGATGAAGTCGCGGCGATGATCCGCTATGCCCTGGCCGATGGCCTGGTGACCAACCCGATCCAGCCCGAAGACCTGTTTCATCCCTCCGTCTACCAGGAAGTCGCCTGATGCTTCGTCGCACGCTGCTGGCCTCCCTCGCGCTGCCCGCCATTGCGCGGGCGCAGACCGCCTGGCCCAACGGCCCGGTCCGCATCGTGGTGCCCTTCGGGCCGGGTGGCTCCACCGATGCGGTCGCGCGGTTGGCCTCTTCCGGCATGACCGCGCGGCTCGGCGTGCCCGTGGTGGTGGAGAACAAGTCCGGCGCGGCGGGTTCCCTCGGTGCCGACCTGGTGGCCAAGGCCAAGCCGGATGGCCAGACCTGGCTGCTGACCTTCGACAGCCACGCCACCATGCCGGCGCTGCTCGGCCGCCTGCCGTTCAACCTGACCGGCGACCTGGACCCGGTCATGCTGATCGGCGGCGCGCCCTATGTCATCGCCTGCAAGGCCGACAAGCCCTATCGCACGGCGGCGGACCTGATCGCCGCGGCCAAGGCCAAGCCGGATGGCGTCAGCTATGGCAGCACCGGCAACGGCACCGTCGGGCACCTGGCGATGATCCTGCTGACGGGACGCCAGGGCGTGAGCATGACGCACCTGCCGTATCGCAGCGGCGGCCTGGCGGTGAACGACGCGGTGGCCGGCCATACCGACTGCATGATCGGCAGCGCCGCGCTGGTGGCGCCGCACATCGCCGGTGGCCTGCTGCGCCCGCTGCTGCAATTCGGCACGGCCCGCCTGCCTGCGCTGGCGCAGACGCAGACGGTGGAGGAAGCCGGCTTCGGCAAACTGGACGCGGTGGCCTGGTGGGGCGTCTTCGCGCCGCACGGCACGCCGGCCGACGTGGTGGCGCGGATGTACGCGGCGCTGCGCGAGACCTTCAACGAACCGCGCATCCGCGAGCAGATGGAGAACACCCAGCAGGCCAAGCTGGACCTGGGCGACGCCACCGTGCTGCGCCCCTTCCTGGACCGCCAGATCGAGACCTGGAGCAAGGTGGTGCGCGACAACAACGTGAAGGCGGACTGAGCGTGGTCCAGGTGGCGCGGCAGGCCCGCGCTACCTGATCCCCACCGCCTTGTGGGTCTGCACCGAAAGCCGCCACTGCGGGTGCGCCTGGCAATAGGCAATCGCGGCGGCGGTATTCTCCCGCTGCCGCGGCCCGTCCATCGGTTGCAGCAGGAAGTGTCGGAAGGCGAGGTCGGCCACGGCATCCGGCAGCAGCGTCGGCTGCGGGTACACCAGCTTCAACTCATGGCCTGAACGCTGCACCAGGGCCGCGCCGGCCTTGGGCGAAACGCAGATCCAGTCCAACCCTTCCGGCGCCGCCAGCGTGCCGTTGGTTTCCACCGCAATCTCGAAGCCGCGCGCATGCAGCGCCGCGATCAATGCCGCGTCCAGCTGCAGCAGCGGCTCGCCGCCCGTCACCACCACGAAGCGATGCGCCGCGCCGGCCGGCCACTCGGCCAGCACCGCGTCGGCCAGGGCGTCGGCGGTCTCGAACTTACCGGCATCGGCACCCACGAAGTCGGTATCGCAGAACTGGCAAACCGCCGTGGCGCGGTCTTCCTCGCGCCCGCTCCAGAGGTTGCAGCCGGCAAAGCGGCAGAACACCGCGGCCCGCCCGGCCTGCGCGCCTTCGCCCTGCAGCGTGGCGAAGATCTCCTTCACCGCGTAGGTCACAGGTCGTTCACGCTGGCATCGGCGCGCCGCCACCAACGGTCACCGGCCACCGGCAGCCATTCATCCGGGTCGCCGTCGAAGCTCACCGTATTGGTCGGCGTCTCCTCCACCGAAATCTCGGCGCAGCGCAGCCGCCCGCCATCGGCGGCCAAAAAGGCGTTGCACTTGCTCATCAGGCAGCAGGCCAGTGCCTCGGTCGTCGGGTCGCCCGGCGTCAGCAGAATGCGGCCCAGACGCTGCGGTTCATGGGTGCGGAACCACCCCAGCAGCGGGTCCGTCTCGGCCAGGTGCAGGGCGTGGTCCAGGCTGTCATCCACCCAGGCGTGCCAGGCGCGCTTGGCGCGCTCGAAGCTCTCGACCATGTTCGCCCGGCCATCCAGCGGCAGCGGCCGGGTCGCCATCAGGCGCACCGTCACCACCTCGTTATGGCCATGCGGGATGGCGCATTTCGCCGAGGCGTCGGCCAGCAGCCGATGCGCCATGGCGAAGCGGCGGGAGAAGACCAGGCTAAACATGCGTGGCCGTGTAGCCCTGCCAGCCCTTGGCGCGCAACTCGCAGGCCGGGCAGGTGCCGCAGCCGAAGCCCCAGGGGTGCTCATGCGCCCGGTCGCCGCGGTAGCAGCTGTGGCTTTCCGCCCGCACCAGCTCCACCAGCGAGGCGCCGCCCAGCTGTTCCGCAAGCCGCCAGGTCGCCGCCTTGTCCAGCCACATCAGCGGGGTGTGCAGCACGAAGCGCCGCTCCATGCCCAGGTTAAGCGCCACCTGCATGGCTTTGATGGTGTCGTCGCGGCAATCCGGATAGCCGGAGTAGTCGGTCTCACACACGCCCAGCACGATGTGCTTCAGCCCGCGCCGATACGCCAAGGCAGCCGCGAAGGTAACAAACAAAAGATTGCGCCCGGGCACGAAGGTATTCGGCAGCCCATCCGCCTGCATGGCGATCTCGGTCTCCCGCGTCAGCGAGGTCTCCGAAAGCGCGCCCAGCGCCGCCAGTTCCAGCGTGTGGTCGGCGCCAAGCCGCGGCGCCCAGGTGGGGAAGTCCCGTAGCAGCCGCGCCCGCAGCGTGTCGCGGCAGGCCAGTTCCACCACATGGCGCTGGCCGTAGTCGAAGCCTAGCGTTTCCACGCTGCCGAAGCGGTCCAGCGCCCAGGCCAGGCAGGTCGCGCTGTCCTGCCCGCCGCTGAACAGCACCAATGCGCCCTCGTTCATCGCAACGCCTCCACCGCCCATTGCCCGGCCTCCGCCACCACCGGGTCGGCATCCCCGGCCAAGGCCTGCGCCGCGCCCCGCAGCGCCGGCGCGTCGCTGTTGCCGATGGCGATCGCCACGTTGCGGACGAAGCGATTGCGGCCGATGCGTTTCACCGGGCTGCCGCTGAACCTGGCGCGGAAGCCGGCGTCGTCCAATGCCGCCAACTCCGCCAGCGCCGGCGCGCCGCCTCCGGCAAGGGCCGGCTCGGCATGGGCGCGGGCGAACTTGTTCCATGGGCACACCGCCAGGCAGTCGTCGCAGCCATAGATCCGGTTGCCCATCGCGCGGCGGAACTCATGCGGGATCGGCCCCGGATGCTCGATGGTGAGGTAGGAGATGCAGCGCCGCGCATCCAGCCGATACGGTGCCGGGAAGGCGCGGGTCGGGCAGATGTCCAGGCAGGCGCTGCACGTCCCGCAATGGTCGCGCTCGGCCTGGTCCGGCGGCAGCGCCAGCGTGGTGTAGATCTCACCCAGGAACAGCCAACTGCCATGTGCGCGGCTGACCAGGTTGGTGTGCTTGCCCTGCCAGCCCAGGCCGGCGCGCTGGGCCAGCGGCTTTTCCGCCACCGGGGCGGTATCCACGAAGACCTTCACGTCACCGCCGAAGCGCCTGATCATCCAGCGCGCCAGCGCCTTCAGCCGGCGCTTGACCAGTTCGTGGTAGTCCCGCCCCTGGGCATAGACGCTGATGGCGCCACGCTCGCGCCGCGCCAGCACCGCCAGCGGGTCTTCGTCGGGCCCGTAGTTCAGGCCCAGGGCGACCACGCTGGCCACCTCCGGCCACAGCACCCGGGGCTGGGCGCGCTGCTCCAGCCGCTCGGCCAGCCAGGCCATCTCACCATGCGCGCCGGTGCTGACGAAGGCGTTCAGCCCCTCGCGCACGCTCTCCGGCAGCACCGCTTCGGCAAAGCCGCAGGTGGTGAAGCCGAGCCGCAGCGCCTCGGCGCGGATTTTCGCCGTAGGGTCCAGGCTAGCCGCGGCCACGATACCCCGGCACCTCCTGCGGCGGAATCCAGACCCCCTCCGGCGCCGCACCGGTCTGCCAGAACACGTCGATGGGGATGCCGCCGCGCGGATACCAATAGCCGCCGATCCGCAGCCACACCGGCCTGGTCGCCGCCGCCACGCGCCGGCCGATGCCGACCGTGCAATCCTCATGGAAGGCGCCGTGGTTGCGGAAGCTGGTCAGGAACAGCTTGAGCGACTTGCTCTCCACCAGCAGCGCATCGGGCACGTAGTCGATGACCAGGTGGGCGAAGTCCGGCTGCCCCGTCATCGGGCAGAGCGAGGTGAACTCCGGCGCGGTGAAGCGCACGCAATAGGCCACGCCCGGCTGCGGGTTCGGCACCGTCTCCAGCGTCGCGGCCTCGGGCGTCGTCGGCTGCTGGGTCGCGTGGCCCAGCAGGGTCAGGCCGGAAACATCGGTGGTCATGGCGTGTCCTCCGGCGCCCATTCGGCGGCCATCTCGGCGGCAACCTGGGCGAAGCGGCCGTCCAGGATCGCGCCGCGCAGCCGCCGCGTCAGCGTCTGGTAGTAGTGGATGTTGTGCCAGGTCAGCAGCATCGGCCCGAGCATTTCCTCGGCCTTGAACAGGTGGTTCAGGTAGGCGCGGGAATGCCTGGTGCAAGTGACGCAGCCGCAGTTGGGGTCCAGCGCGGACCCGTCATCGGCATGGCGGGCATTGCGCAGGTTCAGCTGGCCGCGGCTGGTATAGGCCCGCGCGGTGCGGCCGCTGCGCGTGGGGATCACGCAGTCGAACATGTCGATGCCGCGCGCCACGGCGCCGACGATATCGGCCGGGGTGCCGACCCCCATCAGGTAGCGCGGGCGGTCCTGCGGCAGCAGCGGCGTGGTCACGTCCAGGCAGGCGAACATCACCTCCTGGCCCTCGCCCACCGCCAGCCCGCCGACGGCATAGCCCTCGAACCCAATCGCGGTCAGCGCCGCCACGCTCTCCGCCCGCAGGCTCGGGTAGACGCTGCCCTGCACGATGCCGAACAGCCCATGGCCCGCGCGCGGCTGGAAGGCGGCGCGGCTGCGCGCGGCCCAGCGCATGGAAAGCCGCATGCTCGCCGCCGCCACCTCCTCGGTGGCCGGGAAGGGCGTGCATTCGTCGAAGCACATGGTCACGTCGGCGCCCAGCAGGTGCTGGATCTCGATGCTGCGTTCCGGCGTCAGCCGGTGCTTGCTGCCATCCACATGGCTGCGGAAGGTGACGCCGTCCTCGTCCAGCTTGCGGAGTTCGTTCAGGCTCATCACCTGGTAACCGCCGGAATCGGTCAGGATCGGGCCGTGCCAGTCCATGAATTTGTGCAGGCCGCCCAGCCGGGCGATGCGCTCGGCGGTCGGCCGCAGCATCAGGTGGTAGGTGTTGCCCAGCACCATCCGCGCGCCGGTGGAGCGCACTGCGTCCGCCGTCATCGCCTTCACCGTGCCGGCGGTGCCGACGGGCATGAAGACCGGCGTCTCCACCTCACCATGCGCGGTGTGCAGCGTGCCGGCGCGGGCCGCGCCATCGGTCGCGGCAGGGGTCCAATGCAACGTCATGGGGCCCGCTCCAGCAGCGACGCATCGCCAAACGAATAGAACCGGTACCCCCCGGCGATGGCATGGGCATAGGCGGCGCGCATGCGCTCCACCCCGGCAAAGGCGGAAACCAGCATGAACAGCGTGCTCTTCGGCAGGTGGAAGTTGGTCAGCAGCAAATCCGCACTCCGAAACGCATGCCCCGGCAGCAGGAAGATATCGGTGGTGCCGCGGAAGGCATGCACCACGCCCTCAGCGTCCACGCAGCTTTCCAGCAGCCGCAGCGCCGTGGTGCCCAGCGCCACCACCCGGCCGCCGGCGGCGCGCGTGGCGTTGATCGCCGCCGCCGCCTCGGCCGAGACCTCGCCCCATTCGGCATGCAGTTTCTGCGCCCGGATGTCGTCGCCGCGCAACGGCAGGAAGGTGCCGGCGCCGACATGCAGGGTCACGTTCACCAGGCCCACCCCCCGCGCCCGCACCGCCGCCAGCAACTCGGGCGTGAAGTGCAGGCTGGCGGTCGGCGCCGCCACCGCGCCGGGGCGCTCGGCGAACAGGGTCTGGTAGTCGGCGCGGTCGGTCGCCAGCGGCCCGTCCGGGCGGGCAATGTAGGGCGGCAACGGCACCTCGCCGGCGGCCTCCAGCGCCTGGGCAAGCGCGGCGGGGTCGGCGCCGAAGTCGAAGCGCACGGTGCCGTCCTCGGCCCGGTCCACCACCCGCACCGCCAGGCCGGGCGCCCCCTCGATCTCCACCGTGTCGCCCGCCCGTAGCCGGCGGGCGTTGCGGACCAGCGCCTGCCAGATGCCGCCGCCCTCGTCGCGGTTCAGCATGATCTCCAGCCTGGCCGCGCCGCGCCGGGCCCGCAGCCGGGCCGGGATCACCCGCGTATCGTTCGCCACCAGCAGGTCGCCCTGGCGCAGCAGGCGGGGCAGGTCGCGCACCCCCAGGTCCGCCACCCGGCCCACCGCCACATGCAGCAGCCGCGCCGCGTCGCGCGGCCGCGCCGGGGCTTGCGCCACCAGCGCCTCCGGCAGGGCGAAGTCGAAATCCGCGGGGCTGAGCGGGGGGAGGGGGCTTGTCACCGGCGCCCGATAGCGCCCCGGCGCCCGCTGCGCTACCCCTTGGGGCCCGCCCCGCCCTGAAGGACGTGCCGATGCTCCGCCTGCTCCTGGCCCTGATGCTTGCCGCCGCCTGCCTGTCCGGCCGCGCCCAGGCCGAGGAATTCCTGGTCTGGGGCGACATGCCCTATTGCCGCGCCGTGGCCGATACCGCGACCTGCGACACCCGGGAGGCGACCACCGCCCGCCTGGTCCGCGCCATGAACCGCACCGGCGTGCCCACCGCGATCTTCCTGGGCGACACCAAGGCCAGCCAGGAAGCCTGCGACCTGTTCCATACCGTCACCCGCCCGGCCGAGTACTTCGGCGCCTTCGACGGCGCGATGTTCTACGCGCTGGGCGACAATGAATGGACCGACTGCGCCCGCAGCAACGTGGCGCCGGGCGGGGTGGCGCCGGTCGCCTCGCTGGAGCGGCTGCGCGAGGCCTTCTTCAGCCGTTCCCGCAGCCTGGGCGCCCGGCCGCTGCCGCTGGACCGCCAGGCCAGCCGGGGCGTGGGGGTGGAGAATGCCCGCTGGCAGCAGGGCCAGGTGCTGTTCGCCACGCTGCACATCCCCGGCGTCTTCACCGGGGTGGAGAACTTCCCCGGTGACCGCGCGGTGCTGGCGGAGATCGCCGCCGCCAACCTGGCCTGGCTGGACGCCGCCTTCGCCATGGCCACGGAACGCCGGCTGCCGGTGCTGGTCCTCGGCTTCCAGGCGGATATGTGGCACCCCTGCCAGATGGAGCAGCACCGCGCCAAGGGCGTGGCCTGCACGCGGGAACCCTATGGCCGCCATGACGGCATCAACCGCGACGATGCCGCCTATGACTATCGCGGCTTCCTGGCGCGGCTGAGCCAGCACGCCGCCGGCTTCCAGGGCCAGGTGCTGGTCCTGCACGGCGACAGCCACCGCTGGCTGGAGGACCGCAGCCCCGGCAATGGCCGCGGTGGCATCATCCCCAACACCACCCGCTTCATGGTGCCCGGCGAGGACGAGATGGTCGCCGTGCGCGTCCGGATCACGCCCGGCGTGGCGCCCTTCTTCAGCTTCGAAGCGGTGACGCCCTGACCGGCGCTACCGCTTCATGAACATGGTGCCGCGGATGGTGATCAGCACCTGGCCATCCGGCACTCGCCGCCCGGTGATGCAGTGCTTGACAATGCCGCGGTCCGGCTTGCTCCGGCTCGGCGTCACCTCCTCGATCCGGGCGCTGACCGCGATCTCGTCGCCCGGCCGCACCGGCGCGGGCCAGGCCACCTCGATGCCGCTGCCGCCCATCGAGACCTTCTCGAAGATGCGGCTGCGCAGCACCTGGCCGAAGCAGGCGCTCTGCGTATGCAGCCCGCTGGCGATCAGCCCGCCGAAGACGCTGGCCTTGGCCGCCTCCGGGTCCACATGGAAGGGCTGCGGGTCGAACTGCCGGGCGAAGTCGAGGATGGCGGCCTCGGTCATCACCAGGCGGCCGAAGTCGAACTCCTCGCCGACCACCAACTGCTCGAAGCTGTCCAGGATGTAGGGCTGCCGCATGCTCAGCCCAGCAGGCCGGCGGCGGCGCGCATCAGGGCGCCGGCGGGGGTCTTCAGCTCCTCCAGGATGCGGAAGTGGTCCAGCCGCGGCACCGGCACCAGCGGGCCGGGGCAATGCGCCTCGCTGCGCGCGGTGTGCCATTCCCGGCTCTGGCGGCGCAGCTCCGGCAGCTCCCCGGTGCCGAAGGCGACCGCGACCGGCTTGTCCACCATCGGCAACCTGAGCGGGGAGAGCGCGGCCACTTCGTCCAGGCTCAACTGCACGGCGTCGTTCAGCGAAGTGTCGCGGATCGGCGCCAGCTCATAGATGCCGGAGATCGCCAGCCCGGCGGCGACGCGCGGGTGCTTCACCGCCATGCCGGTCAGGTGGCCGCCGGCCGACCAGCCGCTCAGCACCACCGGGCCGCTGATGCCGTGCGCGCTGCCATTGGCCGCCAGCCAGTCCAGGCTGGCGCTGACCTCGTCCACGATGTCGGTCAGGGTGGCGGTCGGCGCCAGGGTGTAGCCGGGCAGGGCGGCGGACCAGCCCATGGCCAGGGCGCCGGCCATGAAGGCACAAAAGTCCTCGCGCCGGTTGCGCTGCCAGTAGCCGCCATGGATGAACACCAGGCACGGCGCATTCGGGTTGGCGCCCGGGAACAGGTCCCAATGCTGGCGCTGGCCGGGGCCATAGGCCAGGTCCAGGTGGCCGGCATGCGCGGCGCGGAAGACGGCGGCTTCCTCGTTGCGCGCGGCGATCAGCGCCGGGCTGTCGACCACGGCGCGGGTGTTGTCATAGGCCAGGTCGCGGGCGGCGGGCGTCGCGCCCTGCCAGAAGCTGGAATAGGGCTGATAGGCCATTGGCGGTCTCCGACGGGGCGGAATCGGTAGCCGGCCAACCGGGCGCCCGCAAGGGGCGGCAGCGGCCAGAGGCTGCGTCTATCGGGGCAATGGACCAGGGCGCCTTTGCATCATTCCACCGTCATCGGCAAACTGCCCCGAAATAACCAACATGGTTGCATCATGCCCACCAGCATCATCGGCCGAAGCGCCCCACCTGCCGCGCCCGTGCCCAGCCGACGCCTTTCCGGCTTGGCCGGCCTGCTGCTGGCGGCCACGGCGCTGAGCCTGCCGGGGCCCGCCGCGGCGCAATCCTTCCTCGGCCTCGGCTACCTGGCGCCGCCCGGCACGCCCAACCTGGGGGGCAACGCGGCCTCCATCGCCACCCGCATCAGCGCCAATGGCGGCACGGTCATCGGCTATTCCTCCACCGTTTCGCTGCGGAACATCCCGCCGGGCACCATCTTCGCCCCGGTCGACCAGGCCTTCACCTGGACCGCCGCCGGCGGCATGCTCGGCCTGCCCATCGCGTCGCCGCTCTACGTGCCCAGCCCGGCCGACGACTACGACGCGGCGTCGCGCAACATGGCGGTCTCGGCCAATGGCGGCGTGGTGGTCGGCTGGGCCAAGGTGCCCAGCAACAACCCGGCCCTGGGCACCTCGGTGCAGGCCACCATGATCACCGGCGGCACGCTCTCGCTGCTCGGCTACCTGGTGGCGGATACCACGCCGATCCCGGATCTGCTGGGCGGCGGCGCCAATCTGCCGCTGACCTCCATGGCGCTGGGCGTCAGCGGCGATGGCAGCATCGTGGTCGGCAGCAGCTACAACGGCAACCAGAACGACATCCAGGGCTTCTGGTGGACCGCCGGCGGCGGCATGCAGGCGCTGCCCTACCTGCCCGGCGTGCCCGCCGGCCTCGCCCTCAGCCAGGCCAATGCCATCTCGGCCGATGGCAGCGTCATCGGCGGCTTCTCCTCCGACACGACCAATGGCGAGCTGCAGGCGGTGCTGTGGTCCGGTGCGGGCTTTGCCAGCGTCACCCCGATCGGCTTCCTCGCCCCCGGCTTCCCGGGCTATTCCTCGGTGCTGGCGCTCAGCGCCAATGGCGGCGTGGCGGTCGGCGGCAGCAGCAATGCCGCCGGCGAGCTGCAGGCCTTCCGCTGGACCGCGGGCGGCGGTATGGTTGGGCTGCCCGGCCTGCCCGGCGGCGTTGCGGCGGCTGCCAGCGCCATCTGGCCCGGCGGCTTCCCTACCGGCCTGCGGCCGGACAGCCCTACCGGCTTCTCCGGCCCCTATGGCGGCAACCTCCTGCTGTCCTTCCTCAGCCTGCCGCCGGTCATCTCGCTGGCCTATGCGCTGTCACCCGATGGCAGCGTGGTGGTCGGCACCGCCATGGACAGCACCGCCACCGGCCAGGCGGTGCGCTGGGACAGCAGCGGCATCGCCACCATCAGCGGCCTGCTGACGGCGGCCGGCGTCGCCACCACCGGCTGGGTGCTGAATGCCGCCACCGGCATCGCCGTGCCCAGCGCCGGCACCCAGCTGATCACCGGCTACGGCACCATCGGCGGGCTGACCCAGGCCTGGCTGGCCCGCCTCAGCACCGCCGCCGATGCGCCGCCGAGCGGCCTGACCACCCCCGGCGCGCTGCTCGTCTCGGTCGCCACCATGCCCGCCGCCAGCACCATGTCGGAACGCATCACCTGGTCCAACCAGCGGGAGCTGCTGCTGGCCGCGCTGCGCTACGGCTCCAACCTGCCGGTGGGCGCCATCACCGGCTACATCGCCACCCATGGCGCGGGGTGGGACCCGCCGTCGCGCGCCGGCGGCCTGGTCAGCGGCAGCGTCGGGCTGATCGGCCAGGCGACCGGATGGCTGCGCCTGGGCATGGCGGTCAGCCAGGACTGGGAGCAGGACCAGGTGGCGCGGCCGACCTCACGCGGGTTGATCTGGGGCACCGGCGGCCACTTGTTCGCCCTGGTGGGGGAGGCCGACCAGGGGCCCCGCCTGGCCGCCACCGTCAACTATGAGGAAATGGGCGCCAAGCTGCGCCGCCGCTACGTCAATGGCAGCGGCACCGCGGATGGCACCGGCCGCACCACCGGCAACACCATCGGCGCTGCCTTCCGCGCCGCCTGGGGCCTGCCGCTGGATGCCGCGACCACCATCTCGCCCTTCGGCCAGCTGAACTGGCAGGTCGCCCGCTTCCGCGGCTATGCCGAGAGCTATGCCGGCAACCCCTTCCCGGCGGTGTTCGGCGGGCAGAGCTATACCGGCGTGGTGCTGGCGGCGGGGGTGGAGGCCGAGCATCGCTTCGACTGGGGCCGCGCCTGGGCCAGCGCCAGCTACGCCAGCCGGGTGGTCGGCCTGAACGGCGCCACCATCAGCGGCCGGTTCGTTGACCTCAACGCCTTCAGCGTGCGCGGCGTGCCGGTGCCGGAGCGGCAATGGGCCGACGTGACCTTCGGCGCCTCGGTGAAGCTGGCGACCAACCTGGAGGCGATTGCCAATATCGGCCTGATCCTGCCGACCGACAGCGGCCAGGCCGGCAATTCCTGGCACGCCTATGGCTCGCTCGGCCTGGCGATGACCTTCTGAGCGGCGCGGCGCTGGCCTTGTGAACGGGCGGCTGGCACGCGCCGCCCGTGGTCACACGTTACCGCTTGCCGGCCGCGAAGCGCACCGCTTCCTCGGCGGCGCGGAACAGGGCGCGCGCCTTCTGGTGGCACTCCTCTTCCTCGGCCACCGGGTTGCTGTCCGCCACCACGCCGCAGCCAGCCTGCACGTACATGGTGCCGTCCTTCACCAGCGCGGTACGCAGCGCGATGCAGGTATCCATGCCGCCATCGGCGCCGAAATAGCCCACGCCGCCCGCGTACAGCCCGCGCCGGGAAGGCTCCAACTCGTCGATGATCTCCATCGCCCGGATCTTCGGCGCGCCGCTCAGCGTGCCCGCCGGGAAGCCGCCGGCCAGCGCGTCCAGCGCCGTCAACCCGGCGCGCAGCCGCCCGCGCACCTCGCTGACGATGTGCATCACCTGCGAATAGCGCTCGATGCCGAAGCTCTCGGCCACGCGCACGCTGCCGATCTCGGCGACCATGCCGATGTCGTTGCGGCCGAGGTCCAGCAGCATCAGGTGCTCGGCGCGCTCCTTCGGGTCGGCCAGCAGTTCGGCCTCCAGCGCCTTGTCGTGCTCCGGCGTGGTGCCGCGCGGCCGGGTGCCGGCCAGCGGGCGCACCGTGACCTCCTGGTTGCGCAGCCGCACCAGGATCTCGGGCGAGGCACCGACCGCCGCGAAGCCGCCGAAGTCGCAGAAGAACAGGAACGGCGCCGGGTTGATCCGCCGCAGCGCCCGGTACAGCGAGAAGGGCGGCAGCGCGAAGGGCGCCGAGAAGCGCTGCGACGGCACGATCTGAAAGGCATCGCCGGCGCGGATGTATTCCTTGGCCTTCTCCACCACCGCCAAAAAGCCGTCCTTGGTGAAGTTGGAGACCGGCGCCGGCGCCGGGGGCAGGGAAACCGGGGCGGCCGGGCGCGGCAGCGGCCGGTCCAGCGCGGCCTCGGCCTCGTCCAGCCGGGCCATGGCGCTGTCCCACGCCGCTTGCGGCTCCCCGGACCACACCGGGGCACACAGCGTCAGCGTGTCCCGCACATGGTCGAACACCGCGATCATGGTCGGCCGCGCCAGCACGGCTTCGGGAATGCCCAGCACATCCGGGTTGCCGTCCGGTAGCGTCTCGATATGCCGGACCATGTCGTAGCCCAGGTAGCCGAACAGCCCGGCCGCGATCGGCGGCAACCCCGCCGGCAGCGGCATCTGGCATTCCGCGATCAGCGTGCGCAGGGACGCCATCGGCGCGGCGGCCTCGGCCACGAAGGCATGCGGCGCGCCCAGCGCCTGGCGGTTCAGCTCGGCGGCGCCCTCACGGCAGCGCCACACCAGGTCGGGCGCCCAGGCAATGGCGGAATAGCGGCCCCGCGCGGCGCCGCCCTCCACGCTCTCGAACAGGAAGCTGTTGGGCAGGCCATGCGCCAGCTTCAGGAAGGCGCCGACCGGCGTATCCAGGTCCGCCACGCGCTCCCGCCACAGCACCTGGCCCTGGCCCGAGGCGAGAGCGGCGCTGAAGCTGGCGAAATCGGTGTGCGGCATGGGAAGGCCTGGTCTCCATCGGGGCCAGCCGTCATGGCTGGCCGGTAAGGGCGTGGGGCGGCCCGCGGGCCGGGCGCCTCAGGGCTGCGCCAGCTGGTCCAGCAGGCGCTGGTTGATCCGCACGCCGGCGCGACCGCGCAGCGCGCTCATATAGGCCGCTTCCAGATCCTGCGCGATGCTCTGTTCGGTCTCGGCCTTCACCCGCGCCAGCGCGGCGGGGTCGGCGGCAGGGTCCGGCGCGGTGATCTCGGTCACCTGGGCCACGACGAAGCCGTCGCGCGTCTCCACCATGGTGGCGTCGTTCAGCGGCAGGTCGAACAGCGGCGCCCGCAGCTCCGGCGGAATGGTCTCCAGCGGCTGGTCCTGGCGCACCACGCCACCCACCTCGCGCGCGCCCAGGCCCGCGGCGGCGGCGGCCTCGGTCAGCTTCTGGCCACCCTTCACGGCCGCCAGCAGCGCGGCGGCCCGCTCCTCCTGCGCCCGGCGGCGGGCATCGGCGGTCCAGGCCGCCAGCACGTCGTCGCGCACCACCTCGAACGGCTTCAGCGCCGGGGTGGCGATATCGGTGACCTGCACCGCCAGGAAGCCGACATCCTGGGTCTCCGCCAGCCGCGGCGGCACGTTGCGCTCGGCCGCGAAGACCGCGCGCAGCAGCGCCTCGCGCGCCGCTTCCACCACCGGCAACTCCACCACCTTGCCGTCCTCGGCATGGCCGGTGCTGTCGCTGCGGATGGTGGCGATGCCCAGGCTGAAGCGCTGCGCCACGTCGGCCAGGCTGTCGCCGCCGGCCAGCGCGTCCTCCACCTTGTTGGCGCGCTCGAAGGCAAGGTCGGCGGCCTTCTCGCTGGCCAGGTCCTGGCGCAGCTCGTCATGCACCGCCGCCAGCGGGCGGTTGGTCGGCGCCTCCACGCTGGCCACGCGCAGCACGTGCCAGCCGAAATCGGTCTGCACCGGCGCGGTCACGCCGCCCGCCGGGGTGGCGAAGGCGGCTTCCGCCAGGGCCGGGAAGGGCAGGCCGGCGCGGTCGATCGCGCCCAGCTCCAGCGCCTGGCCCTCGGCAGCCTCGGCCTGGGCGGTGATGGTGGCGAAGGTGGCGCCGGGCGCGCGCCAGGCGGCGGCGATCTCCTTGGCCTTGTCCTCGTCCTGCACCAGCACCTGCTCCAGCACGCGCTTTTCCGGCGTCTCGTACTGGCTGCGGCGCTGCTCATAGGCCTGGGTGATCTCTTCCTCCGAGACCTGGATGTCGCGCTGGATGATGGCGGCGGTCAGCACCGCCACCGTGGCCTCGCGGTATTCCGGGGTTGAGAAGCGGTCGGGGTTGTTCTCGTGGTAGCGGCGCAGCGCTTCCTCGGTCGGCGCGGCCGGCGCGGCGGCCTGGGCCAGCGGCAGCGCCACCAGCTGCGCCGCGCGCTGCTCGCCCACCCAGCGGTACAGCCGCTCGGTCAGCAGGTCGGGCGGGGTGGCGCCGGCGCGGACGCTCTGGGCCAGCTGCTGGCGGGCCAGGTCGGCGCGGACCAGGCCGATGAACTGCTGCTCCCCCAGTTCGCTGCCGCGCAGGAAGCTTTCCATCATCGGCCGGCTGAAGCTGCCATCGCCGCCGCGGAAGGCCGGGATGGCGCGGACGAATTCGCGCACAGCGGAATCCGGCACGGCGATCCGCAGGCGCTCCTGCTCGATCCGGATGACGCGGTCGTTGACCAGCGCTTCCACCGCCTGCTCGGCCACCATGCGGCGCACCCGGGGGTCGGCCTCGAACTGCGGGCCGGCCTGGCGCTGGATGCGCTGCAACTCCCGCCGGATGGACAGCTGGGCTTCCTCCATGTCCACCTCGCGCCCGCCAACCTTGGCCACGGCGGTGTCGCGGTTGAGGTTGCGGACCATGTCACCGACGCCCCAGATGCCGAAGGACAGCACCAGCAGGACGAAGAGGGCCTTGGCGACCCAGGTGGCGGCAAGGCGACGGAGGGCAGTGAGCATGCGGGACCCGGCGGGTTGAGTTGCCATGCCCATAGCGGAGCGGCGGCCGGTTGCCAAACATTGGCGCGTTGATTACCGGAGGGACGACGCAAGGGAGACGGACGCATGACCCCCGGGATCAAGCCGCTTATCGCCGGCAACTGGAAGATGAACACCCTGGTGCGCGAGGCGGTTGACCTGGCCAAGGCGGTGGTGGCCGGTGCCGGCAGCGTGCAGGCGGACCTGCTGGTCTGCCCGCCCTTTCCCTACATTGCCGGCCTGGCCGGGCTGCTGGCCGGCAGCGTGGTGGCCGTTGGCGCGCAGGACTGCCACGCTCAGGTGAAGGGCGCCCATACCGGCGACGTGGCCGCCACCATGCTGAAGGATTGCGGCGCCAGCTACGTCATCCTGGGCCATTCCGAGCGCCGCGCCGACCATGGCGAGACCGATGCCATGGTGAAGGCCAAGGCCACCGCCGCCATCGCCGCCGGGCTGATCCCCATTGTCTGCGTCGGCGAGACCCTGTCCCAGCGCGAGGCCGGCCAGGCGCTTGAGGTGGTGCACGGCCAGATCGCCGGCAGCCTGCCGGACGGCTTCGTCGCCGCCGGTGGCGTGGTGGCCTATGAGCCGGTCTGGGCCATCGGCACCGGCAAGGTGCCCAGCGAGGACGACATCGCCGCCGTGCATGCCGCGATGCGCGCCCAGGTTGGTGGCACCACCCGGCTGCTGTACGGCGGCAGCATGAAGCCCAGCAACGCACAGGCGATCCTGGCCCTGGCCAATGTGGATGGCGGGCTGATCGGCGGCGCCGCGCTGGTGGCGGCGGATTTCCTGGGCGTTGCGAAGGCGGCGGGGTAGGGCTAAAAGCCCGCCTTCCCCAGGGGTTCCCATGGCCACCGTCCTGCTCGTCCTGCACCTGTTCGTCACCCTGGCGCTGATCGGCGTCGTCCTGCTGCAGCGCAGCGAGGGCGGCGGGCTGGGTATCGGCTCCTCCCAGGGCATGGGCAGCTTCATGTCCGGGCGGGGCACCGCCAACCTGTTGACGCGGACCACGGCCATCCTCGGCACCGCCTTCTTCGCGCTGTCCCTGACCCTGGCCATCATGAACCGCGGCACGGCGCTGCCCACCAGCATCCTGGATGCGCCGGCCAGCACCACCCCGGCCGCCCCGGCGCTGCCGGCCGCGCCGGCCGTGCCGACCAACTGAGCCGGGACCGGCGCCACCCGGCGCCGGCCACCCGCCCGTACGGATTTTTCCCTGGCGCGCCGCCGAGTCGGCCGCCATGCAACGCAATATCCCCAGCAATCCAGCCGCATGCCGGCCCCGCGCAACGCGTGGGTAGCCTTGGCCTGCCGCGCACGTTATGAGGGGCGCCCATGGCGCGGTTCGTATTCATCACCGGCGGCGTGGTCTCCTCCCTCGGCAAGGGCATTGCAGCTGCGTCGCTCGCGGCGACGTTGCAGGCCCGTGGCTACAAGGTGAGGCTTCGCAAGCTGGACCCCTACCTCAACGTCGATCCGGGGACGATGTCCCCGCTTCAGCACGGCGAGGTCTTCGTGACCGATGACGGGGCGGAAACCGACCTCGACCTTGGCCACTATGAGCGGTTCACCGGGGTTCACGCCTCGAAGGCCGACAATTGGACCACCGGGCGGATCTACGCCGAGGTGATCGCCGCCGAACGGCGTGGCGACTACCTGGGCGGCACCGTGCAGGTGATTCCGCACATCACCGACAAGATCAAGGAAGGCATCCAGGCGGATACCGACAGCCTGGACTTCGTCCTGGTGGAGATCGGCGGCACCGTCGGCGACATCGAATCGCTGCCCTTCCTGGAAGCGATCCGCCAGTTGGCAAACGAGCTGGGGCCGACCCGCAGCCTGTTCATGCACCTGACCCTGGTGCCCTACATTCCCGCGGCCGGGGAGCTGAAGACCAAGCCGACCCAGCATTCCGTCAAGGAATTGCTCGGCGTCGGCATCCAGCCGCAGATCCTGCTGTGCCGCTGCGACCGGCCGATTCCGGAGAATGAGCGCAAGAAGATCGCGCTGTTCTGCAACGTGCGGCCGGAAAGCGTCATTCCCGCGCTGGATTGCAGCACGATCTACGAGGTGCCGCTGAACTACCACAATGAAGGGCTGGACCGCGAAGTGCTGCGGCACTTCAACCTGTCCTTCTATGGCGAGCCCGACATGCGCCGCTGGGAACGGGTGGTCAGCTCCATCAAAAACCCGGAGGGCGAGGTCACCGTCGCCGTCGTGGGCAAGTATACCGGCCTGCTGGACGCCTATAAGTCGCTCGGCGAGGCCCTGGCGCATGGCGGCTTCGCCCACAACGTCAAGGTCAAGCTGGACTGGGTCGACTCGGAGGTGTTCGAGGCCGGCGAGGGCGAGGCGGTGGCGCGGCTGGAAGGCGTCCACGGCATCCTGGTGCCCGGCGGCTTCGGCGAACGCGGCACCGGCGGCAAGATCGAGGCGGTGCGCTTCGCCCGCGAACGCAAGGTGCCGTTCTTCGGCATCTGCTTCGGCATGCAGATGGCGGTCATCGAGGCGGCGCGGAACCTGGTCGGCCTCAAGGGCGCCAGCAGCACCGAGTTCGGCCCCTGCGCCGACCCGGTGGTGGGGCTGCTGACCGAATGGCTGCGCGGCAACCAGGTGGAGCGGCGCAATGCCAGCGGCGACCTGGGCGGCACCATGCGGCTGGGCGCCTATGCGGCCCACCTGGCCGAGGATAGCCTGGTGCGCGCGGTATACGGCCAGGCCGATATCGAGGAACGCCACCGCCACCGCTACGAGGTGAACGTCAACTACCGGGAACGGCTGGAAGCCGCCGGGCTGCGGTTCAGCGGCATGTCGCCGGATGGCGAATTGCCGGAGATCGTCGAGTATCCGGACCATCCCTGGTTCATCGGCGTACAGTTCCATCCGGAGTTGAAGAGCAAGCCCTTCGCACCGCACCCGCTGTTCGCCGGTTTCGTCGGCGCGGCGGTACGTCAGGCGCGGCTGGTCTAGCCGCGCCGTAGCCGGCCCCGGAACGGTGCTGTTCAACCTCTGCTTGACGGCGCCCCCCAGGTGCGGCGCACTACCTTCACCGGGCGCGCGTCGCGGAAGCCCCCATCGGGGCTTCGGGCGGGTCCGTCCCAGGCGAATTGACTGAAGCGGAGGAAATTACGCATGTCGCGCCGTTATGCCTTGTTGAGCCTGCCCCTGCTGCTGGCCGCCGGCTGCGCCCAGATGGAGCGCGAACCCAGCCGCGAGCGCGCTTCCCAGAGCCCTGCCGGGCGTTTCGCCGGCAGCGTCGAGGCCTCCGACCACGCCATGGAGACGGCGATCGGCCGGATGAGTGCCTTCGAGCGGCTGGCGGCGCGGGAAGACAGCGCGATCGGCTATGCCGTCGGCAGCAACACCACGCCCCAGCTGCTGCCCGGCAGCGGCGGCGTCGCCGAGATCACCGGCCGCGTGCTGGCGCCGGCCTTCACCGCCCTGGGTGACTACGGCCATATCCTGGCTCAGGCCGCCGCCGGCCAGGCGATCCAGGCCAAGCCGAGCCCGCCCGGCACCGAGTTGGCCGCCGCCGCCGGCAAAGCGCTGGACGAGTTGGCCAGCACCGCCCGCGTCAGCGTGGCCCCCGCGGTCCGCACCGCCGGCCTGGCCGCCATTGCCAGCCTGGCGGACCTGCCGGAGCAGCTGACCAAGAACCACGGCAGCCGCCCCTCCCTGGCCCAGGTGGTCAGCCAGGCGGAGCCGCAGGTGAAGGCCCTGGTGGCGTTGCTGCAGGGCGTGATCGGCGGCAACACCGAAAGCGGCGCGCGCGCCGTGCTGCGCGGCCGCCGCCTGGCGCTGGATGCGGCGCATGGCCGCTTCCTGGCCGCCGTACGGGCGGACCGCACCGCCGGCCCGGCCGACCGCTACGCGATCTTCCGCACGGTTGCCGAACTGCGCGAGGGCGACCCGGCCCAGGGCACGCTGGCCCAGGTGCACTCGCTGCTCGGCTCCCTGTCGCAGGCGCATGACGCGCTGGACGAGGGTGCCGCCGATGCCGACGCCAAGGTGGCGGGCTTCGAGGCCGCGGTGGACCGGCTGACGGCGCTGGGCGAACAGAGCCGCCGCGCCGGGCAGTAGCCGCGGCGGCCGCTCGTCGGCCGCTCGCCCTGGCTTCAGGCTGAACCGAATGCGTCCCGGCTGCCCCTTGCGGAGGCGGCCGGGGCGGCCTATGCGCGCGGCACAACGCCCTCGCCGGAGAACACGCAGCATGGCTTCCATCGCCGACATCATCGCCCGGGAAATCCTGGACAGCCGCGGCAACCCGACCGTCGAGGCCGAGGTGATCCTCGACAGCGGCGCCGTCGGCCGCGCCGCCGTCCCCTCCGGCGCCTCCACCGGCGCGCATGAGGCCAGCGAGCTGCGCGACGGCGACAAGTCCCGCTACGGCGGCAAGGGCGTGCTGAAGGCCGTGGCCAGCGTCGAGGGCGAGATCTTCGACGCCATCGGCGGCATGGACCCGACCGAGCAGGTCAAGATCGATGAGATGATGATCGAGCTGGACGGCACGCCCAACAAGGCGCGGCTCGGTGCCAACGCCATCCTGGCGGTCTCGCTCGCGGTGGCCAAGGCGGCGGCCGAGGATCATGGCCTGCCGCTGTACCGCTATGTCGGCGGCGCCTTCGCCCGCACCCTGCCGGTGCCGATGATGAACATCATCAATGGCGGCAAGCATGCCGACAATCCCATCGACATCCAGGAGTTCATGATCATGCCGGTGAATGCCGGCACCTCGGCCGATGCCGCGCGGATCGGCGCCGAATGCTTCGCCAGCCTGAAGAAGGCGCTGCACGACGCCCACCACAACACCAATGTGGGCGACGAGGGCGGCTTCGCCCCCAACATCGGCAGCGCCGACGAGGCCCTGGGCTTCATCGCCAAGGCCTGCGAGGCCGCCGGCCACAAGGTGGGCGAGGACATCATGTTCGCCCTCGACTGCGCCAGCACCGAGTTCTTCCACGACGGCGTCTACAAGCTGGACGGCGAGGGCAAGTCCTTCGACGCCGCCGGCATGGTGGACTACCTGGCGGCGCTCTGCGCCAAGTGGCCGATCATCAGCATCGAGGACGGCATGTCGGAAGACGACTGGGCCGGCTGGAAGCTGCTGACCGACCGGCTGGGCGGCAAGGTGCAGCTGGTCGGCGACGACCTGTTCGTGACCAACCCGGAGCGCCTGCGCCGCGGCATCGCCGCGCAGACCGCCAACAGCATCCTGGTGAAGGTCAACCAGATCGGCACCCTGACGGAGACGCTGGAAGCCGTGGAGACCGCCCACCGCGCCGGCTACACGGCGGTGATGTCGCACCGCTCGGGCGAGACCGAGGACAGCACCATCGCCGACCTGGCGGTGGCCACCAACTGCGGCCAGATCAAGACCGGCTCGCTCAGCCGCTCCGACCGCCTGGCCAAGTACAACCAGCTGATCCGCATTGAGCAGAACCTGGGCCCGGCCGCGCACTACGCCGGCCGCGCCATCCTCAAGCGCTGAGCCACCATTTACCGGCGGCGCGGAAATCCGTGCCGTCGGTAAACCACTGGTGAGCGACTCGTTGAATTTGGTGGCTTTCACGTCATCGCCGCTTGCCAATCGGCCGCGATGCTGATTCCTTGGCGGGCGGTTGCCTCCAGGAAGTCACATTTTTCGCATGCATCCGGTAGTCGGCAGGATCGGTCGTTGGACAGGGCGCGCGGCGATGGCCGTGGTGCCGCCCTGCTTCGCGATCGGGCTGTGCGGCGCCATCTGGTGGAACACCGTGCATGGTGAGCGCGGCACCCTGGCGGCCGAGGCCAAGCGGCGGGAGATCGCCGATGCGCGGCTGCGCCTGGCCAGGCTGGACGGGGAGCGCCAGCAGCTGGAGAACCGGGTCAACAGCCTGCGCGGCGAGACCCTGGACCTGGACCTGCTGGACGAGCGCGCGCGGAAGCTGCTGAACCAGTTCGGCCGCGATGAGTTGGTGATTCCCTACCCACCGGGCCAGCACCTGCAATAGCCCTCGGGCTGACTGAAATTTTTCGGCGGGACCGTTCCTGGCGCTTTGCTGCGCCCGGCGACGGGCCCGCTTTACGAATATTGCGCCGGGCGGCCACCGCCTATAGCGGTGTTGCGAGGGCTGGATTTCGCCGCCCAGGGGCGTTAACCAAATCATGGTTAATCTCTCTACCGCATTGCACAAACAGGCTTTTTTCCGTTGCCGGCACGCTTGCGCCTCCGCAAACTCGACCTTAAGTCGTGATGACGACCGCAGACCGCACAGGGGAGGGACCGCATGGTCCAGGCAGCCGAGAGCGCCACCACCAAGCGTCGGGGCAAGGGCTCCAACAGGGAGCCGGTGCTGTCCAAGGAGCAATGGCAGCAGGCCTACCGCGACATGCTGCTGATCCGCCGCTTTGAGGAAAAGGCCGGCCAGCTCTACGGCATGGGTCTGATCGGCGGCTTCTGCCACCTGTACATCGGCCAGGAAGCTGTCGTGGTGGGCATGCAGATGTGCCTGGAGAAGGGTGACCAGGTGGTCACCAGCTACCGCGACCACGGCCATATGCTGGCCACCGGCATGGAAGCCCGCGGCGTGATGGCGGAGCTGACCGGCCGCGAGGGCGGCTACAGCCGCGGCAAGGGCGGCAGCATGCACATGTTCAGCCGCGAGAAGGGCTTCTACGGCGGCCACGGCATCGTCGGCGCCCAGGTCTCCATCGGTGCGGGCCTCGGCTTCGCCAACTGGTATCGCGGCAACAAGGGCGTCGCGGTGGCCTATTTCGGCGAGGGTGCCAGCAACCAGGGCCAGTGCTTCGAGAGCTTCAACTTGGCGGCGCTGCTGAAGCTGCCGGTGATCTTCGTGATCGAGAACAACAAGTACGGCATGGGCACCTCGGTCGAGCGCGCCAGCGCCTCCAAGGACCTGTCGAAGAACGCCTCGCCCTGGGGCATCCCGGGGGAGCAGGTGGACGGCATGAGCGTCTCCGCGGTGAAGGAAGCCGGCGAGCGCGCCGCGCAGCACTGCCGCGACGGCCGCGGGCCGTACCTGCTGGAGATGAAGACCTACCGCTATCGCGGCCATTCCATGTCCGACCCCGCGAAGTACCGCACGCGCGAGGAAGTGCAGAAGATGCGCGAGCAGCATGACTGCATCGAGACCGCGCGCAATGTGCTGCTGGAGCTTTCGGTGAGCGAGGCGGAACTGAAGAAGATCGACGACGAGGTGAAGGTCATCGTGCAGGACGCGGCGGACTTCGCCCAGGCCAGCCCGGAGCCGAACGAGGCCGAGTTGTGGACCGACGTGCTGGTGGAGGCGAAGTAGCATGGCGACCGCGATCCTGATGCCGGCACTGAGCCCGACGATGACCGAGGGCAAGCTGGCGCGCTGGCTGAAGAAGGAAGGCGATGCGGTGAAGTCCGGCGATGTCCTCGCCGAGATCGAGACCGACAAGGCCACGATGGAAGTGGAAGCGGTGGATGAGGGCACGCTGACCCGCATCATCGTGCCCGAAGGCACCGAGGGCGTGGCCGTCAACAGCCCGATTGCCGAGCTGAACGGCGGCGCTGGCGAGGCCGCGCCGGCACCGGCCGCGGCGCCCGCCCCGGCCGCCAAGGCGGAACCCGCGCCGGCGCCCGCCGCCGCTGCCGCGCCGATGGCGCCCGCCCCCGTCGCCGCCGCGCCGGAAAAGGACTGGGGCGCCACCAAGCCGACCACGGTGCGCGAAGCTTTGCGCGACGCCATGGCGCTGGAGATGCGCCGCGACGCCGACGTGTTCCTGATGGGCGAGGAAGTCGCCCAGTACCAGGGCGCCTACAAGATCAGCCAGGGCCTGCTGGACGAGTTCGGCGCCAAGCGCGTGATCGACACGCCGATCACCGAACATGGCTTCACCGGCATGGCGGTGGGCGCGGCGATGACCGGGCTGAAGCCGATCGTCGAGTTCATGACCTTCAACTTCTCGATGCAGGCCATTGACCACATCATCAACAGCGCGGCGAAGACGCTGTACATGAGCGGCGGCCAGTTGGGCTGCCCCATCGTGTTCCGCGGCCCCAACGGCGCCGCCAGCCGCGTGGCCGCGCAGCACAGCCAGTGCTACGCCAGCTGGTACGCGCACGTGCCGGGGCTGAAGGTGGTGGCGCCGTGGAGCGCCGCCGACGCCAAGGGCCTGCTGCGCGCCGCGATCCGCGACCCCAACCCGGTGATCGTGCTGGAGAACGAGATCCTCTACGGCCAGACCTTCGACTGCCCGGTCGATGAGGATTTCATCCTTCCCATCGGCAAGGCGAAGGTTGAGCGCGTCGGCAAGGACGTCACCATCGTCGCCTATTCCATCGCAGTGTCCTGGGCCATCAGTGCCGCCGAGGAACTGGCGAAGCAGGGGATCGAGGCGGAGGTCATCAACCTGCGCAGCATCCGTCCGTTGGATGTGGAGACCATCGCCGCCAGCGTGAAGAAGACCAACCGCCTGGTGACGGTGGAGGAAGGCTGGCCCTACGCCAATATCGGCACGGAAGTGGCGATGCAGGTGACCGAGGCCGCCTGGGACTGGCTGGACGCGCCGCCGGTGCGGGTGTGCGGCAAGGACATCCCGATGCCCTACGCCGCCAACCTGGAAAAGCTGGCGCTGCCGACGGTGCCGGAGATTGTCGAAGCCGCGAAACGCGTGACGTACAAGTAGGGGGGCGCGCACCATGGCCACGAACATCCTGATGCCCGCGCTCAGCCCGACCATGACGGAGGGCACGCTGGCGCGCTGGCTGAAGAAGGAAGGTGACCTGGTCAAGGCCGGCGACATCATCGCCGAGATCGAGACCGACAAGGCGACCATGGAAGTGGAGGCGGTGGACGAGGGCGTGCTGGGCAAGATCCTGGTCGCCGACGGCACCGCGGGCGTGCAGGTCAACCAGCCCATCGCGGTGCTGGTGGAAGCCGGGGAGGCGGTGCCGAGCGGCGCCGCGGCACCGGCAGCGCCGAAGCCCGCGGCCGCGCCGGCCCCGGCTGCCGCGCCGGCGGCCGCACCAGCGCCCGCCCCGGTT